>VXQP01000002.1:13651-18188 GCA_009838965.1 Chloroflexota bacterium | reverse complement strand
GGGCTCGTGCCCGGGCCGGGCTGCGGCCGGGCGAGGGACAACCACCCCCCCGGGGGCGGGGGGCGGGCCCCGCCCCCCCCCCCCCCCCGGCCCTGTCTGTTGCCGGAGGCACAGCATGCCCATCGCCGATTCGCTCGACCGGAGCAAACTCCACTTCGTCGACGTGGACGGGGTGAACGTGCGCTACTACGAGGACGGCGCCGGCGAACCGCTGCTCCTCTTCAGCGGCGGCGAGATCGGGACGCTCGACGGCCTCGACAGGTGGAGTTTGAACCTCCCCGGCCTCGCCGAGCGGTTCCACGTGTTCTGCATCGACAAGCTCGGTCAGGGCCACACCGGCAATCCCCCGCAGCTGGAGGACTACACCTTCGAGTACCAGTTGCAGCACACCCACCGGCTCATCGAGAAGCTGGGCCTCTCACAGGTCAACATCGCCGGGCAGTCGCGCGGCGCGCTGCTCGTCACCCGCTTGACCCTCGACCATCCGGGGTTGGTGAAGAACCTCATCATCGTCGACAGCGCGACGCTCTCGCCGGAGAACCCGATGTTTCCCTCGCTCCGCTGGTACGAGAACATCTTCCTCGGCGTGCCGCAGGGGCCGCCCACCCGGGAGTCGGTCCGGCTGGAGATGGACGGTCAGGCGTATTCGCGGGAGCAGATCACCGACGACTACGTGGACCGGATGCTGGAGATCGCGCAACTCCCCAAGTTCCAGGAGGCCCAGGCCACGATGGCCGAGATCCGCCACGGGCAGTGGTTGCCGAGCATCAACCGCGTGCGAAGTGACACCGTGCGCATGATCGACGACGACGGCATACCCGTTCCCACGCTCGTGATCTGGGGCATCAACGACCTCTCGGCGCCTCTGCCGCTGGGACAGCGGCTCTTCGAGCGCATCGCGGCGACCACACCCCACGCGGAGATGCACGTGCTGAACGGTGCCGGGCACTACTCCTACCGGGAGCAACCCGCCGCGTTCAACCGCATCGTCAAGAGCTTCTGCCTCGACCCGCTCTAGGGCCGGAGACCGCGCATGACGCAAGACCGGCTCAGCAGGTATCTGGCGCGCATCACCGCCCTCTACGACGGCCTCGTGCGCTATGGCTTCTACGCCTCCGGCGTGCTCGTCATGGCGCTGGCGCTCTCCATCGGCGTGAACGTCGTCATGCGCTGGCTCTTCGATGATTCGCTTACCTGGATAGTGGAGGGAGGCGAGTACATCCTCCTCTTCGTCACCTTCCTGGCGTCGGCGCACATCCTGCACGAGAACGGACATGCGCGGATGCTGCTGCTGGTGGAACGCCTCAACCCCAGCCGAGCGCGGCTGCTCAACCTCTTCTCCTCGGTCCTCGGAGCGGTCGTCAGCCTCGTCCTTGCATGGGTCACGACGGACTCCACGCTCGAGTCCATCCGGTTCGGCAACTTCTACCGGGGCGCCGCCATCGAGGTCCCCCAGGCGGCTCTCTGGTGGGTCATCCCGTTCGGCTTCCTGCTCCTTGCCATCGAGTTCACGCGGCAAGCCGTTGGCTTCGCGCGGGCAACCCGCGAGTCGGCAGCACAGACCGAGGCCCGTGAGGGAGCGTCGTCGCTGTGAAGGCGATGCGCTGCCTCGTGGGTGGAAGGGAGGGTTGAGCCATGGAGTGGTGGCTCGTCCTCGGCATCATCTTCGGCTCGCTCATCATCGCCTTCTTGACCGGCATACCGGTTGCGTTCGCGTTCCTCGGGCTGAACATCATCGGACTCGTGCTCCTCACTGGCGGCACCGTCGGCCTCACACTCATCATCGGGAGCGTATTCGACTCCGTCACCACCTTCACGCTCATCGCCATCCCCATGTTCTTCCTCATGGGAGAGGTGCTGTTCCACTCCCGCGTCATCGACATGGTCATGGAGGCGACGGACAAGTGGATCGGCAGGGTGCGGGCCCGGCTGCTCTTCGTGTCGCTCGGCGCGGGGACAGGGCTCGCCACGTTGAGCGGAGCGGGCATGGCCGACACCGCGCTCATCGCATCGACCCTCTACCCGGACATGGAGCGCCGCGGCTACGACCCCAGGCTGAGCATCGGCGTCATCACGTCGTCCGGCCTGCTGGCGGCCATCATCCCGCCGAGCGCCCTTGCGGTGCTGCTGGCCAGCCTCGCGAGCGTCTCGGCAGGGCGTCTGCTGATCGCCGGCCTCATCCCGGGACTGATGATCGCGGGCATCTATGCCGTGTACATCGCTGTACGGGCATACCTCAACCCCTCCCTGACACCGAGCTACCCGTACGAGTCGGTCACGTGGATGGAGAGGATCGTCCTGGCGGCCAAGCTCCTGCCGCTCGGCGTCGTCATCTTCAGCGTCATGGGGTTCATCATCCTCGGCATTGCGACGCCGAGCGAGGCTGCGGCGACCGGGGCCTTGGCTGCTATCGTCGTGACCGCGCTCTACCGGCGCCTGAACCTCAAGGTGCTTGCGAACTCGGTGATGGGCGTCGTGCGCATCGCCACCATGATCCTGCTCATCGTGGCGGGCGCGAAGGGGTTCGGACAGGTGCTGGCCATGACCGGTGCGACCCAGGGCCTGCTCGAGTTCGTCACCGGGCTTGATGTCAGCCCCATCCTCCTCCTGCTGCTGATCCAGCTCGCCGTCATCATCCTGGGACTCTTCGTCGACCCTGTCGCCATCATGCTCATCACCATTCCCATCGTCGCCCCGCTGATCCCCGCGTTCGGCTGGGACCCCATCTGGTTCTACATCCTCTTCCTCATCAACATCGTCATCGGCAACGAATCGCCCCCCTTCGGTCTGACGCTCTTCGTCGTCAAGGGCGTACTGCCGCACATCTCCATCGGCACCATCTTCCGCGCCCAGATACCCTTCATCATCATGGACGCCGCGGCCATGGGCATCCTCATCCTCTTCCCTCAGATCGTCCTCTGGCTCCCCAACCGCGTCCTCAACTAGACGCACTTCGCCACATTCCAGCGGAACTGGGGTGGGGCTGGGGTGTGAGCCCGAAAATGATTGTGAAATCTATCTCAAACGTTGACTAACGCCCTGCCGCTTTGTTACATTTGCTCTAATAACCACTACACGAAGGGGGGCCGTGCGATGGTGCTACCAGCAGTCCGTATAAAGGAACTCCGAAGGACCTACGGATTCGAAGAAGTCGCCATCGTACCCGGCGACGTCACCACCAACCCCGAGCTCTCCGTCACCCAGCTCGCCATCGGCCCATACCGTTTCTCGATTCCCATCATCGCCTCCGCCATGGATGCCATCGTCAACCCCGCCTTTGCGGGGTTGATGGCTAAAGCGGGCGGTTTCGGCGTCATGAATCTCGAAGGCCTCTACTGCCGCTACGACGACCCCACCGAAGCCCTGCACGCCATCTCCTCCGCCCCCAGGGAGGAGGCGACCGACGTCATGCAGCGCGTCTACACCGCCGAGTTCCGCGAGGACCTCGTCGGGCGGCGCGTGCGCGAGATCAAGGACGCCGGAGCGGTCGCCGCGGTGTCGGTGACCCCGGCGCGCACCAAGCGGCTCGCCCCCCTGGCGGTCGAGGCAGGCGCCGACATCATCGTCGTCCAGTCCACCGTCACCACCGCGCGCCACATCTCCAGCAGCTTCACCGGTCTGCGACTGAACGACCTCGTCCGCGAGATCGGCGTCCCGGTCGTTGTCGGCAACACCGTCACCGCCAGCGCCTCCCTCGAACTGATGGAGCAGGGCATCGACGGCATCCTCGTCGGTGTCGGACCCGGCGCGGCCTGCACGACCCGCGACGTCACCGGCGTCGGCGTGCCGCAGGTCTCGGCGACGCTCGAGGTCGCCGCGGCGCGGGACGAGTTCTACTCCCGCACCGGCAAGTACGTCAGCGTCATCACGGATGGCGGCATCCGCATCGGCGGCGACCTCTGCAAGGCGATCGCGGCGGGCGCGGACGGCGTCATGATCGGCACCCCGTTCGCCCAGACCTACGAGGCGCCCGGCCGGGGCTTCAACTGGGGCATGGCGAGCCCGCACCCTGCGCTCCCGCGCGGCACGCGCATCAACGTCGGCACCCACGCCAGCCTGGAGCAGGTGCTCTTCGGCCCCAGCCACCGCATGGACGGCACGCACAACCTCGTGGGCGCGCTGCAGATGTGCATGAGCATGGTCGGCGCGCAGACTATCCCCGAGTTCCACGAGCGCGCCGAACTTGTCGTCGCCCCCACCATCGCCACCGAGGGCAAGGTCTTCCAACGCTCCGGCCAGATCTAGGGATCTCCGTCATTCCCGCGAAGGCGGGAATCCAGAGAGCAAACTACGAGGCACGGCTCTTCCGCAGCCGTGCCTCGTTCTGTGTATCTCGTCGTTCCTGCGCAGGCAGGAACCTCGTATCCCTTCGGTCTGGTGTAGGGCGCCCTTACCCTTGTCCCTCCTCCTCCGGAATCTCGGGCGGCTTAGCCGCCCCCCCCCGCACGGGCCCAGGGCCGGTGGCGAGCACCCAACCCCCCAAGATTATTGGGTTGCGTCCCCGCACGGCGGACGCCCGCCCCGCGCCCCGCGGGCC
>VXQP01000002.1:0-13641 GCA_009838965.1 Chloroflexota bacterium | reverse complement strand
TTTTCTTGTGCTTCTCGTGGTGCGCTTTCACGCTTTTTGTGCTGTTGTCGCCGGGCGCCTCCCCTCCGCTTGCCCTCCCGCGGCGGGCCCGGGGCGCCCCCCCCCCCCCCCCCGCCAGCACGGCCGCTGCGACGTTCGAGACCACGAACACCACGAAGATGATGCGGTAGCTTCCCGTCACGTCGAACGCCAGCGCCGCGACGAGCGGGCCCGCCGCCTGCGTCACGTTCGTGAACGCCCGCGCGACGCCCTCGATCGAGCCGAGGTGCCGCCGCCCGTAGTAGTCCGCGAACGCCAGCCGCTGCAGCGTCACGGCAGCCCCCTGCGAAAGTCCGTAGAACACGCCCCACGCCATCGCCAGCAGCGGCGTGTCCACGGCAAGCAGCAGCACGAACGCGAGCCCGTTCATCAGGAAGTCGCCCGCGATGAGGTACCGCACGCTGATCTTGTCGCGCAGGAACCCCGCCGCGAACGCCCCGATCGCCCCGATCGCCGAGTGGGCGGCCAGCGCGCCCACCGCGACCGCGTCGGAGAGGCCGGTGTCCGTCATGTACGGCACGGCGTGGAGCATGACGCCGGTGCGTCCGAACCACCAGAGCGAGACCGCGATGATGAGCAGGTAGAGCGCGGGGTGTCGCGCGGCCTGCCCCAGCCGCATGGAGCGGTCGGTCATGCGCAGGTCGCGGGCCGGCATGTCCGACGCGGATTCCGGCGGCGCGCCGTCCGGCCGCAGGCCCATGTCCTCCGGCCTGCGCCGCAGCAGCAGTGCGGTGGGGACGGCGGAGACGACGAGGATCATGACCCCCGCGCCGAGCGACGCCTCCCGCCAGCTGTACACACTGACGATGAACGCGATGAACAGCGGTATGAGCGACGACCCGGCGGGGAAGCCGAGCCCCGCGAGCGCAGTCGCCTTGCCGCGTTTGGCGATGAACCAGTTCGGCACGATGACCGCCGAGGCGACGGAGAGGACGCCCGTATTCATGCTCCGTGCGAATATCTGCAACCCGTACAGGTGCCACAGCTCTGACATGAAGTACATGAGGACGAACGTCACGCCGATGAGCGTGTACGCGAACGTGAGCGCCCAGCGCGGCCCGAACCGGTCCACGATGGGGCCAGTAGCCAGCGCCGCCCCGCTCCCGACCAGCCCGCCGAGGCTGATCGCCCCCGTGAACTCCGCGCGCGTCCAGCCGAACTCCTCCGTGATGGGCTTCAGGAAGATGCTCAGGACCGGGAACGTCTCCGTGCTGGAGCTGAACGTGCCCAGCGCCGCGACGGCTACGACGACCCATCCGTAGAAGAAACGGGGCTTGCGGGGAGGTTGGTCGGTACGCTTCAAATGATGCTGCCAGCGAACGTTGCCCGCATCATAGCCCCTCCTGCCACCCCGCGCCTCAGTCCCGTCGTTCCTGCGGAGGCAGGAACCCCGCATCCCTCTTCCGTCATTCCCGCGCAGGCGGGAATCCAGGGTGACCGCCAGGTCATGCGGTGGGGCAAGGCGTGGGATGCCCTATCCCTTCCCCCTCGATGGGGGAAGGGATAGGATGGGGGTGAATGGCCGCCTACCCCGACCCCGCGACACTCACCGTGACGATGTCCTCGCCGTGGTACTTCTGGTGACGCACGGACGACGCGTAGTGCCGCAGCAGCCGGAACGATATCTCCCGCCCGTCCGCGATGTCCGGCATCTCGCCCATGTACGCAAGCCGGTCCTCCAGGTTCTCCCCCTCGGAGCCCGTCACGAACTCCAGCTCCGCCTTGGCGTGGTCGCCGCGGGCGGTGACCACCAGCCGCCGCGCGCCCGTGCGTTCGAGTCTGTCGTCGTCCTCTGCCAGCAGGCTCGACACCGTCTCCTCGCCCACCAGCACCAGGCGCTCCGTCGAGGCATCGTTCCACCCGGCCCGTGCAGCGACGCCGCGCAGGAACTCGTCCAACTGCGGCAGGCTCTCCGTGTTCAACGCCATCTGCAGGCGCCTGCGCCGGGCGGACGTCAACTCCATGAACAGCATCATGATGACGGCCACGAGTGCGCCTGACGTCATGCCGTTGCCGAGCAGGACGCTCAGGAACCCGTCGCCCAGCTGGTCAGCGAATATCCACTGGTTCTGGAAGCCCGTGCCCACCCAGAACGCGACGCCCGCGACCGCAGCCTTCCGGTGGTCCACCCCGTCCTGGATGACGATCTTCATCCCCTGGACGAAGAGCAGGCCAAGGAGCACGGTGATGTACGCCGCCGCCACGGGACTGGGGATGGCGATCAGCACGGCTGCGACCTTCGGCAGGAATGCGAGCGCTCCGATGATGACGCCGATGATGATGCCCACTCGCCGCGCAGCGATGCCGGTGACTTCCGCAAGAGCGATGCTGCTCGAATACGTGGTGTTGGGCAGGGTCCCCGCGATGCCGGAGAGCAGGTTGCCCATTCCGTCGGCGTTGAGCGCGCCTTGCACCACGCGGAAGTCCGTCGCCCGCGGCGTGCGCCGGGAAACCCGCTGGATGGCAACCCCGTCGCCGATGGTCTCGATGGCCCCCACCAGGGTCACGATGACGAACGCGGGCAGCAGCCCCCAGAACTCGGGGCCCGGACTCAGGTCGAACCCCGGCCAAGCGCCCAGGGGCACGCCGACCCAGGCTGCGTCCAGTATCCCCTGCGCGTCGTACACCCCCAGGGGCGCGGCCACCGCGCACCCCACCGCTATGCCGATGATGGGCGACCACAGCCGCCACGCTGGAGGAGCGCGCAGCACGAGGACCAGGACGGTGACCAGGGTTGCCAGTGTGGTAACGATAGCGGCTGTTGAGGAGGTGCCCTCTGGCACGTCCGTCAGCATGCCGAACACGATGGGCATCACCGTCGCCGCTATCAGCATGATGACGGTGCCGGATACCACCGGCGTGAATATCCGCCGCAGGAGCGACAGGCGCGCCGCCATCGCGAATTGGAACAGCGACGACACCACGATCAGGCTCGCCATCGTGGCGGGGCCCGCCGTGACCAGCGCGGCCACGCACACCGCGATGAAGGCCCCGGACGTGCCCATCATGAGCACGTGCCCTGCGCCGATACGTCTGAGCCGCGCGGCCTGCAGGACGGTGGTGACGCCGCTGACGACCAGGGCCGCGAACACTCCCCACGCCAGGTAGCTGTCCGATTCCTCCGCGATCCGCACCACGATGACGACGGTCAGCGCCACCGGCGCGAGGATGACCAGCGCCGCCTGCAGCCCAGCGCCCAGCGCTATCAGCGGCGGGGGGCTCTCGTCGGGTTCGTACCGGACGTTCTCATTCACGCTTGCCATAACAGACATCCACCTCGCTCCGTCATTCCACCTTCCGCAGTCCCAGGTACCGCGTGCCGGAGAACCCGCTTGCCCGGTCCTCCCAGAACGCCGTCTTCAGCGCCTCGGGGTGGACGGCCATCCCGGCCATCTCGTCCCGTGGAACGAACCGAACGTCCTTGATGAGGTGGTCGAGGTCGAAGATGCCGGTGCCGGCCTCGCTGCGCTGCACCGTCCCGCTGTAAGAGTCCGCTACGAAGTACACTTCGCAGTGGTACCAGCCCGGCTCCACGAACACTGCGACGTAGGCGATTCTACCAAGCTCCACGCTCAGCCCCGTCTCTTCGAGGGTCTCGCGCCGGGCACACTCGGTGAGCGACTCCTCTCCCTCGACGCCGCCGCCCGGCGTCACCCACCACGGCTCCCCGCCGAATGAATCGTCGTCCTGGTGCTGAACGAGGAGCATTGAGTCGCCGTCGACTATGATTGCGCCTGCGCGGATGCGGTACTGCAGACCTCCGCTGTCCTCACCCTGCATCGGCATGGCGTCAGGTGATGCGGCTCCCCTAGAACATCCGGCCTGACGGCTCGAACCCCAGGTAGTACTGCCCGGCGCTGTCGTAGTGCTCCAGCCGCCCCTGTATCTGCTGTGTTATCGCGTGGGAGTCCTGGAACTTCCGCTGGATGGGGATCGACTCGAAGATGGCGCTCGACCCGAAGACCGAGTACGCCATGTCGGTCACCTGCGCGCCCTGCCGAATGGCGTGCGAGCTCGCGAGGCGCAGCTCCATGCGGTGCTCCAGCGGCAGCTCGTGGTCGGCCAGCGCCTTCTCCCACAGCTTGGCCGCCTTCTCCCGCAGGAAAGCGTTCGCCGCCCCCCAGGTCGCCTCGGCCTGTCCGATGATGCGCTGGATGGCGGGCTGGTCGCGCAGCAGCGTCTGCTCCTGCGGCTTCTTCCGCGTGGCGATCTCTATCGCGGCGTCGAGTGCGGAGCGCGCCACGCCCAGCGCCACCATGCCGAAGCCGGAGCCGAAGAAGAGGCTGCGCGGGATGAGGTAGAGCGGCCCGTCCTCGTGCGGCGCCTGCGGCTCCACGTACACCCGGGTGGAGGGGATGAACACGTCCTTCGCCTCGAAAGAGAAGCTGCCCGTGCCCTTGAGGCCGTTCACCTGCCAGGTGTCGATGAACGTGAACTCGCCCTTCGGGATGATGCAGTTCAGCGCGTTGGGGTCGGCGACGCGCTCCAGCCCCACGGCCCAGGTCGCGTGCCGCGAGCCGCTGCTGAAGTTCCACCGCCCGCTGACGGAGTAGCCGCCATCCACCTGCTTGAACTCGGAGTGCGCGGGCGGCCCGTTGCACAGGATCGCTCGGCTGTCGCTCCATATCTCCTGCGCCAGCGACTCCGGCATGAGCGATGCCATCGTTCCCAGGATGTTGTTCTGGTTGAAGCACCATGCGGTGCTGCCGTCCGCCGTCGCGACCGCCTGCACCAACGCCAGGTAGTCGAGGTAGTCGACCTCGAGTCCGCCCACGGAGCGCGGGACGAGCAGCCGGAACAGCCCCAGGTCCACCATCGCGTCGATGACGTCCTGCGGTATCTGGCGCTCCTTGTCAATCGTGTCGCCGGCGTCGGCGATGCGCGCGAGCACCGCTTGGAACTCGGCGCTCTCTACCGTCGGGCTGCTCTCTGTGGTTGTCATCGGGTCACCTCAGAAGCGCGGCTTGCGCCGCACGGCTAGAGATCGAGGCCGAACACGCGGATGGCGTTCTCCGAGTAGATCGCCTCGCGCTGGGCGTCGGTGAGATGGGGCACGGCCTGCACGCTCACGGGCGGCGTGTAGTCGCCCATGCCGAACGGATAGTCGCTGCCGAGCATCAGCCGCTCGTGCCCGACCGTCTCGACGAGGTAGTTCAGCACGGGTGTGCTGTGCGTGAGCGTGTCGAAATAGAGTTTGCGGAAGTACTCGGACGGCGGGCGGCTGATCTGCGTCTCCACCACAAGGTGCTGCCGCCACGCGTGCTCCCACCGTCCCCGCAGCATCGGACACGTGCCGCCGCCGTGCGCGAGCACGAACCGCAGGTCAGGCATCTCCTCCAGCACGCCGCCGAAGATGAGGCAGCCCGCGGCGACTGCGGTGTCGCTCGGGTTGCCGATGATGTTGTTCATGAAGAACTCGCTCAGCCGGTCCGCGCCAAGCACGTTCTGCGGGTGCACGAACGCCGCCACGTCCAGCTCCTGCATCTTGCGGTACAGCGGCGCGAAGCGCGGAGCGTGAAGGTTCTCGCCCTGCACGTTCGTCAGGATCTCCAGCCCCCGGAAGCCCAGTTCCTCAATGCAGCGCTCCAGCTCGGCGGCCGCGGCCTCCGGCTCCTGCATCGGGAGCGTCGCCAGCCCGATGAACCGCTCCGAGCCCGCTATCGCCTCCGCGGTCGCGTCGTTCATCTGGCGGCAGAGGTCCGGCGTGGAGTTCTGCACGTACGGCGGCGCTGAGACCAGCTCCACGTCGATGCCGCGCTCGTCCATGTCGGCGAGCCGCTGGTCGAGGTCGGACATGCTGTCGCGCATATTCGCCGCAGGCCCGAATCCGCCCCGCCGGTTCGCCAGCTCTGGAACTGTTGCCGGTATGTAATGCGCGTGAACGTCTATCCGCATAACGCCGCGTATCCTATCGCAGACAGCGTCGGCGTGCCTGCCCTCGTGTCATTCCGAGCGGAGTCGAGGGGGTTTCTCAGGTGGCCTTATCCCCTCTCCTGAGGGAGAGGGCAGCGCGCTTCAGCGCGCGGGTGAGGGCCCTCAGTGGGGCGTCCCTTGTGGTGCCCTCGCCCCTATGCCGGCCCAGTGTCCCGCCCCGCGAAGTGGTTCGCCATCCGGTTCTGCGCAGCCGCCGACACCGTCTCCGCGATGCGCCCAGCCCGCGTCTCCGGCCTCTTCGCCGTCTTGATCCACCAGAGGATGGCCTTCTTCGACGAGTCAGGGAAGCGCTCGAAGAACCCCCGCGCCGCCTCGTCCTCCGCCAGCGCCGCGGCGAGGTCCGGCGGCGTAATGACGTCCTCGACCTCGTCGGAGACCGTCCATGAGCCGTTCGCCTTCGCCCTCTCGACCATCCGCATGCCCGCGGGGGCCATCAGCCCCTGCGCCGACAGCCGTGCGACCTTCTCCCTGTTGATGCGTGACCATGGGCTCTTCGGTCTGCGCGGCGTGAACAACTGCATCGCGCGCTCCTCGTCCAACTTGTTCCGTCGCGAGTCGATCCAGCCGAAGCAGAGCGCCTCATCGACCGTCTCGGAGTAGGCGACGAAAGGTCTGCCCGTCGCCTTCTTCCACGAGACGAGCCACGCGCCCTTCGACTCGTGGTTCCGCTCGAGCCACGCCCGCCACTCCGCTCGCGTCTCCACGAGCACCATAGGCCGCCCGTCGCTCGGGTGCGTTCCGATCACCTCTGCCATACCGGTATAGGGGGCGCGCCCCGCTACCCCAACCCGCTGAACGCCCGCTGCGGGTTGACCGTCAGTATCTTGTCGATGGTCGCGGCGCCGAGGTCCCCGCGCCTGTCCAGCTCCTCGGCGAGGTGGTCTTCGCGGAACGCGTCGCCGTGGGGGTAGTCGCTCGCCGTGACGAGGAAGTCGTCGCCGAGCCGGTCGATGACGTACGAGAGGTCGTCGCCGACCGCGCACGACACGAAGATGCGGTCGCCCAGCCACTCGTCGATGCGGTTCTTCGTACGCGAGCGCAGGCCCTTCACGATCCAGGGCGCCCAGTCGCAGCCGATCTCTAGGATGACGAGCCTCAGGTCCGGGAACCGCTCCATCGCCCCCGAGTCCATCAGCTGCCAGAAGCCGTAGATCACCTGGTTGAGCCCGCCGCTGTACGGGTTCGTCTGGGGGAACTGCTGCCGGTCGGGCCGCGGGTATGGCTCCGCCATGTGCCGCAGCGCCGGCGACGTGCTGCCGGTGTGGATGAGGATGGGAAGGCCCAGCCGCGCTGCCTCCTCGTAGATCGGCATGAACGCCGGATTGCTCAGCGGCATGTCCCACGGGATGCCGTGCGTGTAGATGCCCGCCGCGCCACCGAGCTCCTTCACCCGCTGCAACTCGGCAACCGCGAGGTCGGGCCGCCGGTACGGGATGACGGCTGCGAAGAAGAGACGACCCTCGGACTTCGCGCACTGCGTCGCCATGAATGTGTTCCAGCTCCGGGCCAGCGCCGCCTCCAACTCCGGGTTCTCGGCCACCGGCCCCTGCCAGATGGTCGGAAACACGATCTGCTTGTCGATGCCGGCCTCGGCCATCGCCGCGATGCGCCCCTCGATGTCCGTCAACTCCTGGACCCCGATGTCGGCGCCCTTCTGCAATGCCCGCTTCATGATGGTGGGCGTGCCGCCGTAGAGGCGGATCTTGTAGTCGATCACCCAGGCCGCGTTGTGCGCGCCGAACGCCGTGTCCTCCGGGAACTGCACCGGGAATGGTCGATACCTCTGATACGCCGGGTCCAGGTAGCCCCAGGTCTCGAGCCCTTCTTCGACGTGAGCGTCGCAATCGATGACTGCCATGACTCCTCCTCGCGTGCGCCGGATCTCCTGACGAACGCGAGGATACGGCGCGTTCGCGCCGCCCGCCACTACGAGGCATCGGGTGGGAACGACACTCTGCTAGGGCGACTTCGAGTAGCTGTGCCAGAGATTGACCACAATAATAGTGCGAAGTACTATTATCGTGTTGTGATTCGGAGCTATAGGGACAGGGATACGCAAGCCATCGCCGAGCGGCGGCGCGTAAGGAGGCTTCCCGAGGACATCCAGCGGCGCGCGCAGCTGAAGCTCATGATTTCTCAACAATGCCATGGATCTGAACGACCTGCGCATACCTTCGGGAAATCGTTTGGAGGCCTTGTCAGGAGACAGGGAGGGCCAGCACAGCATCCGTATCAACGACCAGTGGCGCGTCTGCTTCGTGTGGGATGAGGGAGACGCCTACCAGGTGGAGATAGTCGACTACCACTGAGCGCAGCATGGGAGCGCAGACAGCCATGACTGAGACTACAGCGCACAGCACGGAGAAACTTCCTCCCATCCATCCGGGGGAGATTCTCAACGAAGAGTTCCTCTTGCCGATGCACATCACCCAGTACCGGCTTGCCAAGGCCATCGGCGTCGATGCGCGCCGCATCCATTCCATCGTACACGGGGAGCGCTCCATTACGGCGGAGACGGCGCTGCTGCTCTCGCGCTTCTTCGACAACTCGGCCGGCTTCTGGATGGGCCTGCAGAGCCAGTATGACCTCGAACTTGCCGAGGACCGCCTCTCGGAGAGATTGGACACGGTAACGCCCGCGGTCGCCGTCGTCGTCGTATAGCCCGCTACTCCCCCCGCCCCCGCGCCGCGCGCCTCGTCATCGCCAGGCACGCTTCCAGATCGGCGACGTACTCCGCGAACGCGCGACGCCCCTCCGGCGTCGCCTCCACCCACGTGCGCGGCTTCGCCTCCTGGAACTCCTTCGTCATCGCGACGTACCCCGCCTCCTCCAGCTTCCGCAGGTGCGTGGTCATGTTCCCGCCCGTCAGGCGGAGCGTCTGCTGCATGAACGTGTACGCGAGCCGGTCCGTCCCGGGCTCGGCGGTGAGCAGCGTCATGATGCGCAGCCGCGTTGGCTGGTGGAACGTCTCGTTGAGGACGATAGGCTCGTCCGTCATAGCACGCCGCTCTTGCGAGCCCACGCCGCGCCGAGTAGGGCCACGGCCAGCATGCACGACGCCGACACCGCCAGCGCCCCGTCGCCCGCGAAATGGTGGGGGAGGTAGTATGCCGCCGCGATCCCCACGCCCACCGCCGCCAGCATCGGCCGGGTCATGATGCCGAACAGGACGTACCCCAGCGCCACGATGCCGATGGCGACGCCCGCTATCTGCTCCCCTGACCCCCCGTTCCACATACCGGCGCCTGCGGTGATGAGGAAGGCCGACGCGACCACCGCGAGCCAATAGGAGAACACCCGGATGCCTGCGCCGCGGGCAGCGGCCCCTGCTGCGTTGCCTCTGCTCGCGCGGCTCCCGATGATGGCGCTGCCCGCGATCCCTGCCGCGGCCAGGACGCCCCACAACGGTCCTGGGAACCACGGACGCTCATCCGCGAACCCGGTCGCGAACGTCTCGACGGCGTACTGCGAGAAGAACCCCAGCGACACGATCACGCCCCACAGCAGCAGTATCGCCGTCGTCCCTGCGAGGTACATGGAGGTCCGCCCTCGCTCCATCGTCTCGTAGATGGCCTCCCAGCCCTCTCCGGGCGTGAGCCCTTGCCCTCCGTCGTTCGCTGCCTGCATCGCGCACCTCCTCCGGCCACCCTCCGCATCAGCGTGGCCGCTTGGTTTGTACTGCAAACTATCATACCGCAAACTGGTTTGCAATACAAACAATATGCCGATTGAACGATTCCCTCTCCTGGGGGAGAGGATGACGCGCTGAAGCGCGCGGTGAGGGCCAGGGGCGTGGATGAAGTCCACCGTTTGACGCCTGCGCCTCATCATCCGTATCCTCACCCAGCCGCCGACCCGGCCACGGGCGGCGAGCCTCATCTCACCGGAGGGCCCGCAGCGCCGACCGGATCGCAATCGACCGGCACGGCAACACGGACAAGGGCTTCCCCATGAACGGCACGCTCACCGACGTGCCCGGCCTGCTCGCCGGGCACTACACCGACGCTGAGAACGGCACGGGCTGTACCGTCGTCCTCACGCCACCTGGCACGACGGGCGGCGTCGACGTGCGCGGCGCGGCGCCCGGCACCCGCGAGACCGACCTCCTCCGCTCCGAGAACACCGTCGCCGGGGTGAACGGCGTCGTCCTCAGTGGAGGGAGCGCCTACGGCCTCGGCTCCGCCGACGGCGTCATGCGCTTCTTGGAGGAGCGCGGCGTTGGCCATCCGGTCGGCGGTCACATCGTGCCGATCGTCCCCGCCGCCATCATCTTCGACCTCGGCGTTGGCAACGGCATGGTGCGTCCGACGGCAGCCGAGGGCTACGCAGCCGCCGAAGCCGCGACCGGCGCCCCTGTGGCGCAGGGCTGCGTCGGCGCGGGCGCCGGCGCGACCGTCGGCAAGGCGCTGGGGCGTGAGCGCGCCATGAAGGGCGGCGTCGGTAGCGCCTCGCTCGACCTCGGCGACGGCGTCGTCCTAGCCGCGCTGACCGTCGTCAACGCCGTCGGCGGCGTGCACGACCCCGACACCGGTGCGCTCCTCGCGGGCTCGCGCGGCGCGGACGGCGCTCCGATCGAGAGCACCGCGCTCTACGCCAGCCACGACTACGGCAGGACCCCCGCGCAGGGGCCGAGCGCCCTCGGCAACACGACGATCGGCGTCGTCGCAACCAACCTCCGGCTCACGAAGGCGCAGGCGAATCGCCTCGCGACCCTCGCGCACGACGGCCTCGCGCTCGCCATCAGGCCCGCGCACACGCCCCACGACGGCGACACGATGTTCGCGCTCGCAACCTGCGAGATCGACGCCCCGGAGGAGTTCACGCGCCTCTGCGCCCTGACGCCCTCCGTCGTCGCCCGCGCCGTCGTCTCGGCTGTCGAGCACGCCACCGACCTGCACGGCTATCCCGCCTACCGGAGCATGAGCCATGGATGATCGTCCGGCCATCGCGTTCATCGGCGCGGGGCGCGTCGCGGGCATGCTTGCCCGCGCCTTCGCTGACCTCGGCTACCCGGTTCCCGCCGTTGCGAGCCGCTCGCCGGAGTCCGCGCAGCGCGTCGCGTCGCTCGTGCCGGACTGCCGCGCCGTCTCCCCGCAGGATGCCGCCGACGCCGCTGAGGTCGTCTTCATCACGACGTCCGACGGCGCCGTGGCCGACGTGGCCGCGTCCGTCGCGTGGCGGGCAGGGCAGGGCGTCGTCCACTGCAGCGGTGCGCTGACGTGTGAACCGCTCGCGCCTGCCCGCGCTGCAGGAGCGAACGTCGGCTCGTGGCACCCGTTCCAGACGTTCGGAGGCGAGACCACGCTCGCTGGCGTGACGTTCGGCATCGAGGCCGACGGCGACCTGCTCGCGTTCCTGGAGCGCCTTGCATCGGAGGTCGGCGGCTACCCTCTGCGTGTCCCCGCTCAGGCCCGTGCGCTCTACCACGCCGCTTCCGTGTTCAGCTGCGGCTACCTGACGACGCTTCTTGGCGAGGCGCGGACGCTCTGGACACGCGCGGGCCTCCCTCCGGAGCAGGCGTTCCAGGCGATAACCCGCATCGCGAGCTCGACCCTGGCCAACATCGAGCGCTTCGGCGCCGAGACCGCGCTCACCGGCCCGACTTCGCGCGGTGACTCCGGCACGGTGCGGCTGCATCTGGACTCGGTGAAGAGCGTCGCGCCCGAGCTGCTGCCCCTCTACCGGGAGATCTGCCTGCGTTCCGTTGAGCTGGCGCGCCAGGCGGGGCGTCCGGTCGCGGGCATGGACCTGCGGCCGCTATTCGATGAGTACGACGAGGGAGGCGCAGGCTCGTGAGGGTACGCACCTCGAAACTGTTGGACATGAAGCAGGCGGGCGAGCCCATCGTCTGCGTGACCGCCTACGACTACACGATGGCGCGGCTCGTGGATCAGGCCGGCATCCCCGTCGTCCTCGTCGGCGACAGCCTCGGCAACGTCGTGCTCGGCTACGACTCCACCCTCCCCGTGACGCTGGACGACGTCATCCATCACACCCGTGCGGTCGTCCGCGGCGCGAAGGACGCCCTCATCGTGGCCGACATGCCGTTCATGACCTACAACGTGAGCGTGGAGGACGCGCTCCGCAACGCGGGGCGCCTGCTGCAGGAAGGTGGCGCGCAAGCCGTGAAGCTGGAGGGGGGCGCGTCCGTTGCCGAGACGGTGCGCCGCCTCATCGAGAACGGCATCCCGGTGATGGGACACATCGGTCTGACCCCGCAGTCCGTCCACCAATTGGGCGGCTACCGCGTGCAGGGACGCACCGCCGGGCAGGCGAAGCGCCTGCTTGACGACGCGCTCGCCATCGAGCAGGCGGGAGCGTTCGCCATTGTCCTGGAGACGGTGCCCGGCAACGTCGCGGAGGCCGTGACGGAGAGGCTCGCCGTGCCGACCATCGGTATAGGCGCAGGGCCCGGCTGCGACGGCCAGATACAGGTGGTGCACGACGTCCTCGGAATGGGTACGCGGCAGCCCCGCCACGCCCGGCGCTACGCGGAGCTGAACGAGGTCATCCTCGACGCGCTCCGGACCTACAAGGACGAGGTGACCGTGCGCAGCTTCCCTACCGACGAACACACGACCGAGGCTGACGAGGCAGTCGTGGCGGAGCTGCCCGGCGCGGACGGCTGACGCGATGCGACAGGTCGAGACCGTCGCCGCGCTCCGCGCGGCCCTGCGGGACGCGCCACGTCCCGTCGGTCTTGCCCCGACGATGGGCGCGCTTCACGACGGCCACCTCGCCCTCGTGCGCGCCGCCCGCAGCGAGTGCGCAACCGTTGCCGCCACCATCTTCGTGAATCCGACGCAGTTCGGCCCCAACGAGGACCTTGACCGCTACCCGCGCTCGCTCGCCGCCGACCTCGCGCTGCTGGAGCGGGAGGACGTCGACTGCGTCTTCACTCCCTCCGTCGACGAGATGTACCCCGCAGGCTTCACGACCACCGTCCACATGGACGGCCCCGCGCTGCCGCTGGAAGGCGCGGCGAGGCCCGGACACTTCGACGGCGTCGCGACCGTCGTTGCCAAACTCCTGCTGCAGTCGCTGCCGGACCGCGCCTACCTCGGACGCAAGGACGGCCAGCAGACCGCTGTCGTACGCCGTCTCGTCCGCGACCTCGACATCCCTGTGGAGATCGTCGTTGTGCCCACCGTCCGCGAGGCGGACGGGCTCGCGATGAGCAGCCGCAACGCCTACCTCACGCCGGAGCAGCGCGCCGCCGCGCCGGTCGTCTTCCGCGCGCTCTCGGCATCGCGCGACCGCTTCCGCGCCGGACAGCAGGACGTCGCTGCGCTGGAGGACGCCGCCCGACGCATGATCGAGGCGTCGCCGCTGGCGTCGGTCGAATACGTCGCCGGTGTCGACCCGGACACGATGGCGCCGTGGGGCGGCCTCGGCCCGTGCATGCTCGCCGCCGCCGTGCGTATCGGCGGTGTGCGGCTCATCGACAACGTCATCCTCGACTGATCCCCCGTCATTCCGCGAAGGCGGGAATCTCGCCTGGTGTAGGGGCGTCCCCTGTGGGCTTCCTTGGTCATCCCGAGCGAAGCGCAGCGGAGCCAAGGGATTCCTCGGGTGCCTTGTCCCCTCTCCCTTGAGAGGTGAGGGTGAACGCCCCCCCTGTCATTCCCATGAAAACAGCCCCGTCGTTCCTGCGCAGGCAGGAACCTC
>VXQP01000062.1 GCA_009838965.1 Chloroflexota bacterium | reverse complement strand
CGCCCGCCCATCCCCCGCCCAGACCAGATCTTCTGCATGGCCGTCAACTACCTCGAGTTCGGCCAGCGCCCCATGCCGGAGATCGACTGCTTCCAGAAGTCGTCCGACTGCGTCATCGGCGACGGCGACACCGTCCACCTCAGTCCCGACTGCCACGCCACCATCTTCCACCACGAGGCCGAGCTCGCCGTCATCATGGGCTCGGACGCGAAGAACGTTTCGCAGGAAGAGGCGATGGACAAGGTGTTCGGTTACACCGGCTTCATCGACGTCTCCGCACGCGGGTTCGAGCCCGGCGGGCGCACCAGCTTCTTCCAGGTGAAGTCCTGGCCCACGTTCGGGCCCATGGGGCCGTTCATCGTCACGAAGGACGAGGTTCCCGACCCGCACGACGTGAGCCTGCATATCGCCAACAATGGCGAGGACCGCCAGGCGTTCAACACGGACGACATGGCGCACAAGATCCCGGAGTGCATCGAGTTCATCTCGCGCATCGCCCACCTGCGCGCCGGAGACGTCATCAGCACCGGCACGAACCACCAGGGACTCGGCGCGCTGCAGGACGGTGACCGCATCGACTTCACCATCGGCGGCATCGGCACCCTCCACGTCAACGTGGAAGACCCCGCGAAGCGCGAGTGGCGGCGCGGCGTGGACACGGAGATGGCCGAGCGCATGCGGCAGGCCGGCGGCTCGTCCATGGGGATGGGCCCGCGCTCCTGAGCCCACAGGGCAGCGCGTTTGATCCCTTCCCCCTCGATGGGGGAAGGTCAGGATGGGGGTGAGCGATGACGACCACCAACCCCGCGATACGCGTAGCGGTGCACGGCGCGGCAGGCCGCGTCGGGCGCGAGGTGCTCCGCGCCGTCGCGGGAGCGCCGGACATGACGCTTACCGCCGCGATAGACCGAGTACCCCCGGACGAGCTGGCGGCGCTGCCTGTCGACGTCCCCTACTACACTGACGTTCGCGAAGCGCTGACGGCGCAACCCTCGGACGCCGTCGTCGACTTTAGCCTCGCGCAGGCGACGCTCGATATGCTCCCGCAGGCGCTCGTCCTTGGCACCCGGCCCGTCATCGGCACAACCGGCTTCACGCCGGAGCAGGTCGAGCGCATCGGCTCGCTCTGCGCCGAGCACAACCTCGGAGGCTTCCTCGCCCCGAACTTCACGATAGGCGCGGTGCTGCTCACGAAGCTCGCCGCCGTCGCCGCCCCGTACTTCGAGTACGCCGACATCGTGGAGGAGCACCACGAGATGAAGGTCGACGCGCCGTCGGGCACCGCGCTGGGCATCGCAAAGGCCGTGCACGAGGCACACCCGGAGCGGTTCGCGCACAACGAACCCGAGCGTGAGCCGTTGGCAGGCACCCGCGGCGGCGACTACGAGGGCATCAGCATCCATGCCGCGCGCATGCCCGGGCGCATGGCGCACCACCAGGTGACGTTCGGCGGGCCGGGGCAGACGCTCTCCCTCCGCCACGACACCACCGACCGCGAGTGCTACATGCCCGGTGTCCTCATGGCCGTCCGCAAGGTCGGCGGCCTCAACGGCCTCACCGTGGGGCTGGACAAGCTCATGGGCTTGTAGCGCTTCGGTCGTTCCTGCGGAGGCAGGAACCTCGCATCCCGGTGCCCCTCTGGTATCATCTACCGAGTACGTACGCGCCTCGCCGGAGAGTGAGGTGAAGGAGATTACCGCCGTGGCCCACCCGAGAGTAACCATCGTCGGCGCCACCGGCGCGGTCGGCAAGGTTGCCTTGGCCGTGCTGGAGGAGCGCGCTTTCCCCATGGAGAGGCTCCGCCTCACCGCGTCCCCGCGCTCCGTCGGCAGGAAGGTGACGTTCAAGGGCGAGGAGCTCACGGTGGAGGCGACCGCGCCCGATGTCTTCGCCGAGTCGGACATCGCGTTTATCTCCGCCAACGACGACATCAGCCGGGATATGGCGCTCGCGGCGAAAGAGCGCGGCTGCGTCGTCATCGACGACAGCGGCGTCTGGCGCATGGACCAAGGCGTGCCCCTCGTCGTTCCCGAGATCAACGCCGGCGACGTGGACGCGCACGCGGGCATCCTCTCCATCCCCAACTGCTCGACCACCCCGCTCGTCATGGTGCTGGACGCCCTCCGGCAAGCGAGCCCGATCCGGCGCGTCATCGCCGCCACCTACCAGTCCGTCACCGGCACCGGCACTGCCGCCCTGGCCGAGCTGGAGGAGCAGACCCGCGACTACTTCGCGGGCAACGAGGCCCGCACCGACCAGTACCCGCACCCCATCGCCTTCAACCTCCTCCCACACGTCGGCTCGTTCCGTGACGGCGGCCACACCTCCGAAGAGATGAAGATGCTCAACGAGTCGCGGAAGATCCTGCACGAGCCGGACCTGGCCCTTTCGGCGACCTGTGTCCGCGTGCCCGTACGCGTGTGCCACAGCGAGGCGGTCAACATCGAGTTCGAGCGCCCCATCAGCCCCGGCGAGGCGCGCGAACTGCTCGCGGGCTATCCCGGTATCGCGGTCGTGGACGATCCCGGTACGAACGCCTACCCCATGCCGCTCGACGGCGAGGGCAGGGACGAGGTGTTCGTGGGGCGCATCCGCGAGGACGTGGCGCTCCCGAACGGGATCGCCCTCTGGCTCGTCTCCGACAACCTCCGCAAGGGCGCGGCGACGAACGCGGTGCAGATAGCGGAGGAAGTCGTGGCGCGCGGCCTCTGGCGCAGGGGCAAGGCCCGCTCAACAGCGGGAGCAACCGCCTAGCCCAGCAGCACCCGCTCGTCACCGACGCGGCGCGTAACCTTCTCGTCGTCCAGGTGCTCCAGCAGCGCGAGCGTGTACTTGCGCGACGTTCCCAGCAGGTCGCGCACCTCCGCGACCGTCACTTTGCCCTGCGCGCGGAGCAACGATGTCACCTCGCCTGCGATGCGCTCGTACGTCGCGGCGTCGAACACGACGCCCTGCGACGCGCGCACCACGCGTCCCTGCTCCGCCAGCAGCGCCAGCAACTCCGGCGCGACCGTTGGCGACTCCTGCGGGAACGGGTCGCGCTCCAGCGCCGCGACGTAGGCGTCCATCGCCGCCCGCTGCTGTGGCATCACCTCGACGCTGTGCTCCGGCAACCGCAGCACGCCCCCTGACGCGCTCACGACGCCGTCCGCAACCAGCCGGTCGAGCGCGGGCTGCGCGGCATTGCCCCGCAGGCCGAGCCTGCTGCGCAACTCCTCGCGTGTCATCCCTTCGCGCAGCGGAAACTCGCGATGGAACGCTCCGAGCGTTGTACGTGCGCTGCCGCATAACCGCCCCCACCCTGCTGCCGTGTAGAGCTGCGTACCCGCCGTCACCCCTTCCCCACCGAGCGCGACCCCCGAACCTTCCGCTACCGCCTCTCGCGCGAGCGCAAGCGCCTCGGCCTCCGAAACGTTGGCACGGCGAGCGAGCGCTCCGACGCTTGCGGGCTCCTGGTCTTCGAGCGCCGACACCAACTGCGACGTGGGGCTTCCTTCAGCGAGGCGCGACAGCCGCTCGAACAGCGGTGCGCGGCGGCGGCGGTGGCGCTTCACGTCCACGTCCACGACCGTCCCGCCGCCGAGCGTCGCGTCCGCCGACCGCAGCACGAAGTGATCACCGCGCACGACGGCAACCGGCTCCTCCAGCCACAACTGCGCCCACGTCTCGCCACCAGGCGCAAGCTCGTCTTCCTCCAACAACCGGACCTTGGCAGGAGCCTCGGCGGCGAACGCATGGAACGTCGCGGGGAAGTTGTGGCGGATGCCGTGCGGAGCGTCGCTCAGCATGTGGAGACGCACGTCGACCGCGCGCGTCGCTCGCAGCCAGCCCGGCCTCGTCAGCACACCCCCCCGGGCTATCTCCTGCGCGCTCACGCCGCTCAGGTTCACCGCCACCCGGTTGCCGGGCGAGGCTGCGTCGATCTTCTGCCGGTGCGACTGCAACCCGCGGATGCGCGCCTGCAGGCCTCCCGGCACAATCTCCACCGGCTGCCCCGCTTCGAGCGACCCGTCGATGAGCGTGCCCGTCACCACGGTGCCGAACCCTGCGACCGCAAATGAGCGGTCGACCGGCAGGCGCGGACGCCCCACGTCGCGGCGCTGCTGCGTCTCGTCCAACGCGACGTCGATCGCAGAGGCGAGCTCCTGCACGCCGTCGCCGGTCGTCGCGGAGACCGCGTGCACCGGCGACCCCGCGAGCGTCGTCGTCGCCAGCAGCTCCTCGACCTCCAGCTGCACGAGCGCCAGGATGTCGGCGTCCGCGAGGTCTGCCTTCGTGATGACCGCCAGCCCGCGACGCACGCCGAGCAGGTCGAGTATCGCCAGGTGCTCGCGCGTCTGCGGCATCACCGACTCGTCCGCCGCCACGATCAGCAGCGCCAGGTCTATCCCCCCGACCCCGGCGAGCATGTTCTTGATGAAGCGCTCGTGGCCCGGCACGTCCACGATGCTCACCTCGCGTCCGCTGGGCAGCGTCACCCACGCGAAGCCGAGGTCGATCGTCATCCCGCGACGCTTCTCCTCGGCGAGGCGGTCCGGGTCGATGCCCGTGAGCGCCTGCACGAGCGTCGACTTGCCGTGGTCCACGTGGCCTGCCGTGCCGATGACGTACATGCCGCGAGCATAGCAGGGGCGCAGTCCTGTCGTTCCTGCGAAGGCAGGAACCTCGCCTGTTATCATGCTTGGGACTCCCGCGAACCCGAACGGCGACTCCCAAAGACATCCCCATGGCAAGCGACGCATCAGCACTCCCCGGCCCCCGGTCGTTCCGCGCGGCCGGGCCCACGTACATCGCCACCATCGCTGTCGGCCACGGGCTCAAGCACTGGTACATCGCCGCCTTCGCCGTCTTCCTCCCGCTCATCGTGGAGGAGTACGAGCTCACGGCCACCGGCGTCACCGCCATCGCCATCATCAAGCAGTTCGGCGGCGGCTTTCCCAACTTCTTCGTCGGCTACGTATCCGACCGGCTGAGCGGCTACTGGCATCTGATACTACCGTTCTCGTTCTTCTTCGCCGCGCTCTTCATGATGCTCTCAGGCCTGGCGCCCTGGGTCTGGCCGGTCATCGCGCTTGCGTCCCTCGGCGGACTCGCCGCGTCCTTCTGGCATCCGCCCGCCATCTCCATGCTCAGCACCCGCTTCCCTGACCGCAAGGGGATGGCGATCGCCTACCACGGCTCTGGCTCCGGCGCGGGTGAGGCGCTCGGCCCGCTCGCGGTCGGCTTCATCCTCGCCTTCTGGCTCGCCGACGACTGGCGGCTCTACACCCTCCTCAGCTTCGCCCCGGCCGTCGTCATCTCGATCGGCATGTTCTGGCTCCTCTCGGGGGCCCCGAGGCAGCAGCCGGACAGACAGGCCCAACTCCCCCGGCTGTCGGATCCAATACGCCTGCTCAGGTACCCGGTCTACGTCAGCCTCGCCTACGCTAATTTCACCCGCTCTTTCTCTCACTTCGGACTCGTCAGCTTCATGCCGGTCTACCTCGCACAGGATGACGGTCTGAACATGGACAGCTTCGGCGTCGGTCTCCACGTCGGGCTGCTCACGCTCCTCGGGGTCGTCTTCGGGCCGCTCTTCGGCTACTTCTCTGACCGCATCGGCCGGCGGGTCCCCATCGTGACCGCCATGTTCGTCATCGGCGTGGGCATGTTGATCATCGCCGCCATCGGCGAGACCACCATCGCGTTGGACTTCACTCTGCCGCTCACGTCTGTTTCCATCCAGGCCGAGGTTCTCGTCATCACCCTCGCCCTTGCCTTCATCGGACTCTTCCTCTGGTCGAGCCAGGACGTCGTCAACGCCACCGCCATGGACGCCTCGCCGCCCGGCCTGCAGGGCTCCACGGTCGGCATCATGTTCCTCAGCAGCCTCAGCGGCGCGACGGTCGGCGCCATCGTGATGGGAGCGGTAGTCGCACTGACGGGGACGTACGAGAGCATCTTCTGGCTCGGAGGAGCGGTCGCCGCACCCGGTGCGCTCGTCTTCCTCTTCGCACCGCTCCGCCGGCGCACCGCCTGATCCTCTGCCCGCCTCCTACACACCCTGCCTGTCCGTGGTAGTCTCCGAACGCAACACACGCACGGAGGCAATGCCATGACGTCTGACAAGGCGCGCACCGAACGCATCCAACGGGTCTACGACTCAAAGGACTACGACGAACTGACCACCGAGTACGACGGCTGGGCAACCGACTACGATGCCGACCTCGAATCGCTCGGCTTCATCGGCCCCCGCACCGCAGCAGAAACGCTCGCGAAGTACATCAGCGACCCCGAGGCGAAACTGCTCGACGCGGGCGCTGGCACCGGCATGGTCGGCCAGGAGCTCGCCCGGCTCGGCTTCAAGCGCATCACCGCGCTCGACCTCTCTCCCGGCATGCTGATGACCGCCAATGAGAAATTCGTCTACGAAGAGCTCGTCGTCGGCGAGCTCGGCAAACCCCTCTCCTTCGAGACCGACGCCTTCGATTCCACGACCTGCGTCGGCACGTTCACCTTCGGCCATGCCCCCGCGGAGTCGCTCGACGAGCTCGTCCGCGTGACGAAGCCCGGCGGCTACGTCGTCTTCACCATCCGCACGGACTACTACACGGAGGCCGGCTTCGACGTGAAGCAGAACGCGCTCGCAGAAGCAGGGAAGTGGGAACTCGTCGAACAGACCGACCCCTTCCGGCCCATGCCCAACGGCGAACCCGACATCTGGTATTACGTCTGGGCCTACCGCGTCCTCTGACCGACGGCGCCCCTGCTAGAATCTCTCCGTGGGCCCTATCGCGATCATAGACTACGGCGCGGGCAACCTCCGGAGCGTCCAGAAGGCATTCGAGCGCCTCGGATACCCCGCGCACTTCGTCTCGTCCCCCGGTGAACTCGATTCCGCGGCAGCTGTCGTCTTCCCCGGGCAGGGCGCGTCGCCGCAGGCCATCGCCGCGCTCAACGCCCACGGCATGGCCGACCCCATCCGGAACTGGATAGCAGACGGCAGGCCGTTCTTCGGCGTCTGCCTCGGCCTCCAGCTTCTCCTCGACCACTCCGAGGAGGGAGACACCCCCGCTCTCGGCATCGTGCCGGGGTACGTGCGGCGCTTCAACTCGGGGCTGAAGGTGCCGCACATGGGCTGGAACTCCGTCGCCCTCAGGCACCCGCACCCGCTGTTCGACGGCGTGCCGGAGGAGAGCTACTTCTACTTCGTCCATTCCTACTACGCCGCGCCGGACGACCCCTCGTGGATAGCAGGCGAGACGACCTACGGCGTCGAGTTCACCAGCTTCATCGCCAGGGACAACGTCGTCGCCACCCAGTTCCACCCGGAGAAGAGCGGCGAGGCGGGGCTCATGCTCTATGACAACTTCGTGAAGCACCTCGTGCAGGAGCGCGCTTGACGCCATGGAGGTCATCCCCGCCATAGACCTGCGCGGCGGAGCCGTTGTGCGGCTCCTGCAGGGCAACTACGACCGCCAGACCACGTTCGGCGACGACCCTGTCGGCGTCGCGCGCGGCTTCGAGGCCGACGGCGCCCCACGCATCCACGTCGTGGACCTGGACGGCGCGCGCGAGGGACGGCGCACGCAGGCCGCCGAGGTACGCGCTGTTGCCGCCGCGGTCGGCATCCCCATCGAGCTCGGCGGCGGGCTGCGCTCAGCGGACGTCATCGCCGAAGTGATAGCCGACGGCGTCGACCGCGTCGTGCTCGGCACCGCCGCCGTTGAGGAGCCCGAGCTCATCGAGCAGGCGCTCGCCGCCCACGGCGCGGAGCGCGTCATCGTCGGCATCGACGCTCGGGAAGGTATCGCCTCCGTCGCAGGGTGGACAGAGAGCGGTTCTATCCCTGCGACCGACCTGCTCGATCGCATGGCCGACCTCGGCGTGTGCCGCTTCATCTACACCGACATCACCCGCGACGGCACCCTCACCTCGCCGAACTTCTCAGCCGTCAGCGACATGGTGGAGCGGGCCGACGCCGCGGGCGGATCACGCATCATCGCCTCGGGCGGCATCGCGGAGCTGGACCACCTCCGCACGCTTGCCAACATCGGCGCGGAGGGCGCGATCATCGGCGCCGCCATCTACCTCGGCACCCTCGACCTCGCCGCAGCCGTCGCAGAACTGGGCTAGCGCCCCGGCACTCGGCGCAGCCCGTGCCGGGGCGTGATAATCTAGCCACATATGACACCACGTACGGGAGGATAGTTGCACATGGCCGCTCCCCTGGTTGATTCCACACCTGCATTCGTCGAGGAGGCGTACCGGAAGATGGAGCAGCGGCTCCAGACCGTGCGCGACCGCCTCGGACGACCGCTCACCTACGCCGAGAAGGTCCTGCTTGGACACCTCGACGACCCCGGCGACGCCGACCTCCTCCCCGGCGAGAGCTACCTGAACCTCCGCCCTGACCGCGTCGGACTCCAGGACGTTACCGGCCAGATGGCCATCCTCCAGTTCATGCAAGCGGGCAAGCCCACCACCGCCGTCCCCTCTACCGTCCACTGCGACCACCTCATCACCGCGTTCGAGGGCGCGCTCGCCGACACCAACCTCGCCAAGAGCGAGAGCCGAGAGGTCTACGACTTCCTCCGTTCCTCCGCCGCGAAGTACGGCCTCGGCTTCTGGGGGCCCGGCTCCGGCATCATCCACCAGGTCATCCTGGAGAACTACGCCTTCCCCGGCCTGATGATCATCGGCACCGACTCCCACACGCCTAACGCGGGCGGGCTGGGCGCGTTCGCATCCGGCGTCGGCGGCGCTGACGCTGTCGACGTGATGGCGGGCTTCCCGTGGGAGGTGCTCTACCCGCGCCTCATCGGCGTGAAGCTCACCGGCTCCATGAGCGGCTGGACGGCCCCCAAGGACGTCATCCTCAAGCTCGCCGGCATCCTCACCGTCTCCGGAGGCACCAACGCCGTCGTCGAGTACTTCGGCCCCGGCGTCCGCTCCATCAGCGCCACCGGCAAGGCCACCATCTGCAACATGGGCGCGGAGCTCGGCGCGACCACCTCCATCTTCCCTTACGACGACCACGCCGCCGCCTACCTCCGCGCGACCGGACGCCCCGAGCTCGCCGACCTCGCCGACAGGTACGCCCACCTCCTCGCCGCCGACGCCGAGGTCGAGGCCGAGCCGGAGAAGTACTTCGACCGCATCGTCGAGATCGACCTGGACACACTGGAGCCGCACGTCGTCGGCCCGCACACGCCGGACCTCGCGCGCCCTATCTCCGAGCTCGCCGACGCCGTCATCAAGGAGAACTACCCTGACCGGCTCTCCGCGACGCTCATCGGCTCCTGCACCAACTCCTCGTACGAGGACGTCTCCCGTGCCGCGAACGTCGCTCGGCAGGCCGCCGAGCACGGCGTCGCCGCGGCGGTCGACTTCCTCGTCACACCCGGCTCGGAGGCCGTCAACGCCACGATCCAGCGCGACGGCCAGATGGCCGCGCTCGAATCGGTCGGCGCCAGCGTCATGGCCAACGCCTGCGGCCCCTGCATCGGCCAGTGGAAGCGTCCCACCATCAACCCCGGCGACGTCAACTCCATCGTCACGTCGTTCAACCGCAACTTCCCCGCCCGCAACGACGCCAACCCCTCAACGATGAACTTCATCGCGAGCCCCGAGATCGTTACCGCGTTCGCCCTCGCCGGAAGCCTCTCCTTCAACCCCATGACCGACACCCTCACCGGCGCCGACGGCCAGCCCTTCAGGCTCGACCCGCCCGGCGAGGCGCCCGAGGTGCCGGAGGACGGCTTCGCGGGGCGCGGCTTCGGCTACGAGCCGCCCGCCGACGACGGCAGCGCCATCGTCGTGAACGTCGACCCGGAGTCGACGCGCCTGCAGGTGCTCTCGCCGTTCCCGCGCTGGGACGGCAACGACTTCGAGCGCGTGCAGGTGCTCGTGAAGGCGAAGGGCAAGTGCACGACCGACCACATCTCCCCCGCCGGGCCGTGGCTCCGCTTCCGCGGACACCTGGAGCGGCTGAGCGATAACGCCTTCCTCGGCGCGGTCAACGCCTTCACGGACGAGCGCGGCGAGGGCCTGAACCAAGTCACCGGCGAGCGCGCCCCCTTCCCACAGGTCGCCCGCTACTACAAGGAGCACGGCCTCGGATGGGTCGCCGTCGGCGACTTCAACTACGGCGAGGGCAGTTCCCGCGAGCATGCCGCGATGTCGCCTCGCCTGCTCGGCGCCAGGGCCGTCATCGTCCGCAGCTTCGCCCGCATCCACGAGACGAATCTCAAGAAGCAGGGCATCCTCCCCCTCACCTTCAGCGACCCGGACGACTATGACAAGATCTTCGAGGCCGACACCATCAGCATCACCGGCCTGGACGAGATCGCACCCGGCAAGCCCGTCCGCGCCGTCATCCACCACTTCGAGGGCGGCGACGAGGACATCGAGCTCACCCACACCATGAGCAACGAGCAGCTCGAGTGGTTCCGCGCCGGCGCCGCGCTCAACATCCTGGGCAAGTAGGGGATGGACCGCGTTCCGTCATTCCCGCACCGGCGGGAACCCAGCGTGCGCGGGCAGCGCACACGGTGGAGTGGGGCGCGTGCCGGGATCTAACCCCAACCTGCGTTTCGGCATTGCCATACCCCAGCGGTTCCCCGGCGAGATCGACGTCGCCGTGCTGCCGCCCTTCTTCGCGACGGTCGAGGAGTTGGGCTACCACAGCTGCTGGGTGGTCGAGCAGGCCATCAACGCCCAGAACGACCTCGCACCCATCCCCCTGCTCTCCTACGCTGCCGCCCTCACGAATACGGCGCGCCTCGGCAGTTCCGTCCTCATCAGCGTCCTGCGCAACCCCATCAACCTCGCCAAGAGCCTCGCGACCCTCGACCGCCTCTCGAACGGACGCCTCATCGCCGGGGTGGGCATGGGGAACGCGACCGGTGCGCCCTTCTCCGAGGCGTTCGGCGCACCCGCGGCGGGGAAGGCGTCCCGCTTCGAGGAGGGGCTCGTGCTGATGCAGCGCCTCTGGACCGGCGAGCGCGTCACCTTCGACGGGCGCTTCTGGCAGTTGGACGACGCCTTCATCAGTCCCACGCCCGTACAGCAGCGCATCCCGCTCTGGTTCGGCGGGCACGCCCCCGCCGCGCTCGACCGCGCCGCCCGCCTTGGCGACGGCTGGATGGGCGCTGGCGCCACGTCCACGGCCCGCTTCCGCGACGAGCAGGAGGCGATGCGCGCCCGCCTCGACGCCCACGGACGCGACCCGGAGACGTTCACTACGTCGAAGCGCGTCTTCATCGGCGTGGAGGACGACCCCGAGACGGCGCTGCGTCGGATGCAGCCCTGGTTCACGATGCACTCCGGCAGCGGACAGCGCTCGGAGCGCGTCGGCGTCTACGGCACGCCCGAGCAGTGCGCCGAGGGCCTCGCGGAGATCGCCGATACGGGCCTGGGCCTCATCGCCCTCAACCCCCTCTACGACCACGAACGTCAGGCCCGCCGCCTCGCCGGCGAGGTGCTCCCCCTCATGGGCCTCAGCCTCTAGGCGCGGCAGCAGCGGGTGTCTGTCCCCTCTCCTGAGGGAGAGGGAAACGCGCTTCAGCGCGTGGGTGAGGGCCCTCAGGGGCGGGGTCGAGCAGTGTCGCGTGGTCTGACCCCTTCCCCCTCGACGGGGGAAGGTTAGGATGGGGGTGTCCGGCAGCCGCTGTCTGATCCCTCTCCTGAGGGAGAGGGCAACGCGCTTTAGCGCGTGGGTGAGGGCCCTGTTGGTGGCTGGTGGGTGCGGTGTGTCATGTTGAGCGCAGCCGAAGGCGGAGTCGAAACATCTCTCGCGTGCCTGTTCCCTTCCCCCTCGACGGGGGAAGGTTAGGATGGGGGTGTCTAGCCCTACCGAGTCCCGCCCAGCTTGTGTAGCTCGTCCGGAAGCGTCGGCAACTGCACCGCGATGACGGCGGGCGAGCCGTTCCGCACCTCCGTCAGCCCGCGCCTGAGCGCAGGGCCGACCTCCGCGGCGTCCGTCACCGACTCGCCGTAGCCGTTCGCAACCTCGGCCAGCTTCGCGAAGTCCGGCGGCGGGTCGAACAGTCCGCCCTCGTACCCCGCCGATGCTGCGAAGCCGCTGGGGTACGCGTTGTCCACCCCTGCCGTGCCCGTGCTGTACGACTTGTTGACGAACACCACCGTCAGGAACGGCGTCTTGTAGTGCCCGGACGACCAGAGCGCAGCGAGCGGGCTGCCGAACATGAAGTAGCCGTCGCCGGTCACGAGCACCACGTCCCGGTCGGGCGCGGCGGTCTTCGCCCCGAACGCGGCGCCGGTGCCCCAGCCGCCCGCGCTGCCGCCGCTCTTGAAGTAGGAGCCCGGCTGGTTGCGGCCGTGGTACGGGCGGAACGCGGCGGTCGAGCTGAGCGTGTCGTCAAGAACGATCGCCTGCTCCTCCAGCATCTGCCCGATCTGGTAGCCGACCCACCGCGGGCTGATGGGATCGCGCGTCGCCACCCGCATCGCGGCGTCCTCGTCCTGCTTCCGTATCTCCTGCTTCCGCTGCGCCAGCCGCTCGCGCCGCTCCTCGATACGGCCCATGTCCGCTCTGGACAGCATGCCTGCGGCCTGCTCGTAGACCGCCTCCGCGAATGGCCCGGCCAGCACCGGCAGCCACACGTCCGCGTGGAACTCCATCGTCTTGTAGCGCGACTGCACCGGGTCCGGGTCCACCCACACGATCTTCGTGCCGGGACGCGGCGCGTTCGCGGGCATGTACGGCACCGGCGTCTCGATGACCACCACCACGTCCGCTTGTGCGGCGGAGGGCCCTGTACCGGAGAGCGGGTGCGTCGTCGGGAAGTTCATCGTCATGGTGCGCTCCGAGTCCATCATCGGGAGCGCGAGCAGCTCCGCGAGCCGCACGAGCGGCTCGACCGACCCGCTGTTGCGTCCCGACTGCCCCAGGATGACGACCGGGTTCTCCGCCTTCACCAGCCACTCCGCGACGCGCTTCGCGTCCGACGGGTCCGGCCAGGCGGGGCGCGCAACGCCCAACTCGTCGCGGGTCGGGAAGCGCGTCTTGCCGGGCAGCGGCAGCATCGCCGCCTCCTGCGGCACCGTCATGTAGACCGGCCCGCGCGGCTCGCTCATGGCAACCTGCAGCAGACGGCTGACGATGAGGCCGGGGTTGTCGGTGTGATCGAGCCGGTGGTCGATCTTCGTGTACTGGCGGACGATCTCGCCCTGGTCGCGCGGCTCCTGCACCCACTGCACCGTGTTGGTGCGCGAGCCGCGCATCGAGCCCGGGTAGGCGCGCGGCCCGGCGCCCGCCGTGATGAGGACCGGGTAGCTGCCGCGCCACGCGGTGTGCAGCCCCGCGCCGTAGTTGAACGTGCCCACGTCCACGTGCGCCGCGGTCGCGGCCGGCTGCTCGCGGACCATCGCGCTGCCGAGCGCGGCGTTCAGCGCTGAGCCCTCGTGTGTCACCGTGATAAGGCGCGGCGCGGGCCAGCCCTTGGCAGCGGCGCGCGCGACGGCCTCCTGGTAGAAGCCGATCTCCGAGCCGGAGACGAAGAAGAAGTGCTCCACTCCGCCGAGTTTCATCGCGGTGGTGATGGCGTCCGCCCACTCGTCGGCGTCGTGCTCGCTCCAGCTGGGGTCTGCTGCGATCGTGCGGTCTTCTACCATGACGGGCCTCCTGTGCTACTGACGGGTGCTGCCGGCGCAACGATACGGCGCTAGCGGGCGTGTGGCAACGCGCGGTGGTAGAGTGCGCGGGATGGCGACCGAACGACAAGGGGAGGAGTCGGGCACGCCGGACGCTCCACTGGGGAGGTGGGGCGCGCTCGCTATCCGCGACTTCCAACTGTTCTGGGCACAGGGGCTGCTGCAGGGACTCGCGCGGAACATGCGCGAACTCCTCCTCGGCTTCCTGGTCTTCGACCTTACCGGCTCCACGCTGGACCTCGGCATCACCGGGATATTCATGACCCTCCCGGTCATCGTGCTCGGCCTCCTGGGCGGAGCGCTCGCGGATGCGGTGGACCGGAAGAAGCTCCTCATCTACACGCAGGCGGCGAACTTCGCGGGGCTGGCCCTGCTGCCCGTGCTGATATTCACCGGGGCCGTACAGGTATGGCACCTGTGGCTGCTCGCGAGCTTCTGGTCCGGCATGAGCATCCTGGGGCGTCCGGCAGAGCGGGCGTTCCTGCCCCGCCTCGTGCCGAGGAGCCACGTCATGAACGGCATCACCTGGTTCGGCGCGCTGAGCCAGGGCACGTTGTTCGGCGGGCCGCTCGTCGGCGGAGTGCTCATCGCACTGGTGGGCGTGGGCTGGGCGTTCGCCGTCAACGCGGTGTTCCTCCTGTTGGCCGTCATCGCGACCATGGCGATCCGCACGTCCGGTGGACAGATCGGGGAGGCCCGCCGGGTTTCGCTCGCGGCGATATGGGAGGGGGCGCGGTTCCTGAGGACGAAGGAGGTGCTCTGGGGAGCGTACCTGATGGACTTCGGCGTGATGTCGTTCGGGTTCTTCCGCATCATCATGCCGGCGCTGGCGGAGGACGTGTACGGGGTGGATGCGGTTGGCCTGGGGATGCTCGTTGCGGCGCCCGCCGCGGGCTCCTTCCTCGGTACCGCCGTCCTGCTCCGCATGGGCGACCCGCCCCGCAAGGGCGTCATGATCGTGCTCGCCAACGTGGGCTACTCGCTCGGCCTCGCCATGCTGGGACTCGCCGCCCTGGCGCTGTCGTCGTGGTTCTACGTCGCGCTCGCCGTGCTGGCGTTCCTCGGCCTGATGGACGTCGTCAGCTTCACGGCGAGACAGGCGCTCATCCAGCTCGTAGCGCCCGACTACTACCGGGGCCGGGTGGGCAGCTTCTCCTCGATCCTCGCGGGGCTGGGGAACGGCACGGGCTCGGCGGTCATAGGCGGGGTTTCATCGCTCGCCGGGGTGCCCGGAGCGTTCATCATCAACGGTTGCATCTGCCTGAGCATCACCGCGGCGTCCGGGCTGACGTGGCGCGGCATCTGGCGCCACGACCAGCGCACGGAGCCCGCCGCCGACTGACGGTTGCCCAGCCCTACGCCGACGCCCTGCCCTGCGCTGCGACAGCGGCCACCGCCGCCTCGACCGCGGCCTGGTCGCCGAGGTAGCGGCTGCCCAGCGGCGTGAGGTCGTCCGCGAGGTCGTACACGAGCGGGACGCCGGTGGGGATGTTCAGATCGATGATGTCGGCGTCCGAGATGTTGTCGAGGTGCTTCACGAGCGCGCGGAGGCTGTTGCCGTGCGCGACGATGAGGACGCGCTTGCCCGCGCGGATGTCCGGCGCGATCGTGCTCTCCCAGTACGGCACGAAGCGCGCGACCGTCTCCTTGAGCGCCTCGGTAAGCGGCATCTCGCCGGCGGGAATGGACGCGTAGCGCGGGTCGCGTCCGGGGTGACGTTCGTCGTCGGGCGTAAGCGCGGGCGGCGGAACGTCGTAGCTCCTGCGCCAGAGGAGCACCTGCTCCTCGCCGTGCTCGGCGGCGGTCTCGGCCTTGTTGAGGCCCTGGAGCGCGCCGTAGTGGCGCTCGTTCAGCCGCCAGTCGCGGATGACGGGCAGCCACATGAGGTCCATCTCGTCGAGGACGATCCAGAGGGTGCGGATGGCGCGCTTGAGGACGGACGTGTAGGCCACGTCGAAGGTGAAGCCCTCCTCGAGCAGCAGCCGTCCGGAGCGCGCCGCCTCCTCGCGTCCGGTGTCGGTGAGGTCGACGTCCGTCCAGCCGGAGAAGCGGTTGGAGAGGTTCCAGTCGCTTTCGCCGTGTCGCAGGAGCACTACCTGGGGCATCGTTCATCCTCCGCGTGGTGTGTCAGACGCATTGTGCCACAAGGAACGCGCCTGCGGGGCGCCCGCCCGTCATTCCTGCGAAGGCAGGAATCTCGCAGCCCTGCGGTAGGGCGTGGCCTGGGGCTGTCATGTTGAGCGGAGCGCAGCGGAGTCGAAACATCTCCTCAGGGGATTGGTCTCCCCTCTCCCCTTGGGAGAGGGCAACGCGCTTTAGCGCGTGGGTGAGGGCCTCCCCACGGCAGCCGTGGCGTAATTTCGCGTAGCATCGGTATACACACCTCCAAGAGGCCGAACGATGGCGCCGAGCAAGATAACGCGGCTGGACCCGATAGCGGTCATGTACCTGCGCGAGTACTCGAAGCCCGGCTCGGAGGCTTTCACCGAGCTGGAAGCCGTGGTGGGCCGGAAAGGGCGGCGCTTCTACGGGGTCTTCGAGCAGGATGCGGGAAGATACCGGGCGTGTGTCCGGTCCCACGAGCACGACGATCCTGTAAGCCTCGGCCTCAGCACGGATACGATCAACGGCGGTCTGTACGCGTACGAGCGGCTGCGCGGCGACCACGAGGCCCTGATCGCCCTCATCGCTCCCGCTTTCGAGGCATTGAGCGAGCGGTACAACACCGATCCCGCAAGACCTTCCATCGAGTTCTATCGCCGGTCCGACGAGTTCGTGCTGTACCTCCCCATCACGGAATAGGCCGATGAAGGGCCTCCTACGATGACCAGCCCTCTCCGCAGCCAGCGCGACGCATGGCACGCTACAGCAAGGCGCAGCGCCCGTTCCCGTTTCAGGACGAGGTGGCTCGCGTTTGCCGGTATGGTCGGCGCCATCCTGCTGGTCTGGAGTCTGTGGGCCTCCGGCGTCATCTTCACCGGCCCCGTGCCGCTGCCGGCAACACAGACGAACGCGCCGGTGGATGCCGACGACTGGGCGATGGCTGGCCGCGACGCCGCGCATACTGCAGCCGTGCCGTTCCATGGCGGGTTCGAGGGCGAGGAGCTCTGGAGGTTTGAATCGCGGCACCCGCTTCCCGCCGCGCCTGCCGTCTCCGGCGGACAGCTCTTCCTCGGCACCGGGGACAACCGGCTCGTTGCGATGGACAGCGCCTCCGGCGATGTCCTTTGGGAGCGCCGGATCTCTTCCGTGACGGTCACTACTCCTGCCGTAACGCAGGGCGCGGTCTACGTGGCGGTCCGCGACGGTCGCCTGCTCGCGCTGGATCGCCGGGAGGGCGCAGAACTATGGAGTTTCCAGGCTGACAGCTCGTCTTTCGCGTCACCCACCGTCTACCGGGGTGTGGTCTACGCCGGGTCGTGGAACGGCACGCTCTACGCCGTCGACGCTCAGACAGGGGAGCAGCTTTGGACATTCCGGGCTGAAGGGAGCATCGTCGCCCCTCCGGCGTTCCAGGGCGACCTGATGGCGCTTGCCACCGATGACGGGCTGGTCTACGTGATAGACCTCATCACTGGTAAGAAGCGCCTCATCTTCGATACCGTCAACGCCCTGACGGAGAGTCCGGTGTTCACCGGGGACTACTTTCTCATCGGCACCGGCCGGGGGAGGCTGGCAGCGATCGACTGGACCAGGCTGGAGTATCCATTGGAGCGCGCGCTCCGTTCCTGGCGGCAGCAGTTCTTCATCTGGGGGCTGCAGCCAGAACCGCCACTGCCGAAGGGACTGGTGTGGGGACGGGTCCTTTCCCGCGACAGCGCCCTGAGCGGTCCGGCGGTCCTCGATGGCGTCGCATACGCGGGCAGCAGGGATGGAAGGCTCCATGCGCTGTCGATCGCGGATGGGACCCTGCTGTGGGAGTACGACACCGGAGCGCTCATCCATTCTGCCCCGGCGGCAGCAGGCCGCTCTGTCTATATCGGCAACGATGCAGGGGAGGTCCACGTCGTCGACCGGGCCACCGGCGAGCCGGTCCGGATCATCCCGGCCGGTGCCCCGGTCAGCGGCCGGATCGTCGTAACGGAGCACCGCCTCTACGTCACGTCGGAGGAAACAGGCACGCTCATCGCCCTGCGCTAGGCTAAGCCTCGCAGGCGGGCGTATGGCCCGTCATTCCTGCGGAGGCAGGAATCTCGCAGCCCTTGCTTGTCATGGTGAGCGGAGCGCAGCGCAGGCCCGCGCTTTACCGCGCAACCTCGCAGCCCATGTCATTTCGAGCGGAGCGCAGCGAAGTCGAGAAATCTCTCGGGGTGCCCGGTGTAGGGGCATCCCTTGTGGGTGCCCTGTATGGCTCCCCTCACCCCTTGGAAGAGGGGACCGCACTTCAGTGCGTGGTGAGTGTCCCCCACCCACCACCCCCTGTGACACGCGCCTCTTTCGCGGTCGCGCCCTGCCCGCGTACGCTGGTTGCATGACCATCGCACCGGCAGCACCCATAGACAGCGTCTATAGCTCGCACCCTCACCCATCAACGAGGTCTATGGCTCCGGCCGCAAAAAACGTTTTCGTTGGCATCCTTGCATCCTTGGTCGCGGGAAGCAGGCCACGGCCTTGCAAACACCCCAAACCAAGGATGCCAGAAGGCACCGGATTGGCATTCTTGGTACTCGTGGACCGGCGACCAAGGATGCCGGAAACAGGAGCCGTTGGCATCCTTGGTCGGGTCCCGCTTTGACGCGGATGGGCGGGGGTGCTATACCGCCCCCGTATACGCGAGGAGGTAGACGCCATGGCAAGCAGATTGCAGGTCGTTGACGGAGACGGGCACCTGGTGACGGACATCGCGGCGGTGGCGAGCCGCATGCCGCAGCAATTCCTGAACCGCGCGAGCGGGAGCAGCCTCGGCAACATCTTCCCGCCGATAGACCACCTCCACGCCGCCCAGCCGG
>VXQP01000006.1:15919-19298 GCA_009838965.1 Chloroflexota bacterium | reverse complement strand
TGGACGGCGGTCTGGGCCGTCGCCTCCGGCGCACTCGTCGTCATCATCGGCTGGATCGGCCTCAGCCTGATCGTGGCCGAGCACCTCGGCAGACCCCAGACCGGCTGGCGAGAGGTCGTGCCCCGGCTCGTGCTGGGGCTGGTCGCAGCCGCGTCATCGCTCTGGTGGTGCGCTCTCGTCATCGACACTGCGGACGCGGTCACCGGCTTCGTCGCCGCCGAGCTCGGCTTCACGGCAGGGGACCTGCTCAGGGCATCGAAGGAGACGCTGCTCACGGCGGTGAGCGCCGGGAGCGTGGGGATGGCCCTGCTGATCGGCCTGCTCTACCTCGTCTACGGCTTCTTCGTCCTCTACGTGCTGGTGCAGATGCTGCTGCGGATCGCGCTGATCGACCTGCTGCTGGCACTCGCTCCCATCGCCCTGGGGCTCTGGATACTGCCTCACACGGCGGGCTGGGGGAGGCACTGGCTGCGGCTGTTTATGACGGTCGTCTTCCAGCAGGCGGTCCAGATCGTCGCGCTGTCGATGGGCTTCACGATGCTCAACGAGTTCGCGGCCATCGGCGCCTTCGAGCCCGCCCAGGACCTCGTCTGGAAGCTGGTCCTCTCCGCTGCCTTCATCTACCTCGCCACGCGGGTGCCCTCGATGCTGGGCAACGCGGGGACGTTCGACGCGTGGCTGCACACGCTCTACTTCGGCCTCTCGCTGCCCGGCACCGCCATGCGGGCGACGCGGTCGATCGGTCCGATGCTCGCAGGCCCGGGCGGCATAGCCGCGGGAGCGGCGGTCGCGAGCGGTGCGGCGAGCGTCGTGGGCGGTATCGGCGGTGTATCAGCGGGCGCGATGTCGGGAGGCTCTGCTGCCGGGGCCTCCGCTGCCGCCGGGAGCGCGGGTTCCGCCGCATCCGCTGCGGGTGCGGCGTCAGCGGGCGCCGCCTCCGGCATGGGGGCTGCGCGGTCCGCAGCCGACGCGGGCACGCCGCCGAACGCGGGCGGCACCGCGAGCCCAAGGAGCAGCAGCGAGTGAACCCATAGAACCCAGACGGGCCTTTGGCGGCCCGCGCCATCCCACGCGCACGGAGAACGGAGGAGCAGCGATGTGCAAGTAAGCCGGAACGAACGGATGGACAGAACAGGAAACAGAACAGCGATACGACAACAAGGAGAACGAACCATGGAAAACCTCACGCAGACGATATCGAACCTCGTCGGGATCCTGATCGGGTTCGCGGGCGCGGTCGGTGCGGGCTACTTCGTCTACGGCGCCTACCTCTACCTGACCGCCAGCGGCGCGCCCCACCAGATGGAACGCGGAAAGTCCGCGATGGTGACCGCCGTCATGGGCATCGTCCTGATCCTCGTGGCCTACGGCATCGTCGACCTCGTGATGAGCGCGGTGGTCAACCCCGCCGTCACCCCCAACGTCCCCGACCCGGCGACGCCCACGCCCAGCGGCGGATAGGCGGCCGGACCAGCACAAGGAGAAGACCGAGATGCAAGCACACGAAGTTCCCACACACGTCCAGGCCGAGGACAAGGTCCTGGGCTGGTTCACCTTTCAACAGGTCGTCGGGTTGATCGCGATCGGCGCGCTGGCCTACGGCTTCTACCGCTACGCGCCCATCCCGTGGTCCGAGGTGCGCATCGGGCTCGCGGTGCTCTTCGCGGTGGTCGGCGTCGCCGCCGTCGTGGGGCGTATCGGCGGTCGGCGGCTGCCCTTGGTGGCCGCCGACCTGCTCCAATACCGCATCGGCGGACGGTGTTATGCGGGGACGCCGGCTGAGCTGGTGCGCAGCCAGCCGCCCACCCCTGAGAACGACAACCCCGGCCTGGCCCACCAGGTGCGGGACAGGACGCGCAGGCGCATCCGCAGGATGCGCGCGCTGCGCAGGTTGCACGGGAGCCGGAAGAAGCGTGAGCGCCGCAACGGGCGCAGGACGCCGCGCCCCGGACGCTGGCTCCGCAACCGTTGGAAGCCGAGGGACCGGGGCAGCGGCAACGCCGGTCACGCGGCGATGCGGCGCGTAGCCCTGCTGGCGGCCATGGCACTGCTGGCGGTAACCGCAGTGGCCGCATCGGGGGACCCGACGCCGACCCCGGTCCCGACGCCCGGGCTGGGCACCCCCTACCCGCAGACGAGCCCCGAGCGCTGGCGCAACGAGGTCGACTTCGACCCGCTCGCACCCGTGCCCGGACGCAGGCTCTTCGTCGAGAAGCTCGCGGTCTTCGAAGAGAAGGCCACCGTCACCCTCCGCGCTGCCACCGAGGTCGACCTGAACGTCCAGGTGTTCGGCGGCCCAGGTGGGCGGGAGCTGCGCTTCTACGGCAGCGCGCGGGTGAAGGCCGGGGAGACCATCTTCTACACGCTCCCGCTCTCCGGCGACGCCCCCTCCTTCACCTTTGCCTGGGTCGACACGCTCGGCCAAGCCGGGGGAGTCAGCTTGAAGGGCGACCAGATCCCGCACCCCCTGCCGGTCGTGGAGGGTGAGCTGTGCGACGTCCGCGTGACGGAGATCCACCTGAGCCCCGGCGCGATCAGCGGACGCCTGGCGGCCGACGAGTGCGTCGAGAGGACCGAGCATCCCATCGATCTGGATATCGTGAACGGGTACGTCAACATCGCCGGCGCCATGCTGTTGAAGACCCGCGTGACGAACGTCTACGGCTCCGTCACGCTCTCCTCCGGCGAGTCGAGCACGACCGTCGAGCTCGATCCGCCGGACAGCGCAACGTTCCGGCTGACCGTCCCCACGGGCGAGGCGCTACACGAGCTGACCATCGAGGCCGCGCTCGAAGGGAGCCTTCGGGGCAGCGCTCCGCCGCTGGTGACACTGCAATTCGTCCCGGAGAAGGAGGAAGAGTACCGCGTGCCCGTCGAGGTGCTGCGGCCCGGCACGAGCGAGGTCGTCAGCGAGTCCGTCGCCATCTACCACGACAACGGCGACATCACCTACCACGACGTATCGGCGCGCCTCACCATCCCGCCCGAGATCATCACCGTGGTGCCCGTCGTCACGCTCACATTCCCGGAGCACATACTCGCCACTGTGACGCCCCGCGGGAGCGTCTACGGCACCAAGGAGGAGAGTTTGGAGCTGGCGCTCACCATCGGTGCCGACGCCCCCTACGCGCCCTTCACCCCACCTCAGATGCCGCAGCCGACGCCGACTCCCGCGCAGACCCCGCTCACTCCGGGTGAGGGGAAGGGCCTGTTCGGAATCTTCGGATGGGAGTGGCCGTGGTGAGGCGCATCGCGACAGCACTGACGGTCCCCTGCGCGGGGGGGGGGGGGCCCCCCCCCCCCCCCCCCGCACCACCCCAAGAACAAACCCAAAAAAGCCGGCGTGCCCCCCAAGACAGATAACACCCCACCCCCACCC
>VXQP01000006.1:0-15909 GCA_009838965.1 Chloroflexota bacterium | reverse complement strand
GGGGGGGCCCCCCCCCCCGCGCACCCCCCCCCGCCCCGGCGGGGCCGCGCGCCCCCCCCCCCCCCCCCACCACGAGGAACAGGCGATGCTCGAAGCCTTCGACGGCGTGCTGACCGCGATGGCGTATGCCGCGGCCGGACTCGCCGTCTTCGCCGTCGTCTGGGCGGGCTTCGTCCTGATGGCGGAGGGGGGCGACCCCCGCAACGCCGGCCGCGCCCGCAACGCGGTCGCCGGGGCGCTCCTCGGCCTCGCAGTCGTCCTCTCCGCCAAGGCCATCGCAGTCGTCCTGCGCAGCGGCATCGTCCCGATCCCGTAACCGCATCCACAGAAAGGAGCACCACCTTGCGACAGCTACCCGAACGCACCAGAAACATGGCGCGCCGCGTCCTGCGCCGACCGTCACACCTTGGAGAGAGAGCCGAAGAGCAGGCGCATGCGCCGCCCTGTCCAGAATCGAAACCGCAACGAGGTGATGAAGCGGACAAACCCCATAAGGAGCGCGTGGAGAAGCCCCCGTTGCCGCTGCCGCTCTGTTTCATGCTCTCTCACCTGGAGGACGACGGCCCCGTCCGCATCGACGGACTCAAGCTCGGCATATTCGAGGTCATGGGCCTCGAGCTCGACGAGCCGAAGCTTGGCGCCTTCGCAGGAGCGCTCAACGCCCTCGATTTCCCGCTCCAACTCCTCATCCGCCAGCACCCGCCCGACCTCGGCCGGATGCGCGAGCGCCTGCGTGAAGCCGAGCCCGCGGACCTGCCCCCGCAGACCGCCGCGGCAGCGGAGTCGCTCCGCGCTCTGCTCACTACCCTTGAGCAACGCGACGGCATCCTCGACCGCCGCTTCTACGCCGTCTGCCCGTTCGACCGCGCCGGCGACCTGCGCGTCCTCCTGGGCAAGGCGGGCCTCTCCGCCCACCCGCTCACCGGCCGCGCGCTGCGCCTCTTCCTGCTGGCATCCGCCCTCGGCGGCTCGCCCGCGGACCGAGACGAGGACGAGCGCGTGGAGGTCACCGTCAACCGGCGCGAGATCCGCGTCGGCGAGCGCCTGGTCCGCTCGCTCCACCTCGGGCGCTGGCCCCGCGCACTCGCCCCCGGCTTCCTCCAGGGGCTGATGGCCGCCGGTGCGCCCATGGACCTCGCCATCCACCTCGGCCCCATACCCGCAGAGCAGGCCGCCCGCACCCTGGAGTGGCAGAAGGTGCGCTTCGAGTCGGCGCAGTCCCTCTCCCTGCGCCGGGGACGCACCATGTCCCCCGAGGCCGAGATCGCCCTGGAGGACATCACCCGCCTGCGCGACGAGGTGCAGCGCGGGCGCGAGCGCCTCTTCCACTCATCGCTCTCCATCACCCTCCACGCGAAGGACGACGACGCCCTCAAGGAGATGACCCAGCGCGCCAGGGCTCACTTCGCCGCCACCCTTGGCAAGCTCGACACGCTCTCGTTCCGCCAACGGGTCGGCTTCCTCTCCACGCTGCCCATCTCCATGAACGCGGTCGCCGAGTGGCGGTCGCTGGACACGTCGTCGATCGCGCGCCTCTTCCCCTTCTCCCCGCCGGACCTGGACACCCGCAGCGGCACCCTCTACGGGATCGACCTCCGCGCCTGCTCGCCCGTCGTCTACGACCCGTGGGACGGCACCCACCTCAACGCCAACACCGCCGTGCTGGCGCGCTCCGGTTCGGGGAAGTCGTTCTCCACCAAGCTCGGCGTGCTCAGGGGGCTGACCAGGGGAATCACCGCCTACGTCATCGACCCCGAGGGCGAGTACGCCGACATGGCCCGCGCAGCCGGCGGCCGCGTCCTCTCCCCCGGCGTCCCCGGACAGGGCATGAACCCCTTCGTCATCAACCAGGGCGACGCCGAGGAGCTCCTGCTGCGCATCGGCAGCCTGCGGCGGCTCATCGAGGTGATGGTCGGCGAGCGGCTCAGCGCCGAGCGAAGGGCCGCCCTCGACCACGCCCTCGCGGGCTACTACTCCGAGCCGCGCGAGCGCACCGGCTTCAAAGACTTCTACGCCTACCTACAGAGCGGTGAGTCGGATGACCTGGCCCGGCTGCTGCGCCCATTCGCCACCGGCAGCCTCCGCCACATCCTCTCCGACGAGGGCGACGACCTCCTCACCAACGAGGCGCTCGTCACCGTCTTCGACCTCCGTCTCCTCGAACCCGAGCTGCGCCCGGCCGCAGCTATGGTCTGCACCGAGACCGTCTGGGCCGCCGCCGCGCAGAACCCCAGGCCGCGCCTGCTCGTCGTGGACGAGGTCTGGTCGATCATGCAGCACCCCGAGGGCGCGGCCTTCATGATCTCGATGGCGAAGCGCGCTCGGAAGCACCGCCTCGGCCTCCAGTTCATCACCCAGGACGTGCAGGACCTCCTCTCCGAGGACACCTCGCGCGCCATCACCGGCCACTCCGGCAGGGCGCTCCTCCAGAACGCCGCCTTCAAGCTCCTCCTCCAGCAGGACGCGGCCGCCATCTCAACCGTCGGCGACGCCTTCGACCTGCCGGTCGATCTGCAGCGCTGGCTCCTCTCGTGCCCGAGGGGCGACGGACTCCTGCTCGCGCGCGGAGGAAGATTCCCCATCCGCATCGAGGCGACCCCGGAGGAGACCGAGGTCATCGAGTGGCGGCCCGGCAGGCACCAGGCGGAGCAGCGATGACGCAGGCCGACGAACAGACCGCAGGCCCACACGAAGAACAGAGGTCGAGCACGTGGATTCGGCCTGGAAAGGAAGGAACCGCATGAAACTGCCCTTCTCGAAGAAGAACGAAGCTGACGGATACGAGGAGAAGACCCCCGTGCTGCTGGCGATCACGCCGCCGAGAGCCGGGGAGCGCAACCTCCTCGCCGTCGAGAACCTCCTCGGCTCCGTCACGGTGCCCGATCCGTTCTCCCTGGAACTCGCGGGAGATGCCGGCGGCGTCGCCGTCATGGCGCGCTGCCACGACGAGGACGTGCTGCGCGGCCAGATCGCCGTTCACTACCCGCAGGCACGCACCCGGCAGGTCGGGCCGGAGGACGACCCCCTGCGCCTCGACGAAGGCGATCAGGCGTGGACGATGACCCTGCGCTCGGGCGGTCCAGAATACGTGCCGCTGCGCACCTTCAACGACCGGGACCTCACCGACCCCGGCTCCGACCCCTTGCTCGCGCCGCTGGGCGCGCTCTCCGGCCTGAACCCGGGCGAGCGCGTCATCGCACGCCTGCGGATGCGCTCCCTCGGCCCCGACTGGGCGGTCCACCACCAGCGGCTCGCCCACGAACGCCCGGCGCCTCCCCCGTCGGCGCAGCAGTCCGTCCAAGCAGGCACGCCCTCGTCCGGCGAACCGATCCGCATGGCCGTGCTCGGCCTCCTCGCGCTCGTCGGCCTCAGGGCGTACACCTGGGTGCAGGCTGGCGAGACGTGGAAGGCCGTGCTGATGGGCATCGCCGTCGTGGCGGGGCTCATCGCGGTCGGCTACGTGAAGGCCCGGTTCTTCAAGCCCCGGCGCTCCTACCCGCCCGCCCTCGTCGCCGAGAAGGTGTCGCGCATCGCATTCGACGCCGATGTCCAGATCACCGTCATCCTGCCGCGAGACGCGGGTGAGCAGCGCGCCGGGACGATCATGAAGCGCATCGCGGCGGCCTACCGGCACTACGACAACCCCTCCGGCGCGAGCTTCGTCGTCGGTGACGTCGAACCGGTGGACGTCCTGGACACCAGGCTCGCCCCCGAGCCTCCCGGGTTCTTCGGCACGCGCAGCGTCATCGGCGTCCGCGAGGCCGCCTGCCTCTGGCATCCGCCTTCCCCCGCCGACGACACCCCTGCGATGGAGCGCTCCGGCGCGCGGGTCCTGACGCCCACGGCGAAGAGCATCCGCTCCGGCGCGCCCGTGGGGAAGACCACGGGGGGCAGGGAGGAGGTCGTCCACTTCTCGGACGACACGACCCACCGCCACCAGTTCTATGCAGCCCGCACCCAGATGGGTAAATCCACCCTCATGCACCACGTCATCACCCACAAGCTCACGGAGAAGGCGGCGGGGCGCAACGACGACGCCATCATCGTCGTCGACCCCCACGCCGACCTCGTGGAATCCCTGCTGCGGCACGTGCCGGAGTCCCTCATCCCGCAGGTGCGCCTCATCGACCTCGCCGACGAGACCGGGGCGGTGGGCATCAACCTGCTGGACACCCGCATCTTCACCAACCGCGACCGCACGGCCGACGCCGTGGTGCGGATCGCGAAGGGCCTGTGGGAGCAGTGGGGGCCGCGCATGCAGTCGATCCTCGAACACGTCGTCAAGAGCCTGCACGAGGCGAACGCCCACCCGGAGACCGCCCCCGAGGAGCAGTTCACCATCATCGACGGGCTTACCCTCATCGCCGACGAGCAGTTCCGCGAGGGAGTGCTGAAGCGGGTGTCCTCCTCCTATCTGAGGACGTGGTGGCAGCGCGACTTCAAGGAGTGGCGCACCGAGTACCGGGCGGACGCGCTCGCCCCCGTCCAGACCCGCCTCGGCTACTACGCATCCTCCGAGCGCGCACGCGCCATCCTCGGACAGCCCCGCTCCACCGTCGACGTCCGCCGCACGATCCTCGACGGCGGCATCCTGCTGGTCTCCACCGCGCATGGAGCGGTCGGGCGCGACGTGGGCGCGCTGATCGGCTCGTCCATACTCAACCTCGTGGACGCCGTCATCCGCGAGCAGGGCAGCCTGCCGCGCGACCGCCGTCGCGGCGCCCTCGTCGTCGTCGACGAGATGCAGTCCATGCTGGGCGTCGACTACGAGTCGATGCTCTCCGAGCTCGGCAAGTTCGGCGCCTCCTTCATCCTCGCCACCCAGAGCCTCGCCAAGCTCGACGACCTCTCCCGCACCATGCGCGACACCGTGCTGGCCAACGTGGGATGCCTCGTCGTCTTCCAGGTCGCGGGCGCGGACGCACGCCAGCTCGTCTACGAGCTCGGCAGGGACCGGGTCTCCGAGGAGGACATCGTCTCGCTCCCGGCCCACGAGTGCTACGTCCGCGCCACCACGGACGACGAGCGCACGTCCACCTTCTCCATGAGGGTCAACAGGGCCGCGCCCGGAGACCCCGCCATCGCCGAGCGCATCCGGGCCGAGGCGTCCGTCTACGTCACGAGCGCGGAGCAGCTGGAGGCGCTGATGGCCAAGACCGGGCTGCGCGACGACGAGTACCGCAGGAGGGGAGCGGCCGCCGCGAGCGGAGGCGCTCCCCAGGCAGGCAAAGGCGACAAGAAGGACGCGCCCCCGGACAGCGCGAATCCCCGGCAACCACGCAGCAAGCACTTCCAGCCCCCGACCGGGGACGGCGACCGGGACGCAGCGGAAGAACAGCCGGAGGGCGACGCATGAGGACTGTCGAAACAGACCTGCTGCGCCGCCTGGCGGCCATGCCCTTCCTCGACCGGCTTGAGGCGGCCGCCGTCTCCGGCTGGTCGAAAGGGGCGGCCTACAACGCCGTCGAGGCCCTCGAACGCGAGGGGCTGGCGGTCTCGGTATCGCACGCCTCCGAGCTGATACCCCCGACGCGCCGCTACGGCCTCACGGCTGCAGGGCTGCACCGGCTCGCCCGCGCCGAGGGCATGACCGTCGACGAGCTGCTCCGGCTCTATCCCGTCTCGGAGCAGTGGCGGCGCATCCTGCTCGAACGGCTCGACGCCGTGGGGGTGATCTACCGGCTGGCGTCGGCCATAGCGGGCGCGGCCTTCCCCGTCCGCTTCCGCTGGTACCGGGCCGCGCCGGTGGACGCCGCGATCGGCCTGCCCGGCGGGCGGGTGCTCGCCATCGTCCGGCAGGGGCGCACCGCAGACCGCACGGCCTTCGCCAAACGCCTCTGGAGGCTCCGAGAAGGCCCCCGGCCCAGCGCCGTTCTGTTGCTCGTGCCCGACGAGGTCCGGCTCAGGCACGCCCGCAGGCTGCTGGCCGGCGCGCCGTTCGCGGCATACCTGGCGCCGGAGCGCGACGTGGTCTCCGCCGGGACCGGCGCACCCGTCTGGAGCACGGTGGCCGGAACGGCGCCCATCGGCCTTGCCGACGCATTGGCCCGGACCAAGCCCTGGGGGGCGTGGCCCGGCGAGGAACTCCCCGTACGGGGTTCGCTCCCCGATGACATCTCCGATGGGAACGACGGGGACTGGATGCTCCCCGCCCTGCTCAAGCCGACGGAGAAGCGCGCGCTCGACCTCGTCTCCGACTGGCCCTGGCTCGCCCCCGCCCACCTGGGCGAGCTCCTCGGCGTGAAGCGCTCAAGGCTATCGGGAATCATCGCGCAGCTCACGGCCCTCGGCCTCGCCGCGAGTGCTGAGACCGAGGGAGGACGCCGTCTCGTCCCCACCGACCGGGGGCTGACCGTGCTCGCCCGGCGGGACCGCGCCTCGATCGGCGCAGCGAGGAAGCGGTGGAGCACCTCTCCGCTGGACCTCACTGCCCCGCTCTCCTGGCGCAACGTCTCCGGCAGCAGGAGCCGCCAGCTGCTCAGGAACGCCGAGCACACCGAGTCGGTCCACTGGTTCGCGGCGGTGCTGGAGCGCCAGGCCCACTCGCGCGGGCGCGAACTCGTTCAACTCGACCCGCCGCATCGTGCCTCCCGTCACTTCCGGCACGGCGGAAGCCTCCGCTCCGTCCATCCCGACGCCTTTGGCATTCTGCGCCACGGCGGCTCCGCAACGCCCTTCTTCCTCGAATGGGAGCGCAGGGCGGTCAGGCCGGTGACGATGGCCGAGCGCATCGCGCCCTACCTGCGTTACTTCTCATCGGGCAGGCCCGTCGACGACCACGGCGCACTGCCGATAGTCCTCGTCGTCTTCGAGGACGACCTCAACGCCACCCACTTCCTCAGGGTGGCGGGCGGCGAGATGGACAGGTCGGGGGTGAGGGTTCCCTTGTTCGTCTCCCACCGGGATCTGCTGGAGCAGGTGGGGCCGCTCGGGCCGGCGTGGCGCATCCCGGGAGGCGGAGAACCTTCCTACGCCTTCCGGTAGCGAGCGGCGAAGGAGAATTCCTTCTCAGTAACGATCCGAACACCCGCGAGCATCCTCTCATCCTTCAGGAGAACTCCCACGGCGGCGATGCCCGGTTGAACCGGGTCGAAGCGACATGTCTCAACCACCCACTGCGTACAGGTGGTAGGGAAGATAACCTCCGCAGCCGTGCGGTTCGGGGGAATGGATGGGGATGGATAGAGGAGTCACATCACTCCTGAGATGACGCCGTTCCGGGACAGGTCGACCGGCAGGGCGTTTCCACCAGGCGCGGCAAGCGTCAGCGCGTGGACGTGGTTCCCCCCGATTCCGGCAGATGGGAACGCTTGGGCGTCCGTTATACTGAGGAACAGTCCCACCAAGGTAGCGTGCCGTATGGTTCGTCCCCTCATCAGCGCCATCCCCCTCTTGGCGCTCGTTCTCTTGGCCGCATGCGCGGAGCCCACGCCGACTCCCACTTCCACCCCAACCCCCGAACCTGCGCCCACGTCTACACCTACTCCGACCGCTACGGCCACCCCGACAGCCACTGCGACGCCCACACCTGCAATTGAGCCGACCTCCACACCCACCCGTCCAGTCGCTACGGCGCCGACTTCGGGTCTGTCGGCTGTTCCGGGCAGACCGCGTGTGGTGTCCCTTGTTCCGGACAGCATGATTGTCCTGTCGGGAGTGGCATCCGGTGAGACAGCCGTCACCGGCTACGACTACCGCTACCGTATGAAACTCGGTGAGATTCCCTGGGAAGAGGCTGAGACTCTGACGCAGCAGAGGGCATGGGTAGAGGTCGGTGGTCTACTACCCGGTACGACGTACGAAGTCCAGGCGCGTATCGTCAGCGGCGATGCAGTGAGCGACTGGTCGGAACCAGGCGCGGCGCAAACTCTCCTGCCCGAGGCTTCCTACTTCGCTCGCTTCAGGCCGGTGCTGACTTTCAGACAAGAACAGACCGGGTCAACGGGACTTCAGAACGCGGTGGCCCGCACGATACTGGAATACGGTTACGGATACGAAACCAAGGAGGTCTACAGTACGGATAGCGACTTACTGCAGAGAGGCATCGTGAACGTGCATATGCAGATGGGATTGCCGCGCACTACCGAACGGTGGGGGACATGGTGGGACCACGGCAGGGCAGAGGCGACGCGAGCGGTGCTGGACAGCGGGGCCGTCACCGTTATCCGCGAAAGCAGAGGCCCCGTGTGGTGGCAGAGCGCATTCCTCATCCCGCAGTACACGGCGGAGGCGAACCCAGGCCTGCGCTCGGTTGAAGACCTCCGCGAGCACTGGCAGCTGTTCACCGGCGCCGGCGTCAATGGGAAGGCGGGACTGATCACCTGCGGAACCGGAGCGGGGTTCACGTGTGAGAAGATCAACGAGAGCCAGATCCACGGTTATGGACTCGATGATGTCTTGACGGCTGTGCCCAGTCTCAACTGGGACGTGAGGCATGGAACGATAATCCAGGCTTTCAGAGAGAGACGAGACATCCTCTTCTTCTATTGGGGCCCTTCATTATTCTCGGTGGTGCTCGATACGGAGTACGGTGGGTTCTATCGTCTGGAGGAGCCGCCCTATTCGGATGAATGTTGGAACCACATGGGTGAGACGCCGACTGAAGACGTGACCCACGCGTGTGGTTACGACGATGGAACAGCGCACATCGTGGTGCGCTCGGAACTACTCGACTCGGCGTCCAGCGCAATCGACCTGTTCAGGAAATGGACATTGAGCAACAGCGCCGTGGAAGAGATGTACGCGATCCTCTACGATTTGCAGCAGAGCATCAGTCCCTACCCGGATGAATCTGAGTACCGTGAAGTCGCTGTCCACTGGCTTCGCACCTCCGACGAATGGAAGGCGTGGGTGTCTGAGGAGATCGCAGATCAGGTGCTTGCCGCGTTGCAATGACGTGGGCACCACACGCGAAGTTTTGGCGCGGCTGCGCCGGATGTGGCGAGCGTCAGGGGGACGTTGACCATTACTGAAGGGATAGTCCAGGAGGTATCCCATGCAGCTGAACTGTACGCCTACATCGATGAACTACCAGGACATGCACGAGCTGTTACTTGGTCTGGGGCGCTGGGCGCACCCGCGGAGCAAGGGATGGCGTCCCACGCTGCGGCGTGGCCCTTCCAAGGACAGTCCACCCTACCGCGGCCTCCACATGAATGAGCACGACGGGAGGGTGTACTTCACAGCCCTGCCCATCTGTCCGCTCGAATTCGACCCCGATCTCTGGTGCCTCCACCCCCCGGTGAATCCTCGGCATCAAGGCGGAGGACGGCGCAACGCAGCCCCCGAGTCCGGCAAGGAGGGTGAGGCGCTGAAGCAGTTGCTACGGTAGAGGCTGCCCACTGCGGACTTCCGGTAGGATGTGGACTTCCGGTGTCCTGGCGTCGTGGAATGCAACGGGGCCGCTGCGACCTGCGACGATTCACACCGGGGGGACCCGGTGACACCCTGCTCGGGAGAGCCGCCCCTGCAAGCCACCAAGGGCCTCGAAAGACTTGCGGAAACAGAACGCCCACCGCGCCGACGGTGGGCGTCTGCGATCGGAGGAGGAGCAGGTGAACAAGCCCCGACCCTCACGACGATTCTACCGTCGCCCGCGTGTCCACAACGCTACGCCCGAAGGCTCGTTCGGGCACGCAACTGTCAAGCGGACGGCGACGCGCAGGACGTACAAGAGGATCCGCTCTTGACCTGCTCTCCGGCGGCAGGGAGCAGGATGTGCAGCAGGCCCATCTCGGCGGCGAGATTGAACAAGGCAACCAGATGCCCAGCGTCGGGCCTGCTCCCTGCATTCCACCGCCACACGCACCGCACGCTCACCCGCAACCTTCGCGCCAGCCCTCGAGACGTGAGCCCCGCTGCCTTCCTGAAGCGCTCCAATCGCTGCGGAAAGTCCTCCGGGAACCGGGAGGGCTCCACGTGGTAGACCCACCGCTGCCGGGCGCTCACGCCGCTGCTCCCCTGCTCCCTCCCGCCGGGCCACCCTGCGGGATCACGAGCAGTTCGCGCCCGATGAGCTTGCCCAGGCCGCCGGGCACGCGGGCGGCGAGGTCGACGAGGGCGAGCATCGCCCCGCCGTTGGGCCAACCGCCGTTCCGCCACTGCTGCAGCTGCCTCGGGTCCACGCCGATGCAGCACGCCATGCCCTCCCACGTGAGGCCGGTGATCTCCTTGAGCGCGGCGAGCCGGTCGGGGAAGTCGTCCGGCAGCAGGGCGATTCCGGGGGTAAAGAGCCCCTGTGTGGCCTGCAGCCCGCTAGGCATCGCCGTTCACCACGTAGAAGAGGTCGTCGAACTCCGTGCAGTCGAGGACCTCCATGAGCCGCCGACGCATGGAGGGCGACGGGCAGCGTTGCCCGTTGATCAGGCGTGAGAGGTGGCTGGTGGAGATGCCGAGCCTGCGGGCGAGCTCGTTCTGGGAGATGTTGAGCCGGTCAAGCCGGTCCCACAGCGCCTCCCGCTTGAGGAGCACCCTCCTCGCGCGCCTACCGGGCATGTTCGTCCTCCACCTCGATGGGAGATTCTTCGCCTGAAGCCCGGGGCGAGACGCTGCTGCCGTCGGCGACGGGGGTTGCGCAGCCTCCCTCGTGCGCGAGAGATGCGAGGTGACGGCGTGCGATGATGCGGGCGAGCAGGCGGAGGCCGTGCTGCCGCAGCTCCTCCTGCTCCTTCGTGAGTCTCCTGCCTCTTCGCACGTCTCTCGTCTTCATGGAAGCCCTTGGTGACAGGCGCCGGTATCGCGGTGATGCGCCAGGCACTAGGATGCATCACGTGAGCCGGCCGTGAGTGTTGCATTAGTCTAACGATAGTGCATACCTATAGACAAGGCATGTGTGGCGGTACCACGCATCTTCTTGACAAGTGTTGCCTCTGATACGACAATCGTTGCTCAAAGATTGACTGTTGCCGAGTGAGTGCAGCCGTGCAACATATGGTGTTGCATGGGGAGACCGGCATGAACGAGCAGAGCGACCGGGGAGAGGAGCATATCGGGCAGACGCTGAAGCGGCTGCGCGGCGAGACGAGCATCCGCGCCGTGCAGCGCCTCACCGGCGTCTCGAACGCGTATCTCTCCCAGATCGAGAAGGGGACACGCCATCCCGGCCCGAGGCTCCTGCGCCGGCTGGCCGCGCTCTACGGCGTGAGCGTGCATGACCTGCTGCGCAAGGCGGGCTACCTCGATCGGGAGGACGAGGAGCCGCAGGCGGACGAGGAGGCGGAGGTCGAGCGCGCGTACCAGTTCGTGCTCGCGGACCCTGTCTTCCGTGTGGGTACGAGGCCGCGCGGCCCCCTGTCGACTGAGTCGAAGCGCTTCATCGTCGAGCTGTACGAGCGCTACAGCGGGAAGAGGCTGCTGCCATGAAGGGGACGCTCACGCTCGACGGCTTCTGCCACCGTCTCGCCGCCGATCCACTGCGGTACCGCAAGCTCCACCCCGTAGCCATGGCCGGGGAGTTCGTGGACCACTTCGGCGTTCCGCCGTTCCCCCGCATGGAGGGATCGTGGAGCTGCTAAACCGTTCCGGCATCGGGACGGTCGTCCTCTCGCACGAGACAGGCGGCCTCCGCGGCTACCACGTGGGAACGAAGGATGGCGGTTACCAGATCCACGTCGACGCATCCGAGGGCAGGGTGGGACAGGAGCATACGGCCCTGCACGAGGCGTACGAGGTCGTCCGCGAGCGGCTGCACGACCTGCATCCCCGCATCGGGCTTGCCGCGGGCATATCCCTGTGCAGGCAGGCCGACCGGTTCGCCGCCGCGACGCTAATGCAGCCGTACTGGTTCGCCATCTTCGCAGAGGCATCAGGCCTCGACGTGGTCGCACTGCAGGCGAGCTACGGGCGTTCGTACGCATCGCTGACGATCAGGCTCGCGGAGGTGATGCGCCATCAGCCGCTGCTGGCCGTCCTCTACGAGCGTGGGCAGCAGGCCGTGCGTCCACTGGGGATGCCCGGGCAGCTTTCGGAGAGCCTGCGGGCCACGGTGGTGGCGAGGACGCCGGGGTTCCGGCTGCGGATGCAGAGGCGTCCGCTCTCGGCGTTGCGCGGGCTGCTGCCGCGGCGGGGCGCGCCGCCGGCGCCGGGGTCCGTGGCGGAGCGGGTGGTGCTGACCGGCAGGCCCGCAGCGGTCGACCGGGTGAGCGGTTACGACCTGTGGCAGGCCGACGACCTGGCCGTGCTGGCCCGCCCGGTCATCTGGGGCGGGCAGGTGGCGAAGGTGTCCGTGATCGCGGTGCCGTATCGTGACCGCTCCGTACTGCTTCCCCAGTTCGCCAATGCGGCGTTCGAGCGTACGTTCCACGCGCACCAGGTGCTGTAGAGGCACAGGACGAGTACCGGGACCTGTCGGGTGAGTGCCATTGAACGGCCTCCGCAGAAAAAGCGCGGTGGGGGTGTTGTCCACTCAGCCCCGCGCCCGGTAGTGTCTCATGTTGAAATCGACGCCAACCACGCCAGCGGCGATATCATCCCGTTGGCGGTGACGCCCCAGTCGAAGAAGTCCCTGTTGTCCACTCCGTGGACGAACACGCTGCGGAACCGTTCCAGCAGGGATGGCGGGGCATCAGCGTCCACGAGCAACTCGTAGAGGTCGTACGGCACCGGCTGCGCCAGCGTCGCTCCGGCCACGAACGACTCGAATGCCGTGCTGAACTCGTTGAAGGCGGGGCAGGAGTAGAGGTAACTCGCCTGAAAGACCTCATCCCGCGTCTGGCTCTCCCTCGCGTACTCGTAGTTCAGCCGCCGCAGGTCCACCCGCTCGATAAGAGCAGCCTCCAACGTGCCGTGCTCCGACAGCAGGCGGTGGTACTGCGTCTCCGCATCGGTCTCGAAGTACTTCTCCACCGTCCAGTCGTCCAAGTCGTAGCTCCCGTTCGCAAGGTCGGACGCCACGTAGTAGCGGGCGTGCTTGCAGAACGTCGCCAAGTCCGCGTAGCCGCCCTTGTTGCAAGGCCCTCCCATGTCCACAACTCCCAACGGTCTGCCCAACAGTCCCGCATACGTGCCGAGGAACGCGTCCGCGTCGGCGGTCTGCATCTGCCCCTCGAACAGTGCGCCGCCCGGACCGCCGTGCCCGCTGTACATCAGGTGGTGCTCCGCATCAGGATGGCGGTCGACCAGCAGCCCCGCGAAGCCCGCGAATACATCCTGCAGGAACCGGCTGCGCTCGTCCGTGAACGCTTCCGGCAGACCGGAGCGGACGCTGGCGGCGTACTGCTCACGGTAGGCGATGACATCCTCGATGGGCAGGTCATCGAATGCGCCGTAGAACGCGTCGTAGTCGTTGGGGAAGGCGTACAGGTGCACCGCGCCCGTCTCCTCCCAGATGGCGGCCTCGTAGTAGCGGAGGGTCTCGCTCTCCTTCTGCACCACCGCCTCCGTCCACCCGCCTGGCGAAGAGTACCGCCACCCGTAGGGGTCGTCATGCACCAGCACCACCCGAAGTATCACGTGGGGTTGTACGGAGAACGACGTTCCCGAAGGCAACGGCCTACTCGTCTCCACAATCCACGTGGGCGACCAGTCCCCATGACCGTGCTCACTGACGGACCTCACCTGCACGCGGTAGACCGTGAACGGGGACAACCCCCTGATGGTCACTCCCCTATCGGTCAGGCCGCTGCCGACTACTTCAATCCACTGGCTGGACTCTTCGGCGTAGCGGTAGTCGTAACCGCTGATGGGGGCGAGGCTGTCCGGCTCATTCCACACGACACTGATCTCGGTGGGGCTGACCGACACCAGCGACGGCACTTCGGGGGCACCCGGCAGCTGGCGAGGGGTGGAGGCGGGAGCCACCGGCGCAGGCGTTGACGTAGGTGTCGACGTGGGAGCAAGCGTCGGGATTGCCACAGGCGTGGGGGTGGGAGTCGCGGTGGGTGTTGCCGTGGGGGTTGACAACATCATGGATGGCGCAGCCGTGGGCGTTGGGGTTCGGGTTGGGGCAGACACCAGCGTTGGCGGCTCACTCGAACAGCCCGCCGCCGCCAGCAGCAACAGCCCCAAGCATAGCGAATTCCTTCTCAGGATGACCTACCCTCCTCCTAAAGTGTAGCGGCACCGCCGCCAGCCCCGCGTCGACAGGTGTGGGGGTCAAAGCCTATATCCACAGATACTCCAGGCTGAAGTGGCCGCCTATGCCATGGCGTGAGTTGCCCATGTGCAAACCGATTCGACCCAAGGCCATCGCCCTGGGACGTCGGGGCTGCCCTCCGTACAGTCTGTAAGCCCGCCCAGGTCTGCCTGCATTGCCTGTACATCCTGAGCAAGGGCGGCATGGCGTACCCCGAGCCAGCCTAGCAACCCCCAACCCCTTCTGCACAAAAAGTCTACTCCCTGCACAGATAGTCGGCGCTCAGCAGGACTTTATGTGCAAGCCCCTCCGCAGCTCGCTGGCTTTGTTGAAAAGGCTGAATGAGGGTGGACTTTTGCCAGCACTGCTGGCGCGTCCAGCAGGATGCCCCCCCACCAACACCAACGCAATTGTCCAGAGCACCGCGAGCGGCAACAGTATGCTCGACCAGAAGCCCATGGCTCTCCTCTGTCTGATACCGTGCTTTGAGGCATGGTAGCATCCCCCCTCGTTGCGCTCGGCAGTGGAGCTGCGCAATGCCGAGGGGACAAGTCGGCGGACACAGCGGTTTCTCACGACCACGTGGTCACCCCCACTGCCACTCCCACTCCACCAACGGAGGTGCTCGTGGAATCGGTCCTCGTGTTCTCAGCGGTGCTGGCCTTCATCGGCATCGGGATTCTGGTGGCGGTGTACCGCATCCTCAAACGCAACCGGAGGTAGGGGCGATGACGAAGGAGATTCTGCTGGCCGTGGACGGGGAGCCGCCACATAGAGATGTTGGCCTCAACTTCTGCAACCCCCACCACCCCCAGTACCCGCAGGTCGTCAGGCTCCGCGAGGCCGCAGCAGAGGCGTTGGCTGAGAAGTCAGACTGGGACCCGAACGAAGCAGGGTGGATTGCCCTCGCGCTGACGGTGATGCAATCCGCTCCCGACTTCACCATGGAGGAGGTGGCGGCGGCATTGGGCGGGGTGGCGGACGCGCTGCAAGCGACACCTGTGGGCACTGACGTTCCCGGCTGTTCGCTCTACCGCGATCTGCAGCAGATTCGGGTGGTGCGGTACACCGTGCGGCAGTTAGGTGCTTCGGCCTACAGCGTCCGCCTCAGGGTCTTGGGGTCCCCGTCTGACCGCCTTGCCCCCGCCTAGCAAGCCTTCTCTCCCTCCGCAAGCGACCGGTGATGCTTGCCGCTGCCACCAGTCCGGCCACTATCAACCAGCCCAGCAGACTTCGGAGAGCGGAGAGTGCTGTCCTGCTCATGGTCTTCAACTCGGTGCGTGTTTCACGGAGACGTGCGGCCACTGAGGCGACGGCGTGCTTCAGGTCAGCCACTGACGGCTTCCGCTCCATACGCCGGTAGCGACAGCGCCACAGGTAGCCGAGCGCACCTGCGCCGATGGTCACCACGCCCAACAGCATCAGCCCTCCAAAGCCGTTACCGCCACTTGGGAGATTGACGAGCGGCAGGGGTGCCGGAATTGGCGTGGGCGTTGGGGTCGGTGTATGCGTAGGCGTCGCCCTTGGTTCGACCTCGCCCAACAGCGTCGAAGCAGGAACCGGTGTCGGCGTGGCGGTTGGCGTAGGAGTCGGTGTCCACGTCGCCGTTGGGGTCGGCGTGGACGTTGGGGTCGGCGTGGGCGTAGGCGTCGCCGTTGGCTCAACCTCGCCCTGCAGCACCTCAGGGGCATAGAACCACTCGATAATCCGCCTCGGCGTGGGCGTGGGTGTCGGCGTTGGGGTGTCCTTAGGCCGTGGCGTAGCAGTCGGCGTCGCCGTTGCGGTCGCCGTCGGGGTGGGTGTGTTAGTGGGCGGGGTGGTGGCTCTCTGACGAGTCG
>VXQP01000014.1:12464-19335 GCA_009838965.1 Chloroflexota bacterium | reverse complement strand
GGTCCAACTTTGGTTGACCTAAATTCAAAAAACCCGGGGCAAAAACACCCCCCCCCCCCCCCCCGCATTTCGTGGGGGTTCTCTCTCATGAGGCGCCCTGGGATCGCGCTCCTCGCCCTCGCGCTTCTGGCGGTAGTGTTCGCGACGACACCGGCGGAGCAGGCTAACGCGCAGACGCCGCAGACCTTCGTCGCCAACCTCGGCCAGTCGGACGGTGGTGCTTCACCTCTGGCCAATGACTACGCTCAGGCCTTCACCACCGGCAGCAACAGCGCGGGCTACAGCCTGCGCAGCGTCGACGTGGAGTTTGGCGTTATCACCAGCAGCTTCAGCTCTTCGTCCCTCACCGCCAGCATCCACGCCGAATCCGGCGGGTCTCCGGGCAGCTCCCTCGGGACCCTGACCAAGCCCGCCAGCTTTCCCGTCTCCAGCTCGGCCCAGACGCTGACCTTCACCAGCAGCGCGGGCATTGACCTTGCGGCGAACACCACCTACTTCCTGGTGATTGATATTAGCAGTGATGAGCCTTTTTCGAATCTACGTATCACGAATTCGGACGCCGAGGACAGCGGACAGCTGGCCGGTTGGAGCATCGGCGACGGCACTTTGTTTAGAGCATTTTCCTCAACAGGCACATGGAACACCGGCACGTCATCCCTAAAACTCGGCCTCGACGGCGTCAGCAAGACGCCGGTGCCTGTGACGACGCTGGTGAGCAGCACCGGCCAGTCCCAATCCGTCTTTAATGGCCTCACGCATGACCACGCCCAGGCGTTCACGACGGGCAGCGCCGTCAACGGGTACACCGTGACCGGCGCGACGTGGTCTTTACTCGGATCTCCGATGCGAATATCGGTTCGCACCTGTCGGTCACCATCAACAGCGACTCCAGCGGAGAGCCGGGCGCGGTGTTGGGCACCCTGACGAACCCCGCCTTCCAGACTTCGACCACAGCAAGAACGTACAGCTTCACGCACGCAGGTCTGGATCTGGATGCGGACACCACCTACTGGCTGAGGGTGAACGGTTCGAGTTCCCTCTCCGGAACCAACTACATCTCGGTGACCAGTTCGAACGCCGAGGACGCCGGCGCAGCGCCCGGCTGGAGCATCGCAGACCAGACATTAGAGAACGCTATCGGACGCTGGCGGGTCCTTGCGCAAAATGCCAAGCTGCGCTTCGGCATCAAGGGCTTCGCCACCCCAGCCCCGTCGCTGGTCAGCAACTTCGGTCAGACGGACGGCAACGCCGGCTCGCTCTCGACGGATGACCACGCCCAGGCGTTCACGACGGGCTCCCACGCCCGCGGGTACATCCTGGCCGCCATTGATCTCCGGCTGGCGCAGGTCAGCGACGCCGCGCTGGGCTCGAAGCTGAGGGTCACCGTCAACGCGGACTCCGGTGGAGGCCCGGGCGCGGTGGTCGGCACGCTGACGACCCCTACCATCACGACTTCCACCACGGACCAAACGTACAGCTTCACGCACTCGGGCCTCCCGCTCGGGTCGAACACCACCTACTGGGTGGTGGTCGACGTGCACGGAAGCGCCCCGACCGGCACCAACACGATCCGCAACACCAACTCCGACGCCGAGGACGCCGGTGCCGCGTCCGGCTGGAGCATCGCCAACGACAAGCGCTACCGGACCTGGAACTCCACCGGCGCCTGGAACACCAGTTCCACTCCTTCCATCAAGATCGACATCAGGGGCCTGGACGCGCCGCCTGACGCGCCGCCTGTGCCGCCGCCGCCTGACCCGGCGCTGGTCGGCAACCTGGCCCAGCCCAAGGGAACCACCATTTCCTTAGTAGCCAACAGGAACGATGCCCAGGCGTTCACGACCGGCCGCAACCCCGGCGGGTACACCGTGACCAGCGTGGACATCGAGTTCGCGCAAGTGGATTGGGACGACCTCGAGACCGCCATAGTGGTCACCGTCAACGCGGACTCCGGCGGAGAGCCGGGCGCGGTGGTCGGCACCCTGACGAACCCCGCCTTCCAGACTTCGACCACAGCAAGAACGTACAGCTTCACGCACGCGGGCTTGGAGCTGGATGGGGCCACCACCTACTGGCTGGTGGTGGGCAGCGTTTCGACCGTTCAGAACACCAACCGCATCCGCTACACCCTGTCGGACTCCGAGGACGTGTCCGTGGACGGCTGGAGCGTCGCCAACACGAAGCTGGACAGACTTGGCGGTGGCTCTTGGATCTCGCGCAACTACGCCATGCTTGTTCAGATCAGAGGCACCCGCATCCCTCCGCTGGTCTCGAACTTCGGCCAGGCGAACGGCGGCACCGGCTCACTGGTAGCCCATGACCACGCCCAGGCGTTCACGACGGGGAGCAACGTCCGCGGGTACGATTTGACCGCCATCGATCTCCAGTTTCCGGCGGTCGGCGACGGCGCGCTGGCCTCGAAGCTGACGGTCACCGTCAACGAGGACTCCGGCGGAGCGCCGGGCGCGGTGGTCGACACGCTGACGAACCCCGGCACGATGACCACCGGCGCGAACAGCTTCACGCACGCGGGGCTGCGGCTGGAGCGGGGCACCACCTACTGGGTGGTGCTGGACGTCACCAGCGCTCCCAGCGGCACCAACACCATCCGGAACACGGCGTCGGACGCCGAGGACGCCGGCGCCGCGCCAGGCTTCAGCATCGCGGACGACGCCCTGTGGCGAAACCGCGGCGGCGGCTCCTGGACCACCTTCGGCCTGTCCAGGAAGATCAACATCCGGGGCGCGGTCGCGGCGGGTGGCCCGCCGGATCGTCTGGTGAGCAACCTGGGCGAGGCCGCGGCGACCTCGGTGGGGCTGGGCAACGACTTCGCGCAGGCGTTCACGACGGGCCCCAACGCCGGCGGGTACGAGGTGACCGGCGTCGACCTGCGCTTCGACACGGTGGCGGCCGGTCTCGGGGAGCATCTGGTGGTCCATGTCCGGCGCGACGGCGGCGGGTCTCCGGGCACGCGGGTGGGCACGCTGACGGAACCGGCGTTCACGGCGTCGGCCGTCCCGACCAAGTACACGTTCACCCACTCAGGCCTGAGGCTGGAGCCGGACACCACCTACTGGGTGACGGTGGACCAGGACGCCTCGACGGTCGCCACGGGCAGCCGGTTGTCCACGACGGCGTCGGACGCCGAGAACGCGGGCGGCGCTGCGGGCTTCAGCATCGCGAACGTTGCAAGCTGGAAGCCCGATGCCACATTCACCTGGAGCAGCGTGCGTGACTTGTCCGGCGGCCGCAGCCTGTACGTCGGCGTCACCGGCGTCCCGCTGCCGGCGGAGCCCGGGGTGCCGGCGACACTCAGCAACCTGGAGATGCCGGACGGCGGCGCGCACAATCTGACCAGTGACCGGGCGGTGTCGTTCACCACCGGCAACAACGGCGACCACCACGCCCTGGAGAGCGTGGAGATCGAGTTCGCCCAGGTCGGCGATTCCGCCATCGGCTCGAAGCTGGAGGTCGCCATCCTGGGCGACTCCAGCGGCGCGCCGAACTGGGGCGACCGGCTCGCCATGCTGACGAACCCCACCTTCCAGACGGGGAGCGCGGACCGGACCTACACCTTCAGCTACGACGGGGACGACGGCGCGGGGCTGCGGCTTGCGCCGGACACCACCTACTGGGTGGCGGCGTTCAACAGTAATCGGGATCTCAGCGGCACGAACAGCATCCGCGGCACCACGTCGGCCTCCGAGCGGTTGCAGGGCCTGCCCGTGGGCTGGGGCATCGCCAACGACAGCCGTGAATGGTCGCGGAGCACCAGCAGCTGGAACACCCAGGCCGAGCCGCTCAAGATCGGCCTCAATCTTGGCGCGGCGGACCCCTTCGTGCAGTTCCGCACCTGCGAGGGGACGGTGTCGGGCAACAGCTGCTCGACGGGCTGGGTGACCGCCAACTACACCAAATACGACCCGCCACCGACCATCGAGTTGATGGAGGGCGGCGCGGCGGTGACCTACCAGTGGCGCGCGGTGGACCCGAGGGAGCGGCGGCACCACTACGTCGCCGGCCAGGTGGTGGAGCCGCGCAGCCACTTCGGCGGCTACATCGGGGCGGGCGGTCCGGACCGGGACCGGCTGATCTGCCACACCGGGATGGACACCACCCGGATCGGCGACCCCATCGTGTACGTGCCGCCGCAGGCGATGGTGGTCGGCATCGGGTACGGGAGCACGGCCGGGCCGCTTTTGGACCGGCACGACGGCTGTCCCTTCGCGGTGCAGTCCATCTACGAGCACGACCCCAACAAGTGGCGTCCGCTGTCGGTCGCCGCCGGTCAGGACAGCGACGCCTTCGACCACACCACGTTCTTGATCCTCGAGCCCTACTCGGTGGGCCACTGGTTCCACAACGATGAGGGAGAGGCCGAGTACGCGGCGGGGTTCGGCTACCCGGAGGCGCGCTTGCCGCTGATCATCCGGGACGACGACGAGTGGGAGAACGACATCGTCATCTCGGTGGACAACGGGACGACCTGGACGTCCATCGAGGACGGGGGGCTGGACCTGGCCTTCCCGCGGTCTTTGAACAACGGCTACGGCGGGCAGAACTACGCGCACCGCTTCTGGGTGCGTCTCAAGAACGACCCTTCGACGATCACGGGGGCGCCGGCGAGCAAGCGCTTCTCGGTGATCGCCCACGCGCCCCCGTCGCCCATCAGCTCGGGCACGCAGGCGGAGTTCGAGGCCTACTACGTGTGCCTGCGCAGCCCCGCCGCGGATGAACTGCACTCGTTCCGTGCCGCGCCGGAGTGCACCGGGGGCGGCTCGGCGGAGGTGAGCTACACGCCGATCCAGGTGGAGATCCACGTGGGCGTGAGCGTGACCGGCTCCATCCGCTTCGAGGTGGAGGGCTACCATCTTTACGAGCGGTGGGACACCCAGATCTCGACGGAGACGCCGAAGAAGCGGGTGCGCACCAAGAGCTTCAACTTCGACCGCACGCTGGGGTCCTGCGTGGGCTGCCAGCTGCTGCCGGGCGAACTGCCGGACCCGGTGGTGGAGCGCGTGGGCGATTTGACCTACGCCAATCTGTCGGACACGGGCATCGACCTGAGCTGGCCGCGCGTGGTGGGGGCCGAGGGGTACCAGGTGCGCTACTGGTCGACGACCTCGCCCTTCCCGGGGGTATCGCCGGAGGAGGCGTGGTTCGGGGCCGAGCCCTCGGAGCCGGCCTGGAACATCCGGCACCTGGAGCCGGAGACCGAGTACCGGGCGGTGGTGTACTACCAGGACCACGGGGCGACGCAGCTGTCGACGGCCAGCCCGGTGATCCGGTTCACCACGCTGGCTGCGGGCGCGCCGGTGGAGGCGGAGCCCACGTCGGTGATCGTGGAGCGGGTGCCGGAGGTATCGATCACGGCGGACGCCGGCAGGATCACCGAGGGCGAGGACGCGACCTTCACGGTCACCGTGGAGCCCGCGCCCGACGCGCCATTGGACGTGAAGGTGCACGTGGTCGCCCCGGCGGCGGGGGACGTGGTCAACCGGCAGCACCTGGGGACGCGCACGGTGAACGTGTCGACCACGGGCAGCGCGACGTTCACCATACCGACCGTGGACGACGCGAGTTGGGACGCCAACGGGATGCTGGGTGCGACGGTGGACTTCGGCGACGGCTACCGGCGGAGCGCCTTCGGCAGCTTCGCCAGCGTCAACATCCGCAACAACGACCTGCCGCCGCCGCCCGCGGTGCAGCTGAAGGGCATCTCCGACACCACGATGACCGTGGCCTGGAAGCCCCAGGGGGACGGCGCGAGCTACCTGGTGGTCTGGCACAAGGCCTACTCGGGCATCCCGGTCCTGTCGGAGGTCACGACCACGGAGACCGAGTACGAGATCACGGGCCTGGAGCCCAACTCGCACTACACCCTCTCCGTCCTGCACGGGACCAATCAGCTGCGCACGATGACGGTGAGGACCCTGGCGGCGGGGGCGACGCCGAAGACCTTCGAGGTGGACTTCGAGACGCCCGCGCCCAATACGTCCGTGCCGGTGATCAGCGTGACCTCCGACGGCGACGTGACCGAGGGGGCCGACGCGAGCTTCACGGTGACGGCCAACCCGGCCCCGGACGCGGACCTGGACGTGAGCGTCACGGTCTCGGCCGAGGGCGACTACGGGGCGGCCACGGGACAGCGGACGGTGACCATCCCGACGGCGGGCTACGTCGCGCTGACGGTGGCCACCACCGGCGACGACGTTGACGAGACCAACGGCTCGGTGACGGTGACGGTGGACCCCGACGCGGACCACGACGACTACCTGGTGTCGACGACCCAGGGGTCGGCCACGGTGGTCGTGTCGGACGACGACGCCTCGTCGCCGTACCACGACTACCAGACGGTGGTGGACCTGCTGATCGAGGTGCGGGACAACCCGCCGAACCCGGCCATGCGGAACAACCCGGCCCACGTGAAGAAGTGGAACCGGGTGCTGGCGGCCGTCGGCTACGACAGCGGGGAGTCGGCGATGCCGGCCTCCGAGATCCACGACAACGCGGCCCAGTGGCCGGACAGCCCCTTCCACGCGGCGTCGGTGTACCTGACGAGCCTGGAGCAGCCGCGGGGCCAGGGGCAGCAGCAGACGCCGGAGATCAGCGTCACGGGCGGCGCTGGCATCACCGAGGGCGGCGACGCCGTCTTCACGGTGACGGCCAGCCCGGCCCCGGCTGCCAACCTGGACGTGAGCGTGACGGTGTCGCAGAGCGGCGACTACGGCGCGACCACGGGCCAGCGCACGGTGACGGTCTCCACCAGCGGCATCGTCAGCTTCGCCGTGGGCACCGCCGACGACAGCGCCGACGAGGCCGACGGGTCGGTGACGGCCACGGTGGACGCGGGGAGCGACTACACGGTGTC
>VXQP01000014.1:10671-12364 GCA_009838965.1 Chloroflexota bacterium | reverse complement strand
AGGCCGACGGGTCGGTGACGGCCACGGTGGACGCGGGGAGCGACTACACGGTGTCCTCGACCCAGGGCGCGGCCACGGTGGCGGTGTCGGACAACGACGACGCCCCCACGCCGGAGGTGAGCGTCACCGGCGGCAGCGGGGTCACCGAGGGCGGCTCCGCCACCTTCACGGTGACGGCCAGCCCGGCGCCTTCGTCCAACCTGGACGTGAGCGTGACGGTGTCGCAGAGCGGCGACTACGGCGCGACCACGGGCCAGCGCACGGTGACGGTCTCCACCAGCGGCATCGTCAGCTTCGCCGTGGGCACCGCCGACGACAGCGCCGACGAGGCCGACGGGTCGGTGACGGCCACGGTGGACGCGGGGAGCGACTACACGGTGTCCTCGACCCAGGGCGCGGCCACGGTGGCGGTGTCGGACAACGACGACGCCCCCACGCCGGTGGTGGAGGAGCCGGACGAGGCCGTGCTGGCCCACTGCGGCGACAGCAGGCCCACGGTCCTGATCAACAACCCCACGGCCAGCCGCAGCGACGCGACGGTGGAGTTCGAGGCGAGCCTCGACTGCAAGCCGAGCGGCTCGGTGACGCTGCTGCTGTCGGTGCTCCGGAACGGCGAGATCAGCAGCGATCCGGTCACCTACGCCGCCCTGGACGGCGAGGAGACGTCCATCACGGTCACGGTGGAAATCGGAGACTCCCAGGAGTTGGGCCTCACCCTTGCGTGGAGCTCGGGCGTCAAGAACCGGACCGAAACCACCGGCAACGTGGAGTTCACCGACTAGGCCGGGATATCCGGATCGGCAAGACGATAGAAGGGGGCCTGCGGCAACACCGCCCAGGCCCCCTTGCTCTAGCCGCGGGGCGGGATGGATGGGATCTAATCCGTCAGAGCGTCATTCCATACGGAGGAGAATCGAGGAGGCGCCCGGTCTAGCGGAGGTGAAGGCATTGCAGATGGGCAGGATGGTGGAGCGACTCGCAACCTGGCGAATAACGGCCGCAGCCCTGATTGGCGCCGCCGGTTGTGTGGCGGGACTCGCCTGGCGGCAGGCGCGGCTGGGAGGACTGGACCTGCTCGACGGCCGGGGCTGGTACACGCCCGGAGAGGCGGCGGCCCTGTTCGACGCCCTTGACCGGCTCGACGCCGGCGCAAGGGTCGCCTACGCGACCACTGCGCTCACCGTCGACATGGTCTTTCCGGCCTCGTACGGCCTGCTGTTCGCGATTCTGCTGTTCCGGCTCTTTCGAGGCGGAGCGCCGCTGTACCTGCTGCCGCTGGCCCTCGCCCTTGCGGATGTGCTGGAGAATACCACCGTTGCAGCACTGGTCCTCAGCCACACCGGTGCACCGTCTCCGCTGGCCTGGCTGGCCGCCGCATTCACTCTGGCCAAGACAGGCTTGATCGCGGCCACGCTGGCGGCGGTAGGCGCCGGCGGGACGCTCCGGCTGTGGGCAAGAATCCGTCAATCACGCTGACCATGGCATGTCGCCTTTACCGCACCGCGTACGGCTGACCGGTGGGCCTACCCGCTGGGTGATGGCGTCCTTGAAAGTGCCAATGATGGTTCTGCGCTTCATGGTCAAATCCCCGTGAAACGCAAAAAGGGCAGCACATATGGATCGGCGGGGGGGGGGGGGGGGGGGGGGCCCGCCGCCCCCGCGGCCCCCCACCACACACCGAACACACAACAAA
>VXQP01000014.1:0-10661 GCA_009838965.1 Chloroflexota bacterium | reverse complement strand
TTTTTTTGTTTCGTCTTTTAATTCACTACCCGTCTTAAAACAAAATAGTTTATCAATTTTGGGGGGGGGGTGTTGTCTTATATGGTTTGGGGGGGCGCCCCCCCCCACCCCGTATTGGACAAACTAGCGTCCCGCGCCGACCGTTTCCGCCTCTCTCTGCTGTTCTAGCTCCAGCGCCCACTCGAACATGGACATGCTCGCAGGCTGAGGCTTGGACCTGCGCTTCGGCTTGACCGGCTCCTCGGCCATGAACTCGGCCCAGGAGAACAGCGTTTGCTGCGGCTCCTCGGCATCGTCGTGGTGACCGTTGCCGTTGGCATGGCGACCATTGGCCGGAACCATCTCAACCGTCGGCCCTATGCCGAACCTGATGACGTGACGCGTCACCCGTCCTGTAGGCGGCGGCCTTGCCCACGACTCCGTCTTCCTTCTCCGACGTTCCGCCATCTCATGTACGGGTACATCACACCACGGGAAGCCTGTAGACCGCCGTGCGCCATAACGGGGGGCGCGCACGGCTCTCCCAGGAGTGGCTGAGGTCTGCCCATGGCGTGTTCCGTGCTCTCGTCCAGCAGGTCTCCGGCAGCCTGTTCATCCCCGTCGTCGTTGGCCTTGGTCCCCGAGCACCCGACGGCCCCAGGCGGATCGTGTTCGCCGCACCCAATCTCCGCGATTGTTGCCGACAATCTCTACGAGAGGCCCGACAATCCTCGCCTTTCACTCGGCGATTGTTCTCGACAACATTCACGAGAGGCTCAGCAATCTCGGAGTAGCAGGAGCCCCGGAACCGGAGTGCTCGCAGATAACCAGCGCTATGCCCCGTCCGATAGGCCACGGCCTTGCCCACGACGCGATTGCTCACGGATCACCAACCTCTGATCCTTGTACACGGGTATAGCGTCAGGACGGGCGTTGCTCGCCGCGCCCTCCGGGGAGGCCCTTTTTCGAGCCCGCCGCATGAGAATCCGGTCCGGTTCAGCTTCCCCGCCGCTGTCGTGCGCTACCTCGTCGAAGGAGATGATCTGCTCTGCCTCGGCGTACCCGTGGACGAGCTGGCCCATGTGTCCGTCGTGGAGTCGGACCACTGCTGCGTTGACGTCACGGTCATCATCGCGTTGCCGGTCGCCGCTACCGTCGGCCATGTCGCTCAGCGCCATCAGCCCGCGAGCGTCGTCCATACCGAGGCCTCCGTCCGTGCTGTCCGCCCGTGGCCACCGACGGCGTGGTCATCCTCACCGGGGAGTGCTCCGCCCCGACGCGCGGTCCCGTCCACGCTCCCGACATCGGCCCGCAGAACGCGCTGGAGAAGGTGCTCCCTCACGAGCTCAGCCATGCCCAGCGCGTCCGCCAACCCCCATGCCGACGCGACACGTCACCGTCCCCATCGCAGCCTCGGGATGGCACTCGCCCAAGTTGGCCCTCACGTTCCATCGTCCCCATGCAAAAATGTCCCACCCACTCGTAGCGATTGTCCACCGCCCCGGTCATCGCAACTGCAAGACATGCAATCGTCAGGAGTGGCCCTTGCAATCCGGCTTGCCGCAGCAGGTAAACCAAAAGTGTTGACTGCGTCGCTCCCCGCGCAAGCGCGGAATCCGATAGCGGCCTTGCCCACGACCCTGTTGGTCCCTTCCGACTGCTCTTTGTTCTCTTGTACTACCCCCGCACCCCGCCACCTCGTCTGCCATGCGGGTTAAACCAAGGGAGACCCTGCTCCAGCTGATACGTCATCAGCCGGATGAGCGACACGAGGCCCTTGCCCGATCCCGCCGACAGGTCGGAGCCTGACGGAGCAATCATCATCGACGGCGAGGACTGGAGATGAGTCCTGTAGAGAGGGAGATGCACGCGCTGCGCGCCCTGGCCGCGATGCCGTTCCTCGACGCGCTGGAGCTGGCGTACGTGTCGGGGACGGCCGCGCGGACGATGCACGATGCGGTAGCGCCCTGAAGCGCACCGATTGATTGCGCCGACACACCGTCTCTACGTGCAGGAGAAGAGGCTGGGACTGGACGGCTATCCGCCCCTTGCGCGCCAGCAGTGCATCCTAGTGGAACGGCTCCCATGCCGTAGGGGTGGGCTGGTCGTGCCGATGGCGTTCGACGATGTGACCGGAGGCGCGGCTCTGGGTGATCACACGGCCCCCCAGATGGCCCGTGACTTGGCGTGAGCAGCCCGCAAGTACGGGAGGTGGCGCACATAGGCGTGCGGTTCCCATGGGGATATAATCTGAAGCACCACAAGATCATTACCCAATGTCATCGTTTCTGGAGGAGTTGGTCATGGCCACGTTCACAACTAACCCGGTGTCCTTCAGGATCAGTTGTGCCCCAAGGCCGAGCGCGACACCTGCCTGGATGAGGAGTCGGAGTTCTTGGACGAGATCGCCGGGATGGGGCCGCTTGGTATGTGGTCCCGGGTTTTCGGCCGCCACGTTCGGCGTGGCTCACTTCAACACCAATGGGTGGCCGATAACGACGCACGACATCAAGGATGCCACCGATTCGTACTACCGCCCGTGCAGCGATTCACCCGTGCCGCACCTCAGCAACATCTCCATCACGAGGGATAGCAGAGGGAACTACCAGGTTACGGCCGATGTCGCTCGAGGCTGCGTCCCGGACATAACGATCGCCAGCACTATGTGCCTCATCGGCGAAGACACCCCTTGCTCGCTGAACCCGTTCCCGGTCGTCAAGGACAACAAGGTGAAGTTCTCCATCGATGGTGGCAGTCACACGCGGTTCAGGTTCTTCCTCATGCCGGCGGACATCGCATACGGCGGCAACGCGTATGTAAAGGAATACCTGTTGCCGAACCACAACCCGATCGAAGCACGATGATGAAGGAGATGTTACTGCTGGCAGTGGGAGCCGGTGCTGTTATCGCTTGTGCGGCACCTACGCCCACCGCCACACCGGCGCCCACCGCCACGCCGGTGCGAGCATCCACAGCCGTACCCGTAGCGGACTGGGATCTCACGAACGACTCGACGGGAGCGGCCCTCACCGACCTCGTTTCCGGAGACGAAAGCACTTGCCTGGAGGATGCTCTGGGCAGCAGCTACGTCCCGTTCCAGAAGAAGAAGCTCTTCTCGTTGTCGCCGCTACTGCCGAGCTCGGTAGCGATGGGCCAGCAAACCCGGTTTATGAATACCCTGAATGACTGTCTCACGGTGGAGAACCAGGCTGCTGTATGGGCCTGGGAACTGTCTGTGGACGCAGGCGGCCTGGGCCCGGAGACGCGTCACTGCATCGCGGGGGTTTTCCTCGAGAGTACGCGGCCGGCACGAAGATACGACGTGATGGAGTGCCTGACGCAGGAGCAAGCAATAGCCCTGGGCGACGGCAAGGCGCATGATTGGTGCGTCAACAGGGAACTACGCAAGGTGGACTGGGGCCGAGAGGCTCTGCAGGAGCTGCGCTCAGGCGACCGTGCGACGCTCGATGCTCTCGATGATGCTCATATCGAGCGGGTCTTCCTTATCGGAGTGGCCTGCGCCGGAGAAGTGCTGGAATGGGTCGGCGGCGAGGCTCTAGGAACAGTGGGGTAACGCCTGCCAACGTTCGTGGGGGTAGTCGTCCGACTCCATGCGCTTCTGCATCGTTTCCGTGAGACTCAACTTGATGCCACAAGGTTCGCACTCGTAACTAGCCCAACGCGGATGTTCCCTCTCAACCGTACCCTTACAGTGAGGGCAGCACAACTGCTCTTTGGGGACGTGGTACGGGAGATGCTTGCGGGTGAGTGCCACAGGGGCTTACCGCAATCCCCGGCAGAGCGCGGCTGCGACGTCCAACGCTTCCATCGCGATGGTTGAACCGCCCACAGGCAGTCCTATGGCGCGCCGCGCGGAGCGGAGCGCGTCGGCGATCGGACCCGGGTAGATCGCCAGCTCGGAATCGGAGAGCACTCCAAGGAGTTCACGAGCCTCGCGCAACACCCTCTCCCCGTCGGTGTCTGCCCAGTCGTCAATCTCGATGATCCGGTCGCACAAGTCTGGTCCGGGAGTAGGTGTGGGCGTCGGTGCCGAAGAGCACGCTGCCAGCACCATGAGCGCCGTAATCACCATGAGTAACAGTGTCACCTTCATTGGCTATGCTGCACCCTGTCCAAAACCGTCAACTCGGGTGAAGGTCGCCTCGGGGATGACCATACTCGTTGCGCTCGTCGCTGCGTGCTCCGCCCCCACTCCGACTCCGCTGCCGTTGGTGCGCAGCCGCCAGTGTGGCCGATCCCCCAGGCCTACTTCGGCAACATCGACCGGGAGCTGGGGGCGAGTCGTACCGCAGCATCTCTTGACAGGCGGGGGCTTGGACAAGGAGCAGGGCTGACGAGCCGTCTAGGGTCGTTGATGTGAACGCCGCGATCAGCGTCGCGCATCGTTCCCGTACGGGCGCGCCCACGATGAAGCGCGTGCCGCGAAAGTCGTCCCCTCTCAAAATGTCCTTCATCAGTTCGTTCAGAAGAACTCACGGCCGATTGGAGAGCACCGCAAGGCAGCGTTTCCCCTATCTGACGGGCTGCGCTACGTTGAGCGCCGAGAGCGCCATCTCTTTCCCGCCGATGACGTGCGGCAGCACCACCTCGTCGGCACCCGCCTTGCGCAGCTTCTGTTCCGCGCCCGGACTGGAAGCCCGCGCCACGATGTAGAGGTCCGGGTTGAGCCCCCGCGCCGTGAGCGACACGTAGACGTTCTGGCTGTCGTCGCCCGTGGCTGCCACGAGGCCGCGAGCGTCCCCGACGTGCGCCGCCAGCAGGTTCTCGTCCTCGGCGGAATCGCCGTGCACCCAAGGAAACCGCACTCTTCGGCGTCGTTGAGCGCGTCCATGTCCTCGTCGATCACGATCAGCGCCTCCGACTGGTCCTGGAGCGTGAGCGCGACCGCTTTGCCGACGCGCCCGAACCCGCACACGATGAAATGTCCGCTCAGTTTCGACATCTGCGACCTCATCCTGCGCCTCCGTACCAGGCTCTGCACCACCGCCTCGGCCACGATCAGGTGCACCACGCTCGTCAGGACGTACAGCATCGCTCCCACACCGGCCACCATGAGGAACATGGTGAAGATCCGCCCGGTGGAAGAGAGTGGGTGCACTTCCTCGTAGCCGACGGTCGTGAAGGTGACGACGGTCATGTAGCCGGCGTCGAGGAGCGACCACCCTCGATCAGCATGTACCCCGCGATGGCGACCACGGCCAGGATAGCCAGAGCGAACAGGCTCCGGGCCAACTGTGTCTCGAACAGGTGCGCTATGCTCTCTCTGATACCCATTTGGAGTGCGTGCTCTCGCGGACCGCTGCCGCTTCCTACAGCGGGCCGAACCGCCGCACGACCAGCTTCCCGGTGACGGTCGTCACGGCGAAGCCCACCAGCAGTCCTGCCAGCAGGATACTCCACTCTTCCAGCCCCAGCGGCACCGTGTCGAACGCCGCGCTGCCGATGGGCGTGTAGAGGATGACTGCCTGCATGAGCAGGCTCACGCTCACCGCCGCCCACAGCCACTTGTTCGTGCAGATGGGCATCCCCTCCTGGACGCGTATGACCAGCAGCCGCAGGTACTCCTGTACGACGAAGCCGGTGAAGGTCATCGTCCGGGCTGTCTCAAGGTCCCACAGCCGCAGCCCGACGAAGAACGCGGCGATGAGGATGATCGTCATGACCACGCCGACGCTGCCCACGAGCGCGGCCATCGAGCGTCCCAGCACCGCGCCGTGACGCGGAGGCTCGCGCATTGCTCCCTGCGGGGCAGGGTCGGACGCCAGCGCGACCGCCGGGCCGGAGTCGGTGACGAGGTTGATCCACAGGATCTGCACGGCGGTCACGGGCAGGTAGCCGAACACGGTGGCCACCAGGATCACGAGCACCTCGGCGAGGTTGCCCGTGAGCATGTAGTTCACGAACTTCTTGATGTTCCGGAATATCCGGCGGCTTTCACGGAGCACCGTCGCGGAAGGAGCGGCCAGGCGGTTCAGCGCCTCGATGCCCCGGCTCGCGCGGTAGTTCTGCGAGAAACCGAGGCACGCATTCAGCACCACGATGAGCGCGATGAGCCCGGCGTCTATGTAGTGGTCGGACTCTTCCGCGATGAGCGCAACGCCCACGAGCACCGCCGCCGCGCCGATGAGCACGAGCACGAGCGGACTGCGGAACTCGTCAAGCAGCAGTTTGAGCGCGGAGACGGGAGGAGCGCCGGTCAGCTGGTTCGGCCCGTAGGCGGCGAGCCGCGCCGAGGCCTCGCTCGAGGACAACCCGGAAGCCGACGACGAGAGGCCTTCGAGAGCCTCCTCCACCGACAAACTGTGCCAAGATGCCTGGGGGGGTGTCCTCGACGGGAGCCTGCATGCGGGGGAGTATACCTGCGCGCGCAAGAGGGTCAGGGAACTAGCCCCCCCGGCATTCTGCGGTGCGAACGCTGGCAAGCCGAACAACACGCCCAGTCTGCCCCAGCCCGATGCCGCTGACAATGGTCTCGGCCCTTCATCGCCGGAATCGCTTGCCCAAATGGGCCTGGGATTGAACAGTATCCCGGCTCCTACCTGTGCGTACGACGAAAAGCTGCGCTATGCCACATAAGGCACCATGATTGCCACCACACGGTTAGTCATCATCAAGGATGGTCCCTGTTGCCACTGTACGTTTGAGTATGGCCCCCTGAACGTTTGAGAGCACTAACTCCAACTGCTCAGTACTCTCAGGGCGCTGATCATCACGAATTGAGACGGGAATCTCCCGGAGCGTAGTCCCTGGTTGCAGAACCAGCCTCCCCTTGACTCCACTGTAATCAACCGGATCGAGAGCCGAACCATCGCGCGTGGCGTAATCCACTGACACAGGGGAGGCAGATGTTTCGCTGAGCATCACGCTAAAGAGCAGCAGTATCATATCTTCCCGATCGGTTGTATCAGACACAGTCAATACCGGCAAATCCTGCGCATTCGGCGTCGGAGTGGAAGTGGGTGTAGGCGTAGGTGTTGGGGTTGGAACAGGCGTGGGCGTCGGGCAAGGCCCGTCGTTCGTCACGCCGGCAAGGTTCTCCCCAGTCTTGCTGATTCGCAACATCAGCAAGTCGCCGCTCCGCCACGGCTGCTGGCAAACGTTCCAGGTCATAACACGCTTCTGCCCTGTCGTCGTTTCGGATGAATCGTCGAAGTCCATGCGCAGGGGGACTGATCCGTCCAGCGAGATGAAATCGACATGGTGGCCAGCAAGGGGAACGGATGGCTCGAATTCCAGGGCCGCTCTGCCCGACTGCCATGTGATCTTGCGAAGGGTCGCTGTGCTACTACCCTCCTCAAGGGAGAAGGCCATTGGGGTCAGTGACCCGTTCATCGCATCTGCTCCGACCGCCTGCCCCATGGCCCCAGGGTCAAAGAACGCTTCGTGGACGGTGCCCGCAGGAGCAGTAACAGTTACGATCCATTCGAGTTGATTATTCATGGGCGAAAAATTACACGGAATGTAATGATAAAGATACCTATGGCTAATCAGGGAATAGACTCCGTGTGGCAACGGCCTAGCGGTCGTAATGCGATCGCTGTAACCATTGTTCGGATTTGTATCGCCATCGATAGTCTCAGATCTGAAGTAATCGGCATGTTGTCCAGTGAGCCAAAACCTGCCGTACCCTGCGCCGCGGTAGCTGCTGAAGTCTGAAATCAGTGTATCCTGACCTGCTCCTGACGTCACCTCCGCAGCCGCTTGAGGTGGTGTCCATGGCCGGCCGTGATATGCTTCCCAGTCTCTGTACCACTGTAGATAATTCAAGACGGAGAGGACACAGTCGCTATACCCTGCTATATCATCTCCACCTTCTACCCACGCCACTTTCGAACGGAGATCGGAGAGCGAGATAGATGAGAGCACGCTGTCTGCAGCACGCGTCACGTTCGTGACGAAAGCCAGAGACGTAACAGCGGTCCCGTCCGATGCACCTGCCGACGCTCCAAACCGTCTTTCCGTCGTTGCGGGTAACCACACGGGGTTCCGGGAGTCCACCGTGTGGCCGGCTGGCAGGTCGCCCCTGTAGTATTCGTCGGCTGAGAGAAAGCGGAACTCTGAAACCGACGCTAACGAACTGTCGGATGCGCCCGCTATCCCAGCCTCAGCCTCGCTCAGGAAGAGCATCGCTTCCCTGTTGTCCTATGCGGTGTTGCGCTGAACAGTATCCGCACTGACAACGAAGTCTGTAAAGCCTGATCCTTTCAAATATTCTATGGCCTTGAATCGCAGCTTTCCGTTTGAAACAGACAGCAGGGATGCCCTGACGATAATGTCAGCTGAGTAGATGCGCTTCTCCAAAGAGGCTGTGGCTGCACCGTAATGGGCAGGAGGAGGAAGATTGGCGATAGTAGGCGTAGGATGGACAGGGGAGGGTCGGAGGTCTTCTACCGCTGATGCAGCGGAAGAGGTCCCGAGTGTTCCGGCGTGCGTAGGCCCCGGCGTTCCATGGTCGGATATGTCGTGCTGTGATTCTGCACACGCAGTCACCAGCAGAGAGCATATGCCGAACAAGGCGAACCAGCTCGAACTCTGCCGGAGTGCCTTTATGAAGGAATCATTAACCATCCCATGCCCCCTTTTCGCTTAATGGTTCTTTGTATGGTTACTGTAGGCATGTATCATGCCACCAATGTCGTAGGTTTGAGGAGCCTCAACTAAAGTCCCTGCCATGATTCCCATACCATTTGGAGAATGTCCTAATCCGGCAGTGTGACCAAATTCATGCACCACAGTTGCCGGCAGATAATAGAAATCTGCACGACTATTGTCGGCTTCCTTGTAGCTATTGGTCCATTGTTTGCTATTTGTATCACCAGGGAACTGTGGCGGGTATTCTATCCACATCGGGTAATGCCCTTGGTGAGGATAAGTGCCGTCAGGACGAACGCATGCAATAGAGCCGCCACACATATCTTCGGGAATGCCAGGATTCCAATAACCCTTGATCGTTGTATCCGGCGCAGTGCTTACGGTTTCAAAAGTTACGTAAGACTGCACCTCTCTCCATTTAAGTGCAGCGGCGTAGATGGCGGCTTTAGAATCCGCTATATTCGGTTGATAGTCGGCAGGCAGATGTGCCGGTCTGGCACCCTCCATGAATGGATTCCCTATAGCAAAACCAACCTGATGGTCTCTTCGATGCCATGACTGCTCTATGGGGCCGAATGTTTCAATCGAGGTTGCCGTGGGGTTCAGACCATGCCTCGGCTGCTTCAAGAGTGTTATCTTGGCAACCCCCGTGCCCAAGTTGCACCGTACCAGGTAGAACTCCTCATGTCGCTCAACCAGCTGTGTGCTGGTGGGAGGAGGCGAATTCCAGTTGCACCTATTACCCGCGTCATTTGATGCGGTATTAATCTGGAAACCGGTATCCGAAGGAACTGTGAGGTAGTACAGATAGTCATCACTCCTTTCGGATGTTGGAATGATCGAATCCAATACGAACTGCTTGTAGACCAACAGTTCCCATTGCTGGAGTGGCAGAGGCGTAGGAATAGGCGTCGGTGTAGGTGTCGGGCTGGACGTGGGAGTAGGACTTGGGGTAGGCGTGGGTGTGGGAGTATTCGTGGGTGTGGGAGTGGGGGTGAAGGTAGGAGTGGGGGTAGGTGTCTTCGTAGGCGTAGGCGTGGGCGTTTTGGTCGGTGTCGGAGTAGGGGTCTTCGTGGGTGTAGGCGTCGGCGTCTTGGTAGGCGTGGGCGTCGGGTCGTTGTCCAAGACCCTCACAAAGTCGCTGAAGTCGTTCCTGTCGACCGCATATCCATCCCCCCTCGTTATTCTGGTGGAGACCGTCCCGTGGCGTTCGGGCACCCGATCATCCAGTGTGCGCAGGATGACCCACGCCGACGTCGATCCGCTCGCGATGGCAACCGATGAGGGAATCGTCCCTGTGAGGAAACGACCGACCTCCCATACGTTGATGTTGACGTCGATGTCGGAGGTCGGGGCGGGTTTCGCAGTCAACTGGAAGTAAACGGTCTCTCCCTCCGTAACGGGGCTCCGGTACTTCGCAATCTTTACGTTGGGAGTGACCGGTGGGGGATCGTTGTCGCTGACGGCAGTCCTTGCACTGTAGGGGCTGCGGAGCGTGTACTTGGCGCCGGTGCGGTACTGTGTGTATACGGTGACGCTGCCGTGCTCCTCGTCCACTGTATCGTTGAGTGTCCGCAGGATGACCCACGCAGTGGTCTGCCCCCTGGCGAGGGTGACCTCCGTGGGGACGGTGCCGGTGAGGAATGAGCCGCTCTGGACGACTCTGATGCCTACCTCGAGATTGGACGAGGGTGCTGAGGAGGCGACGATCTTGAAATAGAGCGTCGCTCCCTCTATCGCCTTCGTGGCGGAAGGGTAGATCGATACGCTGGGAATCGATGGGCCGGAGACGCCGTCCGTAGCAGCGTCAGGTTCCGCCGTTGGAGTCGCACCGGGTAATGGCGTCGCCGTCGGGATGGGCGGCGGATCCGGCAGTCCTACGCTTTCCGTATCGCTTGCGCCGGATACCCCGGACTCCGGAGTCGGCGTCGCGGTAGGCGGTGCGGATTCCTGTGCGTTGACCACGAGCACCTGGACGAACGCGAGAGCGAGGAGGAGCGCGAGAAGGATGGAGGCCGAGACAGTGAGAGGCAGCCGGTGACGGGGGAGGGGGCGCGGCACTTGTGGGG
>VXQP01000085.1:832-19350 GCA_009838965.1 Chloroflexota bacterium | reverse complement strand
TCCGTGGAGCGACGCCAGAAGTGCACCGTGTTGTCCTGGCTGCCGCAGGCCACGACCCCCCCGTCCGGACTCAGTACCAGCGACACCAGAGATCCCTGCCACTCCAGCTTCTGGCGAAGCTCGCCGGTGGACGCGTCGAAGAACGTCGCTCGACCGTAACAGGCAGTCGCCAGCTCCCCTGCACTCGACCAGGCGATCGCGCTGACGGTGCTGGGATGATCTTCAGACCGCCAGACCTCCGCGCCGTCCACGTCATACGCGCGGACCTGCCGGGAGCAGGAGGCCGCCAACCGCTGGCCGTCCTGCGACCACGCCACGTTTTCCACCCAGCCGCCACCGACGTCGATAGCCCGGATCACCCGACCTTCCGCGGCGTTCCAGATCAAGACCCGGCCGTCCTGACCGGCCGTAGCGAACGCGCTTCCGCCCGGGTGGACCGCCATCGAGAGCACACCGCCTTCATGGACCCCGCGCCGCTCCCAGACGGCTGCGCCGGACCTGCCGTGGAAGGCATAGACGCCGCCCTCGGTATCGCCAACCATCAGCGCCTCGCCGCGCAGGGTCCAACCACCGGCGATGGCGTAGTCGCCGACCGCCGCAGACCAACCCCGGCGAAGAACACCCTGCGGGCTGCCGGCATCTAGACCAGACACGCTTCGAACCCCTTCCGCATACTCTTCCCATCGAGATTGCGACCGATGAAGACGAGTTGATTGCGGCGGGGCGCGTCACCCCATTCGCGGTCCGGCTGGCCGTCAAAGAGCATGTGGACCCCCTGGAAGACGAAGCGGCGCGACTCTCCGGCGATGCTGATGAAGCCCTTCATCCTGAAGATGTCCACACCGCGCTCACGGAGCAGTTTGGCAAGCCAGGCGTTGAGCTTTTTGGGATCGGCGTCGCCGTCTATCTCGATAGAGATCGATCCTACCTCGTCGTCGTGCTCGTGCTGTGCGACCCAGGTTCGCTCGGCCTCGGCGGGGACCACCGCTCCATCCGCGTTCCGCAGTTGGAGGTCAAACTCTTCCGAGAGGTGTTGGGAGTAGAGGCCAACCTGCCTCGGCGCATCGACCTCGAAGAAGAACGACTTCCGCCCTGAGGAATCGATACGGAGGTTCGCATGCTTGCCGACCGGGACCTCTCCCCCCGGATGAATGATCTCCGCAGGTTCGGCGTACTGTCGCACACACCACTCTGCACTCTCCCGGAGGGCAGCGTCATCCGTGCCCTGGTCGGACACGACGACGAGCGACATCGCCGGATCGGGTCCGTCGGCGAGGTTGAGTTCATAGCGGCCGGCGTCGAGCGAGTAGACCCCGGTCCATTCGAAGGGATACTCCGGCTCGAGGAAAGTGGGACGACGCTCGAGGACCTGTTCCAGGTCGAAGGCGCCGAGGTCGAGTACGGTGTCGACAGGTACGTTGGCCCGCTCGCTGCGCATGACTCGCGCCATCCGGTTCATGCCTCGGATCCGGGCTTCGAGACTGTCGAGGGCCTCGCCGTTGACCAGGTCCGTCTTGTTGAGGAGGAGAACGTCTGCGAACGCGATCTGCTCCGTGCTTTCGCCACTTCGACCGAGCTGCTGCTCGATGTGGGCTGCGTCCACGAGTGTGACGATCCCGTCGAGCGCGTATTCGGCGCGGAGATCGTCGTCCATGAAGAACGTCTGGGCGACCGGACCGGGATCGGCGAGCCCTGTGGTCTCCACCAACACGTAGTCGAACTTGTCGCGGCGCTTGTTGAGATTGTTGAGCACCCGGATCAGGTCTCCGCGCACCGTGCAGCAGATGCAGCCGTTCGACATCTCGAAGACTTCCTCGTCAGCATTGATGACGAGCGCCTGATCGATGCCGACCTCCCCATACTCGTTCTCGATCACAGCGATGCGCTTGCCGTGCTCCTCAGTCAGGATCCGGTTGAGCAGGGTCGTCTTGCCGGAGCCGAGGAAGCCGGTGAGGATGGTGACAGGTACTCTGCGCGACATGTTCATGGGGGACCTCCTTCAGGATTTATTGGGACTCAGTACTGATAAATTACATCACAATGGCCACAGATTTACCTCTGCTAACGGTGTCTATATCGATATATAGTATCGATACAGGATGCTAGAACGCTGCCGCGCTGCTGTCAACCGAGACCGTCACTGAGCTGGTGACCCTGTTACCGGGGAGATAAGACGCGTAGGAAGGAAGCTTGAAACGTGGAGAGCCCCACGCACGACGGAAGGGCCAGCGTACGCTGGCCCTTCCTCTATGGCTTCGTGGGCGCGGACTAGCCTGCTGCCTCGGGACGCTCGGGGTACTCGAAGAATCCGGCGCAGTAGGTGCTTGGGCGCGGGTCGTCCGGGTTGGCTGCGTAATCGGGTGCCCCGCGCGGGTACACCAGGACTCGCGACCGCCCCTGCGGGTCGCACATCGCTACGGGGGTCGATGCCAGCACGTTGAAGTCGGCGTCGGTCACGGTGATGCCCGCGATTCCTTCTGACATCACGCGCTCGAAGCGGCCCATGTCGAAGCGTGCGGCGAAGTTCCCCGACTCGTCCACCGCCTCGATCGGCGGGTGCACGTTCTCGGTGATCTCGTTGGTGACGGTGCCTGCGAAGCCTCGCCCGACGCTCGTTTGGACCAGCACGTGGATCTTCTGCCCCGGCTGGAAGCCGGTGCCCATGATCGCGAAGCTGCTGCCGCTGTGCAGCTCTCCGACGCCCGGCCAGACGACGACGCTTGGCGCGGAATCGCCGTCCTGCCCTTTAGCCTCGGAGCCGAACGGCGCGACGCCCGATAGCAGAGCGACGAGTAACGCCAGTCCCAGCGCCACGATGATGGCTGCGGTTGTGGTCTGTCGAACGATTGTGCGGCGCATGGGTGCCTCCTTTGTCGGTTCGCGGTGCGGTTTACCGTCCGAGAAGCCAGTCGAGTATAACGCGGTCAGGCCAGATGACGTGCATGATTGCGTCCAGGACTCCAAACACGACTGCGGCCACGAGCACGCCGGGCACCAGCGCCCAGAGTCGCTTGCGGCCTCGCCATTGCAGCGTCGCGAACCCGAACAGGACCGCGAATGCAACGGTGGCGTACTGGAGCCCGACGATGGCGCCGCCGATGACCATGGCGGCGAGCCACGCCGAGATCCCGAGGAACGCGCGGAACGCTACCCGGTCTGTGCCGGTGCGCATCCCCAGGTCCATGATGTCCACCTGTTCTGAGCGGTACACATTCATCCGGAACGTCTCGTAGAGGATGAGCGGGATGAGAGCGGCGCTCAGGTACAGGGGGAGGAACTTCGCGGCGCCGGTGTTCAGTCCACTGACGTCCACGAGGAACGCGATGACCACGGCAAGCATCGCGAAGGGGAAGAGCGAGTCCCACGTCCACCGGGCGCGCGGCCGCCCCAGGAGCTTCCTCCCCCACCCGGAGGCTGTCGCCGCCGCGGGGCTGTCTCCTGAGCCACCCTGTACCGGTGGGACTCCTCCCTGTTGCGCGGCGGCCGAAGCGATCTGCCCGACCGCCGTCCCCCTGGCCATCGCCTTCGTCAGGTAGATGACGCTGAGGATCGCGAAGATGAGCAGGATGATCGAGATGGGCCGGGTGAGCATCCCCACCGGGCCGAACACGCCCACCGCCGTCCACAGGTTCTTCTCGATGATGGGCCCCAGGATGAAGCCGAGGATGAACGGAGGACGCGGCCAGCCGAGCCACTTCATCGCGAGTCCGAGCATCCCCGCGCCGATGAGGACGAGGATGTCTCCCCACGCCGTCGTCGACTGGAACGCAGCGATGAACACCAGCGGGAACAGTGCGGCCGCCAGCAGCGGGTAGGGCACCAGCGTCACCTTGGCGATCTGGCCCGTCGCAACCATCCCCAGCATCGTGATGAGCAGGTTGCCCAGCGCCAGCGTCACCACGATGGCGACCATCACGTCCAGGTGCTGGTCGAGCATCCCCAGGCCCGGAGCGATGCCGTAGAAGAGGAGCCCGACGAGCACGATGGCCCACGACGAGCCGCCGGGGATGCCGAACGCCAGCGTGGGGATCGCCTGGCCGCCCTCCTTCGAGTTCTGCGCCGACTCGGCGAACAGCACGCCGTCCAGCGACCCCTTGCCGAACCCTGTCTTGTCCTTCGACAGCGCGATGCCGAACGCGTAGGAGAGCCAGTCGATGACGGCGCTCCCGATCCCCGGTATCGCGCCCATGAACACGCCGAACATGCTTTGCCGGATCGCCACCCGCCACTTGCCCGCGCCGTACCGCGCGCCGGACAGGACTTCTCTGGTATTGACGGTGCCCGGTGCGGAGACCGGCCGCCCGGTCATGGTGAGGTCGATCAGCTCGGGCAGCGCGAAGAAGCCGATGAGGGTCGGGATCAGCGGAAGCCCGTCCAGCAGGTAGATCTGCTCGAAGGTGAGCCGTGGGAGGCCCTGGATGCCGTCGGTGCCTATGGTGCTGGCCAGGACGCCGAGCAGCCCGGAGATGACCCCCTTGATCATCGCGCCGCGGCTCAGCACGGACACCATCAGCACACCGAACATCGCCATCGCCGCGATCTCGGGGAACGAGAACCGCACCAGGATCGGGCGCATGAACGGGATCATGGCGAGCAGCGCTACCGCGCCGACCACCCCGCCGATGGCGGACACTGAGTAGATGGCCCCCAGCGTGTATGCGGCCCGCCCCCGCATCGCGAGCTGGTGTCCCTCTAGGAACGTGACCTGCGTGGCGGCGCCCGGGTAGCCCAGCAGCACCGCGGGCACCGAGTCCAGCGTGTTGTTCAGCCCGCCGAGTGCCGCGAGGAAGATGATGCCGGCCGTGGGGTTGTCGCCGAAGTTGAACAGCAGGAACGGTATGGCTATCGCCGCGATAGTCGTGCTGCCCAGACCCGGGATGAGGCCGATCGTTCCCAGCAGCACGACTGCCAGGATCAACATCGTCCAGTAGAGCGGGTCTCCGAGGAACCCCAGGGCGGCAATGTACTCGGCCACGCTGCCTGACTCCTTAGGCGCTGAGTGTTAATGTGAGCGATGAGCAACTCCCGGCAAGGGAGTTGCTCATCAACTCGCACCTACTGCGGAAGGAACTGCGCGTACACCGCCTTGATCGCATCAGCGTTCGCAGCCCAGTTGTCCAGGGCCTCGTCCACGACCTCGGGCGCAAGCCTGCCGCCCTGGTCGACCGGGAGACCGACGAGGCTCTCGTAGATCTCCTGGTACTCGGGGTCGTTGAACATGTCGTCGAACGCCTTGCGCAGCACCGCAAGGACCTCTGGCTCGATCGTCTTCGGCGTGAAGAGGCCGCGGTAGAACGCCGTGTCCTCTAGGTTCATGCCGGACCAGACCGCTATCTGCTCGTCCGTCAGCAGTTCGCTGATGTGCGGGAGGTCGTCCGGAACGTCTATCTCGCCGTTGTTGGCAAAGACGTCCTTCGAACCCAGCATGGCGAACGGCTCCACGACGCCGTCGGCGAACCAGCCCGGACGCGAGCCGGGCGTCCGGTACCAGGCGCTGCCGGAGATGTAGCTGTCGGCGTCGCCGCGGTCGAACGTCGTCAGGTAGGCTGCGAACCCGGAGCCGATCCCGTAGAGCGGCCTCATCGGCAGGTCGAGCCATTGGGCCAGCGCCAGCGCCTTCGCTGTTCCTGTCTCGGACTCGGTGTTCAGCCCGACGGTGAACTCCTCAGTGCCGCCGGAGGCCTCTTGGATGCGGCTGTAGGGAGCGTCGCCGGAGACGATCCACATCGTCGTGCGCTGCATGATGCCGCCGACCGACGTGTAATCGCGGAAGTCGTACCGGACGCCCGGCCGCAGGATCTGCGAGATCGGGTTCGCGCCGGTGTTGGCCAACAGCCAGAGGCCGTCGCCCTGGGCGTTCTCGTGCCACCAGTTCCCGCCAACCGTGCCGGCTGCGCCATCCTTGTTGACGACGATCGACTTCGGGTTGCCGGGGATGTACCTGGGCAGCACCCGCGATACCGCTCGGGCGTGTGCGTCGATGCTGTTGCCCGGGTCCCATGCCACGACGATGCGCAAGGTCTTCCCTGAGAAGTAAGCCTCGGCATCGAACGACGGCGCCGGGACCGGTGTGGGAGTCGCCGGCGCGCTGGGCTCAGCCGTCGCTGCTGGTGCAGCGGGGGCGGGAGTGGGCGTAGCGGTCGGCGGTACCGGCGTCGGCGTCGCGGTCGGGTCGCTGCCGCAAGCGGCGAGCGCGGTCACCAGACCGGCGGCGAGGGCCAGCCCTGTAAGGAGTCGCCACATCCTGTTTCGCTTTTTCATGAGGCCCTCCTGTCCTGATTTCGTCACCGAGTCCGGCGCTGATGGCAATCATCAGCAAGGGATTCGGGCATGTCAAGCAGAACACACCCGTTCCGGGGTCTAGTCCCGCTCGTCCTGCAGGAACCACTCGGTCGGCAGTTCCCGCCCCAGTCCGGCTTCCTTCGCCAGTTCGTACGTGCGCAGGGCGACCGCGGCGAACTGCAGCCCGGAGCCCGGCACGTTGTAGTAGCACGTCAGCTGGTCGTCGCTCGTGCGTCCCGGCGCCTTCCCCGACACCAGGTCGGCAAGCGTCGGGGAGTCACTGCGGTCTACGCCCCGGTACGAGCTGTCGAAGTGTCCGGCGGGCAACCCCGAGTACTCTTCGTCTTCGCCGACGAAGAACCCCTCGGCGCCCCCGTTGTTATGGCGCACCACGACGTCGAACTTCTCGACCGTCGCGGGCGGCAGCTCCTTCGGCACGACGGGGGTCACGTGCATCCCGGCCGTGACGTACTGCGGGTGGATGATGGGCTGCGCCGAGTCGGTGCACCCCGCAACGATGTCCGTTCCCTCGGTGACCTGGTCGGGGCTGTCCACTGCGATGACGTTGATGTCCAGCTTGTCGCTCATCTCCGCTGCGTACCTCTCTCGGTTCGCGCGCGTGGGGCTGTACACCTTGCAGTAGTCGATCTTGCGCACCTTGGCGAACGCTTCCAGGTACGTCCGCGCCATCCCGCCCGAGCCGAACATGCCGACCGACGTGGCGTTCTCTCGCGCCATGTAGTTCGCCGCGACGCCGGCCGTCGCGCCGACGCGCATGTGCTGGATGTGGCCGTCGTTCAGGATGGCCAGCAGTTCCCCGTTCCACACGCTGAACAGCATGATGAGCCCACAGTACTTACCCGGTTCCACGCAGTACTTGTCCAGCGTCTGCCCGTCCGCCTCCCAGGGGTAGTGCATGATGTCGGACTTGAACCGCATCGCGAACACCCCGAGGCGGCGGCTCGCGCCCTGCAGGGTGCCGAACACGTAGTACTTCTCGTCGCCGACCGGGACCCACACGTCCCAGCGGCCTCCGGGAGGAGCGGTGACCGCCTCCTTGTTCGCCAGGTCCTTGTAGGCCGTGTCCAGGTACTCCAGGCAGTCGTCCATCGTCAGGACGCGCCGAGCTTCTTCCGTGTTGATGAGCAGAGTCACGAGTCACCTCCTCCAGCGGCTTCGCCTATGCCTCCTGTTACCGGCGGCGCCATCATGCGCCTGCCTCGAACGATGCGCAAGGCCGCGATGAGCGGGGCAGGGCGCCGGTGCGCGCGCTGTCGCATGACGTAGAATCCGCCCATGATCATCGACGTCCACGGCCACTACACGACCGCCCCGCGACAGTTGCGCGAGTGGCGCGCCCGCCAGATAGAGAGCGCCGGGCGCCCCTTCACCGAGCCGCTGTCGATCAGCGACGACGAGATACGCGAGACCATCGAGAACGGCCAGCTCAGGCTGCAGCGCGATCGCGGAACGGACGTGGCGCTCTTCTCGCCGACCGCGGGCGGGATGGGGCATCACTTCGGCGACGCCCGCACGAGCATCCAATGGAGCCGGACAGTCAACGACCTCGTCCATCGCGTCTGCACCATGTTCCCCGACAACTTCATCGGCGTCTGCCAGCTCCCGCAGTCGCCGGGCGTATCGCCGACCGAGTGCATCGCCGAGCTCGACCGCTGCGTCAACGAGCTCGGGTTCGTCGGCTGCAACCTCAATCCCGACCCGACCGACGGCTACTGGACCGACCCGCCGCTGACCGACCACTGGTGGTACGGGCTCTACGAGCGGATGGTCGAGCTGGAAGTCCCCGCGATGGTTCACGTCAGCATGTCGTGCAACCCCAACTTCCACGGGACGGGCGCCCACTACCTGAACGGCGACACAACGGCCTTTATGCAGTTCCTCCTGTCGGACCTGTTCAGGGACTTCCCCACGCTCAGGTTCGTGCTTCCTCACGGCGGCGGGGCCGTCCCGTTCCACTGGGGCCGCTACCGGGGCATCGCGCAGGACATGGGCAGGCCGCCCCTGGAAGAGTTGCTGCTCGGCAATCTCTACTTCGACACCTGCGTCTACCACCAGGAGGGCATCGACTTCCTCGTCAAGGTGATGGGCGCGCCCAACGTCGTCTTCGCCTCCGAGATGATCGGCGCGGTGCGCGGCGTAGACGAGCGGACAGGCCGCTACTTCGACGACACGAAGCCGTACGTCGACGCCGTCCCCGGCATCACCGAAGCAGAGAAGCGCCGCATATTCCAGGACAACGCGCTGGAAGCGTACCCACGACTGCAGAGCAGGCTGGGCGTCGCTCCTGCCTGATCCCCTCTCCCTACAAGGGGAGAGGATTGGAGCCTGCCCCGCACTTGATGCGGGGGTGAGGGTACTGCGGGGGTGGTGCGTGGAGGGGTTCCGTCGTTCCTGCGAAGGCAGGAACCTTGCTTGGTGTAGGGGTGTCCTTGTGGGCGCCCTGTCTTATCCCCCCTCTCCTGAGGGAGAGGGAACGCGCTTCAGCGCGGGGTGAGGGCCTTGGAGGGCGGTGGGCAGAGGGGGTTCCGTTGTTCCTGCGAAGGCCCGCGCTTTAGCGCGCAACCTCGCAGCCTGTTCGGTCCCTTCCCCCTCGACGGGGGAAGGTTAGGATGGGGGTGAACCGGGGGAGTCGACTGCAAGGAGGGACCCATGGGCACGCTCAGAGTCTTGTGGCGCGACGCCGACCGCCTGCCGTACCTCTACACCGTGCGGCACGCCGCCGCGGCCTACGGCACGGAGGTCGTCCTGGAGCGGCCCGAGGGCCGCGAGTACGCCGAGTTGCTGTTCGACGGCAGGGGAGAGGTGCTCGCGGAGAACTACTGGAACCAGCAGCTCAACCGCGCGAAGGGCATGCCGCTCGTATCCATCGCCGCGGCCGTCACCACCATCAACGAGCGGCTCTACGTGCGCCCCGGCGTCACGAGCCTCGACGAGCTGCGCGGCAGGCGCATCGCGATACGCGACGCTCGACCCACCAACCTCATCGACCCCCTCTGGCTGCGTCGTGCGGGGCTGACGGAGTTCGAGGTCGTCCTTGTGCCGGACTCGGAGGGCCGGTGGATGCCCTGGCAGCGTGTCGTGGCCGGGGACTGCGAAGCGGCCGTCGTTACCAACCTCTTCTCGGACGCGGCTGTCGATGCGGGCCTCGTGCCGCTCGACATCGGCTCCTTCGGCTTCCTGGGAGGCGTCGTCTACACGACGTCCGTTGAACTGCTCGAGAGCCGCGCGGAGGACATGGAGAACCTCGTTCGGGCCGCGTTCGACGCTGCGAGGCTGTTCAAGGAGGACAAACAGACGGTGTTGGACGTGATGACCTCCATCCCGGACGGGCTGATGACGTCGCGAGGCGCCACGATCGCGACCCCCGGGGAGCGCGAGACCGTCTACGGCCACCTCGCCGGAGAGCTGGCCGACCCGCCCGTGCCGATGCCGCACGCCATCGCCAACTTCTACGACATGGCCGTCGACGAGTACCCGGAGCTCGTCGGCTACAACCCGCTGCAGATGTGGGACCTGCGCATCGCCAGCCGCATCATGGACGAGCGCCGCTGACCCGGCCGCGTTGACACGCATCCTGCCGGGGCTATAGTGGCAGCCGTACTGTCGGGAGAAGTGAACGCCAGCGGAGGTGCGCGATGTCTATCGCCGAGGACAACGAGATCCTGACCCGCGTGGGACGCGGTACGCCGATGGGCGAGCTGTTCCGCCGCTACTGGATACCGGCGCTGCTCTCCGAGGAGTTGCCGGAGCCGGATTGCGCTCCGGTGCGCGTCAAGCTGCTCAACGAGGACCTCGTCGCCTTCCGCGACAGCAACGGCAGGGTGGGGCTGCTCGGCGAGTACTGCTCGCACCGCAGGGCGTCGCTCTTCTATGGACGGGTGGAGGATTGCAGCATCACGTGTGTCTACCACGGCTGGAAGTACGATGCAGACGGCACGGTGCTGGACATCCCCGCCGAGCCGGAGACCAGCAGGCTGAAGGACACCATCCAGCACAAGTCGTATCCGTGCGAGGAGCGCAACGGCGTCGTGCTCACCTACATGGGGCCGAAGGAGAAGATGCCTCTCGTGCCCAACCTGCCGTGGTTCACCCTGCCGCGCGACCACGTCGTCGTCGGCAGCAAGCTCTTCCTCGAGTGCAACTGGCTCCAGGCGCTGGAGGGCGATAACGACAGCATCCACTCGGCGTACCTGCACCGGCGCATCTCCGGCGAGGGGGACCCCATGAACCAGGCGCGCAGGCGCCCGGCGCGCGTCGCCATCGACAGGCTGCCGTGGGGTGTCCGCGCCGCGACCATCTACCCCTACGACGACACACAAGAGATGGTGCGCACCAACACCTTCCTCATGCCCTGCATCGGCAACACGCCGCGCGGCGACTCGCCCAACGGCTACAACGAGGCCGTGCACACCATCTATCAGGTGCCCGCAGACGACTACACCAACTGGCGCTACGACTTCGAGGTCTGGTGGGACAAGAGCGTCGATGACTCGTACGCGCGGAGTGACCGCGCTGAGGTGGGGCCGGACTTCATGAGCTACTACACCCGCGCCAACAACTACCAGTTGAGCCGCGAGGAGCAGAAGTCGGGCGACTACTGGTGCGGGGTCGCCGCCCGCAACCACACGCAGGACAAGATGGTGACCGAGAGCATGGGCGCCATCAGCGACAGGACCCAGGAGAACCTCGGCGCGAGCGACATGCACATCATCGCGATGCGCCGCTTCATGCTCGAGGCCGTGCGCACGATGGCGGAAGGCGGCGACCCGCCCGGCCTCGCCTGGACGCCGGAGGAGAACCAGCCCCGCGACTACCCCTACATGATCACCTCGGTCCTCCCCGCCGGCGCAGACTGGAAGGAGTGCCTCCCCAAGGTCTAGCAGGCTCCTTCCTATGACGGAGAGACCCCTCTCTCCGTCATCCTCGCGCAGGCGGGAATCCAGTGTGCCCGGTCAGGTCACGAGGAGGGGTGGTGCGTGGTGTGGCACGTCATGCTGAGCGGAGCCCGCGCTTCAGCGTGCAGCATCCTCTCGGGTGGCCTGGTGTAGGGGTGCCCCTTGTGGGTGCCCTGTTCGCAGCCCCCTCTCCTGAGGGAGAGGGAACGCGCTTCAGCGCGGGGTGAGGGCCCTGTGAGGCGATGCGGGGAGGGGTTCCGTCGTTCCTGCGCAGGCAGGAACCTCGCAGCCCTGCCTGATCCCTTCCCCCTTGATGGGGGAAGGTTAGGATGGGGGTGAACTGGCCTTCCCCAGCCTTACTCCCGGCTGGGCCCGACCCGCACGTCCCGGAGGTTCGGGTCGCTGGCGGCGACGTGCAGCAGTTGCAGCGGCTCCGTCCCCGAGCTCTCGAACCAGTACTTGAAGCCGTGAGGCATGACGACCCCTTCCTGCGCCCCCAGCTCGGCCAGCAGGACGTCGCCCTCGCCGTAGAACTTCGCGCTGCCCTGTATGACCATGAAGAACCCGTCGCTCACCGTGTGGCTGTGGAGCTTGTTCTCTCCGCCCTCTTTCACGAGCTGCATGTCCGCCCACAGCCGGTCCGTCTGGCAGAGAGGCGTCAGGTTCTTCGCCCGATCGTTGTCCGGACGCTGGTAGCTGAACCGTTGTGGTTCCATGCGCTTCGACCCCCCTCTTTCGCTATGCCGGGAGTGCCTGAGGCGTCACAGCCCGGTGATATTCCCCTTGGAGTCCACGTCCAGCGCGCGGGGGGTGCCCGGCAGGCCGGGCATCGTGACGATGTTGCCCGCGATGGGGTAGACGAATCCCGCGCCCGTCGACGCCCGCACGTCCGATATCTCGAACGTGTAGTTCGTGGGCCGGTTTTTGAGCGACGGATCGTGCGAGATGGAGAGCGGCGTCTTCGCCATGCAGATGGGCATGCCGCCGATCCCCTGCTCCTCGAACCGGTCGAGCTGTCGCGACGCCTGCGCGCTCCAGCGCACGTCCGACGCGCCGTAGACCGTCTCCGCGAGCACACGCACCTTCTCGCGCAGCGGAGCGTCGAGCGGGTAGAGCCACCGTGCACGGGGCGGTCCCGGCTCGGAGGTGCGCACGACCGCCTCCGCGAGCTCGACCGCGCCCTCGCCGCCGTCCTCGAATCCGCTGCAGACGACCGCCGCCGCCGCTCCCGCCTCTATCGCCGCGTCCTGCATCACCACCGTCTCCTCCGGCGTGTCGGAGGGGAAGTGGTTGATGGCCACGACGACTGGCAGGCCGAGCTTGCGCACGACGCCGACGAGGTGCTGCAGGTTCGCGCAGCCGATGCGCACGGACAGCGGATCAGGGTAGTCCAGGTCCTTGATCCCGACCCCGCCGTGGTGCTTCATCGCCCGCACGGTGCCGACGAGCACCGCCGCGCTCGGGCGCAGCCCGCTGGTGCGGCACTTGATGTGCATGAACTTCTCGAAACCGAGGTCCGCGCCGAACCCCGCCTCGGTCACGACGTAGTCCGCGTAGCCGAGCGCGAGCCGGTCCGCGACGACCGAGCTGCAGCCGTGTGCGATGTTGCCGAACGGCCCGGTGTGGACGAACGAAGGCTGTCCTTCCGTGGTCTGCACCATGTTCGGGAGGATGGCGTGCCGGAGCAGCGCCATGAGCGAGCCGACCGCCCCCACGTCCTCTGCGGTGACGCGCGCCCCGCCGCTGCCCGTCGCGACCGTGATCCTGCCGAGGCGGGCGCGCAGGTCGTCGAGCCCGGACGAGAGCGCGAGCACGGCCATGATCTCGGACGCCGTGACGATGTCGAACCCCGTCTCGCGCAGCGGAGCGTTCGCTGAGCCGCCGAGGCCGGAGACGATGCTGCGCAGCGCGCGGTCCTCGATGTCGACGACCCGACGCCAGGTGATGTCGGACGGCTTCGCGCCGGCGATACGCCCGCGGTAGATGACGTTCTCGGCGAGCGCGCCGAGCAGGTTGTGCGCGGAGGAGACGGCGTGGGCGTCGCCGGTGAAGTGGACGTTGATCTCGTCCTCCGGGATGACGCGCGCCCTCCCGCCGCCGGTGCCGCCGCCCTTGATCCCGAATATCGGCCCGAGCGACGGCTCCCGGAGCGTCGTCACGACGCTCTTGCCGATCTTTCCCAGCCCCTGTGTGAGGCCGACGCTGGTGGTCGTCTTGCCCTCGCCCGCAGGCGTGGGGTTCACGCCCGTAACGACGATGAGCTTGCCCTTCTGCTCCGGGCGCATCGCCTCCAGCGACACCTTCGCCTTCGTGTCGCCGAATGGGATGAGGTGCTTCGGAGCGATGCCGAGGCCCCGCGCAACCTCGCCTATGGGTCGTAGTTCGTCCATACCCTTATCCGTCGTTCCTGCGGAGGCAGGAACCTCGCAGCCCTACGCATTCTGCAACGCCTCGTAGACCTTCTCCGCCGTGGCCGGCAGGTCGCGCACGCGCACGCCGCAGGCGTCCGCGATGGCGTTCGCGATGGCGGCGGCGGTCGGCGCGTTGGGACTCTCGCCGATCGCCTTGATGTTGTACGGGCCGACGCCCTTGCCCGGCGTGTCGAGCACGACCGTCGTCAGTTCGGGGATGTCGGCGATGTTCGGGATCTTGTAGTCCGCGAACGAGAGGGTGGAGATGAAGCCGTTCTCGCGAACCAGCTCCTCCTGCAGACCGAAGCCGATGCCCATCATCGCGCCGCCGTTGATCTGCCCCTGGTGGCCGATGGGGTTGATGATGGTGCCCGTGTCGTGGACGGTCGTGAGCTTCGTCAGCCGTATCTGGCCGGTCTCCGCATCGACGTCGACCTCGGCGATCTGCGCGCAGTAGCCGGTGACCGGGTTCTCGTAGCCGCCTGAGGCGACGCCGCGTCCCACGACGGGCGTGCCCACGCGGGCGATGAGGTTGCTCCACGGCTGCGACTCGCCGGTGTCCGTCCGCACGAGCATCTGCCCCCGCACCTCCAGTTTCTCCTCCGGCCAGTTCTGCAGCTCCGCCGCGAGCTTGAACAGTTCGCCCTGCGCCTGCCCGACGGCGTCGTGCGTGGCGACCGTGCCTAGGTTCGTGACGCGGCTGCCGCCCACGCCCTGGTCCATGTCGAACAGGCCCGTGTCGGCGACGACCATGCGCACCGCGTCGGCTGGGAGGCCGAGGTCCTCGGCAACGACCTGCTGGAGCACCGTGTACGCGCCCGCGCCCTGCTCGAAGAGGGGAGTGGTGATGAGGACGGAGCCGTCCGCCTCCATCGACACCTGCGAGTTGATGCGTCCGCCGCCGGGCGGGCGCTCGCCGACCGAGACGCCCCGGCCAACGCCGGACGCCTTCGGTGCGTTGTAGCCTGACGCCTCGACCGCGACTTCGAGCGCTTCGGCAGCGCGGTTCTCGACGAACACGTCGCCGAGCGCCGTGGGCTCGCCGTCCTCCACGAGGTTCATCAGCCGGAACTGTACGGGGTCCATGTCGAGCGCCTTCGCGACCTCGTCGATGTGCGACTCGAGGGCGAAGACGGCCTGCGGTTCGCCGGGCCCGCGCATGTGGCCGCACGGCGTGTTGTGGGTGTAGACCATGTCCTCGACCACGCGCGCGTTTTCCGTTCGGTAAGGTCCGCCCGCCGCCTTCGCGCCGCCGAGGTGCCCCGCGGGCTTGAAGCCTGCGTACGCGCCGCTGTCGAACACGATGGCCACGTCGTGCGCGGTGATGGAGCCGTCCTTCTTGACGCCGGTACGCATCCGCAGCTTGGAGTAGTGGCGCGGGTTCGCGGCCAGGAACTCCTCCGCGTAGTCGAACACCATCCGCACCGGCCTGCCGCCGACAGCCTTCGAGAGCACGTAGCCCAGCGCGACGTTCATCGGCGAGCCCTTGCCGCCGAAGTCGCCGCCGATGGTGACAGGGTGGAAGACGATGCTCTCCGGCTCGACGCCGAGCGGCCCCGAGATCTGGCCGCGCACCGCGTACGGCGCCTTGCCGGGCGTCCACACCTCCGCTGAGCCGTCCGCGTTCACGCGCACGGTGGCGTTGTGCGCCTCCATGTAGACCTGGTGCTGCGACGGCGTCGTGTACGTGTTCTCGACGACGAGGTCGGCCTCCTTCATGCCGGCCTCCACGTCGCCGTTGCTCCATTCGAAGTGGACCACGACGTTGGTGGGCTCGTTGACCTCGTAAAGCAGCCCCTTGAACCCGTGCATGTCCGGGTTCACGAGTATCTCGTTCTTCATCGCCTCCTCGGGGTCGGTGACGGCGGGGAGCTCCTCGTAGTCGACGTCGATGAGTTCGAGCGCCCGCTGCGCGATCTCCTCGTCGTCAGCGACGACCGCCGCGACCTGCTCGCCGACGAAGCGCACCTCGCTCTGCGCAAGCACGGGCACGTCGACGATGCGGCGTCCCCAGCGCATGTTCGCGGGGATGTCGTCGCCGGTGAGCACCGCGTGGACGCCGGGCAGCGCGAGTGCGGCGGACGTGTCGATGCCGCGGATGCGTGCGTGCGGGAAGGGGCTGCGGAGGGTCTTCGCCCAGAGCGTGCCGGGGACCTCGACGTCTGCCCCGTAGTTGGCTGCGCCGGTTACCTTGTCGCGCCCGTCGATGCGGGGTATGGGCGCGCCGACGACGCGTGGTGCGGTGGTCATATGCTCTCTACTCCTGCCGGTGGTGGTGTGCGATTACGTGCTCTCTATAGGGAGGTGTTCTCTCCCGGCGTGTGACGTATGGCGGCGCGTAGCATAGCAAACCCCGCGTCCCCTTATCTCCGTCATTCCCGCACAGGCGGGAATCCAGGGTGCGCGGGCAGCGCACGCGGTGGGGTCACGGCAGAGTGGGGCGCCTCCCACCTCTCCTGAGGGAGAGGTCGACGCGCTTGCGCGGCGGGTGAGGGCCCTGCGGGCTGGGACGCGGCCGGCGGCTGCCGTAGTACACTCCCCGCCTCACCCCCTCGTACGAAGGAGCCAATGAATGAGGATCGAACTGACCAGCATCCACGTGGACGACCAGGACAAGGCGCTGGCGTTCTACACCGAAGTGCTGGGCTTCGTGAAGAAGGAAGACTTCCCCGTGGGGCAGTTCAAGTGGCTGACGGTCGTCTCGTCCGAGGCGCCGGACGCCGCCGAGTTGCTCCTCGAACCCAACGACAACCCTGCCGCGCAGGCGTACCAGCAGGCGATCTTCGAGCAGGGCATCCCGCACGCGGCGTTCGCGGTCGACGACATCCAGGCGGAGTACGAACGCCTCGTAGGGCGGGGCGTCGTGTTCTCGATAAAGCCGATAGATGCCGCGGGCGGCGCGCAGGCCATCTTCAACGACACGTGCGGCAACCGCATTATGATCTACGAGGTGCCGCTGGGGCGGATGGGGGAGAAACCCTGAGGTGAGTTGCGATTCGCTACGAACCGGATGAGAAGTGTCCGCCGTCAGTGGCGGTAACTTCGGCGGCACAGATATTCGTACCCAACACCATCGCCCTCGTCATGCTGGCGGTGCTGGTGGTACGTGCGGCCGGCGAGTCCGACTCCTACCTGGGATGGGCGATATTTGCCGCGCTGGTGGTCTCCGGGGCCGGTATGGTCCTGCAGACCCTCCGGTTCTGGTATTTCGGTTCGGGCCGCCTCGTCGTCACCAACTTCAACGTTCCGTTCCTGACCATCTGCGCTCTCGCCCTCAACGCCGGAGGGCCTCGTCTGCTGGCGAGCCTGCTGGTGGCTTCCACCCTGCTTCAGATCATCCTGACCTTGCGGCTTGCCTCCCTCCGCCGGGTATTTACACAGACGGTGAGCGGGGTGGTGATCATGCTGGTGGCGGTTTCGGCCATGCCCTTCGTCGTGAGAACCGCCGTCGTTCCGCCGGAAGGCGCATCGACCATGCTCTTCATGGCGCCGGGGGTGGCTGCCCTGGCCGTCGGGGCCTTCATCTCTTTGCAAGGGACCCCGGCATGGCGCATGTGGATCTTGCCGGCCACCGTCGCTGCCGGGCTGGTGGTGGCCGTACCCCTCGGCTACTACGACGCAGACATCATCGTCGACGCTCCATGGGTGAGCCTGCCCGATTTCGGGTGGCCGGGGCTGGACCTGACCTTCGATGCGGACTTCTGGGCCCTGCTTCCTGCATTCGTGTTCGTGAACCTCACGGCATTCATGAAAGCGGTGGGGGACCTGTCGGTGATCTACCGCGCTTCCTACCGCGACCATTCGGCCATCGACTTCCGCTCAGTGCAGGGAGGTCTGGGCGTGTACGGCCTGGGCACCCTGCTCTCGGGATTCGTAGGGACATTGCCGGTCGCCGCGCCGTGGGCGGCCACCGTCGTCTACATCGGCTTTACCGGCGTCGCTGCGAAGAGCGTCGGGATATACCTGGGGCTGTTGACCATGTTGGTGGCCCCCTTCTCCAAGTTGCTTGCCGTACTGGTCGCCATTCCGAGCCCCGTGGTCAGCGCGGTGTACGTCATCATCTTCGGTATGCTCTTCGTCGAAGGCGCGAAGACGGTCTTCACGGGCCGGGTTGACCAGAAGAAAGCCACCATCGCCGGGGTCTCGATGGTCCTGGGCCTGTCCGCCGGGGCTTTCAGCGGGTTCGTTGAGGGGACCGCCAGTCAGCTGGTGGGCAATACGCTCTTCTTCGGCGGGATGACGGCCGTAGTCATGACCGTATTCGCCGAGTTATCGAGTTCCCGCCCTCGGAAACTGCGGATCGACCTGGCCCAGTCCTCCTTGCCTGCCGTTGACGATTTCCTCGGCCGCTTCGCCGACAGGCATTCCTGGACGGAGGAGGGGAAGGATCGGCTGCGCCTGGTTGGAGAAGAGGTGATGCTGAGCATCCTGGAAGGGGAGAACGGCGGCCCCGACGGTCGGACGCGCAGGCTGGTCGCCACGGTCCGCCCCGAAGGCGGCTCCGCCGAGCTCGAGATCGTGGTCGCTTCGGACGACGTCATCCAGGGGAATATCGAGGACCGCATGGCCTATCTGGACGAGGGCCAGGCGCTGGAAGACGAGCAGGAGCTCTCCATCCGCATCCTGCGCCACTACGCCTCGTCGGTACACCACAGGAAATACTACGGCATAGACGTCGTCAGCTGCCGCGTGGACAAGTAAACCCAGGGCTCCGGCTCCGCTCCTTGAGAGACCTCTGTAGTAACCGGTGGGGTAGATGTGGCGCGGGGGGTGAACAGGAGTGGGGTGGATGGGTTACGCAGGGACCCCTCGAGTAGGAGCGGGCCACTGCCGGCTGTGTGGGACGGTCGCCAGAAGCGGGGGGGGGGGGGGGGGGGGGGGGGGGGGGGGGGGGGGGGGGGGGGGGGGG
>VXQP01000085.1:0-822 GCA_009838965.1 Chloroflexota bacterium | reverse complement strand
GCGGTGCCGCGGCGTTTTCTTTTTTTCTTCGTTTCTGGGGCCCCGGCCCCCCCGCCCCGCGCGCCCCCCCCCCCCCCCCGCTTCAGACTGTGACAGCGGTTCTGCGTTGGACTCCCTAGGGTCCCTCGGGATCGCCGGGCTGGTCGTCGTAGTAGCGCGACGTGAAGAGCAGCCCGTCGTGGCGCACGGCCCACGTATGCGCGTACAGCGTCTCCGATGACCTCGTGTTGGGGAAGACGAAGCTGACCCAGATACCGTCCTCTGTGGCCGCGGCCATCTCCTCGCCGATCTTCCGGATGCTGCCCGCGCCGACGTCTTTCAAGTCGACGCCTACGAGGTGTGGGGTGAGAGGAGAGGTCAGGAGGATGTCGTTCTCATCGGCCAGGGTGAGGTTCCATTGGCCGTCGAAGCTGCCCTCGCTGCTGTAGTGGTTGACCGTGGCCTCCAACCCGTTGGCCTTGTAGTAGTCGATGGCTTGTTGCACGTAGTCGACGGTCCGGCCCGTGGGGTCTTCGGCGCGCACGTAGTAGCCGGAGGCGAAGAGCATCCCGTCCCGTCGTACTGCGTAACCCACTTTGGGGACTTCCTTGAGCGTTACCGGGTGGGGCCACAGGTACTCCACCCAGACTCCCTCCTCGGTGGCTTTGGCCAACTCCTTGCCCAGTTCGTATCCGTCGGAGCCGACCACGTCCTTGATGTCCGTCCCTATGAGCTGCGGCAGCAGCGGGTGGACGTGGTAGATGTCGGCGGCGTCGGTTGCGAAGAGGTACCACTCGCCCTCGAAGCTGGCGACGCTGTTGTAGTAGCTGAGCATCGCGTCCA
>VXQP01000053.1 GCA_009838965.1 Chloroflexota bacterium | reverse complement strand
TCCATAGCGCCTTACACCCTCCCGCCCGAGGACAGGGCCTACGGCGATCGCCTTGAACGCGCCCTCCGATGCGGCGTCCCCGGCTGCCTGTGCGTAAACCCCGGCAGGTTCCACTGTCCCTCCCACGACAACGCCGCCGTCCCCACGCTCACCGTCTACTACGACCCGGACCGCGGCTTCTCGTTCGAGTGCACCCGCTGTCCCAACTATCGCGTCATGGACGCCCTCGCGAAGCGCGGCCTCATGCCCGAATCCCACTTCTACACCCCTGTCGGCGCGTTCGAGGCCGGCCTGCAACCTCTCGACTATCTCATCCAGCAACCGCCGGACTGGCTGTGGCCGAACCGCATCCCCCTCGGTAAGCTCACTCTCATCGCCGGATACCCGTCCTCCGGCAAGACCTCTATCGCCCTCGACATCGCCGCCCGCGTCTCGCGCGGTGCAGCCGCGCCCGATCAACCGGACGCTTGCTTCCCCTCCACCCCCGTCGTGCTCGCCCTCCTCGACGGCAACCCGAAGTCCGACGTCCTGCCTACGCTCCGCCTCTTCGGCGCGGACCTCGGACGCATCTACCTCGCAGACCTCCTCTCCCCAACTCACCCTATCGACTACCACCCCGACGAGCCGCCCATGGACGACGGCCCGGACTACTACGAGGAGGAGGAAGACGACTGGGGCGAGGATGACGAGGACGCTCCCCGCCGCCCCCGTCCAATAGGCAGGAAACTCCCTGTGCCCCGCTGGACCGAGCCAACGTCGAACCCGGCTGCGGACTTCACCGCCCCTTGGCCGGGCCTCAACCACGTCATGAAACGGCTCGCCAACCTCATCGACGCGGGAAGCGCCGCCTTGCTCGTCGTCGACCAGGTGGAGGACCTCGCCTCGATGCACCGCGCCCAGGTCGCGACCATCCTCGGCATGCTCAAGGCATTGGCCGCCCGCTCCGGCGCAGCCGTGATCGCCCTCACCCATAACCCCGCGCCCACCTACCCCCGTGCCATTACTGCCATGCAGCGGAGGCTCGCCCAGGCATCCGTCGTCTTCACCACCGCCGTCGTCGGCCCCGGCGAACGCCGCTTCCTCGTCCCGCTTCGCCCCGCCATGAGCGACGACGCCCCCGCCATCCCCTTCGTCCTTCCGCATGAGCCTTCTTCGTCGTTCCTGCGAAGGCAGGAACCTCGCATCCCAACGGGGCAGAGCCCCATCATTCCAGCGGAGGCTGGAATCCAGAGCGATCTTCCTTCAGGCTTCACCCTCGCTTGGCGCAAGCCCGTCTTCCCCGCCCACATCAAGGCCCTCGCCGACCCCAACCGCGACCATGGAGCGAAGGTCCGCGCCGCACAAACCTTCATCACCCGCGCACTCGCCGATGGTTCCAGACCCGCCGTCACCGTCGAGCGCGAGGCAACCTTGCACGGCATCTCCAAGGGCACTCTCCGCCGCGCTCGTGTGGCCTGCAATGTCATCTGCACCCGCGTGAGCGAACCCGGAGTGCGTGGCGGCCCCGGTGCGTGGTACTGGTCGCTTCCTAGGCAGACCCCGGTGAACCGGAATGAAACGGAATGAGACACCCGATGAAGCCTCGAACTTTTGCAAACTCTGCACACCTTGTTCAACCAAGGTGGGAAGCAGGCCGTGGCCTGCTCGACGCCATCGCAAGGTGCTCAAGATGCTCAAAACGGACGTGCGATTCACTCGTAACCCGAACAGCAAGATGTGCAGATTTCAGCCCGCATTGCACACCTTGCTCACGCCCCACACTCATGGCACTTCGGACGGAGCGCAGATCCGTCGTTCCTGCGAAGGCAGGAACCTCGCTTGGTGTAGGGGCATCCCTTGTGGGTGCCCTGTATGCTCGGCGGGTGACGGTTGGTTGCCCCTCCCCGCGCTTTCGCGCTAACGTTGCCCCCATGCCCGACAAGGTCTACCCCGACTTCGCCGCCGCCGTCGCCGACATCCCGGACGGCGCGTCCATCATGCTCTCCGGCTTCGCCGGGCCCGGCACGGCGCGCAACCTCATCGACGCGCTCTACCGGCAGGGCGCGAAGGGCCTCACACTCATCTCCAACACCCCAGGACGCTGGCAGGACGACCGCATCGACTCCGGCGTGCTCGTGAAGGAGGGGCGCGTTGCGAAGATCCACGCTGCGTTCACGGCGTCGCCGCACCCGTCCGTACCGTCGCCGTTCACCGACCTCTACGAGGCGGGGAAGATCGAGGCGGAGCTGATGCCGCAAGGCACGCTCGCGGAGCGCATCCGCGCCGCCGGGGCGGGCATCGCCGCGTTCTACACGCCCACCGGCGTCGGGACGGAGATGGCCGACGGCAAGGAGACGCGCGTCTTCGACGGCAGGGAGTACGTGCTGGAGACCGCGCTCCACGCCGACTACGCGTTCGTCCGCGCCCGCCGCGCCGACCGCATGGGCAACCTGCAGTACCACCGCACGCAGCGCAACTTCGGCCCCGTCATGGCGCGCGCCGCGAAGGTCACCATCGTGGAGGTCGACGAGCCGGTCGTGGAGGAGGGTGCGATGGACCCGGACCACGTCCACACGCCCGGCATCTTCGTCGACCGCGTCGTCGCCGTCCCGCCGGACGGCATCCAGGAGGAGCCGCCCCAGCGATGATGCGTCATCTACTCTCATCTATGGATTCCAGCTTTCGCTGGAATGACGGGGAACGGTTGCGATGACGGAGAAGCAGCCCCTCGACCGGCAGACGATGGCCAACCGGCTCGCGATGGAGTTCCACGACGGCTGGGTGGTCAATCTCGGCATCGGGATCCCGACGCTCTGCTCCAATTTCGTGCACCCGGACCGGCACGTCATCTTCCAGTCCGAGAACGGGCTGGTGAACTACGGCCCGCTTGCGGAGCGCGGCGAGGAGGACCCGAACCTCGTGAACGCGGGCGGGCAGTACGTGGTGGAGATGGCGGGGATGGCGATCCTCGACCACGCGGACTCGTTCGCGCTGATCCGGGCGGGCTACGTGGACGTGACGGTGCTCGGCGCGTACGAGGTCGCCGCGAACGGCGACTTCGCGAACTGGAAGGTGGCGGGCGCGAAGGGGGGCGGCATCGGCGGTGCGATGGACCTCGCCGTCGGCGCGAAGAACGTTTTCCTGGCGCTGGAGCACACGACGCGCGACGGCAAACCGCGGCTGCTGGAACGCTGCGCGCTGCCCGTGACCGCAGTGGGCGTCGTCAAGCTCGTCGCGACGAACCTCGGCCTTTTCGAGATCACGGAACAGGGCTTCCTGCTCACCGAAATAGCGCCCGGCTACACCCCGGAGGACGTGCAGGCCGTCAGCGGCGCGCAGCTCACTGTCTCGCCGAATCTGCGCGAATTCCGCCGTCGTTAATGGTTCGGGAACCCGGCGTTAAACCTGCTATGCTTTAATCATCGCAGGTTCGATATCGGGTCGGAGAACTGGATGGATCCGGTCAATTGGATGGAACGGCTGGCCTCGCACTACGAGGTGATGCGCAGCCGATATCCCGAAGAGAAACTGATCATCCTGTTCGACATCGACGGCACGATACTGGACACGCGCTACCTGACCCTGAATGTTCTTCGTTCCTACGATTCGGTCCACGGAACGTCTTACTTCCGCAACCTTCGCGTACCGGAAATAACCACGCACGAGGACAACGTCCGGGAGCTGTTGGCACGGTTCGGGCTGCCCACGGCTGATCTCGAGCGGATCGCGGCGTGGTGTGAGCGCGCGTACTGGTCGCCGGATGCGGTGCTGTGGGCGCATCGACCGTTCTCCGGGGTCATGGAGGTCATGCGGTGGTTCCAGATGCAGCCCGATACGTTCGTGGGGCTGAATACCGGCAGGTCGGAGGCGATCCGCGAGGAGACGCTGGACTGTCTGAATGAGCTGGGCAGGGAGTACAAGGTCCGGTTCACCAGCGACCTGCTGCACATGAATCCGGGCCCCCGGGACCGGAACGTCCCGCATGTGAAGGCTGCCGGGACCCTGCAGTTCCAGCGAGCGGGATACCGCGTGTTCGCCGCGGTGGACAACGAGCCGGCCAACCTGGCAGCGATCGCCGAAATGGACCCCTCCCACGAGATCATGCTGCTTCACGCTGACACGATCTTCGAGTCCCAGCGGAAGGCGCTGCCGCCCCGCTCCGTCAGCGGGGACGTGTACGACCTCACGCAATTGGCCCAGGAGACGGACCTGCCGCGGCACGTCCAGCTCGTGTGGCACGGGATCAACGACGCGCGCAACCTGCGCCTGTTCCTGGCATCCAACGTGGCATGGGGCGAGGCGGACGTGCGATTGCACCCGGCGTCCGAGCAGCTGGTGCTCCGGCACGACCCGCTGAACGGCGCTCATTCCTGCCGGCAGGAAGACCTGCTGCTGCTGGAAGACGTGCTGGAGTCCGTGGGAGCCTCAGGGAAGTCCATCAAGCTGGACCTGAAGGAAGGCGGCCCGGTGGTCCACGAGAGCCTAGCGGCCCTCCGGCAATCAGGTTTCGACGACTCCCGGGTCTGGTTCAACGCCAACTTCCACGTTCTGGGAAAGGAAGGGTTCGCGGTGCTGCAGGACGCCTACCCCTCCGCCATCTTCCAGGTCCCCATCGATGCCATGGTACCCATCCTGCTGAGCAGGCCCGAGGAGGGGCTGGAGTGCCTGGAAGAGCTGCGCTCCCGGGGTATCAACCGGGTGTCGGTCAAGTGGAACAGGCCGCAGATGAGCAGGCTGGTGGAGCAGCTGAACGCGTGGGGGTTCGAGACCAACGTCTACAACGTGCCGGACCTGAAGGCCTTCCTGAAGACGGCGCTTCTCCAGCCGCGGTCCATCACGTCCGACTTCAACTTCCCGCAGTGGCACTACTTCGGCAGGGGCTCAGGCCAGGAAGGCAAGTACCACGAGTACGCCGTCGAGACCCAGGTAATCTGACCCGGTTCACCCCCATCCCAGCCTCCCCCATCGAGGGGGAAGGGACCCGACAAGGGCACCCACCCCGATGGCCCTCACCCGCGCGCTAAAGCGCGTTTCCCTCTCCCTCAGGAGAGGGAACCAGGCAGGGGGCGAGGTTCCTGCCTGCGCAGGAACGACGGGGCCTGGGCTAAGCGAGCACGCGCTCGATGAACTGCGACGCGATCTCCAGCCCGCGGATGTCTATGCTGTGGCCGAGGCCCTGCAGCAGGTAGGCCTCAACCGGGAAGCCGAGGTCGGCGAGCGTCTGCCCCGCCTTCGCGGTCGACTCGGGGGGCAGCACGGCGTCCTGGTCGCCGTGCACGAGGACGATGGGCGGCTTCTGGCGGACCTCGTCGGCGAGCCATTCGGGGAAGAGCAGCGCCCCGCTGAGCCCGACGACGCCCGCGATGGGCCGTTCCATGCGCGGCGCGGTGTACAGCGAGGTCATGCACCCCTGCGAGAAGCCGATGAGCACGCACCGGTCAGGGGTCAGCGCGTACTCGTCCAGCAGCTCGCCGACATAGGTCTCGACGACGCGTCCCGCCTCTCGCAGGCCCGCCATCCGTTCGTCCGGCGGTTCGAGGGGGAACCAGCGCAGGCCGAAGCCAGCCTCGACGTACGGGTTGGGCGCGTCCGGCGAGTGGAAGGCCATGTGCGGGAAGCGCGGGCCGAGCGCTATCGTGAGCCCGATAAGGTCGTTCCCGTCCGCGCCGAGGCCGTGCAGCAGGATGCCGAGCGAGTCCGGCGCGCCACCCGCGTAGGGCTGGCGGGACGGGCCGTTGAGTATGGGCATGTGTCTCTCCTACTTTGTGAGATAATACCCGCATGACGACACGAACACGAAGCCGCTCGACCGGCTCCACGCGCATCTCCCACACGGCGGAGAACTACCTGCTCTCGCTCGCCATCCTCCAGGAGGACGGCCTGAAGCCGCACATGAGCGAGCTTGCCTCCTACCTGCGCCGCATCCCGGAGGGCGAGGAGGTCGGCACGACGCTCGCCTCCGTCTCCGGCATGGTGCAGCGCATGGCGAAGGACGGGCTGCTCCAGGTGAACCGGGAGAAGCGGATCGACCTCACCCCCGCGGGGTTCGCGCGCGCCCGCGACGTGGTGCGCCGCCACCGCCTTGCGGAGCGGCTGCTCGTCGACGTGCTCGGCGTGCCGCTGGAGCTCGCCGAAGCCGAGGCGCACAGCCTGGAGCACGGCATCTCGCCGAACCTGCTCTCGCGCATCGAGGATCGGCTCGGTCACCCGGATGCCTGCCCCTACGGACGACCCATCTACAAGGCGGACGACACCGAACTCCGCACCTCCGACCCAGGCACGTTCCGCCTGAGCGAGGCGAAGAAGGGTCCGACCTACGTGGTGACGCGCATCCCGGACGAGGACTTCCCGCTGCTCTCCTACCTCGTCAAGAGCGACGTGCTCCCAGGCAGGCGCATCGTCATCGAGGAGATTGCGGACTACCGGGGCGTCGTCGACGTCAGCCGCGACGGCCAGCAGGTCTCGCTCGGCATGGACGTAGCAGCCCGCGTCTGGGTCAGGCCGGCCTAGCGGGGCTGGGTCAGCACGTCGACGACGGCAGGTTTGCCGGAGCGGACGACGGCTATCGCCTCGTCGAGCGCAGGCCCGAGCGCGCTGGGCTCCGAGACCGGCCCGAACCCGGCGACGTCGAACGCCCGCGCGAGCGTCGCGAAGTCGGGCGCGGGGTCGTTGATCTGGATGCCGATACCCTTGTTCTCGACCGGGCGGTCGCGCCAGCGGGCGATGCGCTCCTGGTGCTCCTCGTCGTTGTAGTAGGAGCGGTTGTTGAAGACGACGACGAGCAGGGGGATGCCGCAGTGCGCGGCCGTCCAGAGCGCGTTGGAGGTCATCAGGAAGTCGCCGTCGCCGACGACGCTGATGCAGAGCCGTCCGGTGCCCCTGTACGCCAGCGCCGCGCCGACCGAGGACGGCAGGCCGTAGCCGACCCCGGCGCCGCGTCCGCCGCCGAGCTCGTGGGCGTGGTCCGTGATCTCCAGTACGTCGCGCACCCGCCGTCCGTGCGAGTTAACCATCGCCCACTCGACGCCCTTCACCCGCTCCGCGATCTCGCCGTAGAGGCGAGCCGCCGAGATGGGCGCGGCGTCCCAGTTGTCGCTCACCCACTTCGCCGCCGTGGCGCGCATGTCGTCGTGCATCGCGGTCACGCGCGCCCGGCGCTCCTCCACCGCCGCGCTGTTCGCGAGACGCTCTCGCAGCGCAGCCGCCAGCAGCGGGACCGCCTGCGCGGTGTCGGCCGCGATGGGCACCTCCACCGGCAGCAGCCACTGGTTGTCGGTCACCCAGTTCTGTCGCTCCTGGTCGAGCAGCGTGACGTGGATGAGCCGCGTTCCCTGCGGGACGGCGAGCTGCAGCGCGCCGCGCTCGCGCACCGACGGCCCCAGCGGCACGCCGAGGCTCGGCACGTCCAGCGCGAGCACCACGTCGGCGTCGGCAAGCGCGCGCTCGCGGACGCCGGTGAGGTCGAGCGGGTGCGTGTTCGGGAAGCCAAAGCGCCCCTCAGCGTCAACGACGGCGCACGCCAGCGTCTCCGCCAGCTCGACGACCGCAGGCAGCGCCGACGGGTTACGCCCCACCTCGCCGACGACCATCACCGGCCACGACGCTCCGGCGAGCACGTCCACGGCCTTCGCCAGCGCGTCGGCGTTCGGGGCTGGCGGGGCAGGGGGGCGAAAGAGCGACACGTCCGGTACGGGCAGCGCCTCGTCCATGCGCTGCTCCTGGATGGTGCTGTCCAGACAGACGTACACGGGCCCCTTGGGGTCGGTCATCGCGGTGCGCATGGCGCGCAGCAGCGACTCCGGCATCGCCTCGATGCTGGCGGGCTGATCGTCGAACTTGACGTAGTCGCGGACGGCGTTGCCCTGCACGAGCGCGGTGTGCACCCAGTCGGTGGAGCGCCGCTGGTTCGCGTCCTGCGGTCCGCCGCCGCCGAGGTTGATGATGGCGGAGCGGTCGCACCAGGCGTTGAAGATGGCCATGGATGCGTGCTGCAGGCCGACGACGTTGTGGAGGCCGGTGGCGATGGGCTCGCCGGTGACGCGAAAGTAGCCGTTGGCGACGGCGACGGCGATCTCCTCGTGGGTGCAGAGGACCATCTCCGGGCCGCCTGAGCCGAAGTTGACGATGGAGTCGTGCAGGCCTCGGTAGCTGGCGCCGGGGTTGAGGGCGATGTACTTGACGCCGAGCGCGCGCAGCACTTCGACCATGTAGTCGGAGCCGTAGACGGCGTTGCTGGGCGTGCTGCCGCCGCTCATGGGGGTGTTCGCTGTCTTCGTTGTCATGGGTTGTTCTCCTTACAGGCGCAGGAGGCGTTCGGCGTTGCCGTGGTAGATCGCCTCGCGTTCATCGTCCGTGCAGTCGAGGCGGTCGACCATGCCGATGTGGTGGCCGTCGCCGAAGGGGTGGTCGGTGCCGAGCAGCAACCGATCGGCGCCGACGACGCGGTAGCAGTACGCCAAGGCGTCGTCGTTGTGGGCGACGGTGTCGACGTAGATGCGCGTGAAATAGTCGCTCACCGGCCTCAGGTTGCCCTTGACGTTCGCACGGATGCGTCCGCCCAGGTAGGGCAGGACGCCGCCGATGTGCGGCACGATGAGCTCGAAGCCGGGCTCGTCGTCGAAGATGCCGGACTGGATGAGGCGCACCGTGGCCAGCGAGGTGTCGTAGATGAAGCCCATGCCGGGCATCAGCGTGCCGTCGATCGTGGCGGCGTTCAGGGGAGCAGTGGGGTGCAGGTTCAGCGGAACGCCGAGCGCGGCGATCCGGCGGTAGACGGGCATGAACTCCGGCGCGTCGAGCGGCTTTGCGTGCGTGTTCGAGAAGAGCTGGAATCCCCTGAAACCGAGGTCGTTCACGCAGCGTTCGGCCTCCGCGATGGTCCGGTCGGGGTCGCCGAACCCCAGGCTTCCCATCGCCGCGAACCTGCCGGGGTACTGCTCGACGACGCGGGCGAGGAAGTCGTTGATGCGGATGGCCCAGTCGTCGGCTTCGGCGCCGCCGAGGAGCTCAGGGCCGGGGATGCCGTGGGTGAGCACGGAGAAGTCCACGCCCATGGTTTCCATCGCCTCAAGCTTGGCCTCGATCTCGCGGTGTCCGGGCGGGGAGACGATGCTGTACGCCGGTGAGCAGGCGGTGATGAGCTGGCCGTCACGGATGACGACGTTCGGAAACTCATTGCGCGTCGCCAGGTAGTCGGCGAAGTCCTGGAAGTAGGTGTGGGTGTGGACGTCGATCTTCATAGTCGTTCTACGCCTCCTGAGCCGCCGGGACGAACCGCATCGAGAGCGAGTTCACGCAGTGGCGCGTGTTGGTGGGGGTGAAGCCCTCGCCCACGAAGACGTGGCCGAGGTGCCCGCCGCAGGCTGCGCACTCGATCTCGGTGCGGAAGCCGTCCGGGTCCGGCAGGCGGACCACCGCGCCCTCGACCTCCTTGTCGAACGCGGGCCAGCCGCAGTGGGCGTCGAACTTGTCGACGGAGCGGTAGAGCTCGGCGCCGCAGCGCCGGCAGACGTACGTTCCGGGCTGGTAGAAGTCGTCGTACTCGCCGGAGAAGGGGTACTCGGTCCCCTTCCGCTCGATCACCCAACTCTCCATCGGGGTCAGCTCGTTCCAGGCCATCGTTCACCCCCATCCCAGCCTTCCCCCATCAAGGGGAAGGGACCAGGCAGCCGGATACTACGCGAACGCTGGCCAGACGTCCTGCTCGAACCGCTCCCATTGCCCCGGCTGGTCCCACGATGCGAAGCGCACGATGACGGTGTCGGCGCCCGCGTCGCCGAACTCACGGATGCGCTCGATGACCTCGGCGGGCGTTCCCCACGGCCCCCACGAACTGCCCCAGTGCGCGACCTTGTAGTAGTTGATGAGGAAGTCGTGCGCCTCCGCTTCGGAGGCCTGCCGGTCGGCGCCGAGGTTGACGGTGAGGTAGTAGGCGTACTGGAAGGGTTCTTTGTCCCGTCCCTCTTCGGCTCGCGCCAGGTCGACCTTCCCGATAGTCTCGGCGTACTGGATCGGCGAGTCGGTGATGCCGATGATGCCGTCGCCGTGGCGGGCGGCGCGGCGCACCTGCGCCTCGGAGCCGGTGCGGTAGTGGGTCGCCAGCAGCATCGGCACGCCGCCGGGCTGTACGGGTTTGGGGTCGAGCGTCAGGTCCTCGAACGAGAAGTGTGAGCCTTCGAACGTGATGTTGTCCTCCGTCCAGAGGCGCTTCATCAGCCGGACAGTCTCGGAGAAGCGTCCGGCGCGCGTCTCGGGCGCCACGCCCGCGGCGATCCAGTCCTGCCGCTGGTCGTCGTTGAACGCGCCGCCGACGCCCGCGCCGATGACGATGCGCCCGTTCGAGACGATGTCGGCAGTGGCGATGCTGTGCGCGAGCGGCACCGGTGGGCGAATCGCGGGCAGCAGCACCGCGGTGCCGATGCGGACGCGCGAGGTGCGCGCGGCGATGGCCGACATCGCGGTCACGGGCTCGAGGCGGGGCTTCGAGACGAGGCTGTCGCCGACCCAGACGGAGTCGAGGCCGGCGGCCTCGGCGCGTTCCGCGAGGGCCAGCATGCCCTCCGCGGAGTAGGGCGTGCCCTCGCGCTGCGCGCGCATCACCATGCCCCTCGTGCCGAGCAGCAGACCTATCTTCGGTTTCGTCATCTGTCGCTCCTGTTCAGCCAAGTCTCCCAATCGTAGACGCTCTGAGCGAACCCGGCGACGTTCTCCTTCGCCCACTCGTAGTCTGCCCGGGTGTCGAGGTCGAACGCGACGCGCGGAAGGTCGGGTGTGACCAGCGTTGCTCCCTTCGCGGCAGCGGCCTCGCAGTGCTTGTCGAAGCTGCGCTCCCCAAGCAGCGGCTCGAATGCGGTACCGGCGGGTTGGAGCAGGGCGTTCGTGCCGCCGTCGCTCGTCGCGCGGACGCAGACAGTGGCAGCGTAGCCGTCGCTTGCGGTTACCAGTGCCCGTACATCATCGCTGAGGATCAGGGGCAGGTCGCCGGGCAGGAAGAGCGTAGCGTCCGCTCCGTCTGCACAGGCATCCCGCATGGCGGCCCAGAGCGCGGCGTTCAGGCCGTCGGCGTCGTCGGGCGTCCAGTGCGCTCCGCACGACTCAGCCACCTCGCGCACGACCTCGTCGCCGCCCACGACGACACACGTTCCCCGCGCCGTGGCGGTCACCGCGGCAGCGACGACGCGTTCCAGCATCAGGAGGACGACGGCCTGTCGTTCCAGCGGGCGGAGGTCATCCCAGAGGCGCGTCTTCGCCTCGGCCAATGGCTTCATCGGCACGATGGTCCGCAACGGATGGGGGAGGCCGCCAGTCACCGCGCGCTCCGTCGATGCGCGGTCTGGGAGACGAGCGTCAGCACCTCGCGGGCGAGGGCCGTCTTGTCGGCGTCCGTCGTCATGACGGTGGGGGCGACGTGCGCGGCGATGCCGAGGGCCTCGACCGCCGGGGCTTCGGCGGCGTCGCTCTCGTCGAGCACGAGCACGTCGATCAATCCGGCGTAGCGGCGCGCTACACCGGCGTTGCTGACCTCCTCGCCGAGTTCGGCCATCATCTTGGCTGCGGGGCCCTTGAGCGCTCGCCCGCCGACGATGGGGCTGACGGCGATGCGCGGCCCGGCGAAGCGCTCGATGGCGTCGCGTACGCCCTGCACTGCGAGCACAGGCTCGATGCTCACGAGCGGGTTGGACGGGCAGAAGACGATGGCATCCGCGTTCACCAGCGCCTCGCTCAGGGCAGGGGAGGACAGGGCGTCGTCCGCGCCGTCGAAGCGCACGCCGGTGATGCGCGGCTCGCAGGCGTGGCGTACGAAGTACTCCTGGAAGGCCATCTCGCCGTGCTCCGTCTGCGCGATTGTGCGGACGGGGGCGTCAGACATCGGCACGACGGGATGGCGGACGCCGAGTGCGTCGCATATCGCGCGGGTGGCTTCGGTCAGGGTGCGTCCCGCTGCGAGCAGTTCCGTGCGGCGCAGGTGCATCGCGAGGTCGAGGTCGCCGAGCCGGAACCAGGTCTCGCCGCCGAGCCTGCCGAGCGCGTCCAGTGTGCGGAACGAGTCGCCGGAGACGCCCCAGCCGGTGTCCGGATTCGTGAGCCCGGCGAGCGCGTAGACGACGGTGTCGACGTCCGGTGAGACGTGCAGGCCGTGGAAGGTCTCGTCGTCGCCGGTGTTGACGGCGACGGTCAACTCGTCAGGCGTGAGCAGGCGCGACAGGCCGAGGGCGAGTTTCGCGCCGCCGACGCCGCCGGAGACAGCAAGCACTCGCGGCACAGCGCTATCCCTGAGCGGCGGCCAGCGCTTCCGGCAGCGTGGGGCCCTCGAGGTCCGGCGCGCGCTGGCCCTCGTAGCGGAAGGCCTCGAGTTTGATGAGCTCGCGGTAGGAGCCGAAGCGCTCCGGGTGGGCGGCTGCGAGGTCCAGCGGCTCAGGCTCGGCGGGTTCTACCTCGTAGACGCGGCGGGTCTCGTAGAGCGTCGTGCGCTCGACGGGCAGACGGCCTGCGTCGCGTATCCAGCGTCGGAGCTCGGAAGGCGGGACGAGCTGGCCGTAGGACGCGCCCGCGGCGGTGGAGATGCTCTCGTTGATGAGCGTGCCGCCCACGTCGTTGCAGCCCGCCGTCAGCAGCAGTTGCGCGAGTTTCGGGCCCTCCTTCACCCACGAGCACTGGATGTTGTCGATCCAGCCGTGGAGCATGATGCGGGCGACGGCGTGCATCCGCACCACCTCGGCGCCGGTCGCGCCGGGGCGCATCTCGTCCGACATCTGCTTCACGAACATGGGCGCTTCCGCGTGCACGAAGCTCAGCGGCACGAACTCGGTGAAGCCGCCGGTGGCCTTCTGGATGTCGCGCAGGTAGGCGAGGTGTGCGGCGCGGTGCTCGTTGGTCTCGACATGGCCGAACATGATGGTGGACGTGGTGGGGATGCCGAGCCGGTGCGCGGTCGTGATGACGTCCGTCCACTGGTCGACGGTGATGCGGCCCGGCGCAATGCGGTCGCGGACGGGCTGGTTGAGTATCTCCGCCGACGTGCCGGGGAGGGAGCCGACACCCGCATCGCGCAGGCCGCGCAGGTAGTCCTCGATGCTCCCGCGCGAGCGGACCGCGCCGTACAGCACCTCCTCCGGCGAGAAACCGTGGATGTGGACGTCAGGCAGTTCCGCCTTCAACTCGCGCGTCAGGTCGATGTAGAGCGAACCTTCCATCTTGGGCGGGAGCCCGGCCTGGATGCAGACCTCGGTCGCGCCGAGGTCCACGGCCTCTCGGGCGCGGCGGACGATCTCGTTGAGCGGGAGGAAGTAGCCCTCCTCTTCCCGGAAGTCGCGGCTGAACGCGCAGAAGCCGCATCGCTTGATGCAGACGTTCGTGAAGTTGATGTTGCGGTTGACGACGTAGGTGACGCGGTCGCCGTTGACCTGCCGCCGCAGCTCGTCCGCCGTTGCCATCAGCGCGAGGAGCGCCGCGCCGTCGGCTTCGAAGAGGCGCGTCCCTTCTTCCACCGTGACCTCGCTGCCTTCGAGTGGCTTCGCGAGGATGCGAGCGATGTCCGCCGGAACGCCGCTCAGCAGCGACTCCAGCCCTCTCCAGCCGTGTTCCGTCTGTCCATTCGATGCGCTCAGTTCGCTCAATTCCAACGCTCCAGTTCGGGTTTCACGTAGCCTTCGTCGTCCGTCAGTTCCGCGAGGCGGGAGGCGACCTCATGTGAGCGCGCCCATCCGCCATCGAGGACGTGCGAGGGATAGAGCGCGGTGCGTTCCCGCAACTCGTAGCCCGCTTCTCGCGTCAGGTCGCGCAGGCGGTCGGTGTCGGGCCACGCCGCCTCCGGGTTGATGAAGTCCTTCGTCAGCGGGGAGACGCCTCCCCAGTCGTTGATGCCGCAGAGCAGGTATGTCTCATAGCCGTCGGCCTGCAGGTTGGGCGGGGCCTGGATGTTCATCTCCGGGCCGAGCAGCAGGCGGGCGACGGCGAGCGTTCGCAGCATGTCCAGCGCCGAGGGCTCAGGCGCCCCGCGCATCCGGGTTGCCGCCTTGGCGCGGAAGTTCTGGACGATGACTTCCTGTACGTTGCCGGAGCGCTCCTGCACGTCGCGTATGGCGAGCAGGGCGTCGACGCGCTCATTCGCCGTCTCGCCGATGCCGATGAGGATGCCGGTGGTCATGGCGACGCCGAGTCCGGCGGCAGTCTCCAGCGTGGCGACGCGCTGCTCAGGCCGCTTGGTCACCGTGCCGTGGTGGGGGCCACCGGGCTCGTGCAGGCGGAGACTGGCGCTCTCCAGCATGATGCCCATGCTCGCGTTCCAGGGAGCTATCGCGGCCATCTCGTCGTAGTCGAGCGTGCCGCAGTTCGTGTGCGGCAGCAGGCCGGTCTCCTCCAGCACGAGCCTGCTCATGGCTGCGACGTACTCGGGCGTGGACTCGAAACCCAACTCGCGCAGCGTCTCGCGCATCTCGGGGTGGCGCTCCTCCGGGTGGTCGCCGAGGCTGAGCAGGGCCTCCTTGCAGCCGAGTTCCGCGCCTCGCCGGGCGACGGACAGCACCTCGTCCGGAGTCATCGTGTGCGCGCCGCGCTGGCGCGGCCCCTTCACGAACGTGCAGTAGCCGCAGCGGTCGCGGCAGAGGTTGGTGAGCGGCAGGAAGACCTTGCGGGAGTAGGTGACGCGACGGTGGGGGCGGGCGCGGTCGTTCAACTCGCAGGCGGCGGCCATGAGCGCGGTGAGGTCGGCGGGGTTGCGCGAGGCCATCAGGCGGCAGCCGTCGTCGGCTGTCAGGCTCTCACCTGCGAGGGCCTTCTCGATAGCCGCCTGAGCGGAACTGCGAACGGTCTGCGTTGCCATCGCTCCCCGGAATGAATGAGTAATCGCACCCGCGACGGCGCGTACTGCCGGTCAGCGGGCCGAGGCGCGATGGGCCTCCCACGGAAGTTGGATGGTACCATGCACGCGGAGGACGGCCAACCATGGGAACGACGACGCTCGCTGTGCGGTCGCTCGCGATCGCGGTGCTTGGAGGTGCCGCGCTCGTATCTTTGAGCGCATTGCGCGACTGGCTGGGCGACTGGGCGGCGCTGTTCTGGACGTGCGCCACGATGTTCTTCCCATGGGTTGCGGGCATGGCGGCGGGCCATCGCATCGGCGTGAACGCGCCTGCCAAGCTCACCGGAGCGGCCATCGGCGTCATCGTCGTCATTGTGCCGCTGTACGCGTTCGCGGCGATGCCGCTGCGCGACGCTCCCGTGAACGGCGACTGGTGGATGCTGGCGGGCCCGTTCGCCGTGCTCGGCGCGGTGCTCGGCGGGATGGCGCTGCCGGTGGGCGTGCGGGTGCGGAGCGCGCGGCGCCGGGCGGAGGCGTAGCGCAACGGACACGGAACGGAGTAAAGCTAAATGGCAACGCTTGCAGACAAGACCGCACTCGTGACCGGTGGGGCGAGCGGCATCGGGAAGGCGATCGCCGAGCGCTTCGCGGAGGAGGGGGCGCGCGTCGTCATCAACGACATCAACGAGTCCGGAAGCGACGTCGCCGATGCGATCGGCGGGTCGTTCATTCACGCCGACCTCGCGGACATGGAGCAAACGCGCTCGCTCGCGGAGCAGGTGCTCAACGAGCACGGCGGCGCGGACATCCTCGTGAACAACGCGGGCGTCCAGCACGTCTCGCCCATCGAGGATTTCCCCGAGGAAGAGTGGGAGCGGATGCTCCAGATCATGCTGACCACTCCGTTCCAGTTGACGAAGCACCTGCTGCCCACGATGAAGGAGCGCGGCTGGGGGCGCATCATCAACATGTCGTCGGTGCACGGCCTCATCGCGAGCCCGAACAAGTCCGCGTACATCGCGGCGAAGCACGGCATCGTGGGGTTGACCAAGGCGACCGCCGTGGAGGCCGGTGCGCACGGCGTCACGGCGAACGCGATATGTCCCTCGTTCGTGCGGACGCCGCTGGTCGAGAACCAGCTCCCGGACCTTGCGCGGATGGCGGGCGTCGGTCTCGACGACGTGGTCGAGCAGGTGGTGCTGGCGCAGGCGGTGGTCAAGCGGTTCATCGACCCGCGTGAGGTGGCGGACCTCGCGCTCTTCCTCGCGTCGGATGCGGGCAGCGCGCTCACCGGCGCGACGTACAACATCGACCTCGCATGGACGGCGCGCTGACGTTTGACGCACGGCCCCTACAGGCGTACGCTCGCGCCATCGTTCAAGCGTATTGGAGGAGGTTCGCGATGACGACGACGCAGGATGCTCCGGCCGGTGTGCTCGACATCTCCGGCGAGGTGCTGATCTCCGCCGACTCCCACGTCATGGAGGAGCCGGACTTCTGGCACAGCAAGCTGCCCGACAACCTGAAGGGCGACGTTCCCGAATTCCCTCCACGGCCCAAGACGGGCACCGAGATGGACGACCAGCGCCCCGGCGGGTACGACCCGAAGGAGCGCATCAGCGAGATGGAGACGGACGGCGTCTCCGCCGAAGTGCTCTACCCGACGCTCGGGCTGCGGCTCTTCAGCCTCGAGAGCCCGGAGGCGCAGGAGGCGTGCTTCCGCATCTACAACGACTGGCTGATGGAGTACTGCTCCATCGCTCCGAAGCGGCTCGTCGGCATCCCGTGTATCTCCACCTACGACATCGACAAGGCTGTCGCAGAGCTACACCGGACGCATGAGGGCGGGCTGTACGGCGCGCTCGTGTGGCAGGTGCCGTACCCGGAACCGGAGCTACAGTTCACGAGCGCGCACTACGACAAGCTCTGGGCGGCGATGCAGGAGTTGGACGTGCCGGCGCACCTGCACATCCTGACCGGCTTCGACTACAGCGCGCACACGAACTTCGGTGACCGTCGGGGTAATCATCTGCTTGCCCACCGCGGCTCCGTGAACCTCAAGCTGCAGAGCGTCACGAACTCGCTGTTCGACCTCATCTTCACCGGCGTGTTCGAGCGCTTCCCCAAGCTGAAGGTCGTTGTGGTGGAGAGCGAGATCGGGTGGATACCGTTCGTGCTCCAGCAGTGGGACTACTACTTCAAGCGGTTCAGGGAGTCCCGGCCCATGCCGATGACGATGCTGCCGAGCGAGTATTTCTACCGCAACTGCTACGCGACGTTCTTCAACGACTACGTGGGCGGGCAACTGCTCTCCTGGTGGGGGCAGGACAACTGCATGTGGTCCACGGACTACCCGCACCCGAACTCGCCGTGGCCCAACTCGCGGCGGGTGCTCGCGGAGAACCTCGGTCACCTGTCGGCGGAGACGATCCACAAGCTGGTGAACACGAACGTCCGGAAGCTCTATCCCATCGAGGGGTAGGGCGCACGGCAACTCTCCCGCGTGCGCTACCCGCGCACGCATGACCGCCGGTCACTCTGGATTCCCGCCTGCGCGGGAATGAGGGGAGTTTAGGGCTGCGCTGTTTCACCCCCATCCTGACCTTCCCCCATCGAGGGGGAAGGGATACGCGGCCAAGCGGCGCGGTGTTCCTTGCGGACGACGAACCGCAGGCCGGACCAGGTTTCGTCGATGGCGCAGACCTTGTTGTCGACGAGTCCCGCGGGGAGTATGACCTCGCGCAGCACGTCCTCGGTGAGGTCGGTCGGGACGCCCGAGGAGCGTTTCGGCCACGCGATCCAGTAGCCGCCGTCCGGCGCGATGCGGTGCGCCTGGTCAGCGAATGTCGACTCAAGCACATGGCGGCTCACGTGGAACGCGACGAGCACATCCAAGCCGGTTTCGCCGTCGTCCGCGGGGCGCACGCCATCCGGCAGTTCGCCGAGCGTAGCGTCGAAGCCGGGCGGGGCATCCTCGATTGCGAGCGTTGCGCCCGGCTTGATGCCGAGCTTCCGGGGGAGCGGCGTGCCTGAGTAGCCAACCACGTCAGACTTCGGGAGCGATGCCTCTGAGGACCTGCTCGTCCTCGTCGAAGGCGTCGGCGTCGGCGACCTGCGCAGCGTAGGCGCGGACACGGTAGGCCTCGCCCTTGTGGACGATGACGGGGATGGTGCCTTCCATGAGGTCGACCGCGGCCTGCATGAGGATGCGGCGCGCGCCCTCGACCGCTCCGTCATTCGGGCCGAGCATCTCCTGCGAGCGGTCGACGATGGCGCCCATGCTCTCCTGGCAGGCGAGCGCCATCTCGAACGAGGTCTCGAACCGCGATGCGAAGTCGGTGGGGCGCTCCTTGCCTTCCGGTACGTAGGCGTTCTCCCGGTTGCGCTCGCGGCGGTACGCGCCCTCCTCGAGTTTCGGGTGGATGCGTTTGCCCTGACGTATCTCGGTGAGCAGTCGCTTGCTGAGCGGCTTGCGGGGGTTGTAGGTGACGGCGAACGCCATCGTGCTCTGGTCGTCTATCGGGGCCCAGGCCGTGCCCTCGTAGATGTCGCGACTGCCGGACGCCAGCGTGGTGTAGAACGGCATGAGCCACTGAGCGACGGACATCTCCGCCTGCTGCGATTCCGCCTCGACCGCGGTGCCGACGAGCAGGCCGTACTCGGTCTCGCGCGCCTGCACCGTGTGCGCGGCTTCCTCGCCCATCGGGTCGTCGGGTCCGAGCGCGCCGGCCCTCTGAAGGGCGGCGACACGGGCGGCGTCCAGTCCGCCTTCCACAGCCTGCATATAGTTGCACTCGACGAGGAAGCGGGAGAGGTAACGCTGCTCCGGCTCGACGCGCGTCCACTCGAACTCCGGCAGGTCGGGCACGTCGTCCTGCGGGCCGAGATAGCCCCAGAGCAGGCCTCCGAACTCGACGATACGGAAGGAGGGCGCCTTCACCTCCGTCCAGATCGGGCTGTCCGGCGGTTCAAGGGGCATGTCGAGGATGTTGCCCTCGACGTCGAACTTCCAGTAGCAGCGCCCGCAGCGGATGCCGTCTTCCTCCACGAGGCCGAACGAGAGGTCGGCACCGCGGTGGGGGCAACGGGCGTCCAGCAGGCCGAGCCTGCCCTGGGTGTCGCGGAACGCGACGTAGAACTCGCCGAAGAGCTTGACCCGTATGGGCGGCGAGTCAGGCTCCGGCAGTTCATTCGCGAGGAGTATGGGCGTCCAGAAGCGTCGGAAGAGTTCGCCCATCGGGGTTTCCGGCCCCACGCGCGTCAGCAGTTCGTTGTCTTCTTTCGAAAGTGCCATCGGCAGCAGATTCTACCAGCCTTGCGTGACGTTGCTCCCGCGTGCACAGGGAAAGGGTAGGGAAGCGCAACCGTTCGCGGATGAGGCGGGCGCCACTGGGGCGTCCGTTATACTTAAAGTCAGTCCCACCAAGGTAGCGTGCCGTATGTTTCGTCCCCTGGTCAGCGCCATCCCCCTCCTGGCGCTCGTTCTCCTGACCCTCGCCGCGTGCTCGGAACCGGCGCCCGTTCCGGTCTTCGTCGCGAGGCCGACGCCCACGCTCACGCCAACCTCCACGTCGACGCCAACGGTAACGCCCACTCCAACGTTGACGCCGACGCCCACCCTGACGCCAACCCCCACGCTTACGCCGACGCCGACGCCGACACATACGCCGACGTTTACTCCCACGCCGACCGCTACCGGAACTGCGACTCCCACGGTGACGCCTACACCCACGGACACCCCCCCCCCCCCTCCGGTCGGTGCGTC
>VXQP01000033.1 GCA_009838965.1 Chloroflexota bacterium | reverse complement strand
CCCCGACTCCGACCCCAACCGCAACACCCACACCTACCCCGGAGCCTTGTCCGCCACCAGACGTGAGCGCTTACTTCGACCGGGTGCGCGAGGTAGTAGCATCGTTGACAGAGCCCATGAGCACCCTCGCCGAACTGGCGTATCGCCTTAGTGTTGACCCCGCTCTTGTCGACAACCAGGCATGGAATGCCCAGACGACGGCAGTCTCGTCGGCACTGCAATCAAACGCGCAACTGATCCGCGAGATGGAGCCGGTGCCGTCATCCGTTCAGCACATACATGCCGAGCTGGAGGCGCTGGCAGTTCTGCTCGAAGGCGGCTTCGAGGCCTTCGAGCAGGGCTTGGAGAGTGGGGAGCCCTCGCTCGTGGCTATAGGGGACCAGCAGTTCCAGTTCGTAGTACGGGGAGGAGTGCGCGGCAGAGTCGGTCAGGCGATCGCAGAATACTGCGGTTAGCGCGGTCGGTATCGGGACGCTCAGAACACCGCTACGGGGTTGACGGGGGAGCCCGTGCCGCCCTCGATGCGGAGCGGGTTGACGGTGATCATGAACTCCCAACGGCCCCGCTCCGCGCACGCCTCCGCGAGGCTCTCGAGGTCGGCGTTGTCCAGTATCCAGAGGCCCATCGCCACGATGCCCACCTGGTGCACCGGGTTGGTGAGCCGGTCAAAACCGGGATGGATGAGGCTGTTGCCGGTGTCCGACCCCAGCATGGCGATGGAGCGCCCGTGGTAGAAGGGCAGGCAGTTGGCGTGCGTGCCGGTGCCTCCCTCAAGTGAGATGTTCCACGGGCCGAGCTCCGCGCGGCGGCGCAGTTGCCCCGTCCGCACGAGGAGGACGTCGCCGGGCTCGACGCGGACGCCCTCGGCGGATTCGGCTGCTTCGAGGTCCTCGCGCAGGATGCCTTCGCCGGGGTTGAACCAGGGAACGCCGCGCAGCCGGGGGATGTCGAGCAGCACGCCGCGGGCGAGCACGCCGCCTTGCAGCACCTCTATCGACTCCCTGAGCGCGCCGTAGCGCGTGGACACGAGGCTGGACGGCTTGCCGTTGTACATCTGCCCGTCGAAGAAGAAGTGCGACAGGCTGTCGACGTGAGTGATGACGTGTCCGTGGAACGCGACGCCGATGAAGTCCGAAGAGGTTTGCGCCGGCCGGGGCGGCCCGGCCTTCTCTTCGTGGGCGTAGCCCTCGCCCGACTCGATCATGTAGTGGACGGGGGTTGCGGTCACGTCCGGCCCGTTTGCGTTGCTGAGCGTCCGCGCGCACGACACCGTCACGCCCTCCTGCACCAGCGACACGGCGCGGCGGCGCGTCTCCGGCGTGACGTGGTTCATCGTGCCGAGCTCGTCGTCGTCTCCCCACCGGCCCCAGTTGCTCAGCGAGTCGAAGTAGGACAGGACTTCGTCCTGCGTCGGCAGTTCCGCCATGGCTCACCTCCTCGCGCTGACCGCGACGGTGGGGCAAGCATACTATGGGGCGGTGGAAGGCAAAGACGCGCACAGGGCTGCCCTCAGCCACGCCAAGGGCAGCCCTGCATCCAGACCATAGGTCGAGGCTGATCCTCGCCTTGAGCCGCCTATCACCTGTCGTCGAAGGGCCCGCCGGTTATGAGTTCGTGGTATCGCGAGACCCGTCCGCCATCGTGGTGAACGTAGATCACGTAGAGGTGCATCTCGACCTCGCTCGCGAGCAGACCGGTCGTACCGTCCTGCACCTGCTGCGCTGTCAGCCGGTCCCTCCAGCTCTGGGGGTTATCCGGGTGTGGTTCCTCCTTGTTGCCGGGGATCAACAACGCCTGTACGGGAACATCGTGCTTCCGTCCAGGCGCCAGCAGCGAGCCGCTGTAGTCCGACAATGTGTAGGAGTCGCTGTGGGCTACCAACTGCTCCGCCGACGTCGGTACACCGGAAGGGTCTACGCGGACGTTGCTGATGCCCGTACAGAACCAGGCATACCGGGTCACCTCACTCTGATCGTTCCTCTCCACACCCCAGGGCCGGCAACTGCGTGTGTCGGGTACGGTGTAATCGGCGTCATCAACAGAGGTCCCGTCGTCTTCGAGCGTGAAGTTGTAGCGGTACATGAACCGGAGCCGCTGGATGGAGTAGCGGTCGACGTCCTGGCGCCCATCGGCCCATGCGCTCCAGTTGATCTGGTATTCCCCGTTGGGGCGGACGGTGGTGACCGCGAAGCGGCCACGCGCGCAGGCCACCGCGCGTCCGGCGGTCAGCTCCTCCTCGCACTCTTCCATGGTTGCCGGGCTTTCCGGGGAGCCCTGCGCCGAGGGCGGCGACAGCGCCAATGGCACGGCAGCGATCGCGGCTGCCGCGATCAGCGCCAGCGCGATCGTGCGACTACGGTAGGCAAGCACACTCATATAGCGCATCGGTCCACCTCCTGTCTGTCACTCACCTGCTGGATGAGTCTTTCGAACGACACCTTCGCGCGTCCTTCTGTGGCCTTCAGCGCCGACAGTAGGCGATGCTCCGTCATATGTCTGTGCATCGACGTTCTTTGACGCTCTCCTCTTGAGATGTGCGACAATTGAGATATACGACAACGAGATGCGTAGACATGACCGAACGGGATGTGCAGAACGCCAGAGCGGCCCAGGTAGGGTCCTTGATGAGGTCCTACCGCGAAAACTTCCCTTCCGGCGATGGCCGGAGGGGGCTCACGCAGGAAGCGCTGTTGGCGCGAATGGCGGCGGTGGACAGTGACTACGCAGAGCGGTACAGCCACGGCACCGTTTCACGGTGGGAGTCCGGCGGTACTCGTCCCACCCTGCGGCGCCTGAGGGTGTTCGGCGCAGCCCTCTACCTGTCGCGTGAAGAGACAGCCGGCCTGATCCTGCTGGCAGGGCTTGCGCCCGATTTCCCAGCGGCCCTGCGCCGGGCATCCGGACGTAATGGAGAAGCGGCGACCGACCACGGCGCAACCCTGGCCCCGGCGTCTGCCCCCAGCGTTACCGAAGACGCGAGGCAGCCGGCGTCGGCGGGCACGTCCGCGACCCCCAGAGCCGCGTTCCGTTTCTGGTTCCTCAGGGTCCTGCCGCTTGGCATCTGCATCGCCGGCGGGGGGTATGCCCTGTCGTACTTCGGTACGACAGGCGGCTGGATGCCCTATGTGTACATCGCCTTCGTCGTGGGAATCGTGCTGGCGCAGGGGTTCCTGCTCCCGGACCGTGACGCGGGCCTCAGGGAGTTCTTCTGGGTCTCGTTGTTCTTTCTGTTGACCACTCCCCTGCTGCAGTTCGCCCAGATACGAACCGACCACTACAACTTCTATGCCATCAGGAGTCTCATGGGTACTCAGCTCCCCTACGTGCTGGCCCTTGTCATGAACCTGGTGGTCGCATCCATCGCCGCGCGGATGTTTCAACGGTTGTGGCGGTGGCAGTACACCAGTGGCAAGGGCGGTAGCCATGCCCTCCAGCGGGCAGTCTGGGTGACGCTGCCGCCGGTGGTCTTCGTGTACACAGTTGTGCTCGTTGTCTCCAACATCTCGGTGTCCATACAGATGGCGGTCCTCCTGCCGGCTCTCGGCGCCGCATTCACCGGGTTGTTGGTACTCCGCGATCCCGGCCTCAACCTCACCGAACGCGACCGGCGGTTCATGCTCTCGACGACGACGGCAGTCGGGATGCTTGCGACGGCGCTGGGAGCCATCACCATCCTCACGATCTACGTGTCGCCCGACCTCCCGAGCGTTCTGCCCGACCACAACCTGCTGCGTTCCTGGGAGATCGACTTCGCAGCGTTGGGCCACTCTCGCGAAGAGGCGCTGAAGCGCTTGAACCTGGGATACGTCTGGCACGGAGTGTGGGTGCTGGCCTATATGGTCCTCATCGTCGGCGGCCATCTCATGGTCGCCATCCACCGGAGCGGCGGCGGTCGAAGATCTAGTGCAACGTACTGAGGCGCTGCGGGGCGTCGCTGTTGGCAGTCCGTGACCATCGCCGCTTCACACGTGAACGGGATGGTGTATACTGGAGCGCGAACAAAGAAAGAGCGGACAGACGATTTAGGTCCCGCGGGACGGAACATGCTGGACACAGCTACCAAGCAACGCATCATCGGAGAGTACCAGGCGAAGCCGGGCGACACCGGCTCCACGGAAGTGCAGGTAGCGCTTCTCTCCGAGCGTATACGCGGCCTGACCGATCACCTCCGCCGGAACCACAAAGACCACGCCACGCGCAGAGGTCTCCTGAAGTTGGTCGGGCAACGCCGCCGTCTCCTGCGGTATCTCGCGAGAGAGGACGTAGGACGGTACCGGACAGTCATCAGCAGGCTTGGGCTCCGCAGATAACGCGCCCCGGAAACAGCGCTTCGGAAGGAGCGCTGTTCCTCTATGAGCCGGCCGACACTCCTGACCTGTTTCAGAACTTCCCCCGCGCATGGCCTGTCAAAGAACAGGAGTTGTTACGTATGCCCACGCACCATGAGATAGAGATAGCCGGACGAACCCTCTCCATAGAGACGGGCAAGCTGGCACAGCAGGCGCACGGCGCAGCCGTCGTGCGGTACGGCGACGCCGTCGTGCTCGTCACCGCCGTGATGGGAGGCGTCCGCGAAGGGTTGGACTTCTTCCCGCTCACCATCGAGTACGAAGAGCGCCTCTACGCCGTCGGCCGCATCCCCGGCAGCTTCTTCCGCCGCGAGGGACGCCCGACCACCGAGGCGACGCTCGCCGCGCGGCTGACCGACCGCCCCCTGCGCCCGCGCTTCCCCAAGGGGATGCGGAACGAGGTGCAGATCATCACGACCGTCCTCTCCGCCGACCACGAGAACCAGCCGGACATCCTCGGCATCATCGGGGCGTCCGCTGCGCTCTCCGTATCGCAGATCCCGTTCAACGGGCCCGTCGCCGCGACGCGCATGGGCTACGTGGACGGCGAACTCGTCGTGAACCCCACCTACGACCAGCTTGCCGAGGGCAAGCTCGACCTGACCATCGCGGGCAGCCGCGACGCCGTCATCATGATCGAGGCCGGGGCGAAGGAAGTGAGCGAGGAGGTCATCCTCGAAGCGCTCCGCATCGGCCAGGAGAACAATGTCAGGATCATCGACCTGCAGGATCGGATCGTGGCCGAAGTCGGCAAGCCGAAGACCGAGGTCGTGTTCTCGGAAGGCTCCGACCCCGAACTGCTGTCGGGTATCGAGCGCATCGCGCGACCCACACTGGAGAGCATCATCGACCGGGGCGAGGGCCGCGGCGAGCGCAACGAGGGCATCAAACAGGCGGAGCACGAGGCCATCGAGCAGCTCAGCGAGCAGTACGACGCCAAGGCCGTTGCCAAGGCGTTCGACGACGTGCTGAAGAAGACGGTGCGGGCGAAGGTCATCAAGGAGGGCAAGCGCCCGGACGGGCGTGCGCTCACCGAGGTCCGCCCGCTCTCCAGCGAGGTCGGGCTGCTGCCGCGCACGCACGGCTCCGCGCTGTTCCAGCGCGGAGAGACGCAGATCCTCACGGTGGCCACACTCGGCGGGATGTCGATGACGCAGAAGCTGGACGGCCTCAGCCCGGAGGACACGAAGCGCTACATCCATCACTACAACTTCCCCCCGTTCTCGACGGGTGAAGCCCGCCGCATGGGCACCGGGCGCCGGGAGATCGGCCACGGCGCGCTCGCCGAACGGGCGCTCGCTCCGGTCATACCGGACGAGGCCGACTTCCCCTACGCGTTCCGCGTCGTCTCCGAGGCGCTCGGCTCGAACGGCAGCACCTCTATGGGGAGCGTCTGCGGCAGCACGATGGCGTTGATGGACGCGGGCGTGCCCATCACGCGGCCTGTCTCCGGCGTCGCGATGGGGCTGATGACGGACGACGAGGGCAACTTCCAGGTGCTCACGGACATCCAAGGCGTCGAGGACTTCTTCGGCGACATGGACTTCAAGGTCGCAGGCACCGGCGAAGGGATCACGGCGCTGCAGATGGACATCAAGGTCTCCGGCATCACGCAGGAGATATTCCGGCAGGCGCTCGCGCAGGCGAAGGACGGGCGAGCCTTCATCCTCAACCACATGCTCGGCACGCTCGCTGAGCCGAGGACGGAGCTGAACCCCAACGCACCGCGCATGACCCGCGTGAGCATCCCGGTCGACAAGATCGGCGCACTCATCGGCCCCGGCGGGAAGACGATCCGGAGCATCGTCGAGACTACCGGGGCGTCGGTCGACGTGGAGAACGACGGCGTCGTCACTATCGGCGCGTCGGACCAGGCGGCCGCGGAGCACGCGATCCGCATGATCGAGGGGCTCACCAAGGAGGTCGAGGTCGGCGAGCGGTATGCCGGCAAGGTGACGCGTCTGATGAACTTCGGCGCGTTCGTGGAGATACTGCCCGGCAAGGAAGGCATGGTGCACGTGAGCGAGCTCGACACCTCGCGCGTCGAGTCGGTCGAGGCCGCCGTGAAGGTGGGCGACGAACTCGAAGTGATGGTCGTCGAGATCGACCGCATGGGGCGTGTCAACCTCTCCCGCCGCGCGGTGCTCGAGAACCTGTCGCCGGAGGAAGTGGGCAGCCGCTCCAACGGACGCAGCGGCGGAGACCGGGGCCCGCGCGACCGTGGCGATCGTCGCGGCGGCGACCGTGACCGCGGGCCACGCCGCCCGCGCGAGTTCGGGCGCAGGTAGCATCCAGCTGTACACCTGAAGAGACGAGGGGTTGCGGTCTGCCGTCCGCAGCCCCTGTTCTCGTCGCGAGAGCAGGGGATATGCACGGCCTGCAGGCACAAGTATCAAGACGACCCGCAATCGATAGGAGCCATCGCCCTGATGCTTCGTACCTACATGTATAGTCTCCAGGTACATCCGCAAGGAGAGAGCAAACGGTGAGGAAAGGCATAGTCTCGGTGCTGATCGCAGGAGCGTCAGCACTAATCACAATCTCCGGTGGGTGCACGTCCGACCCGACTCCAACATCCATACCGACCGACACGCTGCGCCCGGCTCCGACGGCACCCGCAACGCCTACGCCGACCCCCACTCCCACGGCAACGCCGACTCCGACATCCACGCCGACCCCAACTGCGACACCTGCGCCGACGGCGACGGCAACCCCCGTTCCCGTGCCTACCGCCACGCCTGCTCCCACCGCCACACCGACACCTCGGCCCACGGCGACGCCGACCCCGGCCCCCACCCCGACGCCAACTCCCGACCCGTCGGCCTCGCCCGACTACGCTCCGGGCTTGGAGCACGCGCGCGCCGACGGACTGGAAGGCGAAGACGCCGCCAGGTACGCGGCGGCATTCGTCCACGGGAAATCGCTGGGCCTGTCGGATGAGTATGCCGTCGCTTTTGCGAGCGGGGTCCTCTACTTCGCGATCATCGCGGAGGACGTACTGCTGGGCCGGGGCCGCTTACGGGACTACGACGCATACGCGCAAGAGCGATATGTCGAGCCGTTCGAAGAAGCGCTTGCAGAAGGAGCGCCGCCGGTCGAGGCGCTTGGCAAGGCGGACGAGGCGTTCCGCGTAGTCGGCAGGTGGTGGCCAGTCCTAGGGCGTCCCTACGAGGGTACGCCCGATGAGGGCACGCTCGCTGAGGACTACGCGAAGGCGTTCGCGCGGACGGACGAGGTCGGGCTGGCCGCGCACCAGTACGCTGCCTTCTACGCGGGAAACAGGTACTTCGGCTACGACGAGGAGCACTCCCACGAGGCGGGCAGCATCATCGCCCGGGCGTACCGTGAGTCTGACCAGCGGGACGCGCAATTGCGGATCAAGTATGCGTCGGCCTATCTGTTGGGCTACCAGCACGCACACCAGACGCACGAGTTCGACGACCTGGACATGGACCACCTGTGGGCGGACGCGTACGCGGACGGGTACGTGCTGGGGTGGCTTCGCGCCACGAACAGGCGGTGGCTGGACGCCAACAACGTGGCGTTTGACTTCGCCACTATCTACGCCCACGCGAAGATGGACTGGGGCTACTCCGAGCAGGAAGCCTTTCTGCGTGCGGAAGCCTACTTCCGCGGGGGTTACCAGGCGTTCCTGCTCGATTTCGACCCGACTGGCGACGACTACTACGACTACGCCTGGGAGTACTACCTGGCCTACTACGAGCGGTCCTTCGAGCGGGGATGGAACGAGGAGCGCTCACACGCCTATGCCAGCGCGTACGCGGAGCAGAGGCTCGACGGCGCATCGGAAGAGGACGCCGGGGCGTATGCGAAGACGTACGAGCGCGCCTACTCGGCGGCGCGGGCCGACGGCCAGAGCGAGGAAGAGGCGCGCGAGACTGCCTCCGCGGCTGTGGGAGTCTAGGCATAGCGGGTAGACTGAGGGAACGTGTGACGGGAGAGTCAGCCTTGGAAGACGAACAGTCGCTACATACTCCAACAGCGTTTAGCTTGGAGACTGCCTACGGTTCTGTAAAGCCATCGCGGAAACCAGAGGATTTCGATGCGCTTATCCGCATAACGAAAGACGCCAAGGCTGAAGAGACCCTGCGGAAGCTCACCGAGTCCTGAGACCGCGCTCTACTCTGCCTTGATCCGAACGCCATGGGTTTCCTGAAACGGCTCATCGTATGGACGCTGCTGGCCGTCCCCCTCGGTATCGGCATCGGGGCGGGCGTCTCGCTGACGTGGGGCGAGGACTCGAACATCGACCGCGCAACCGCCGGGTTCAACGGCGCTATTGCAGGGTTCTGGCTCGGGCTCATCGGCGCGCTGTCGGCTGCGACGACGACGCGCATCGCGCGGGAGCCGCTGCGCCGCGCGGGCGGCTCCGAGTGCCTCACCGGCGCGTTTATCGTGTTCGGATTGCTCGCGGTCGGGCTGGCGCTGCTGACGCTGGCCTGACGGTTACGCCGCCGCGCCCACCGGCAGGTCTATCTCGTACTTCGACAGCATCGCGTCCAGGAACGCGCCGGTCTTCTCGTCCGCCTCCACGAGCGGCAACCGGAGCCCGCCGACGTTGAAGCCCGCCCGGTTCAGACAGTACTTGACCGGTATGGGGTTCGACACGACGAAGAGGCCGGACGCCATCGGCAACTGCCGCTTGTGCTCCTCGGCGGCTGCCGCGAGGTCGCCCGACGCGGTGAACTCGATGAGCCGCTTGATCTGCCGCCCGATGAGGTGCGACGCCACGCTGACGACTCCCCATCCGCCGAGACTCACGACTCCGAACGTGTCGCTGTCGTTGCCGCTCCACACGCGGAAGCCGTCCGGCGCGTCGCGGATGATGGCGGCGATCTGCGCGAGGTCGCCCGACGCTTCCTTCGTTCCTACGATGTTCGGGACGTCGTTCGCGAGCCGCAGGGTCGTCTCCGCAGTCATGTTGACGATGGTGCGGCTCGGCACGTTGTAGAGGATGCAGGGCAGGGAGGTGCTCTCCGCGACGGCCTTGAAATGGCGGTACAGCCCCTCCTGCGTGGGCTTGTTGTAGTAGGGCACGACGAGGAGTTGCGCGTCCGCGCCCGCTTCCTCCGCCATCCGCGCCAGCTTGATCGTCTCGCCTGTGCCGTTCGTGCCGGAGCCTGCGACGACGGTGGCAGAGTCGCCCACCGCCTCCTTCACCTCCGTCCAGATGCGCAGGTTCTCCTCGTGGGCCAGGGACGGGTTCTCGCCCGTCGTGCCCGTGACGACGAGGCCGTCGCTGCCGGAGGCCACGAGCGCCTGCGCGAGCCGCCGCGCCTGCGCGTAGTCGATCTCCATCGCCGCGTCGAACGGCGTCACCATCGCTGTGATGAGACGGCCTATGTCGGTCATGCCCCGCCTCCTCCCCGAAGGGGTATGCGCTACAGATTCTACCTGACGGCGCAACCGAGCGACGGACTCCGCTTGCACAAGGGCGGGATATGACAGACCATCGGAGCCGCCATGGCGCTCGACCTGACCAAGACCGCCGGACAGCTGTATACGGCGATGCCCTCCATGCGCGAGCAATGGGGCTCGCACCTGCGGGCGCTGGAGCGCGCCGCCGGACACTTCGCGACCGCCGACCCGCATGAGACGGAGGCGCGCCGGGCGGCAGGCAAGGCAACGTGGCTCGCAGCGCGCCTCGACGGAGCGCTCCGTGGCGGCTTTGCGCCGCCGCCCCTGCCGCCCGACCACGTCGTCGTCGCGGTGGACGGCTCGCACGTCGACGTCGACCGCCACGCGGCGGCACGCTGCTTCCTCATCAACATCGGCTACGTCGCGCTGCGCTACGGCGAGATACCGCACGCGGAACTCCGCAGCGAACCGCTGCTCTGTGCCGATGAGGCATCGCTTGCACTGCGCGACCCGCAAGGCGTGCGCGAGGCGAACATCGAGGGCATGCTGCTCGGGATGCACCGCACCGTCATGGAGATCGAGGCGCTCGCGGATGCGGTGGAAGCCGCGCCTGAGGGACTGCCGGTGCTCGGCCTGCTGGACGGCACGCTCGTGCTGTGGGGGCTGACCGGCGGCATGGACTTCGTGCGCGAGGAGCTGGTAGACCGCCGCCTGACGCATGCGATGGACCGGCTGCGAGCGGAGTCGCAGCGGCGCACGCTCGCCATCGCGAGCCACATCAGCCGTCCGCGCAGCGCGGAGGTGCTGAGCGCGATACGCATCTCGCGCGAGGTGTGCCGGCACGAGACGGTGAACTGCGACGCGAACTGCGGCCAGCTGCGCCGCGGCGAGCGCAACTGCGACGTGGTCGGCGGCGTGACGGACGCTGCGCTCTTCGCACGGGAGTTGGAGCCGGGGGAGCGTTCCGCGCTCTTCCACAGCGCGTCGAGCATCGTCACCGAGCACTACGGCGATCACCAGGTGTGCTTCTTCTACGTGAATGTCGGCGAGGAGATAGCGCGGATGGAGATGCCCTCGTGGACGAGCGAGGAAGGCGTCCGGTTGGCGCACGCGGGACTGCTCGCGCAGACGCAGAAAGGGCACGGCTACCCGCTGGCGCTGCAGGAGGCGCACGAGCAGGCGGTCATCAACGGCGCAGACCGTGAGTACTTCGCGCGGCTGCTGTACGAGACGGTATCGTCGGAGCGGCTGCCCGCGCCGACGTCGCAGAAGGCGCGCAGCAAGCGGACGCGGTTCGTCTGAGCCGGGCTGCCGCGCACACATCAGAACAAGGGAGGAGCGCGCGATGGCGCAGAACGGCTACAGGATCATGGACTCGGATATGCACATCGTCGAACCGTCGGACATGTTCGACAGGTACCTCGACGCGCGGTTCGCCGACCAGGCGCCGCGTATCTCCCGGGCGCCGGGCAAGCGGGTGGGAGTGTTCCTGTTCGATGGCGAGCGGCTGCCGACCTGCGACGTGGACAACCCGCACCGGATGCAGGGCATGACCAGCCGCACGGACGCCGCGACCCGCCCGATGCGCGAGCGCGGCTACGACGGCCCCTCGCAGTTGGAGGCGATGGACATGGAGGGCATAGACGTGGCGGTGATGTACCCCACGGTCTGCCTCTACGTGCCGAACGGACTGGACGACGTGGACGGCCCGCTGTCGGCAGCGGTCTGCCGCGCGTACAACAACTGGCTGTATGACTTCTGCCAGACCGACCCGGCGCGGATGAAGGTCGCGGCGATGGTGCCGCAGCACGACCCGAAGGAGGCGGTGCGGGAAGCGCGCCGCGCGGTGAACGAGTTGGGGGCGGTTGGCATCTACATGCGCCCCAACTTCGTGAATGGCGTGACGTTCCACAGCGCAGACTACGCGGAGCTGTGGGCGACGCTGGAGGAGCTGAACGTGCCGGTCGGCTTCCACGAGGGCACCGGCTCCGTCTACCACCAGGACGGCTCCGAGTTCGCCGACAACCGCCTCATGCTGCACGCGTGCTCCCATCCCATAGGCATGATGAAGGCGATGATCAGCATGATCTGCGGCGGCGTGTTCGAGAGTTTCCCCGGCCTGCGCGCCGCGTACCTGGAGGCCAACGCGGGCTGGGTGCCCTTCTGGCTGGGGCGGATGGACCGCGACTACTCGCTCTACCGCGAGTGGGACGCCCCGTTCCTGACGCGCCTGCCGAGCGAGTACTTCGCTACCAACTGCTACGTCGGCACGGAGGCGGACGAGGCCGAGCTGCGCTACACGGTGGACGCCGTGGGAGGGACCAACATCGTCTTCTCGTCCGACTACCCGCACCACGACTCGGAGTTCCCGCAGTCCGTCAATGAGTTCCTCAGCCACGAGGACCTGACGGAAGAGGTGAAGCGCAACATCCTCTGGGACAACTGCGCCAGGCTCTACGCGCTCGACCGGTAAGGGGCGGAGCATGACCGCACTTCTCCCTGCGTGGATCACGCGGGACGCCGCGCTCATCATCGCGGCGCGGGCGCTGCACACGTTCTCGCAGGGCCTGCTGGCAGTGATGCTAGGCGTTTACCTGGTGGAGCAGATCGGGATAGCCGTCCTCCTGGTGGGGCTGTTCTTCGGTCTGGGGTTCGCGAGTACGGCGGCCTTCTCGTTCCTCTCCACGTTCGTCAGCGAGCGTGTCGGGCGGCGCAAGCTGATGGTCGTCTACTCGTTGATAACGCTGGCCGGGAGTGTCGGACTCGCTGCCACCTCGAATCCGGCGGCGCTGGTAGTGTTCGCCTTCGTCGGCTCGTTCAACGGCGCGGCGGGCAACGTGGGGCCGACGCAGTCGCTCGAGCAGGCGTCGATCGCGGGAGTGGTGGCGCCCGCACGCCGCACGGAGCTCTTCGCCCTGTACCGCGTGGTAGCGTCGACCGCCGGCGCGCTCGGGGCGCTGGCTGCGGGTCTGCCCGTAGCGTTGGAATCGTTCGCGGGGGTGAGCGAGCCGGCGTCGTTCCGTATCGTGCTGTGGGGGCTGGTAGGGCTGCGCCTGGTGATAGCGTTGCTCTTCACGCTGCTCTCCGAACAGGTGGAGGCTGAGCGCGAGCGGCGCGAGTGGATCAACCCGGTGCGGCTGCCGTCCAGCGGCAGGATATTCACCCTGACGGGACTGTTCAGCCTGGACCAGCTTGCAGGCGCCATCATCGTGCGGGGCCTGCTTGCGCTCTGGTTCAACGAGCGATTCGGGCTGGACCTCGCCTCGCTCGGGGTGCTCTTCTTCATCGCGCAGATCGTCGGCGTAGCGTCGCTCTGGGTGGCGGGCAAGCTCGCGAACCGTATCGGCCTCATCAACACCATGTCGCTCGCCCATCTGCCGTCAGGCCTGTTGCTGCTGGCAGTGGCGTTCTCGCCGTGGGCGTGGTTGGCAGTGACGTTCCTGCTGGTCAGGGCCCTCTTCGACCAGATCGACGTGCCCGCCCGGGACTCCTACATCATGTCCGTGGTGCAGCCACACGAACGGGTGGCGATGGGGAGCATCCACATCGTGGGGCGCTCCATCTCGGGCACTATCGGGCCGACGCTCTCCACCGGCGTGCTGGCAGCGATAGCGCTCAGCGCGCCGCTCGTGGGCTCCGCGCTCGTGAAGGTGACGTACACGCTGTCCCTTTACTTCATGTTCAGGAACGTCAAGGCGCCGCAGGAGATGCGCGCCGCCGAGCGTCGAGAGGGGTAGCGGGCGACAGGCTCAACACTCCCCGGGGGCTGTCTCCTCCACCTCGAGGTCGCCGTCGTACTGGTCCGCCGGCCACCACGCAACCTTGAAGTGGTTGGTCAACCTGTCTTCGAGCACGCCCAGCCGCCGGTACTCGCTGATGAGGTCGTTGAACAGCTCCTTCACGCTCTGCTCTGCCTCGTCCATGGTCTTGCCGTAGCCTGTCAGCCCCAACTGCGGGATCTGCGCGACGCATACGTCGCCCCGGTACTCCTTGGTCAGGGTAGTGGCTACGACGATCTTCCCGGTCTCTTCCATGGTGGCTCCGCTGCGGGCATTCTATCCGCTGACTGCCGCCTGCCGCTGGGAGCCGCGGAGAGGCCGGAAAAGGGTGAATCTGCTAGACTCACTTGCATAATGGCGCGCCAGCGCCTGACAACTCTGCAGAGGTTGAGATGACCGGCGACGCTCACCAGTTCCTCGCGGACGGCCTCGTAACCAGTCCCCAGCGGTTCATCGCGGGCGGCTCGTACGTTGGCCTCAAGACCTACGCTCCGGACAAGATGGACGTGGGACTGCTCCTTTCCGAGCTGCCGTGTCGAACAGCGGGCGTCTACACCACCAACAAGTTCGTTTCGCCGTCGGTGACGCTCACGCGGCAGAACGTCGACGCAGGCAAGGTGCGCGGCGTGTTCGTGACCAGCGGCATCGCCAATGCAGGCGTCGGCGAGCAGGGCATGACCGACGTCAAAGAGTGCCTGCAGCTCGCCGCTGACCACCTGGGTGTCGGAGCGGACGAACTGGGCGCGGGCACCACGGGCGTCATCGGCGTCGAGTTGCCAATGGCACTCATCAGGGGCGGCATGTCCGGCATCACCGTCAACGGAGATGGCGGCGCTGCGTTCGCCCGCGCCATCATGACGACGGACCGCGTCCCCAAGTCCGCCGCGGTATCGTTCACCTGCGCTGATGGCGAGACGGTGACCATCGGCGGGTGTGTCAAGGGCTCCGGCATGATCCATCCGAACATGGCTACGATGCTCGCATTCCTCACGACGGATGCCGCCGTGGACGGTGCGTTCCTGGACGCGGCGCTCCGCAACTGCTCCGACGACACGTTCAACATGGTGACGATAGACGGCGACACCAGCACGAACGACATGGTGCTGCTGCTCGCCAACGGCGCTGCCGGGAACGCGGAGATAAACGAAGGTTCGCCGGACGCGGAAGCGTTCGGCGCTGCGCTCTACGCGCTCTGCTCTCACCTCTCGCGTGAGCTTGTGCGCGACGCTGAGGGCTCCTCCAAGATCTTCTCCGTGCGGGTGGCAGGCGCGGCCAGCAAGACCGACGCCCGCCTCGCGGCACGCGCCATCGCGGCCTCCCTGCTGGTGAAGTCGGCGATACACGGCAACGACCCCAACTGGGGACGCGTCGTCTGCGCCGCAGGCTACAGCGGGGCAGACCTGGACGTGAGCAAGGTCTCCTTCTTCATCAACGACGTCGCGATCATGGAGGGCGGGACGCCGATCCCGTTCCACCGGGAGAGCGTCATCGCCATCATGAGCAGGGAAGAGGTTGCGCTCACAGTGACGCTGGGTATGGGCGGGCACGAAGCGACCGCGTGGGGCTGCGAACTCACGGAAGAGTACGTGGTGTTCAATAGCGCCTACACCACGTAGGGCGGCGCATCCGGCCCGAAGGGCTCTCATGGAAGCAGACAGCCCCATCATCCTCATCAAGATCGGCGGCAGCACGCTGGGTTCGGAGGACACGTCCTTCGCCGACGTGGCCGCGCTGCAGCGGCAGGGTGCGCGCGTGGTCATTGTGCACGGCGGGGGCCCCGCCATCACGTCTTGGATGGGGAAGATGGGCATCCACGCGGAGTTCGTGCGCGGTCTGCGCGTCACGGACGGGCCGAGCCTCGAAGTGGCAACGGCGGTGCTCGCCGGCCTCATCAACAAGCAACTGGTGTCGGAGATGCGGAGCCTCGGCGTGAACGCCGTCGGCGTCTCCGGCGCGGACGGCGGCCTGCTGTGCGGGCGCGTCACGGACCGGGAACTGGGGTTCGTCGCTGGCGAGTTGGAGGCCGACGCCTCCCTTATCGAACGCCTGACGGACGCAGGTTACGTGCCGGTCGTTTCGCCCATCGCTGTGAGTTCGGATCGTGCGGGACAGCTGCTCAACGTGAACGCGGACTCGGCGGCGGGGGCGCTCGCCGTCGCGCTGGGTGCGCAGCGCCTCGTCTTCCTGACGGACGTGGACGGCATACTGAACGCGGACGGACGCCTCATCAAGCGCGTTCCGCTTGCGACGGGCGAGGAGTTGCTGCACTCCGGCATCGTGAAGGGCGGGATGCTGCCGAAGCTGGAAGCGTGCATCCTGGCGGCCCGGGCAGGGGTGAAGGCGGGGATCATCAACGGGACGAGCGCCGGAGCGTTGCCCTCCTGGTTGGAGGGGTCGCTCCCCGGTACGGCGGTCGCCTGAAGAGCGGGATGCCATGACCACGCGCCCACCGGATGACTTCGAAGAAGGCGAACTGCCGGAGTGGCTGCGGACGCTCTTCTCCCGTGAGAGCCTCTTCTTCCAGGCGGGTGTAGTCCTCGCAGGACTGTTCGCGCTCTACCTGCTGCTGGACCTACTGCGCGGGGCATATACGAACTGGCTCTGGTTCTCCCACCTGGGCCTGCGCAGCGTCTACAGCACGGTGCTGTTCACCCGCGTCTGGCTCTTCATCGCCGGGCTGGTGGTGAGCGGCGGGGCGCTCTGGCTGAGCTACTACGCCGCATTCAGGTATGCGTGGGGCGAGAGCGTCTTCAGGTTCTCCCTGGCGACAATCCAGTGGATACGGCTCTCGCTCATCGTGGGCTCCGTGGCGATGGGCGGCTTCATCGCGTTCACGTTCGCGTCCAGCTTGTCGAACCAGTACGGCAACTTCCTGCTGTTCATGAACGCTGCGGACTTCGGCATCGAGGACCCGCAGTTCCACAACGACGTCGGCTTCTACACGTTCATCCTGCCCGTCCTCCACACCATCCAGGGATGGCTGATGGGCCTTGCCCTCGTCACCCTCGTCACGACGGCGGGCCTCTACATGCTCATCTTCAGCGCGAGGGGGATAAACCCAATCATCGGCACGGGCGCGCGCACGCAGCTGGCGCTCACCGGCGCATGGCTCATGGTGACCATCGCGTTCGCGCACTTCCTCGACCGCTACGAGACGCTCTTCTCACCCGCGGGTGCGGTGACCGGCACGGCCTACACCGACGTAAACGCGCGACTGCCTGCGCTGCTCGTGCTCACCGTCATCGCGCTGCTCTCTGCCGGCATCATGTTGTACGCCATCCGCGTGGCGAACCTGCGGCAGTCGCTCCGCCTTATCTTCGCGGCGTTCGGACTGTGGCTCATCGCGGGCATAGTCGCAGGACTCGGATGGCCCGCGCTCACGCAGCGGCTCGCCGTCGCGCCGTCGGAGTTGCAGCGCGAACGCCCCTACATCGAGCGCAACATCGAGTGGACGCGCAGCGGGTTTGACCTCGGGCGCGTGGATACGCGGCTCCACGACGTGCGCGAGGAGACGCTGGCGGAGGGGATAGCCCAGAGCCCGGAAACGATCCGGAACATACGCCTGTGGGACCCGCGCCCCCTGGAGGCCGTGCTGAACCAACTGCAGCACCTGCGCCTCTACTACTCGTTCCTGGACGTGGACGTGGACCGCTACGTGGTGGACGGCGAGTACCGGCAGGTGCTTCTCGGCGCGCGCGAACTCTTCCAGAGCGGCCTGGACGACGCCGCGCAGAACTGGGTGAACCGCTCCGTCATCTATACCCACGGCTACGGTGCGGTGATGAGCACCGCCACGACGTTCAGCGAGTCCGGCCAGCCCGACTTCATCGTGCGTGACGTTCCCCCCACAGGCGCGTTCGAGATCACGCAGCCGCGCGTCTACTACGGCGAGGCGTACGGTATCGACGAGGGAGAGTACATCGACCGCCTGAACCTTGACCCGGACGTGGCTGCCGAGGTCCGGCCCGGCATCGTCACGAACGACGCCATCGTCGTGAACACGAACGAGCCGCAGTTCGACCGCCCGGCCGGGGAGGAGACCGGAAGCCCCGAGTTCATCGACCGCTACGACGGGAAGGGCGGCGTGCCGCTGAGCAGTTTCTTCAGACGCGCCGTCTACGCGTGGGAGCTGCTCGACGTCAACATCCTGCTCAGCCGCCAGCTCACGCCGGAGAGCAAGGTGCTCTACCGCCGCAACATCAGGGAGCGCGTCGGAGAGGTCGCGCCGTTCCTCGAACTCGACGACGACCCGTACCTCGTGATCAACGACGGACGCCTGTACTGGATACAGGACGCGTTCACCACGACTGACCGCTTCCCCTACTCCCGCCGTATCGACAGCAGCAGGGTGGGCTTCAACGGCGACTTCACCGGTTTCGAGCGCCCGTTCAACTACATCCGCAACAGCGTGAAGGTGGTGATAGACGCCTTCGACGGCTCCATGGACTTCTACACCATCGAGACGGGCGGGCGGGACCCGGTGCTCCAGACCTACCGCAACATCTTCCCGGACCTGTTCACGCCCATCGAGAAGATGCCTCCGGGCCTGCGCGAACACATCCGCTACCCGGAGGAGTTGCTGCGCGCCCAGGCCGACACGTTCCTCCAGTACCACATGACGGACGTGAAGGAGTTCTTCCTGAAGGAGGATGAGTGGGAGTTCGCGCAGGAGGTCGTCGGGACGGACGTCATCGGGGATGACGGAAGGCCCCTGGGTCCGCGCAACCGCACCATCACGCCGTACTACGTCATCATGAAGGTGCCGGGCGAGGACGTGACGGAGTTCGTCCTCATCCTGCCGTTCACGCCCAAGGACAAGCCGAACCTCGTGGCGTGGATGGCGGCGCGCTCGGATGGCCCGAACTACGGAGAGAGCATCGTCTTCGAGTTCCCGCGCGAGCGCATCTTCAATGGCCCCAGCCAGATAGAGGCGCGCATCGACAACGACCCGGTCATATCGGAGCAGTTCACGCTCTGGAACCAGTCCGGCTCGCAGGTGTACCGCGGCAACCTGCTGGTCATCCCCATCGGCGAGACGCTGCTCTACGCGGAGCCCATCTACCTGCGCGCGGAGTCGCTCGCGTTCCCGGAGCTGAAGCGCGTCATCCTCGCCACGAACACGAAGGTTGTGATGGAGCCGACGCTGGACGAGGCCGTGGCCGCGCTGCTCGGCGACGCGCGGACGACCGTGGCCCCGGATTCCGGCGAGCCGGTGGAAGGCATATCGCGTGACGAATTGCTGCGTATCCTCGACGGAATCGCGCAGGCGTTAGAATCTATGCAGGGCGGCGCACAGGAGTTGGACGATTCCGTGCAGGCCCTGCGAGACCTCATAGGAGAGAGCAACTGATGGCAACCGACGCGACGGCACACGACTCCGCCTACTGGATGGCGCAGGAATCCGAGTACTACGTACACACGTTCAACCGGCAGCCCATCGTGGTGGCGCGAGGCGAAGGCGCGCGCGTCTGGGACGTGGAGGGCAACGAGTACCTCGACTTCACCGCGGGGCTCGCCGTCACCTGCCTGGGGCACTCCCACCCCGTCGTTACCGAGGCGATACGGGAGCAGGCGGGCACGATCATGCAGATGTCCAACCTCTACTACACCGTGCCGCAACTGGAGCTTGCCGAGCTGCTGGTCGAGAACAGCTGCATGGACAAGGTCTTCTTCGCCAACAGCGGCGTCGAGGCGAACGAGGGTGCGGTGAAGCTCGCCCGCAAGTACGGCAGGCTCCACCGCAACGGCGCGCAGAGCGTCATCACCGTCCTCAACTCCTTCCACGGCAGGACGCTCGCCATGATCGCGGCGACCGGACAGCCCGCCTATCAGCAGGCCTGGCTTCCTCTGGCGGAGGGCTTCACGAACGTCCCCTACGACGACCTCGACGCCATCCGCGAGGCCACGACCGACGACACCTGCGCCATCATGGTCGAAGTGCTGCAGGGCGAGGGCGGCGTGAACGTCCCCACGGAGGGCTACCTGAAGGGACTCCGTGAGTGGTGCGACGAGAAGAACATCCTCCTCATCTTCGACGAGATACAGACCGGCATGGGCCGCCTCGGCACGCTCTGGGGCTACGAGCACTTCGGCGTCGAGCCGGACGTGATGACGGTCGCAAAGGGACTCGGTAACGGCGTGCCTGTCGGCGCGTTCCTCTGCAAGGAGCGCTGCAACGTGCTGGAGCCGGGCGATCACGGCAGCACCTTCGGTGGCAACGTCCTCGCCACGGCTGCGGGGCGGGCGACGCTCGGCTACATGATCGAGAACGACATCCCCGGCCACGCCGCGCGCGTCGGCGCATACCTCCACGCGAAACTTGAGGAGTTCGTTGCCGCGCACGCACCCGCGACCGTGGGCACGCGTGGCGCCGGGCTGCTGCAGGCGCTCGTCTTCGCCGAACCGATCGCGCGCGCCGTCGTCACTGCCGCGAATGCAGAGGGCGTGCTGCTCAACCCCGTGCTCCCCAACGCCATCCGCTTCATGCCCGCGCTCATCATCACCGAGGCAGACGTCGACGAATGCCTGGCGAAGCTCGACGCCGCACTCACGAAGACACTGGCCGCGTAGACGGCGCGACTCTGATACCGGAAAGGAACCGTTTCTCAATGGCTGACAAGATAGTTCTCGCTTACAGCGGGGGTCTCGACACCTCCGTTGCCATCCGTTGGCTGCAGGAGCAGTACGGCGCCGACATCGCCACGCTCACGATGGACCTGGGCGGGCAGGTAGACCTGGAAGGCGCTCGACAGCGCGCGCTTGACATCGGCGCGATACGCGCCGACGTGATGGACGCGCGCGAGGAGTTCGTGCGCGAGTTCGTCTGGCCGGCGCTGCGGGCGGGCGCCATCTATGAGGGCGTCTACCCGCTCGCGACCGCGCTCGGCAGGCCGCTCATCGCCAAGCACCTCGTACGCATCGCGCAGGAGGAAGGAGCGTCGGGCATCGCGCACGGCTGTACGGGAAAAGGGAACGACCAGGTGCGCTTCGACGTCAGCGCAGCGGCGCTCGCGCCCGCGCTCAAGGTCGTTGCGCCCGCTCGCGAATGGGGCATGACCCGCGACGACGAGATCGCCTACGCAAAGGAGCGCGACATCCCGCTGGACCTGAACAAGCGCAGCGCCTACTCCACCGACGAGAACCTCTGGGGACGCAGCATCGAGGCCGGCGACCTCGAGGACCCGTGGGTGGAGCCGCCGGAAGAGGCGTACGCGTGGACGGTCTCCGTCGGCGCTGCGCCTGACGAGCCGCGCTACGTGGAGATACGCTTCGAGCAGGGCGTGCCGGTTGCCATCGACGGTGAGGAGTTGGGCGGCGTCGCGCTCATCGAATTGCTGAACGAGGTTGCAGGCGCGCATGGCGTAGGGCGCATCGACCACGTGGAGAACCGGCTCGTCGGCATCAAGTCGCGCGAGGTCTACGAAGCCCCCGCCGCGACGGTGCTCCACCAGGCGCACCGCGCGCTCGAGCAGATGTGCCTCACGAAGGAGCAGTCGAGGTTCAAGGAGCGGCTCGCGCAGGAGTACGCCGACCTCGTCTACAACGGACTCTGGTTCACCGCGCACCGCCGCGACCTGGACGCCTATGTGCTCAGCACGCAGCGCCACGTGAACGGCACGGTGCGCGTGCGCCTGCACAAGGGCAGCGCGACGGTGACCGGGCGCGAGAGCGCGGAGGCGCTCTACCGCCACGACCTCGCCACCTACGACGCGGGCGACACCTTCGACCACCAGGCGTCGGTCGGCTTCATCTCGGTGTTCGGACTGCCGGTCCGGACGCAGGCGCGGGTGCAGGGAGAGGCCGAGTAGGCCCCTCGTGAGCGGCGCACTCCTCGCGCTCGCCGCCGCTGCGATGCTCGGCCTCAACACGGCCGTCGTCCGGCGGAGCATGCTCCGTGCGTCCGCCTACAACGGCATCGTCATCTCCATCCTGCTCTCGGTGCCCCTGTTCGGGCTCCTTGCGCTCGCCTCCGGGCAGTTGACGCAACTCGGAGGTTTCACTGGCCTGCAGTATGCCGTCCTCGCTGTGGGCGGCATACTCAACTTCCTCGGCGGACGCTTCTCCCAGTTCCTCGCGATACAGGCCGTAGGCGCGAACCTCACCGCGCCGGTGCGTGTCCTCTCTGCGCTCGTCGCCGCCGTCTTCGGCATAGCGCTGCTGGGCGAGCAGGTGGGGCTGCTGCGTGGGACGGGTATCGCCCTGCTTATCGTCGCCCCCCTCGTTGCGTTCGCGCGTCCCCCGACGGTGCGCCTCGGCTCGCTCCAGATAGCGCGGGGCATCGTGTTCGGTCTCAGCGCGGCGGCGACGTACGGCGGCTCGACCGTCCTCTTGCGCTGGGCGCTCGAGGACTCGGGCCTCACGATGCTTGGCGGGCTCGTGGCGTTTACCGCGGCGGCGCTCGTCCTCATCGCGTCGCTCGCCCTGCCGGGACGGCTGCAGGGCCTGCGCGAGGTCGACAGTACCGCCTTCAAGCTGTTCGTCGCCGTTACTGTGATGATGTCGCTGGCCCAGGTGCTCCGTTTCGCCGCACTCGAATCGGCGGACGCCGCCGTCGTTGCTCCGCTTACCGAGACGATGGCCTTCTTCGGCGTCGGCTTCGCCTTCCTGCTCAACCGGGAGACGGAAGCGTTCAACCCGCTGGTGCTGCTCGGCATCGTCCTCGCCGCCGCGGGGGCCATCGCCATTACACTCTGACCACTCCCGAATGAACGGAGGACGCACGATGCGTATCGGATGGATCGGCATAGGCCGCATGGGACGCCCCATGGTGGAGAACCTCATCCGCAAGGGGTTCGACGTGACGGTGCAGAACCGCAGCCAGGGCAAGGTGCACGA
>VXQP01000087.1 GCA_009838965.1 Chloroflexota bacterium | reverse complement strand
GTACCGACCGCGTCACCAGCAGCCGCAATTTCCTCTTGCCCACCTGCAACTGACCCACGCAACCTCCCGATGGCAAGTGATCGCGACCTTGGGTAGTGGCTCAGTGGAGCCACTACATCCCAACACCTGTCGCCCCTTCCGGGGCGACCCCGAGGGCGGTTGGTCATGGGAAGGAAACGTTGAATAACCATGCAAACCCTCACCCTCCAGAAACTCTGCGAGCTCTTTCCTGACGACGCCGCGGCCGAGCACTGGTTTGCCAGGAACCGCTGGGGGGAGGCCGGTCCGCATTGTCCGCACTGCGATTCCTACAACGTCCAGCGCGGCGCCAGCCACCCGACGATGCCCTACCGCTCAGGGACCGTGCGTGCCGCAAGCGCTTTTCCGTCCAGACCGGCACCGTTATGGAGGCCTCCAACATCGGCTACCGGAAGTTGGCCCTGGCGATCCACCTCCTGTCCTCGCGCCCCAAGGGGATCTGAGCGTCCAGCTCGGCAGGGATCTCGGCATCAGTCAGAAGTGGGCCTGGTTCCCGCTGCAGCGAATCCGCCAGGCCTTCGAGGAAGATCCGGAGGCGTTCCGCGTGGGGCCCGTCGAGGTGGACGAAACCTACGTGGGCGGGCTCCCAGCCACAAAGGGGTAGGGGATCAGGATCTGGAGGCGAGAGACTGGGAGTACATCACCGAGGACGACGCCGCCAAGAGCTTCCTGACCAACGGGCTCCAGGACGAGCTGCCCGAGGTTCTGAACGATGCGTTCGACAAGCTCGAGATCTAGCGAGTATGGCACTATGCGCCGCATTTCCCAAAGGAAAGGGAACGCGAGGAGGCGATACACGGTCTGTCTTGAAACCGATTCGTTTGTGCTTTCGACCGCGTCAGCGGATCCCGGCCGAACGGAGGACTAAGGCGCTTCAAGGGGGACGGAGCTTCGCGTCGGAGTGGAGCGACCGTTGCCTGAGGAAGGGTCCTGCGCGGAAAACCTCGCTGGTCAGGATGCCCGTTTCAAGACGAATGCGGTCTGGCTCCCCGACGGCAGCGCAGGGCGACGGCTGTGCGATCGCTGACGACGCGTGGACCTGGTTGAGGCGCATTCAGAGGAACGACTGAATCTGCACTGCCTTGACAAGTGGGGTGTGGTCGCCGTCGACCTGCACGACCGCCTCGAACACGGCTTGACGCTGCCCCACCCGGCCCAGTTCGCAGGTCACCAGTAGCCCAACCCCGGCAGGGACGGGTCGGAGGTAGAAGCAGCTCAGGGAGCTGGTCACGAACGTCCGCTCACCTCCGGCGAACCACGTCGCGAGGCTCACCGTGTCGTCGACCATCGCGGCGACGAACCCGCCCTGCACGGTCCCGTGCGGATTGGTCATGCCTTCGGGGGGGCGGAACCGAACGGAAGCTCGGGAACCGTCGTCCTCGACCGACTGCACCGCGCCGCCCATGAACTCGCGGGACGGAATTTGGGGCAGATCGTCTATGTTCATCTCGTTCCTCTGACTTCGGAGCGTTGTCTGGGCGATGCGCTGTCGGCGGAGGGCTCCGCGACCGGCGCGATTTCGGGGCAGAGACGGGCCGCCGCCGCGAGGACATGACTGGAGTGCGCTCCGGTCACCTGCAGGCCGATTGGCAGGCCATGGTGCTTCCGCTGCGCCGGAAAGGAGATGGCCGGGACACCGGCGATTGCCGGCGGTACAGTGAAGTCCGCGAGCGACGTCGGTATCGGAGCGTCGTGCCGCGGGGCCAAATGCGGGGTGGTGGCGCCGAGAAGGAGCCGGTCGCGCAGCGCCTCGCACAGGGTTTGGCGCGCCCGCACCAGCCGATCCGTGGCTGCGCGGACCCGGGCCGGTCCCTGCGCCGCACCCCACGCAACGAGCTGACGGAACTCGGCACTGAAGCCCTCGGGTCGCTCACGCAGCGCCGTCTCGAAGTGGCGTGCGGCGTCACGCTCGCACAACAGGAGTCCCGCGCGGCGCAATGCCGCGAGATCGATGTCCGACCAGTCGACCGGGGCGGTTGCACGCTCTACCGAAGCCATCGACTCGCGCAGCGCCTCCGCCACCGGCGCGTCGATCGTTCGCGACGCCTTCAGCTGCCATTGGGCGAGGAGTGGCCGCCTGTGGGAGGGCGTCGGTCTTTCGGGTTCTCCGCGAAGAATGGGCAGCACGCTGGCGACGTCGCGGACGCTGCGGGCATGGATGCCCACGTGATCGAGAGATGACGACAGGGGAACGACGCCGTCGGTCGGAATCTCTCCGTGTGCCGGTTTGAAGCCGACGACGCCGCAGAGAGCGGAGGGCAGCCGGACGGAGCCGAGATCGTCGGTGCCCAGGGCGATGGGCAACATGCCGCTCGCGACCGCGGCGGCAGACCCGCCGGACGACCCGCCCGGTATGCGCTCGGGCGCCCATGGATTGCGGGTCGTGCGAAAGGCGGGATTATCGGAGGTCACTCCGAGAGCGCCCTCGTGCATATTGAGCACAGCGACTGGAATCAGCCCCGCGGCTCGCAGGCGTTCCACGCAGGTGGCGTCTTCGGCTGCAACCCGGTCGCGGAACGCCCCCATACCACCCTGCCACGACACGCCCAGTACATCGATGTTCGCCGTTTAGCCCAACGGGACTCCCACCCGCGGCGCACC
>VXQP01000096.1 GCA_009838965.1 Chloroflexota bacterium | reverse complement strand
GAGTAGGGGTAGGCGTGGGGGTGGGAGTTGTAGTTGGGGTTGGTGTCGGAATCGATGTCGGGACCGCTGTAGGTATCGAGGGAAGTGTGGACGTGGGAGAAGGCGTTGGAATGACGGGAAGCGGCCTTGCCGCCGGCGCGTGGACCGTCGCCTCGATATTGAGCGTCTCAGTGGGTGTTGGAGCAGGAACTGTGGAGGTCGGCGCTGCGAGCGTGGGCGTTGGCGTCGAGGTTGGCTGAGAGCACGCTGCGAGGATGGGCGTGAGGAGCATCAGGGCGACGGCGATCAGTGGGGTTCGCAAAGAGGGGTGTCTCCGGAACGGGGATGGCGGGAGTGTAGCACCTGGTAGCTCTTACCCGGTGAGAGATCCCTCGACTCCGCTGCGCTCCGCTCGGAACGACAGCGCGCTCTTACCGCAGGCGGCAGAGCGCCTCGATCTCCTCTCCGTCGAAGCCCTCGGCGCGCGGCCGTATGAGGTCGACGGTGCGGAGCTTCTGGGAAGCCGGGCTCGCCGCCTGCGGGGGCTCCGTGCCCTCCATGAGGTCCTTGGCGGCGCGGATAAGCGCCCGGCGCACGCGGATGATGGCGGAGTCGGACGAGCCGAGGTGCTCCTCCGTCCTGTCGACGATGCTCCCCATGCCCTCCTGGGCGGCGAGGTCCTGGGCCTGGAGCGACTCGATGCCGGTGAACGTCTCCGTCGCCTGGCGCTCTCGGTCTATCAGGTAGTCGTTGGCCATCGTCTGCAGCGGCATGAAGGTGCCTGGAACGACGGCCCCGCTGAACGCCTCGCAGGCGTCACGCTCACTCTCCGTCAGCGGCGACTCCAGCGCCCAGCTGACCGAGAAGACGGCGGTGGTGTGGTCGTCGACCGCCGACCAGATGAGCCCTCTGCCCAGGCGTGTTGATCCGTCATCCCGGACTCCTCCGAAGATGTTCGCGTGCGGGAGCAGCCAGTGGGTGATGCGCCAGTAGAAGCTGTCCGCTTCGGCGTCGCGCTGCGTCCCGATCATCACCCCGTAGTCGGTGTCGCGGAGGCAGAAGCGGGGAGAGAGGTCGTTGATGAAGTACTCGACCAGCTTCGCATCGAACTGGAGCCTGGAGCGCAGGCCGTCGAAGAAATCGGACGTCCGGCGGAACGCCGGGACCGTGGTGTGGAGGAAGTTGGAATGGCAGGAATCGATGCCGCCTTCGAGCCCCTGCACCCAGTTCGCGAACTCGTACCGCTTGGTCACGTAGACGTGGCCCTCCGGCAGCCCTATCCACTCGATGCCCGGCAGCTCGGGTTCCAGCTCCGGCGGGCCGAGGTAGGCGAAGACGACGCCATTGGTTTCGCGGCACGGATAGCCGGTGGTGCGCACCTTGGAGGCGAAGTTGCTACCCGCCGGCTCGCTGGGCATGTCGACGCAACGGCCGTCGATGTCGTACTTCCATCCGTGGTAGATGCAGCGCAGGCCGTTCTCCTCGTTGCGTCCGAAGAAGAGGCTCGCCCTGCGATGGGGGCACCGCTCTGCGAGCAAGCCGACCCGTCCGCTCGTGTCGCGAAACGCGACGAGGCGCTCGCCCATGAGCCGCACGCGCACCGGCGGGCAGTCGGGCTTCGGCAGCTCGCTCGACAGCAGCACGGGGTGCCAGAAGCGGCGGAGCAGCTCCCCCATCGGCTTGCCCCTGCCTACACGGGTCAGCAGTTCGTTGTCTTCGATGCTCAGCATGGAGGGATGATACCAACCGTGGCAAGCGTTCACGGCTTGACACCTAACGATTTTATCGGTAGGTTGCCTGCCATGAGCACACAACACAACACCGCAAAGCAGATCATCGACCGATTCGGAGGGCAGTCCGCGCTCGCGGGACTGTTGGGCAGGCGTCAGAGCACGGTGCAGCACTGGGCCCGGACGGGGAGGATCCCTGCACAGTGGCACGAGACGCTGCTGACCCTCGCCCGGAGGCGCGGCATCGGCATCGAACCGAGGGACTTCATGGAGTCGACCGCGAACGGCGTCGGACCTGCGGACGGGAAACTCGGCGTGCTGATGGTGGGGCTGGGCGCCGTATCGTCGACCGTCATCGCGGGCGTGGAGCACATACGCCGCGGCTCCGGCGACCCCGTCGGTTCGCTCACGCAGATGGCGACCATCCGGCTCGGCAGGCGCACCGACAGCCGCGCTCCGCTCATCAAGGAGTTCGTGCCGCTGGCAGAGCTCGACCAATTGGTTTTCGGCGCGTGGGACCCGATACCGGACAATGCATACGAGGCTGCGCTCAGAGCGGGCGTGCTCGACCGATACGACGAGATCGAGCCCATCGCCGACTACCTCCGGTCGATCGAACCGATGCCGGCGGTTTTCGACCAGGACTACGCCAAGCGCATCGAGGGATCGAATGTCAAGGCTGTCGGGAGCAAGCTCGACGCCGTCGAGAAGATCAGGGAGGACATGCGCCGGTTCAAGGAGGAGAACGGCTGCGACCGGCTCGTGATGATCTGGTGCGCCTCCACCGAGAAATTCATTACCGAGGAAGAGATACACCAGGACATCGAGGGGTTCGTCTCCGCACTCCATGCGAGCGACCCGAACATCGCGCCGTCGATGATCTACGCCTACGCCGCGCTGCAGGAGGGGGTTCCGTACATCAACGGCGCGCCCAACCTGACCGTCGACATCCCGGCGCTCGAGCGGCTGGCGCGGGACAGGGGCGTGCCCATCTGCGGCAAGGACTTCAAGACCGGCCAGACACTCGTGAAGACCGTCATCGGCCCGATGCTGAAGGCGCGGATGCTGGGGCTGAACGGCTGGTTCTCCACCAACATCCTCGGCAACCGCGACGGCGAGGTGCTCGACGAGCCCGAGAACTTCCGCACCAAGGAGGAGTCGAAGCTTGGCGTGCTGGAGCACATCCTGCAGCCGGAGATGTATCCCGGCCTCTACGGCGACGCCTACCACAAGGTGCGCATCAACTACTACCCGCCGCGCGGGGACGCCAAGGAGGGCTGGGACAACGTCGACCTGTTCGGGTGGCTGCGCCATCCCATGCAGATGAAGATCGACTTCCTCTGCTCTGACTCCATCCTCGCCGCGCCCATCGTGCTGGACCTCATCCTCTTCATGGACCTGGCGCAGCGCGCCGGGATGTCCGGCATCCAGGAGTGGCTCTCGTTCTACTTCAAGAGCCCGCACCATGCACGGAACCTCTACCCGGAGCACGACCTGTTCATCCAGCAGACGAAGCTGAAGAACACGCTCCGCTGGATGATGGGCGAGGAACAGATCACCCACCTCGGCCTGGAGTACTACCATCAGGACTAGCGTTCCGGTGACCGGCTGGGGCATCGCCCTGAGGCTCGTTCGCTCGATGACATTGGAGGCGCATGAGGCACGCACGACCGGATACGTTGCAGGCACTCGAGCCCGTGCTGCGAAGATTGCGTGCGCTCGAAGGCATGCGTGAACGGAGTCATGGCATCTTCTACGTCAGGTCCAGGGCCTTCCTGCACTTCCACGAGGACCCCGCGGGAACGTTCGCAGACATCCGGAGCGGGCCGGACTGGGTCCGGCTGCCGGTGATGACTCAAGCAGATGCCGATAACATCGTTGACGTAGCATCGAGAGAACTCGGGTTGTCGACGAATGACAGATGAACCTCTGACCGCGACTCCCCCGGAACTGGTTATCTTCGATTGCGACGGCGTGCTGGTCGACAGCGAACCGCTGATCGTGCATGCCTTGGGCAGTGTTCTGGCACGTTACGGCCTGCAAGCAGAGTTGGAGGAGTTGCACGCACTCTTCCGCGGAGTGTCCTTTGACACCCTGCGGGATGCGGTGCTGGCGCATTGGGGCGTACGGTTGCCGGATGACATCGTGAGCCAGATCGAAGAGGCAGAACGCGTCGCGGTTGAAGGTGGGCTCCTGGCGATCCCCGGTGCCACCGAAGCGGTACGTGCCATCGCCGCTGCGGGCATGGCCGTCTGCGTCGGCTCGAACGGCTCGTCCCGCGCGATCGAGCAGCGGCTGAGGCTCACGGGCCTCTACCATTGGTTCGAAGGGCGGCTGTTCAGTGGAGGGATGGTGCCGCGGCACAAGCCCCATCCCGATGTGTTCCTTCACGCCGCGGAGACGTTGGGGTTCTCTCCCGGAGAGTTGGTGGTCATCGAGGACACCGACTCTGGGGTGCAGGCCGGGCTGGCCGCCGGGATGAGAGTACTGGCATACGTTGCGAGCCCGACCAGTGACATCGCCGACGCAAGAGAAGTTGTGCGGTTCACCGATATGGCTTTGCTGCCTGCGCTGCTCGGACTCAACGGAGCGCAGGCGCAAGGGGATCGAGGAGACACCTGATGCCACCTTTGTACAGTGCTGCGCTCTTCGACCTCGACAACACGCTCTGGAACCGCGACGCCGCGATACGCGCGACCGGTCGCTTGCTGCACGAGACGTACCCCGCCGTGCGCGACGCCACGACCGCCGATGAGGCGGAAGCGAAGTTCGCCGCGTTCGACGAAAGAGGCCTGGCGGGGAGGGAGCGCCTGATCGCCCGCACGCTCGAAGAATGGCCGGGCATCGGGCTATCGCCTGAGGAGCTGGCCACCTGGTACCTCGAGTGGTCCCGCCTGGTGCTGCCGCAAGACCCGGACGTGCTCCCTTTGCTGCAAGACCTCAACGCCGCAGGCGTGCCGTGGGGCATAGTCACCAACGGACCGTCGTCGGGGCAGCACATGACGATCAGGTCGCGCGGGCTGGAGGGGATGACCGGGTGCGTAATCGTCTCTGAGGAGGCGGGCTACCGGAAGCCTGCTCCCGAGATATTCCGCAGGGCGCTCGACTGCCTGGGCGTGCCACCTGGCCGGGACGTGCTCTTCGTCGGCGACGACGTGGCCGCGGACATGGTCGGCGCGAAGGGCGTGGGACTCTCGACCGCATGGGTGACGAACGGCCAGGACTGGCCGGATGGTGTCGAGCCGCCGGACCACCAGGTCAGCCACGTCAGCCAGGTCGGGCCGCTTCTGCTGGGCTAGAGGTGCGTTGAGAACGGCCTCGCTCTGCCCCCTGGTTGGGTAAGGATGTTTGCACCCCCGTGTGATAATGGCAGGGTGCATCAGCGCACCGGGGCAACCCCTGCAACTCGAGGCTGTTCGACTTCATGAACACCCAAACCGACTCTCCTCTGCAACGCACTGGAATCGCCGAGTGGACCGATCCTGAAGGTCTGCGCCATGCGGCGGCGATCTCGGTGTGGGGACGTTGGTTGATCCTGGTGGTCGCCCTGACCCTGATGGCTTATCGCCCGGACTACACGCCTGGCATCCAGATCTCTTATACCCTGCTCGCTCTGCTTGCGATGTCCTACAACGCCTACGTCCACTTTCTGCTGCGGACCGGCAGGGACGTGAAGTGGCAGAGCCTGCTCGCGCTGAGTGCGATGGACGTTGCCCTGATCACGGGAGGCGCCGCCGTGGGCGGGGGGCTGGCGACGTTGTGCTTCCTGCTGTACTACCCGGCTTTGGCCATGTTCGCCGTCGTATTCGCTTCTTTCAGGATCAGCTTCGTGTGGGTGACGATGGCAGCCGCGCTCTACAGCGTGGTGGTCCTGACGACCGGAGAAGGGCTCGACGTGGCTGCGAAGGAAGAGAAGGTGCTGATCGCAAGGATCACCGCCATGTACGGAGTGGTGGTAGTGGTCACGCTGATCTCAGGGTTCGAACGTATCAGGAGACTGAAAGCCGTCGCTCGGGTGCGGGAACAGGAACGGGAGCGCCAACTCCAGGTGGAACGGCTCCGGCTCTCGCAGATCATCCATGACACCATTGCCCAGTCTGCGTACGTGCTCGGGCTGGGCATCGAATCGGCCTTGGAAGCCGAAGACCCATCGAACCGGGAGCAGGTCGCCCGGCTCCAGGCGATGCACACATTGTCGAGATCGACCATGTGGGAGCTGAGGCATCCCATAGACATCGACCTCATATTCAGGGGCAGGGAACTCGGCACGGTGCTCGAGGCGCACGCCTCGACCTTCACCAACATCACCTCGATCCCCACCGAGGTGGTGTGCTCCGGCGAGGAACCGCCGCTCTCCACGGTGGCCCGCGGGCTGCTCTTTGCCATCGCTCATAACGCGATGGCAAACGCGCTTCGGCACGCGTCGGCCGGGAAGGTCACCATCACGCTCGACTTCCAAGACGACGCGCTCCGCATGTCGATATCCGACGATGGCGTCGGCCTTCCGTCCGATTATGCGGAGCGCGGCCGCGGCTTTACGAACATGGAAGCGGATGCCGAGCAGATGGGAGGCACGCTCGAAGTGTCTTCGGGCGAGTCGGGACGCGGCACGACCGTAACCTGCGTGGTCCCGTACGAGAAGGTCCTGGACGCTTCGTGAGGAGGCTGGCGGTACGACCTACCGCACCGGGCGCCGGTACCAGCCTGCCCAGAACGCCGTACGTCGCCGGAACAGCGCGATGAAGAGCGGGTTGGTCCAGAGCAGTGTCTTCCACAGCGGCCACTTGTCGAAGCGCCGCGACGACGCCTGCACGCGCGGCTGCTCGATGAATCGCACCGTGCCGCCCGCGCTCCTGGCGAGTCGCTCCATGCTCCTGTAGAAGTCCACGTCTTCGCCTATCCACGCCTGCTCGTCATAGCCGCCGACCTGCTCGAAGGCGTCTCTGCGGCAGAACTGCGTCGCGCCCTGCACCAGCCGCATCCGCCGCGCGAGCAATCGCCATGCGAGCAGGTAGAGCTGCATGACGCGTTGTCGGGGACGGTACTCGACGTCCACGCCGCCGCCTACGCAGGCAGGGTCGCTCATCGCCTCATGGATGGCTTCGAGGAGGGCAGGGGGCAGGAGCACGTCCGCATCGACGAACACCAGCACGTCGCCTTGCGCGTTGCGCGCCCCGGCATTGCGGGCCCGCGCGATGCCCTGCACCGGCTCATGCACGACTGCCGCGCCCTTGCTGATCGCGATGGCAGCGGTCTCGTCGGTGCTGTTGTTGTCGACAACGAGCACGTCGACCTCGACACCGGAGCATGCGCGCAACTGCGCTGCGGCGGCCTCGATGGCGTCCAGAGTCAGGGGGAGGTAGTCGGCCTCGTTGAACGCCGGGACGATGACGGTGAGGTTCACGGGACGGCCTGCAGTGCCGTGTACCGCCTGAGTACGTCGAAATCGGTATCGCTGTGCAGAACGGGCGTACCTGTGCGTATGGCCACCGACGCAATGAGACAGTCGACCAGCTTTCGCGGGGTCTCTCCCTGGCGGCGGCAACGGCGGTACAGCGCCGCCGCGTCGTCGTAGTCAGTCGACTCGACAGGGATATTCACAGCCCGCGCGAGCAGTCGTCGAAGGCTTGTCAGATGGGACTCGTCCCGCGCTCCAGCGAGTACTTCCATGCGCACGGCATCGCAGATGGCTACATCCCCGGCCAGCGCTTCTTCGACGAAATTGCAGACTGTTGACCCCGTGTTCCGGAGGAACTCAACCCATGCCGAAGTGTCGATGAGGATCACAAGGCACGGGCGGAGCGCATGGCGTCGAGGTCGCCGTCCCAGCCGGACCCGCGCATCGCCCGAGCCTCTTCGAGGGACGCGGGCTCAGCTGCCAGCGTGCGGAGTGCGTAGTTCACCGCCTCGCGCTTGGTGACGAACCGGTGCCGGCGCATCACCTCGGCGCATGCCTTCTCGTCTATGTCGATGTTTGTGCGTGCCATACACTAATCATACACCATACAGAGACACACGACAAGGGCGCGAAGCCTTCTCTAATCACAGCCCTGCCGCGTACGCCGAGTGGAACGTGTCCACGCCTGCGCGGAAGCCGCCGTCAGGGTCGCGGACGATAGCCACGGGGCTCGCGAAGCTGGCGAAGCCGCCCTGCACGTGGCCCTCGCCGATAACCTGGATGCGGTGTCCGCGCCGTTCGAGCTCGGCGACCACGTCGGCGGGCAGGTCCCGGTGGGCGAGCGTGGCCGGCTGCGAGCAGTCGACGCGGGGAGCGTCGATCGCCTCCTGCGGCCCCATGTCGAAGTCGATCACCTTGGAGATGAGTTGCGTGACGCAGTTGGTTATCCGCCGACCGCCGGTTGCGCCCACCGCCATGCGAGCGCCGTTGCTGTCGAGCACGAGGGCAGGGGTCATGTTGTTGAGCGGGTACTTGCCGGGCATGATCGAGTTCACGCGCCCCGGCACCGGGTCGAACCACATCATGCCGTTGTTCATCACGACGCCGGTGCCCTTCGGCACGAACCCTGAGCCGAAGCCTGCCATGAGCGTGTTCGTAAGCGACACCGCGTTGCCCTCCGTATCGATCACGCACAGGTGCGTGGTGCCGGAGTCGAGCGCCGGAGCGCTCGCAGGCAGTCGCTCGCCCGGCGTGGCCTCGTCGAATGCCCACGGGTCGCCCGGTTCAACGGGGCCGAGGCCAATGTGCTGCATGTCGATCAGGTCCCGCCGGAGGTCGGAGTAGCCGTCGGAGACGAGTCCCTGCCACGGCACGCTGACGAACGCGGGGTCGGCGAGGTACGCGAAGCGGTCGGCGTAGGCAAGGCGTGCGCTGCAGATGTAGGCGTGGAGCGCGTCTGGCGAGTTGTGGCCCATCGAGCGGACGTCGAAGCCGTCCAGCAGGCGCAGCGTCATCGCCGAGGTCGTCCCGGCGCAGGCGAACGGCGGCACGCGTACCGTGTGACCGGCGTAGGAAAACTCCAGCCCGCCTTCCCATACGAACGGGCGGTACTCCGCGAAGTCCCGCTCGGAGAGGATGCCGCCGTTGTCGCGGATGCCGGACACGAGCGCGCCGGCGACGTCGCCGGTGTAGAACACCTGCGGACCGTCGCGCCCGACGGCCTCCAGCACGTCGGCAAGCTCCGGCTGCCGGAGGAACGAGGGAGTGGTCGCGTCGCCCGCGGGGAGCCGGTCCCCGGGCATGAGGATGCGGCGCAGCTCCTCGAACGCGAAAAGCCGGTGCGAGAGGAGCCCCCACGAGTAGATGTTCTCCCAGCCGGGCGAGTGGCCGTCCCGTGCGAGCGATACCGCAGGCGCGAGCACCTTGTGCAGCGGCAGCTTGCCGAACAGCCGGTGCGCCTCGCACAGTCCTGCAACGGCGCCGGGCGTCGCGATCGAACGCGGCCCATCCAGGTTCTCGTTGTTCACGACCCCGGGCCATCCGAAGTTGCCGACCGCGGCCTCGCCGGTCAGTTCGTACATGTCGGGGCGGGCGTCGAGCGGCCCGCGCATCGGGAACCCGATGACGCCGCCCCTGCCGCCGACCTGGTAGACGAGGTACCCGCCTCCGCCGATGCCGCTCGACTCCGGCTCGACCACGCCGACAGCGAAGCACGCCGCGACCGCCGCATCGACCGCGTTCCCGCCGCTCTCCAGCATCTGCAGGCCGGCCCGCGTGGCGTGGACGTCCTTCGTTGCGACCATCCCTAGAGACGCGCGCGCCTCGCTCTTGCTGATGGTCATCCGGCTCGGTGTGGCGTCGGTCATCTTCCTCTCCGGCGAAGGATGGTGGGAGTGTAGCACTCGCGGCAGAGCAGGGAACGAACGCACGATGTGACCATGGTCATGACCATGGTATACTCAGAGCAGACCGAAACAACGAGGGAATGGCATGGCCGCAGGCAACAGCAGGACCATCAAGGCGTCCGAGTTCAAGGCGAAGTGCCTGCAGCTCATGGACGAGGTCGCCGCCACCGGCGAGGAGATCGTCATCACGAAGAACGGACGTCCCGTTTCTCGGCTGTTGCCGTACCGGAAGAAACCGAAATCAATCTTCGGCATCGACCGCGGCAAGATCGTGATACTCGGCGACATCATGGAGCCCATCGACGTAGAGTGGGAGGCCGAGTCCGGCAGGAACTGGGACGACCTGCTTTGATGCTGCTCGACACGCACGCGCTGGTCTGGCTGCGCCTGGGAGACCCGAAACTGGGTGCGCACGCCCGCCGGGAGATCGAGGAAGCCTGGCAGAATGACGACCTGGCGGTATCGGCGATGTCGTACTGGGAAGCGGGGATGCTCACTGCGAGGGGCCGCATCAGGCTCCCCGTGGACGCCGACGCATGGCGCAGGGAGAACCTGGAACAGGGAGTGATCGAGATACCGGTGGACGGCGCCATCGCGGTACGCGCTGGGCTCCTGCCGAACCTGCACGGTGACCCTGCCGACCGCATCATCATCGCCACCGCTCTGGAGGGACACCGGCTCGTGACCGGCGACCGGCGCATCCTTGACTGGCCCGGGAACCTGAATCGCCTCGACGCAACGGAGTAGGCGTAGCCGTTCTGTCCCGCTACTCCCCCGCCGCGTCCAGGCCGAAGTTGGCCCGCCAGACCATCTCGATGCGCTTCATGTTCTGCGCGGAGAGCGGGCCCTTGCCGGAGCAGGCGGCGTTCTCCTCGACCTGGTGGGCGTCCGAGAAGCCGCCCAGCACCGTCGACACTCCGTTGAGCGAGAGCACGAACCGGAGCGCCGCCTGCGCAAGGTTGTGGTCGTCCTCCTGCGTGTCGGGACTGAGGTTTCGCGAGAGGAACCGCAGCGCCCGCGCGCAATGGAGCCCCTCCGCGTCGACTTCCGGGCTGCGCGACCCTCGGGCAAGGGGGTGCGCCGCTCCTCCCTCAGCAGCGTTGTCGGTCAGGAACCAGCCTGCCAGCGGGGAGTAGATGGCGGCTCCGACGCCGTTCGCTGCCGCATGGTTCAGGATGCCGTCCCAGTCGGCATCGAATCGCATCCCGTCGGGCTTGACGCTGGCTGACGGGTTGAGCAGGTGCACCGAGACGTTGATCAGGCTGAAGACGCCGGTGTCGATGAGCTGGCGCGCGGCATCGCCGTCGCCGCCCCGCGTGATGAAGCCGATGAAGCGCGCCTTCCCGCTCTCCTGAGCGCGCTGCAGGCCTTCCAGCGCCCCGCCGGGCCTGAGGTAGTCCTCGATCCAGAGCCGGGCATAGGCGCGGCCTGACAGTTCGGGACGCTCCATGAGCGGACCGTTGTGTATCTGGAGGAAGTCGACGTAGTCGACGCCGAGGCGCTGGAGGCTTTCGTCGAGCGAGCGCGTCACGTGACCGGCGACGTCGTCCAGGTTCTCGGCGCGCACCTCGATCTTCGTGGTGAGGTACGGCCGGAAGGCGAGCTCCTTCATCAACCGGCCGAGGTTCGTCTCCGACACCCCGTCGCCGTAGTCGGGCGACTGGTCGAAGTAGTTGATGCCCAGCTCGATGGCGCGTGCGACGGCCTCGCGTTGCTGCTCGGGCGTGCCGCGCACCATCAGTCCTGCGTTGCCGCCTCCGCCGAACCCGATCTCGGAGACCTGGACACCGGTGTTGCCAACTTCTCGATACTCCAACGTTGCCCTCCTCGTATGTAAGGGGAACAGGAGATGGCCCCTGTTGCGGGGCAGTTTAGGGGAGAGGACGGCGGGAGGCTACCGGGCAGTCGTCCTACGCCGCCGGCGCTGCGTGGACGCGGTCGAACTGCCCGGTGACCTCGGTGGAGGGCGGCGACGTGAGCAGCGTGACGACGACGGCGATGGGTATCGCGACGATGAAGCCGGGTGCGGTGGCGATGGCCATGTCGAATATCCCCCATGGGCCGCCCGAGGTGAACTGGAACACGCTGACCGTCGTCGCTCCCGCCACGATGGCGGCGAGCGCGCCCTGGAAGTTGAACCTGCGCCAGCAGAGCGCGAGGATGGTCACCGGCCCGAACGAGGCCCCCATGCCGCCCCACGCGTAGGCGACCAGGCTTGCTATCGAGTCCGGCCAGGTGACCGCCAGCACTCCCGCGATGCCGCCGATAACCAGCAGCAGCGTGCGCCCCAGCCACACCCTGCCGGACGCCCACAGCACGCGCACGTGCTCCAGCCGGCGCCCGAGCCTCCTGATGAGCGGAACGTCGTCCGTGGCGATGGCGGAGCCGAGCAGCAGTTGCGAGTCCGCCGTGCTCATGATGGCGGCGACCACGCCCGTGAGCAGCAGGCCGGTGAAGAGCGGGATGAAGAACGCCTCCGAGACCACGAAATAGACGCGCTCAGGGTCGAAGAGGCTCTCGCCGCCCAGCAGGCCCATCTCCATGAGGGCCGGGCGCGCCACGATGCCGAACAGGAACCCGAATGAGAAGATGAGGACGATCCAGGTGACGGCGAAGTTTCGGCTCTGGGTGACTCTCTTCTCGCTCTCTATCGCCATGAAGCGCTGCAGCACGCGCTGCGAGCCGAATGCGCCCAGCCCCCAGCCCGCGGTCGAGAGGACGAACACGGCGGTGATGGTCTCGTTCCCCGCCCCGGTGAACGGGTTGAGGAATCCCGCCGCCTGTCCCTCCCCGCTGAACGGCGAGGTGGTGGTAAAGATGAGCGTGAGCGGCAGAATGATGAAGCACGACAGCATCACCATCGACTGGAAGACGTCCGTGCGGGAGACGGCCATGAAGCCGCTGATGAACGTGTACGACGTGACCGCGGCGAGCGTTATCAGCACGCCGGGGGTGTGCTCGAGGCCGAAGATCGTACCCAGCAGTTTCGTGCCGCCGATCAGCCCGGAGTTGACGTAGAACATGATGAAGAGGAGTGTCAGCGCCGCCGACACCGTCCGCAGCGCGCCCATCCTGTCGGCGAACCGCTTCTCGAAGAAGTCCGGCAGCGTGAGCGACTCCGTCGCTATCGTGTAGCGCCGCAACCGTCTTGCCACGAACGTCCAGTTGAACCATGCGCCCAGCACGATGCTTACGAGCGTCCACAGGTGCACGGTGCCGTCCGAGAACGCGAGCGCCGGGAAGACGAGCATCGTCCAGCCGCTGGTGGTCGACGAGCTCGCGCTCAGCGCCGACGTGAAGCTGCTCATCCGCCTGCCGGCGAGCACGTAGTCGGCCATCTCGCGCATACGGACCGCGCCGACGAGGGCAATGGCGATGAGCGCGAGGAAGTACGCTGCGAAAACGACGATGATGACGGGCTGGATGTCCATGCGTCTCAGTGCGCCCTACGGCGCGGGCTCTCACCGTACCAAGAAACGGGGAGGTTCGTGAACCGTCCCCTCTTACTGTTTGCGGTCTCAGTCCCCGCGAGATTGCCCGTCGTTGCCTGCTTGCAGGCGATACGCTTACGGCTCGGCTCGCCCCACGGCCCTGGCGAGGAGCACGGATGCGCTGACGCTGGAGGGCAGGGCGTCGCCGCACCAGACGGCGTACTGGTCGGGGCGCACGAGGACGAGTCTCGACTCGTACGCGGCGCGGCCCTCCTCGAACGTGTCGCGCACGACCTTCAGCGGGACGTTCAGCTCCCGCGCTGCGCGCTCGAAAGGGGCGACCGCCCCCTCCGGCGCCCCGAACGCGAGCAGCGTGAACCACGCACCGAACTCCTCGTGGACGCCGCGCCCGGACGAGAGGACGCCGGGCGGGACGTGGTGTCCGGCCCGCGCGGCGAACGTGTGGCTGCCGTGCGCGCTGCACACGCCGCCGGGCGGCCCCCACACGACGGGCGAGCCCTCGTAGTTCGGCTCGTAGACGCCCACGCGGCTGCCGCGCCCTATGCGCTCCCACGCCTCCTCGAACTCCGCGCGGTCGCGCTCCGGGCTGTACCGTTCCAGGAACTCGCGGTCCGACCTGATGCCCGCCGCGATGAAGTCCTGTCCCGTCTCCCAGAAGACGGCCCGCCGCTCCTCCCCGTACGAGTCGAGCAACGACTCGCCGCCCCAGCCCTGCAGCACCGCCGCCAGCTTCCAACCGAGGTTGACGATGTCCTCCAGCCCGTTGTTGAGGCCGAACCCGCCATAGGGCGGGTGGCTGTGCGCCGAGTCTCCAGCGATGAGGAGACGCCCGCTGCGGTAGGCGTCCGCCACGAGCACGCGCAGGTCCCAGAAGCCCACGTGGTCGAACTCGGCGCGGAACTCGAACCCCGCAGCGCGGTCCAGCAGCGCCTGGAAGTCGTAGTCGTCGAGGTTGGCGTCGTTCGGCACCGGCGCGTGGAAGAACCACCCCTCGCCCACGTCCACGCGCCCGAAGAACATCCAGTAGCCCTGCAGGTCGGGGTCGAGCGCGCGGTACGTCGTCACCTCCGGGAAGCGCTCGAACGCCTCGTGCAGCTCGCGCGACCGGAACACGGCCAGCAGCATCTTCTGATCGAAGTCCTCGCCGCTCGACGCGATGCCCGCCGTCTCGCGCACCAGCGACCGCGCGCCGTCGCACCCCACGACGTAGTCCGCCTCCAGCGTCCGGCGTTCGCCCCCGGTGCTGAACGGCGCCTGCCCCGCGGTGAACCCGCCCCACGCGTAGCCGTCGCGCTCGCCACTCGTCTCGACGATCTCGACGCGCACGCCGTGGTCGTCCTGTTCGACGCTCTCGACGTTCCAGCCGAACAGCCCCGTGACGCCGGGGAGCGTGGCCATCTTCCTGCGGAGCACCGCCTCCGTGCAGTACTGCGGCAGGCGTTCGTTCTGCTCGTAGTAGAAGGAGCGGACGGTCTCTCGGCCCGGCGGCAGGTACCAGTAGTCGCTCATCAGGTGCTTGTACGCGGTGACGCCGGCGATGGGGTAGTTGTTCGGCATCACCCGGGCGGCGCGCAGCTCATCGACGATGCCCCAGAAGTAGAAGTGCTCCAGCGTGCGCGCGGTGAGGTTCTGCCCCTTGGGGATGCGCTGCGGTTCAGGGAAGCGCTCCACGACCGCGCACGAGACGCCCCGCATGCCGAGCTCGACGCCGAGCGCCACGCCCACCGGCCCTCCGCCGACGATGACCACCTGGTAGCGCTCAGCCATGCCTCGCTCCAACGTTGCTCGTCGGCAATCTACCACACGCCCCGCATGTCATTCCGATCAACACGCGCTTGCACCACTGCCTTGTCATTTCGAGCGGAGCGCAGCGGAGTCGAGAAATCTCTCGGGGGACGCCCCGCTCTCTCTAAGCCTTCCTGAGAGATGTTTCGACTGCGCCTCCGGCTCCGCTCAACATGACAGCCCCTGTGGTAGCATCCGCGCCATGGCGGACGACGCACAGATGCAGGCGCTGCGCGAGCAGGTGGCGTTGGCCAACCGGCTGTTGCACCACTACGGCCTCGGCGCGTACCAGGGACACGTCAGCGCGCGCGTCCCGGACTCGGACCTCGTCCTCATCCGCGCGACGCCCAGCGTCAGTCTCGAGCGCGTCGAGGCCGGCGACCTCATGGTCATCGACCTCGACGGCAACGTCGTACAGGCGAGCGAGCGCTACCCGGGGCGCGTCGGCTCGTGGGCGCTGCATACGGAGATCTACAAGGCGCGTCCCGAGGTGAATGCCGTCACGCACACGCACCAGAAGTGGTGCACCGTGTTCGGCCTCGCCGGTCACGACGTGCTCCCCGTCATCCACCCCCCGACGGCGTCCGTCGCCGCGGAGCGGTGGCCGGTCTACACAGGTCCGCCGGACGCCATCGACTCGCCGGAGAAGGGAGGAGCCGTGGCTGCCTGGCTCGGCGGGAATGTCGCCTGCCACCTGCACGGCCACGGTATGGTGTTCGTCGGTACGACGGTCTCGAAGTCGATGCTCGCCGCCGCCGACGCCGAGGAGCAGGCCGAGCTGACGTGGCGCGCGATGCTCGTCGGAACGCCCGAGTGGATCGAGGAGCAGTACCTCGCCGACGACGTGGCGAAGCGCTGGGAGCCGCCGAAACCCGACGTGCGCGACGGCGTCGCCCGCGGCGAGTGGGGCAACCAGGAGTGGCTGGACGAGCACCGCGACGCCGCCTACATCCGCCACACGGGGCTCTGACCATGAACGACGACGCACTCGCAGCGCTGCGCGAGACGGTGGCCATATCCCACCGCCTCCTCTACCTCACCGGCCTCGGCACGACGCGCGGCCACACCAGCGCGCGCATCCCTGACACCGACACCTTCTTCATCAAGCCGTGGCCCCACATCCAGATGCACCGCGTCCGCGCCGAGGACCTCATCGTCATGGACCTGGACGGCAACATCGTCGGCGCCGGCGACCGCCAGATTACGAAGGTCAGCGAGTGGCCGATACACGCCGAGATCTACCGCACGCACCCGGATGTCGGCTCCATCATCCACACGCACCAGAAGTGGGCGACGATGATGGGGCTCGCGGGCGCGACCATTCTCCCGCTCCTCGACCCCGAGCTCGCGACCGCCGTCGCCCACGAGCCCGTCATGTTCGACGAGGACAAGGCGCTGATACGCAGCGTCGAGCAGGGCAGGGCAGTGTCGGCGCGGATGCAGGGCGCGAACGCCTGTCACCTGCAGAACCACGGCATGGTCTTCACCGGCCCGAATGTCGAGACCGCCACGATAGACGCCATCGCGACCGAGCACCTGGCGGAGATGACGTGGCACGCGAAGCTCATCGGCACGCCGGAGGCGATGTCGTCGCTCGTGCTGGAACCTGCGCTCGCCCGCCGCTCGCACGGCGAGGTCTCCGAGGCGTGGGAGCACTACTGGAAGTGGGTCGACGCCAACCCGGAGTCGCTCCGCCCCAGGTCGGCGGATATCTAGCGCCTCCTCAACCCGTCATTCCCGCGAAGGCGGGAATCAGCGTGGGTCTGCTAGGCCATAAAACTAGAGAAGAGGAGCGGCGTCAAACAAGGGCGGCGTGAGCTTCGATTATGGATTCGCCGCGTGAACCATTCGCTAGAGCACGTCGGTGAGCCCAGATTTCTTCTATGGACTCTTTCTCAAGCGCAGTCTTGACCCGTTCGATGGCTTTAGGAGAGTAACGTTTGAAAACACTCTTGCCTATACGAATCTCTTTGTAGCAGTCTGGGTCGTTCATCAAGTCTAGATGTTGAACAACAGCAAGAGATTTCGGCGGTGTCAATCCGACTCTCTCTGCGAGCTGTTGTGGGCCTAGGCTGTAGAACCCAAGTTCATCCACACGTTTCAGGGCAATGGGTACGCTTTGCGCCTCACCACCAACAATCTGTACTGGGATGCCATCCCTTTTTGAGATGCGGAGAGAGAGCGTTGGGCCGGAACCATCTGCTATGAATTCAATAGTGGAAGCTCCCGGGAATACCGCATCCCACGGTTTACCTGATACAAGGTGTTTGGCGACGGCCCCAAGTTCTTTATCGGTTGGTAGGATTACATCTCCTACTGTGGCACGTTCTACGACCATGAGGGACCTCAATCGAGCAAAGGCTTCCACATGCCTCCGATTACCAGGAGACAGAAGCTTCTTGACCTCTGCTATCTCAGTATCGAACAAGGCTTCTATGGTCAGAGGAGGAGAAGTCGATATAGGAAGTACTCGTCTGGGGAGATAGTCAACGAGATCCTTACCGAAGACATTCCGGAGGATGTCCCGGAACAACGTGACTCCTGATTGGATATGGACATAGAGCTGGGCTTCAGAAATGTCCAGCAGGTGGTGTTGTTCAGCATCGCGTAAGCCATTGATAATCCGCAGTAGTTGAGCCTGCTCTTCAGTCAGGTATCTAATAGTACCGTCACTCAGAGAGCGTCCAACACACAGGCTGAATCCAATCGTGTTGCTTTCTGCTTCATCACGTATACTACCTCCGCGATGAAGGATTGCAGATTTCATTAGCATCTCAAAACTATGGTCAAGGTATATTAGAGTACCGGTAACCCTCGCTCGGTCGTGAGGTCGGTTGAAAATCTCAATGCTCAGAACTAACGAGTCACAGGCTTTCGTTAGTAAACGCTTGGCTTCACGTCGCATACAGTAGGTGCACCCCTACTTCCCCAGCACGGCCTCGCGGAGGGCGGCGTTGGCGCGCGTCTGCCAGCCGGGGCCGTCGGCGCGGAGGCGCGCCACGATGTCGGCGTCGAGGCGGATCGTCACGCGCGTCTTGGGGTGCTCCTTACGGAGGTGTGGCGCGATGGTGAGCTTGCCCTCGCGGTAGGCCTTCACGATCTGAGGCACGACTTCTATGGCGGGTCGCATTCGGGCGAAGTCCTCGTCCGTCAGCTCCGGGTTGTCGGGGTCCAGGGCGATACCTCTCCGGATCTCCTCTTCCTCCTCCGGCGTGGGCCAGATGGTTCCCGGCTTAAGTGGCGGCATGGCGTCTTACCTCTCCAGGGGTGGCCTTGCGCAGGCTGATGATGCGGATGTCGTCTCCTCGTACCGTGAACACAAGGACGTGTAGCCGGTCGCCGATGAAGCCAGTGGCGCGGTAACGCTCCTCTGCATGGCGAGGGTCCGGTTCCACCCTTGCAGTGTCCCAGTCAAATACATCTGCCTGCTCAAAGTCTGCCCTGTGCTTGCCGAAGTTGGTTCGGCGCTTCGTCTCGTCCCATTCGTAGGTCATGTCTAGTGTATGTACACCTGCGAGTGATGGTCAACGCGAGGCCGGAGCCTCTGACCTCACCCTAATGCCTCGTGGGAACCTTCGCGCAAGCCCCGCGTGTCACAACGGGGCAGGGGGCCTATCCCCCATTCCTGCTCGCCCGGCGCACGTCCTTGCGGACTTTGCCGTCGGCGGTGAAGAGGTCCGGCCAGCGCTCACGGAGCTCGGCGGCGTGCTCCTGCGTCGCGCGCGCCACGGGCGGGAACGTCGCGAGGCGTTCGTAGGGACGGCACGCGTCGATGATCATGCGATTGTTGTAGTAGCGCGGCCCCTCGTCGCCGGCATACGCCATCGGGTCGAGCGACGTGCTCCACATCCGCTTCACGATGTCGACGTCGTCCGTCACCTCGGTGCGCGTGCAGAGCGCCCACAGCACCTCGTTCGTATCGGTGGGGTCGATGTCGTCGTCGACCACGATGACGAAGCGGTTGGCGTACGCGCCGGCGTGCACGGCGGTCGTCGCGTGCCCCACCTGCTTCGCGTGGCCGGGGTACATCTGCTTGATGGAGATGACGTTCAGGAAGCGCCCGCCGCCGGCCTCGTGCGACCACGCGCCGACGATGCCCGGCACGCCCGCGCGCTCCAGCTCGTTCCAGAGCATCGCCGCGCGCAGCGGGCTGCGGAAGTACGTGTTGTCGTTCGGCGGCTTGCCCGGCAGGCAGCCCATCACGATGGGGTCGTTCCGCCAGTTGATGGACTTCACGTTGATGATGGGCATGTCGCGCTCGCCGCTCGCGTAGTAGCCCGTCCACTCGCCGAACGGCCCCTCCTGGTGGAACTGGTCCGGCGGTATCTCGCCCTCGATGACGATCTCCGACGTCGCGGGGACGGGCAGGCCGGTCAGCGGCGCGGCGACGACGTCCAGCGCCTCGTTGCGGATGCCGCCCGCGACCGCGAACTCGTCTTCGCCATAGTCGACCTCCAGCCCGCCGAGCAGCAGCAGCAGCGGGTCCTGCCCGAACGACACCGCGACCGGGCACGCCTCGCCCTTCGCCCAGTACTTCTCGCGGATGAGGCGTCCGTGCTTGCCGGGCGAGATCATGATGCCGAGCGTCTTGCTGTCGTGCACCTGCACGCGGTACGTGCCCGCGTTCACCCAGCCGGTCTCCGGGTCGCGCATGATGACGATGTTGCCGGTGCCGAGGAAGTTGCCGCCGTCCTCGGAATGCCAGAACGGGGCGGGAAACTGCGTCACGTCTACTTCGGCGTCGACCTGCCGGTTGTCGAGCACGGGCCCGTCCTCGACCTGCCTCGGCGCGATGGGAGAGAACTCCTTGAGGCGGTCGCGCCACGTGCGGACGAACTCCTGCCGCGTGAGGTGTGTGGGGAGATCGAGGCTGAGGCAGATGCGCGGGAGCGACGTGAGGACGTTCGAGATGAGGCGGTAGCTCTCCGGGTGGCCCTTGATCTTCTCGAAGAGCAGGGCGGGGTTCTCCATGTCCCACTGGTAGAGGTCGGTGAGCCCGCCGATCTCGAGGTTCGGGTCGGCGCCCTCGATGCGGGTCAGCTCGCCCATCTCCTCGATGCGCCCGATCCACTCTCGCAGGTCCTGCACTGGCATGTCGCCCTCCTTGTGTCCCGCGATTGTACCCGAACGCTGAACGGGGATGCCTGAAAGGCGCGTACGATAGTTGCATGAGCGTGACCCGCGAACCGGCCCCGTTGAACTGGCGCTTGCTGCTCTGGTGGGTGCTGGCCACCGCCATCGGGTTCTCCGTTGGCGGCCCCATCGAAGCAGTGCTGGGCCGGTCCAGCGGCATACTGGTGATCGTGTACGTGTCAGCAGGGGGTACCGCTGCTGCTGTGCTGCAGTGGCTGGCGCTGCGGAGGCACGTCTCACAGGCGGGTTGGTGGGTCGGCACCGGCATCGTGGGCGGCGTGGTCGCTGGCGCGGTCGGCGTTGCCGTGGGCGTGAGTGCAGGCGTCACCACAGGAGTCATCGAGGGCCTGGCCGATGGTGCGGCGAAGGGCATGGAAGCGGGTATCGACGCCGGCGTGGATGCCGCAGGCGTGACGATGGCTGTGGTGTTCGGCGCAGCGGTCGGCGTCGTCCAATGGCTGATGCTGCGGCTGCACGTCGCCGGGGCAGGCTGGTGGGTGCTTGCCTCTGGCGTGGGCTGGGTCGTGAGCGGCTTCGCAGCCGGAGTCACGGACACTGCGGCAGGCTGGGCCGTACTCGGGGCCGTCTACGGCGCCATCACCGGAAGCGTGCTCGTGTGGCTCCTTCGGCAGCGTCTGGGTGCGGGATAGCCCCCCCTTACACCGGGCTCGGCAGCCCCACGCCGGGGATCTCCAGCGTGCGCGCGTCCATCCAGGGCCCGAGCTCCTCGATCCAGTCGGCGTCCGCGGGCATCGTCCCCGACGCCGACCGTATGCGGTACCACTCGGGCGTGTCGACGCAGGGCGGCTCGACGTCGTCGTCGCGCAGCGCCTTCACCGCTCCGAGCAGGCACCGCCGCATCCGGATGATGGCGGCGTCGGACTGGCCGAGGTGCTCGTGGGAGCGGTCGGTTATCGAGCCCATCGTCTCGGTGACCGCCTGGTCCTGCAGCGGGATGGTGGGGATGCCGGTGAACGTGTCTGTCCGTTGGGCATCGCGGTCCTGCATGTAGTCGTTGTGCCAGTTCGCCTTCGGACGCCACCGGCCCATGCCGTCAGCCGTCGCAGGCTCATACTCGCCGACCATTGCGCCGGAGCGTGCCCGCCAGTTCCCGCTCTGTTCCAGGGGTTGCACGGGGTTCCAGCCCACCGACCACACCATCGTGTTGTGGTTGTCCTGCGGCACCCAGATGTGGCCGGGCACCAGCCCGTTGGGCCGGCTCGGGAAGAAGGTGTAGAACGGGAAGAGGAAGTTGCTTACCCGCCAGTAGGTGGACGGCGTGCCGCTGTCGGCCTGTCGGGCCTCGATGTCGCCGTAGCGCCCGCCGTACATCATGCCGTACCGCGTGGTCACGACGTCGAGGAGGGGAGGGTGCTCCTTCCGCCAGGTGTGGACGGCGTCCGCAGTGCGCTCCAGAACGCCGTGCAGGAACCCGGAGTGGCTCGTGTCGATGTCGCCTTCGAGCGCCTGCACCCAGCTGCAGCCGCGATGGAAGGAGGCCATCTGGCGCTGCTCCTCCGGCATGTCCATCCACTCGAAGTGGGGGAGCGGCGGCGGCTCGGCGCGCGGGCCCATGTATGCCCAGATCATCCCCGCCGCTTCTCGGCATGGGTAGGCGGACGGCCTGATCTTCTCCTTGAACGTGCTCACCTCCGGCTCGTTCGGCATGTCGACGCAGCGTCCGGTGATGTCGAACTTCCAGCCGTGGTAGATGCAGCGCAGGCCGTCGTCCTCGTTCCTGCCGAGGTAGAGCGACGCGCGACGATGCGGGCAGCGCTCAGGCAGCAGGCCCACGCGTCCGGACGAGTCCCGGAAGATGACGAGGTCCTCGCACAGCAGGCGCACCCGCATCGGGTTGCCGTCGGGCTCGGGCAACTCCTCAGACAGCATGACCGGTATCCAGTAGCGGCGCACGAGGTTCCCCATCGGCGTCCCCGGCGAGATGTCGGTCATCAGTTCGTTCTCTTCCACGCTCAGCATGTCGGCCTCCTTGTGGGGCCCCTCGGATCACGCGAGGGGCCCACCTTCCACGCACGTCTGTTTAGTCGGCTGCGGCGCCGACGATCGACTTGAACATCTCGACTCCCTCCGGCGAGAGCGTGTCCACGATGCGGTAGTCCGACACGGCCTGGTCCTCGTAAACGGGCACCGTCTCGTAACCTGCTGCGGCCGAGAGGGCTACGAACTCGGGGTCTTCGAACATCTGCCTCGACGCATTGATCCAGGCGTTCTGGATGTCGCGCGGGGTCTCCGGCGCCAGCACCATCATCCGGTTCGTGCTGAGGCTGGGGGAACTCTTGAGCCTGAGTATGCTGACCTGCTCCTCTGTGGGGCTGATGCCGGCCAGTTTGCTGACCTCGCTGGGCTGGGGCCCGGCGAGCAGGGCCAGCTCCTCATCGGGGATCGGGAAGTTGTTCCAGTAGACCGGAACGAGCGTCTCGCCGTCGAACCAGTTGGGATAGATGGTCCGCGCGGAGTCGCTGCTGCACTCGACGACCAGGTTCGTTTCGCCCCGGTTGAAGGCGGCCAGGTTGTCCGTAGTGCCGGCGTACCCGAAGATGACGTTGACCGGCCCGCCGACCAGCTGGACCCACTGCATCGCGGATGCCGTGCCGCCGGGCTCGGAGCTCGCCACCTTGAACTCGATGCCTTTCTCGAGCGCGTCCTCCCAGGAATCGGCGAGGTCCTTGCGGATACAGCCGTAACTGGACGAAGAGCCGCCGTTCGGCGCCGCGACGAAGGTGGCCGACCTCAGGTCGAAGCCCGGAACGTCGGTGCCGAGCAGTTCACGGATAGCGAAGCGCGGGTGCAACTGTCCCACGGTCAGGCCGTTCGGCTCAGAGCGCATCACGAACTGCAGCGCCCGCACGCTGCCGCCGCCGGTCAGGTTGCTGACGGCAAACTCAGGATTCCCCGGCAGGTACTTTTCGAGGAAGCGCGTGGAGATGCGCCCGATCGTGTCGTAGCCGCCGCCCGGAGAGAAGCCGACGATGAACCGTACCGTCTGCCCTTCGAAATGGGAGGTCAGATCGGTCTCTGGCGGCGGAAGCGGGGTGGGGGTCGGCCGCGCCACCGGCTGTGGCGTCGGGG
>VXQP01000008.1 GCA_009838965.1 Chloroflexota bacterium | reverse complement strand
ATCTATTTATCCACCCGAACACGCCATACGCGATGTAGTACGGTCTCGTGGGCTCGGAGATGTGTAAAAGCCACAGATCCCTGGGACAGCCTCACGATGAAGAACCGGCTGTGGGGGCGGCGGATGGAGCTGGAGCGCGTGCGGCGGGAGCGGACGGGGGCGCAGCGCCGTCTGTGGCTGCGCCGGGTGCTCACCCTCGGCCTGTGGTGGGAGTAGGGCCGGACCTGCCCAACGGTGTCCGTAGGCGGTGAGCGGACGCGGGCAGAGTGCTATAGTGCCGGCCACAGAGGCGGCTGCGGCACGCGGCTGCACGCACCAGGAGGTGGATGGGATGCCCACGTTCAGCACGCTACCGATCGGCGAGGCCCGGGCCCGGAGCGCGACCGGCAAGCGCGCGGCGCTGCTGCAGGAGTACGTCGGCTACATCGAGCGGGTGGCGCCGGGAGAGGCGGGGATGCTGCAGGCGGGAGAGGGGGAGACGACGCAGGCGATCCGGCGCAGGCTGAATGCGGCTGCTGAGGCGCTGGGCAAGCGCCTGGAGTTCCGGCGAACGGCCAGCGCGGTCTACTTCTGGGCCTCGGATGGCCGACGGCGTGGCAGGCCGAGGAAAAACCCGGTCGAGTAGTCAGCAGGCTCCGGATCTTCCTTCGTACGGCGCTCGGTGTCGGTCGCTGCAGCGGCCCGATCAGTGGTGGGGATAGTGGGGTGAGGTGGGGGTGTACCAGAGAATGAGGTCGCCGATGGCTGCTCCATCGTTGCACGAATCGAGCAAGTGATTCGCGCGGCAGGCGTATGAAACCGTTGCCGGCCGCAGACGGACAAGGCAATACTGAGACTGTTGTTTGGCTTCCCAGTGCTTCACACCAGAGAACGCTGGAGGGTTGCATCCCGGCCCTGGCTGGACCGGAGGGATCGAGCATCGCGCTCTCCTGAAGGCCGCTGAAGAGGGATACACCGCAACCGGTAGCGGGAAGCGGGCGGCAGGGTTTGAGCGAGCTCCCCTGTGACGCAGCTTCGTAGGCCGGAACATCGGGGATGGAGTGCCGCTGGGCGCTTCGCCTCTCCATAGCAGTGGTCGGGGTGTATCCATGCTCTGACCGCTGATCGCACGAGCCGGTCCGCAGCACGAGCCGCGGGCTGGCCTCTTCATGTCCGCGCACCCCCGTTCCCGATCGAGGGTCCAGGTTGGTTTTCGCGCGTCTTCCTCACGGCCGTTCGGCGTTCCAACCGCGCAGGCCGGACATTCATTTCCAAGGGCTCCTTCTCCCGCGTCAGGCATCCACCGGGGGCGGAGTCTGCCCGTTTCACCGACCAGCCATCGAGCACGTCCGCGGCCCCGGATGCCGGGCGCGGGGCACAGCATGAGGAGGTGCGCATGCACGCTGGAGGACTGATCAGGAAGGTCGCTGGGTTGATGGGACGCCGCAGGAGACCGGAGCTCGGGGTGCGGTACACGCCCGAGTGCGCGTACTGCGGGATTCCGGACGACGCGGCGACGCGGTACCCGGGCGGGTTCTCGGTCTGCCGCGACTGTAGTTCAAGAGAGAACGAGGACGGCATCTAGGTCCGCAACGAACGTCAGCGAAGAGAAGGGGCTGCGGGACAACCCGCAGCCCCTTTTTGCGCTTAACGCCAAGGAGGTGCGCATGAACGTCTGGACTCTGATCAGGGTGGTCGCGGGATTCGCGAGCAGGCGCAGGAGGCCGTTCGCACTGGCGGCGGTGCTCCTGCTGCTGGTAGGGCCTCTGCCACTGACCGGCAACGTTGAGGTCCTCGCGCTGAACACGGCGGGCCTCGCGTGGGCGGGGCTGCTGTTCCTGCGGCTCGCGGGAACCGGAAACAGGACGACAACCAGGACAAACAGAAGGAGGACGCGATGACGACGGCAACGATGGGACTGAACGGACTGATCGAAGCGGACCGCCGCGAGCGGAGACTGCAGGAGCTGGCGGGCCGGATGATCGACGCGCTGCTCGCCGGCATCGGCGGCAAGCGTGAGCCCGGCGTGGCGCGGGCCGTGCATGACGCGCGGCGGCTGCGTCAGACGGGCGACCTCGACGGGGCTCTGGCCGCGTTCGCGGACCTCGACCCTGCGGACGCCTCGGAGCGCGAGGCACGGTGGGCGTACGGAGAGTGGGTGAGCCTGGCGCGGCGGCGTTTCGCGGGATACGCGGCCGCCGTCTACAGCGCGGGCACGGGACGGGCTGCCGTCCTGGCTCCCTCCGACGGGGAGGACGGGATGCTGGAGGTGCTGGCCGTGCTCGGCATGCGCTGGCACCCAGGACAGAGGATCTCGCGGCGGAGCCTGCGCGGGCTCCGCCCGCTGGCGGGAGGGTCGTCGTGACGATGGTCGACCTGCCGGCATTGAAGCGGCGCAACCCCTTGGGCGACGTCGTGGAGGCGTCGGGCGTGCAACTGCGGGGGCAGGGCAGGGTGCGCCAGGGCGTGTGCCCGTTCCACGAGGAGTCCGAAGGGAGTTTCACCGTGTACGCCGATTCGGAGCGGTGGTTCTGCTTCGGGTGCGGCGAGGGGGGCGACGTGCTAGATTTCATCAGCCGTATCGAAGGCCTGACCCTCCCTCAGGCGATAGTGCGGCTGAACGGCGGCGCTGGATGCGACACCAGCGACCCCGTCGTTCGTCCCCGGCCCGGTAA
>VXQP01000091.1 GCA_009838965.1 Chloroflexota bacterium | reverse complement strand
TCGGGACAGGCCCGGAAGCAGCCTACCAACGTGGGTGCGACCAACGCGTGACTTTTAGGATCTATCGCTGTGAATATTTGTGACTTCGCCAGAAGTAGGACGTGGTTGGAGAGCACCGACGTGCTCGCCTGCCACCCCGAGGCTGCTGCAACCCGCCCTCGACCTGACAGAGTTCCCGACGATCCGCTGTTACGCGACGGACTACTCCGTCTACACCATGCGGCAGGCCTCACGGCGCTCCTGGCGCATCGGCCAGAGCGAGCCCGTCCAGGTCGTCTTCATGGCCTACCGGAACACCCTGCAGGCGGACGCTCTCAAGCTCGTGGCGCAGAAGCTGCAAAGCTCGCTCGCCGTGGAGGGCGAGCTGCCGGAGGACGGGCTCGCCGCCTACGGGGACGACGGCGACGACCTGTTGATCGCGCTGGCGCGCAAGATCGTCGCGGGCGAGGAGGACGCGGGCTCGGTCGAGTCGGTCTTCGAGCAGGCCCGCCAAGTCGCGGCCGAGGCCGAGGCGCTGCTGGTCGACGAGGGCTGGCACGCACCCGAGCCCGAGCCGGTGATGGCCGGGGCCGGAGCGGAGCCGGCAGCGGACGCCGTGGAACCCGAGCGGCAGCGCACGCTGTTCTCGTGGGCGGAGTTCATGGCCGGGGAGCCGGACGAGCCGCAGCGCAAGCGCCGGGACGAGGCTCCCACGCTCTCCCTGTTCGAGTGGGCGCTCGAGCGGGAGCAGGAGGGGGTGTTGGCCGAAGCCGCCGGGTAGGAGCGCAGGGGGGGACGCCGTCGATGCGGCGGTGTCCTCCCTGTGCCTGCCCATGTGTGGGGCCTTTTCGCGTGTCCGAGCCGGTCCCCGCTCGCCCTCGCGGTCCCGGAACGAGGGCGAGCAATCGGGCTAGTCTGGCGCTGCGTGCCTTCCTCCTGCTCGCACGCTGATGCCCTCCCCATCCGCATCGAACACCGCCACCGTGATGATGTACTCCTTGCCGCTCTGTAGTCCGGTCAAATCCACCGAGCGGGGGTTGTTGGTACAACTCACGAATGAGCAGTGGCGGAGAAACTTGCGCGGGAAAATGTCGCGCGTCTGCCATGCGGCCCCCGGGTCGTCCGCGAGCCGCCATCGCACGCGATAGCCGTACACATTGTCAGGCTCCGTCTCGGGTACGTCCCACGAGACCCGCAGTTTGCCTGTGCCGATGTGGTCAATCCTGTCGTTCGTCACGATGCCGGACCTGCCCCCGCCCACGGTCGTAGACACCGCCACCGTGTTGGGGCCGTCCAACTCGCGCCGTGAAGCTCCTGTGCCGACCGCCGCGCGAACCCTGATCCTCACCTCGTACTCGCCGCTGGCCGAGTTCGCCCGGCACGCGGCCAGTTGCGTTGCGTCCAGACCGCTGTGACAGTTCCTCAGCTCGTCGGCGCTCAGTTCATAGTCAATCCAGTCGGACATTCCATGCCTGTCGTCAGCTTCGGTCTTCTCTACAACGGTCGTGACCCAGTCCCCGCCCGCCTTCTTGGTCTGAACCAGGTATGACTCAAAATGGCTTGCAGCTCTAGCTACCTTTTTCCAGCGCACGTACATTGTGTCGTCAGAGCCGGACGCGAAGTATCGTTGCGAAACTAGCGCGCCTCTAAATGCGCTCCTGGTAGCGGAGCTATTGTCCGGGAAAGCATATATGATTCCAGAGAGTTTACCGTCGCTACTGCCTGCGGCGATGGTCCTCACGCGAAGGGTGTACGTTCCACCGGTAGAAGGTATATCAGTGTTTAAACTTATGAGTGTGTTTGGAGGGCAGTTGATTGAGGCGTGATTGACGGTGCAAACGGCGCTTGCTGCATTGTTGTTTGAATCAATGGTCCCAAATATGCGACCAAAAGTACTAATGTCTGGGTTGTAGGACGGCGTGTTGTCGATCCACCAGCCCGTAACCGCCTCGTGTCTCACCACGACGGGTTTGGTATACGTTGATGCAACAGTCGTCTTGACCGTGTTATCACTGGTGTCGGTCAGTTCGGTGAGCACCCTGACCCGGTATGCGGTGTCCTTGGCCAGGCCCGAAAGCCCGTGGTTCACCGCAGCCACTGCCTCGTTGGCGGGCGTGTTCGGATCGTCCGGCACAGCGACCACCACCCTGCGCGGGGGCAGGAGGTTAAAGTCCGCAGGTAAAAGCTCTGTCGGCGGATCAAGTCGAGCGTATGTTGCGGCTGACGTGATGCCGGTTGCCGCTCTGAGCGCCTCGCGTCCATGCGGACGTTGGCGCGGCCGAGGCCAGCTGGTATTCGACGAAGAACCCGCTCACGCGCTTTCCGGCCGGGATGCTCAGCGGGTCATCCCACCAGACAGTCAGGCCATGCTCCAAGGGGTGAATCTCGACGCGGACGTTCTCCGGACGCCCGACGGCCATGCCGGCCGCGGCGTCCTGCAACACCATGACCGTTGCGCTGTTGCTGTTGTGGATGACGCCGTGTTCATCGGACGTCTGGACGCGGAACTCGTACCGCACCGGGTCGAGGCCGCCGTACAAGAAGGCGCGCTCGACTCCCGGACGCAGAACAGAGTGCGACTCTTCCCAGGCGGTGCGCCCCGGCTTGCGGTGCTGTATGCGGAATGAGCTCTCGCAGGTGTCGTGGCTGGTGGTCCAGCTGCCCGTCACGCCATTGTCGAAGTCGGAGACGACTGTCAGTTGAATGGTGCAGGTGGCGGGAACGTGGTGATACGAGGTCCTGGGACGCGCCTCATACTGCGCTGACACCGTGATCTCGTAGTCGTCGAGGCCCAGATCCGGGAC
>VXQP01000035.1 GCA_009838965.1 Chloroflexota bacterium | reverse complement strand
TGCTCGTCCTCGTGCCCGTGCTCGTCCTCGTCCTCATGGGCGTGCTCGTCCTCGTGCCCGTGCTCGTCCTCGTCCTCATGGGCGTGCTCGTCCTCGTCCTCATGGGCGTGTTCGTCCTCGTCTTCGTGGGCGTGCTCGTCCTCGTGCGCGTGTTCGTCCTCGTCTTCGTGGGCGTGTTCGTCCTCGTGCCCGTGCTCGTCCTCGTCCTCATGGGCGTGCTCGTCCTCGTGCCCGTGCTCGTCCTCGTCCTCATGGGCGTGCTCGTCCTCGTCCTCGTGTGCGTCCTCGCCTTCCTCGAACGGCACTGCCGCCTCGGCGTTCGCCGCCTCGACCACGATGACGGAGACTTCGTTGCCCAGTGAATCGAGCGCGCGTTCCAGCCACGGCTCCATCTCGAGTCCGTTCATCACTATGATGTCGGCCCTGCCGATCGTGAGGAGGTCGCGCGCAGTAAGCTCGAAGGTGTGCCCTTCTGCCCCGGGCGGTACGAGGCTCACGACGTCCACCCGGTCGCCGCCGACGCGTTCGGCGAAGTACTGCATGGGGTAGATGCTCGCGACCACGCTCAGCGGCTCGAACGCAACGACCGGGGTGGTCGCGGGTGGAGCACTGACGGGCGTGTTCGTGGGCTCAGGATCATCCGAGCAGGCGACGATCGCCATCGACAGGGCTCCGGCGGTGAGCAGCATGCACAATCTAGTGAGATTAAGTCTCATTCATCGAGCCTCCAGGAGTTTTCCGCTGGATATCAGTGGGCGTGCACGTGTGTCCCGTGCATATGGATGTCTTCGCCGCCCTGACCACTCTCTCTACAGGCAGCACAGCGGTGGTACAGCTCCAGCCGGTGCCCGACAAGCTCGCTGCCGACGTGGGCCTTCATCGCGCGAAGCATCCGCTCGACGGAAGGGTGCCGGAACTCATCTATGCGTCCGCAGACGACACAGACGAGGTGATGGTGATGGTGCACATCGTCCAGCGAGTAGCGGGGCGAGCCGTCAGGCATGGCGGCCTTGCAAAGGATGCCGACCTCCACGAGCAAGCGCAGTGTGCGGTAGATGGTCGCGCGTCCCAGACCCGGCAATCCGGCAACGATCTCCTCGGCGCTGAACGCGTCGGCCCGGCGGGCCAGCATCGCGGCCAACTCCCGGCGCGGCCAGGTCATGCGGCTGCCGTGCTCCTCCAGCGCTGCGAGGATGTTGGACTCGGCCTGCGCGACCGCGCTCGCCGATTTCGTCGAGACCGTCGTCATGGCCGATACCGTAGCGTGACACTCGCACTCTTGTCAATACTGAGTATCAACAAATACAGGCAACTGATACCACTCTAAGAGTGAATCGATACCTATTCGGGCCATCCACCTCGCACCGCATCCCCTGTTTCCGTGGTTCGACAGGCCCGCCACGAACGGCGTAGGGCTGCACCGGTGTTTTCACGGGGAAGCGGCAGCGCCTAAAAGTCCTGGCGGCCTTCGAAGGCGCGGGTGAGAGTGAGGTCGTCGGCGTATTCGAGGTCTCCTCCGACCGGGAGGCCGCGTGCGAGGCGTGTGACGCGCGGGCCAAGCGGGACCAGCAGTTGATGCAGGTACATCGCAGTCGCTTCTCCCTCGACGGTGGGGTTCGTGGCGATGATGACCTCGTTCACCGGCTCCTCGCCGATGCGGCGGAGCAGTTCGCGTATGCGCAGGTCGTCCGGCCCGACGTTGCCCATGGGGTCTATCAGACCATGCAGGACGTGATAGAGGCCGCGGAAGACGCCGGTGCGTTCCAGCGCGAGCACGTCCAGCGGCTCCTGCACGACGCAGAGGCGCGTCTGATCGCGCGCGGGGTCGGAGCAGATGGCGCACACGCCGGGCTCGGTGATGTTCTGACAGCGAGCGCAGAAGCCGAGCGAGTCTTTCACGGCGCTGATGGCGTCGGCCAGTTGCCGCGCCTCGCGTTCAGGTATGCGGATGAGGTAGTAGGCGAGCCGTTGCGCGGACTTGGGGCCGATGCCCGGCAGTTTGTGGAGCTGTTCGATGAGCCGGGCGACGGCAGGCGCGAGCGCAGGGCCGCCGCCGTAGCCGCCCTGGGGCGACGAGGTCATGCGCTACATCCCCGGTATCTTCAGACCGCCGGTGAGCGCGCCTAGCCGCTCCGCCGCGAGCGCCTGCGACTTGGCGAGCGCCTCGTTCGCCGCAGCGAGCACCATGTCCTGAAGCAGCTCCACGTCGTCCGGATCGACGGCAGCCGGGTCTATGGTGACGGACTGGATGGTCTGTTTGCCGGTGGCGACGACCTTGACGGCCCCTCCGCCTGCAGATGCTTCGACAATCTCGTTCTCCAGGTCCTCCTGCGCCTTCATGAGACGGGCCTGGAGCTGCTGGGCCTGTTTGATCATGTTCCTGTTCATCGTTCTATTCCTTGGGCGGTTCGTTGGAGCCATCGGGCGGGACGGGGACGACAGCAGGTTCAGGTTCGGGTTCAGCAACGTGCGCCGCGCCGTTCGCGGTAGTGTCGGCAGCCGGGGTTGGTACGGCGGGAGCGTCACCGGTATATGGCGCCGGGGTATGCGCAGGCGGCATTTCACCGGCGTCGGGAGCCGGAGCGGCTGTCGCGGGTGTTTCCTCGACGTCCGGAGCTCGTTCGGGTGCGGAAGACGCATCGTCCGCATACGGCGCCGGGGCCGGAGCGGACGCAGGTTGTGGCGCTTCGTTGACGACCTGCCCGCCGTAGCCGACGGCGGCGCGGATGAGGTGTCCACCGCCCGCCTCACCGGAGCGTTCGCCGTTGGAACGATGCTCGCCGGTGTCTACGACGACGGTGAGCTGCTGGCCGAGCGCTTCCTGCAGCCGGCGCTCCACCTCCATCCGGCAGCGCGGGTCCTCCAGCTCACCCATCAACCGCTCGCTGTTCGACTGGTGCGGGAAGGTGACGATGAGGTCGGAGCCTCGTATCTCCCTGTGCCCCGAACTGCGGAGCAGCGCGGCGACATCGAACTTGCGCTTAGGCACGCCCATGAGTGATCTGAGGATGCTTGGCCAGAGGGTTGTGAGCCGCTGGTCGATGGGCGCGGACGGGTCCACCGAAGCCGCCGGGGCGGCTGCGGGAGGCGGAGGAGGACGCCGGTAGGCGGGTTGCGGCGCCGCGGGGGCCACCGGGCGGGGAGCAGGAGCTGCTGCCGGAGGCTGCGCGGAACGGGGCGCGGTTGTTGCCGGCGCGGGCGCCGGGGCGGCCGGCGCAGGCGCGGCGGTCTCGGGCGGCAGGCCAAGTTCGACCGCGGCGAGCTCCAACGGGAGCGGCGACGGCTGGTCGAACCGGAAGGAGACGTGCCCGAACAGCCGCAGTGCGCGCATGATCTGCTCCAGCGGCACGCTGCTCGCGACGAACGAGAGCTGCGATTCGGCGTCCCTGGAGAGGTCGAGCGAAGAAGCCGCGCCGCTCTTGATGAGCAGGGCGGCGCGCAGGAGTTCCACCGTCATCCGGTGGAGCGGCCGCAGGTCAACCCCCTCGTCCGCAACGCTATTGATGACCCCCAGCGTCTGCGCCGTGTTGCCCGTGAGCAGGTGCTTGACGAGCGCCAGGGCGCTCTCCTCCCCGCTGATGCCGAGCAACTCCCGCGCCTGCTCGACGGTCACGCGCGAGCCGAACGAGGTGATGAGCTGGTCCAGCAGGTTCGTCCCGTCGCGCAGGCTCCCGCCCGACGCGCGTCCGATGAGGCGCAGCACCTCCGGCGAGACCTCCACGCCTTCCTCCTGGGCGATGCCCGCGAGCCGCTCCGTCATGTCCTGCATGGCGATGCGGTGGAAGTCGAACCGCTGGCATCGGGAGACGATGGTGGGCGGAAGGCGCTCAGGCTCCGTGGTGGCGAGGACGAACACGCTGTGGGGAGGGGGTTCCTCCAGTGTCTTGAGGAACGCGTTGAAGGCGTCGTTGGTGAGCGCGTGCGCCTCGTCGATGATGTAGACCTTGTTCCTGCCGACGGTGGGGGCGAATCGCACCTTCTCCCGCAGGTCGCGTATCTCGTCGATACCGCGATTGCTCGCGGCGTCGACCTCGATGAGGTCTATGAAGCTGCCGTTGTCTATGGCACGGCAGTTGTCGCACGCGCCGCACGGGTCGCCTACTGTCGGTGGGCGCATGGTGCAGTTGAGCGACTTCGCCAGCACTCGTGCGGTGCTCGTCTTGCCCGTGCCGCGGGGCCCGCAGAAGAGGTAGGCGTGCGCGGTGCGTCCGTGAGCGACGGCCTGGGTGAGCGTCTGCGTGATGGGGCCCTGCCCGACGATGTCGGAGAAGCGCGGGGGCCGCCACTTCCTGTAGAGCACTTCGCCTGCCATCAGGACGCCCCTGTCCGGTTCCCGGAGGGGAACAGCGCGCTCAACGCCTGCTGCTCTATCGCGCGCATCGCCGCTTCCTCCTCCGATTCTGCGTGGTCGTGCCCGAGCAGGTGCAGGATGCCGTGCACGACGAGCAGCGCGGCCTCCTGCTCCACGGGCACATTGTGCTCGCGCGCCTGCCGTTCCGCCATCGGGTAGGACAGCACCACTTCGCCGAGGCTCGGCTCCTCGTCGGGTACCGCGGGAAAACCGTCCGCAGGGAACGGTTCTCCCGCCAGGAGCGCGGTGTCCTCCAACGGCGCGCCCCACTCGCCGAACGAGAGCACGTCGGTCACCTCGTCGAAACCGCGGAAGCGCAGATTGAGGTCGTGGAGCGTCTCGTCGTCGGCGACGACGACGCTTGCGCCGGAGCGTCCGTCCGGGTCGGCCAGCGCTAGCGCGGCGGCGGCGGCGCGGCGCACCGACGCCGCGGGCGCCGTCCCTCTGAACGGAGGAAACACCCGAACGTCAACGCGCCGCTTCTGGGGTCGTGTGGCCATGCCGTTCCGCCTCCCCGGAACCAGCGGATAGTAACAGCCCGCGGCGCTGCCCTGCACTCGCCGAACGACAGGAAATCGCTCACTCGACCCGGTCTGTCCGGCGCGGGTATGATGCAGCACGGTCCGGGGCGCGCCGGACGCAACCACACTCCGGAGGAGACTTCCATGGAAGGCCAAGAGTTGATCGCTGACGGCCTCGGCCGAGTCAACCAGCTGCTGCACCGGGCCCTGACCGGCGTGTCCGCGGAGACCCTGAACCGGATGCCCACCAGCCATTCGAACTCGATGGCCTGGCTCGCGTGGCACCTCACGCGCATCCAGGACGACCACTTCGCCAGCCTCGCGGGCGAGCCCCAGCTCTGGACGAGCGAGGGCTGGCACGAGCGATTCGGGATGCCGGCGGACGACTCCATCACCGGCGGCGGCCACAGCCTCGAGGAGGCCGCAGCCGTGCAGGTGGACTCGGCGGATGTGCTGCTCGGCTACAACGACGCGGTCTACGAGCGGTCGAAGCGCTACCTTGCAGGCGTCACCGCGGACGACCTGGACCGCGAGCTGAACGAACCGCAGTACACGCCGCTCCCCACCCTGGGCGTGCGCCTCGTGAGTATCGTCTCGGACAACACGCAGCACGCGGGACAGGCGATGTACCTGCGCGGCTACTTCGACGGGTTCGGCTGGCAGCGGCGCTAGGCTGCGCCGAACGGAAGGACGCTTATGAACGCAGTTGACCTCTACTTCGACGCGCTGAACCGGGCGGACGGCTACCTGCGCCGCGCCCTGGAAGGCCTGACCTACGACGAGTTGCGCCTCCAACCCGGGGGCGAGGGCAGCAACCCCATCGGCTGGATCGTCTGGCACATGACGTGGGTGCGCGATTTCATCACCGCAGGCGTGACCGGCGAACGGCCGCTGTGGGAGACAGAAGGCTGGGCGGGGCGGTTCGGCATGGAGGCGCCCCCTCCCCGCTTCACTCCGGACAACGTGCACACGTTCGACCCGAAGGACCTGGAGACGCTCACCGGCTACTTCGAGGCCGTCGCGGAGAAGACGGCAGCCGTCGTGCGCAGCCTCTCGCCCGATGACCTCGACCGCCTCATCCCTCCGGCGTCGTCCGACAGGCCGCCGCAGTCCGTGGGCTCGCGGCTCGGGTCCATCCTCAACGACAACATCCAGCACGTCGGCCAGGTGACGTACTTCCGCGGCGTTCTCCGCGAGCAGGGGTGGTTCTAGGCATGACCGAGAGCCTTCCCGAAGAGACGGCCATCCCGCAGTTCAGCCTCGACGCCTTCTCTCTCGCAGGACGCACGGCGATCGTGTCCGGCGGCAGCGACGGCATCGGTCGGATGATCGCGCACGGATTCGCAGACGCGGGCGCCAACGTCGTCATCGCGGCGCGCGGAGTCGAGAAGATCGAGAACGTCGTCGCGGAGATCAAGAGCAAGGGGCACGCGGTCCTTGGCGTTCCCACCGACGTGACCGACCCGGACGCCGTCCGTGCGCTCGTCGAACGCGCCATCGAACGCTTCGGCCAGGTGGACGTCCTGATGAACGTGGTCGGCGGCTCGCAGGGGCCGACGTTCAAGCGCGGGCCCCTGCTGGAACTGACAAAGCACGACTTCAACGAGGCGTTCAACATCAACGTCACGAGTGCGTTCCTGTGCAGCCAGGCCGTCGTGCCGCACATGCTGGAGCGCGGGGGCGGCGTCATCATCAACATGGCGTCCGTGGGCGCACGGGACTACCGCCTGCCGGAGACCGGCATGAGCGTCTACAACATGACCAAAGCGTCCGTGATGCACCTCACGCGCAGCATGGCGAAGGAGTGGGCGCCCACCATACGGGTGAACTGCATCAACGCCGGACACTTCATCACGCCCCGACGCGCCCGGACGGAGCATCCGGACCGGCGGGCGCGCAGCCTCGCCGAGATCGAGATCGGGAGGTTCGGCAGGCCTGAGGACATCGCCGGAGCGGCGGTCTTCATCGCGTCGGACGCAGGGGCGTTCTTCAACGGCTCCTACCTTGACCTGCACGGCGGCACGTAGCGAAAGACTGAACACGAGGGGAGGATTCATGGACCTGTCGCGTTTCTCCATGGAAGGGCGCACCGTCATCATCACCGGCGGGAGCGGCGGTATCGGGCGAGGCTGCGTGCGCGCGTTCGCGCAGGCGGGCGCGAACGTCGTCGTCGCGTCGGTGCCCGCGGACACCATCCCGCCGGCGGTCGAGGAGGCTGAGGCGCTCGGCGCGCAGGCGCTGGGTATCACGGTGAATGTCGCCGAGCCCGACGAGATCGACGCCATGGTCGCGCAAACGCTCGACCGGTTCGGGCGCATCGACGCGCTGGTGAACGTCGCGGGCGGCTCCTACAGCCGCAACCCGGACATGCCGCAGTACCACCGCGCGTCGCTGCTGGAGATCAGCGGCGACGACTTCGTCGGCGCGTACGTCGGCAACGTCAAGACCACATTCCTCGTCTCCCGTGCCGTCGTGCCGCACATGAAGACGCTGGGCAAGGGCGCCATCGTCAACATCGGCTCGACCTCCGGGCTCGACCGTCACCCGAACGCGCCCGACATCGCGGCGTACGGGACGGCGAAGGCTGCCGTCCACAGCCTCACGTTCCACATGGCGCACCAGTGGAAACCGGAGGTGCGGGTGAACTGTATCGCCCCCGGCACCATCAACACGCCGCGCGCGGCAGGAACGGTGCGCCCGGAGATGGCGAGCGCCGCCGAGCGGATCGCTGTCGGCAGGGTGGGCATCGGCGACGACATCGGCAGCGTCGCACTCTTCCTCTGCTCGGACGCCGCTGGGTTCGTGAACGGCATCGTCGTTCCCGTGCACGGCGGAGAATAGTCACGCGAACGGTCCGCTGAGCACGCGTCGTACACTACGCGCGTGACAGCGCAGGCGTACCACGACGGCCTTCAACGCCCTCCTCCAGGAGGGCGCCCCCGCGCCTACAAGACGGACGGGCTCGTGTTGCGCGCCTACCGGATGCGCGATGCCGATCGCCTCGTCACGGTGCTGACGCCGTCGTTGGGCAAGCTCAAGCTCACCGTACGCGGCGCGCGAAGGCTCACGAGCAAACTCGGCGGACATCTGGACGTGCTGAACCGCGCCCATCTCGCCATCGCCATCGGGCACACGTTCGACGTCGTCACAGGAGCGGAGTCGGCGGAGTCGTTCGCCGGAGTGAAGGCGGACCTGTCCCGTCTGGCCGAGGCGCTCTACCTGATGGAGCTGGCCGACCTCCTCCTGCCGGAGGCCGCTCCGCATCCCGCCGCATACGCCCTGTTGCTCGATGCTCTGCGTGCGCTGGAAGCCGGACGCAGCCCCGTCTCGGTGGCGCGCCACACGGAACTCGGCCTGCTGCGCGATGCGGGTTTCATGCCGGAGTTGCACTCGTGCGTCATGTGCCGACGCGAGATCGAGCCGGAACGTCACCGCTACGTCGCTGCGATGGGCGGCGTCGTCTGCGATGAGTGCCCCGCCCCGGCGTCGGGCGTGCTGCCGCTCTCCGTGGACGCGCTCAAGGTGCTGCGGCACTTCGCGGAGCGCGGCGTCGCAGAGGCGACGCACGTCGCGCTGGCCGGAATGGTGCGTGACGAGCTGGAGACGGCGCTGGGTGCGTCGGTGCGCTATGTGCTCGAGCGCGAGCCGCACACGGCGGGGTTCGTGGAGCGCGTCGCACACCTACGCGAGCGTGGCGCGTGAGGGCGCTCTAAACGATGACGACCGGCTCCTCCGTCACCGTCCCGTCCCAGATGGTGAAGAGCCGCACGTCCGGCGACTGCTTGTCCATGAGCGAGACGAGCAGGTAGTACGGGTCCGGCCAGTTCGCGGCGAGGCGCACGTCGGTGTCGGAGGGATACGCGGGGCTGTGGGTGTGGGAATGGTAGATCACCTGCATCTCCCAGCCGTTGTCGTCCAGTTCGCGGAGCACCTGGTTGAGCTCCCGCCCGTCCATGCTGTAGCGGTAGGGGCTCTTCTCCGTGTTGGTGATGCGGTAGTGCTGCAGCACGATGCCGCCCGCGCCCCCGAGTATCCCGCAACACTCGTTGGGGTCTTCCTCCAGCGCATGCTGCACCATCGCGTCTCGTATCTCGGCGGGTAGCTCCATCGTCCTCTCTTCTCCGAATCACGTTCGGCGTTGACGAGATTATACGGTGCGCGCCGGGGGCCACCGCACTGCGTATACTTAACAGCCGAGGTTTCAGGAGGCTGGCCATGCCGAACGGCATCACGGTGAAGATGGACAACGGCGGAACGCGCGTCGAGGTGCGCTCGCAGAACCAGGCGGGGCTGCTGTACGCGGTGCCGGCAGAAGCCAGTTGGGTGGCGACGCCGGAGCAGTTGCACGCGCACGCCATCGCCGGTTTCTTCACTGATCTGATGAAGATGGAATCGCCGGAGGTCTCCCGCCTGATGGAGAAGTGGGGGCTCTACTTCAGACCCCTGGAGCTGGAGCCGCAGGACTAGGGCTCACCGCCGCATCGGCTCAAGCGGAGTGGTTCACAGGGGCGCGGAGTGCACGTGAGCTTTGCCGGTTCACTCGTAGTGCGGTAAGCTAGATTCAGGCGCAGAGCGCGCTCCCGGAGCGACGAGTTCGATGGGTAACCGCTGGATCGGCAACACGTTCATCTACCTGATCATCTTCGTGGCGGTCATCGCCGTCTTCTTCATGCTGTTCTCGCCCGGAGACGACGGTGAGCAGAGCGACCTCACCTCCATCCTGGCGTTGGCGAAGAACGGACAGATATCGAGTATCGTCGTTGACGGCGACCGCATCGTGGCAACCTCGCGGCAGGCCAACCAGCAACTCGTCGCCGCCAAGGAGCCGGGCACCAGTATCTTCGAGATACTCCAGACCGCAGGGATAGACCCCGTGGAGCGCGGGATCGAGGTGGAGGTGCACCGCAGCGGCGGGCTCGGCAACCTGTTCGGGATACTGCTGCAGTTCCTCCCGCTCATCTTCTTCGGAGCGATCCTGCTCTTCATGATGCGCCAGGCGCAGGGGAGCAATAACCAGGCGCTCGGGTTCGGCAAGAGCCGCGCGCGCATGAACACCGGGAACCGTCCGACCGTGATGTTCTCGGACGTCGCCGGGGTGGAGGAGTCCAAGACCGAGCTACAGGAGGTCGTGGAGTTCCTCAAGTACCCGGAGCGCTTCCTCGCACTCGGGGCGCACATCCCCAAGGGCGTGCTGATGGTCGGCCCGCCCGGCATCGGCAAGACGCTCCTGAGCAAGGCGGTCGCGGGAGAGGCGGGAGTCCCGTTCTTCTCCATCAGCGGCTCCGAGTTCGTCGAGATGTTCGTCGGCGTGGGCGCTTCCCGCGTGCGCGACCTCTTCGATCAGGCGAAGCGCAACGCGCCGTCCATCGTGTTCGTCGACGAGATCGACGCCGTCGGACGCCACCGCGGCGCCGGGCTCGGCGGAGGCCACGACGAGCGCGAGCAGACACTCAACCAGATCCTCGTCGAGATGGACGGCTTCGAGACGAGCACCAACGTCATCGTCATCGCCGCGACGAACCGACCGGACATCCTGGACCCCGCGCTGCTGCGGCCCGGCCGCTTCGACCGGCGTGTCGTGCTCGACCTCCCGGACATCAACGGGCGCGTCGCCATCCTGGAGGTCCATTGCAAGGGCAAGCCGCTCGGAGACGACGTCAATCTGGAGCGCCTCGCTCGCCAGACGCCGGGGTTCAGCGGCGCGGACCTGGCGAACCTCGTGAACGAGGCCGCCATCCTCGCCGCGCGGCGAAGCGAGAAGACCGTGAGCATGTCTGACATGCTGGAATCGATAGACCGCGTCACGATGGGGCCGGAGCGCCGCACGCGCGTCATCTCCCAGAAGGAGAAGGAGATCGTCGCCTACCACGAGGGCGGGCACGCGCTCGTGGGGCACCTGCTGGAGCATGGAGACCCCGTGCAGAAGATATCCATCGTCTCGCGTGGCATGGCCGCGGGCTACACGAAGTCCCTCCCCGAAGAGGACAGGATGTTCTACTCGCGCCCGCAGTTGATAGACCGCATCACGATGGCACTGGGCGGTCGAGTCGCCGAGGAGATCACGTTCAACGAGGTAACGACCGGCGCGAGCAACGACCTCGAGCAGGTGACGCAGATAGCGCGAGCGATGGTCACGCGCTACGGGATGAGCGAGAGCCTGCTGCCCCGCACGTTCGGCAAGCGCGAGGAGATGGTCTTCCTCGGGCGGGAGATCTCCGAGATGCGGGACTACTCGGAGAAGGTCGCGCAGGAGATCGACGAAGAGGTGCAGTCCATCGTCGTGGACGCGTACCACACCGCCAAGCGGCTCCTGCTGGAGAACTACCCCAAGCTCGTCCAGATCGCGCGCTACCTCATGCTCCACGAGAGCATCGAGGGCCCGGACCTGGAGCAGCTCTTCTCGTCCGAGGCGCCCCCGCTGGACGGCGCGGTCCCCGTCGGCGCCTAGACCCGCCCCTCCTCACAGCCCGAGGCGTTCGTCGAAGTAGTTCAGCAGGTACGCCTCGTAGTGGTCCGTGAAGTCTTCCCACCCCTGGCTGTGCTCGCACCCCTCGTAGATGGTCATATGCGGAGGCTCTTGCACCTGGGCCCGTATCTGCGCCAGGTGGGAGAGTGGAACGCGCTCGTCGGTGGAGCAGTGCACCAGCCCCAGCGCATAGTCGTAGAACGCGGCTGAGTCGACAGGCCTCACTTCGTTGATGTCCAGCCCCTTGGCAACGCGGGCGACGAACAGGATGCCCGGCCGCAGCAGCGTAGCGCTCCACCGCGCCGCTCTCGTGCGGTCCGCGATCTCCTGGATCATCAGGTCCGACACGCTCGTGAATGACGAGTCGGAGAACAGGCCGATCACCGCGGGCTCGTCGATCACCGCCATCAGCGCGATCGCCCCGCCGAACGAGTCGCCGTACACGAGGATGCGACCCGGTTCCGCGCCGCGGTGCGTCAGCACGTAGTCGATCGCGCCCCGCAGATCGTCCTGCTCGTGGATGCCCGCGCCCATCTGGGCGATATCCGACTCGCCGTGCCCCCGCAGGTCGAAGACGAGCACCGAGTACCCTCCATCCACCAGCGCCTTGGAGAGCCCGAGCGAGGAGTCGCGGGTGCCGTCCAGTCCGTGGACCCGGATGACCGTTCCCTTCGCGTCCTCGGCAGGCATCCACCAACCGCGGAGGGTGAGCTCCGGCCAGTCGCGCGGCGGGAACTCCACTTCCTCGTAGCGGAGCCCGAAGTCCTCCGGCCGCTCCTCGATCTCGTTCCGCTCCGCGACGAGCGCGGTGTTGACGATGTACAGCGAGACGAGCAGGTACAGCAGTCCAAGAACAACGATGACGGCTACGGCCAGCAGGGCTCTGCCGCGTGGGGTGGTGGGGAGGGCGGGTCGCATAGTGCGGGCTATTCTAGGTCAACCACTCCCCAAAGCGTCACGGATTCGGTACGCTGGTTTGCAGAGAAGCCGATGAACCGGGCAACACGCGTCATCACCTCCCTAGGGCTCGCCACCGGCCTGCTCGCCGCGTGCGCGTCCCCGACCCCGACGCCAACTCCCACCGCTACTCCGGTGCCGACGCCCACTCCGACCGCTACCGCAACTCCATTCCCGGTCCCGACTCCCGTACCCCTGAGCGACCACCCGCCGCTCACGCTGCCCGCCGACGAGTCGCCGCACACCTACCTCGTCGAGTGGTGGTACTTCAACGCGCACTTCACGTCGGAGGAGCAGGAGCGTTACGCCCTGCATGACGTCGTCTTCCGCATACGCGAGCCGACCAGCGGGGTCGCCGGCCACGTCCGCCATATAGGGCTCAGCAGCGCGACGGGGTATGTCCACGATGAACTGTTTGCAGTCGCCGCTCCTGTTGCGACCGCGCCGGGAGACTTCGAGCTCGTGGTGGGGGACACGTTGATGGCGGGCGGCGGCGGGGAGTCCTACACGCTGCGCGCCGAGGCAGAGGGCTACGCGTACGACCTCACGCTCCGCGCGACGACCGACCCGCTCCTGCACCAGGGCGGTCTCGTGGACTTCGATTACGCCGGTGTGACCTACTACTACACGCGCCCGCGCCTCGCGCTGAGTGGGACGCTCACGCTCCCCGGCGGCTCGACCACGAGCGTTACCGGCATGGCATGGCTCGACAAGCAGTGGGGCGACTTCCAGCCCGTCGCCGTCGAGTGGGACTGGGCCAGCATCCAGATGGACGACGGCACTGACCTCATGCTCTCCAGCCTCTACGAACGCAGAGGCCCGCTCATCGAGCGCTACGCGACGCTCCGGAAAGCGGGTGAACCCGCGCGGACGCTCCATGCGGACGAGTTCTCGTTCACGCCGGGCGAGCCGGTCTGGCGCAGTCCTGTCACCGGGACGGCGTACCGCACGCACTGGAATGTGGAGGTGCCGGAAGAAGGTCTCTCGCTCCTGCTCCGCCCGCTCGAAGAGGAATCGGAGTACCGCAGCGAGGCGATAGGCGTCACCTACTGGGAAGCGGGCGTCGACGTGCTCGACCCGTCCGGCGAGGTCGTCGGCCAGGGCTTCGTTGAGCTCAACTGGGCGCGCGGCCGCGAGCGGTGACGAGCAGGCTGGCCTGTGTGTTATGCATGCTAGGCTACTGGTAAGAACACCCATGTTGCCCAGTGATTTCCACATCCGCGCTGCCGATATCTCAGACGTGCCAGTTCTACTGAACCTGATACGTGAGTTAGCGGCCCACCAGGGTCTCGCACGTGAAGTAAGCGCCTCCGAGGCAGAGCTTCGTGTGGGGCTATTCAGTGAGCAGCCCTACGCCGAAGCGTGCCTTGCAGAGACGGAGGGCAATGCAGTGGGCTTCGCACTGTACTTCCACACGTTCTCCACGTTCCTGGGTAAGCCGGGCTTGTATTTGGAAGACTTGTTCGTGAGGGAAGAACACCGGGGACAAGGCTTCGGCGAAGCGCTCCTCCGGCATGTGGGCAGGATTGCCGTGGAACGAGGCTGCGGGAGACTCGAATGGGTGACACTGGACTGGAACGAACCCGCGATCGGTTTCTATCGCAACCTGGGCGCAGTGCCACTGGATGACCAGACGACATACCGCGTATCGGGCGCAGCGCTCAAGAGGCTTGGGGGAGGTTGGTAACGCGGACGTACGTCCTATAAGCTCGGCCAGCCTGCAGCCCTGAACGCACACGAGGTGCACATGAATTACCCAAGGTTCATAGCGGCATTCCTTGTCTACGCGATCGTAGACATCGCGTGGAACGTTTCCCCCATCGCGCGGGGCATGTACGAGAGCCTCCATGAGGCCAGCGGCAGCGACGCGCTCCTGGACGCCTACGGAAAGCAGATGGATACGTGGGGTGGGGTCGAGCTCCTGTCCCTGCTGGCGTTCTTCCTGCTGATCGCCTTCGCCAACTACTACCTGGCGATCCAGCCGGCGATCAGGGAGAACAGCCTCGGCACGGCCATGCGCAACAGCTTCGCGCTGGGCTGTGCGGCCTACGCCACCTATATCGCGCCCATCTTCGTGACGTTCGCCGGCTGGCCTGCCGCCCTCGTGCCGATAGACATCCTCATCGGGGGGCTGCTCAGCCTGATCACATCGACGGTCGTCACCTACGTGGTGCTGCGCCGGAGCAGGGCCTGAAGCGCTGCACGTAACGAGCGGGGACGATTCGCGACTCATCCCCGCTTGCGGGGTTTGCGCGCTTTCGGAGCGCCCGTGCTCTCTTCGAGCGATGCCAGCAGCGCCAGCCCTTCCTGCGTCGGAGCGTACGCGTAGACGGCGTACGAGGCCGTCACCCGCTCCACGAACCCGCCTTCCAGCAGGCCCCGCAGCGCGGTCTCGCCGAGGTACGGCGGCAGCCGCAGCATGTGGTCGGACACCGGCGCGTTGCGGGCAGCGTGTTGCTCCGCAACGAGGCGCAGCAGGCGCAGCGGGTAGGAGCGCACCTCGTCGGAGAGGTTGCGCAGCGGGCCCGTGGCGGCGAGGACCTCTTCGGCAGCGCGGACGCGATCGTCCTGCGTCATCGCCCGCCCTCCGGCGGCTGCGCCCGCAGGCCGCTGCATATTTCTTCGACGAGCCCCGGCCCGCGGAACACGAGCGCGGTGTAGAGCTGCACGGTGTCGGCACCGGCCTCCAGCGCCGCGCGGGCGTCGTCCGCGGAGGCGATGCCGCCGCAGGCGTTCAGTCCCGTTTCACTTCCCAGTTCGGCGCGTATGTCGGGCAGCATCGCCAGCATGTTCTCCAGTATCGCACGCCCGCTCAGCCCGCCGCGTCCGGTGGCAAGACGCTCATCCTCCACGGGGATCGTGTTCGCCGCCGTGACCGCGTCGACGCCCGACTCGCGGCAGACGCGCACCAATGCGAGTATCTGCTCGCGCTCCTCGTCGGTTGTCCACGGCGGCATCTTCACGAAGAGCGGCTTCAGCCGGACGGTGTCCAGCACGCCCAGCAGGCCGCGCAGCGCCTCGGGTTCGTGGAAGCGTCGCAGCCCCGCCGTGTTGGGCGAGCTGATGTTCACCTCGACGCCGTCCACGAGCGGTTGCAGGCGCTCGACGCACTCCGCCGTCTCCGCCTCGTCGAGCGCGGCGACGCTCACGAGCACGCGGGCAGGCATGCGCCGCAGCCGTTCGAGTCGTGCAAGCGCCGCGTCCAGACCGTCGCCCGGGAAGCCGAGCGCGTTGATGACGGACTCGCGCTCGGTGAGCCGGAGAACGCGGGGCTTCGTGTTGCCGGGGCGCGGCTGCGCCGTGACGGTCCCGCCGACCACGTACCCGAAGCCGAACGCGGCGAGGCTGTCGAGGTTAGCGCAGTGCTTGTCGAGCCCGGCGGCAAGCCCTACCGGATTGCGCAGCGCGATGCCGCCAACCGAGGCGGGCAGGCTTGCCTCGTCGTCCGACAGCCCGAGCGCGCGCCACGCGGGGCGCACGCCCAGGGAGCGCGTGCCGACGTTGATGGCGGTTTCGGGAGGAAGCATGAAGAGCAGCGGTCTGACGACACGCCGGTAGACGGCTCCCCAGAGGAGCCTGCGAACGCGCTTGCGTACGGATCCGAACAGCGCTAGCCCTGGAACTTGACCTTGTTGATCAGGTAGCGGCGGGCGCCCTTGGGGGTCTGGACGCTCACCTGGGTGCCTTCGATCTTGCCCGCGATGGCGGCTCCGATAGGAGATGAGACCGATATCTTGGCAGATGCGGGGTCCGCCTCCATCGTGTCGACGATGGAGTACGTCTCGTCCTTGTCGCTGTCCAGGTTGCGCAGGGTGACGGTGGCCCCGACCCCGACCCCGGAGCCGCCCTGGGCGTCGACAACCTCCGCGCGGCGTATCTCCTCTTCGAGGTCGCGGATGCGGGCTTCGATCTTGCCCTGCTCCTCGCGGGCGGCGTCGAGCGGCGCGTTCTCGCGGAAGTCCTTGTCCGCGGCGGCGGTGCGGATCGCCTGCACGATCTCCGGGCGTTGGCCCTTCAGGTCTGCCAGCTCTTTCTTGCGGGCCTCGAGTCCGCTCTGGGTCATCTCCATCGTCTGGAAGGCCGGACGCGTGGAGACGGCTCCGCCCTTGATGCTCGGCCTGGGGATCTTGACATGCGTTGAGAGGTTCTCGGTATGGAGCCCCTTCTTGCTGAGATACGTCAGGAACCCTTTCACCGGGTCCAGGCGTCCCTTGACGTCGCCTCCCTTCGAGACCTCTGCCTCTGCATAGCCTGCTACGTGGGGGGCTCTTACCTGTTCGATCAACTTTTCGCGTCCGATGTGCGACGCGAAGCGGTGGAGTTCCTGGTGGGCATACGAGTCGAGTTTGCTCGCACGTTCCGAAAGGTAGCGCGTGAGCGCATTACCGATATCCAAAGCAGTCACCTTCCTAGCAGCCGTTCCCACGGCAGAAGCGGTGGCGGCACTGCGGCGATTCTACGGGTGTGCTGGATGGAGCGTCAACGAGACTGCGCGGGTCCCGTCCCCGTTTGACGCCTACTCGCCTCTCCCGCTACCATCGAACGACAGGCTGCGACGGAGACGAGTACGCGGGCCACCGCTCGCAGAGCGAGCCGGGTACGGTGAGAGCCGGTGCGTGCGACCCGCCGAATATCCCTCCTGAGCCGCCGCCCGAACGCTCCGCAACGGGGCCAGTAGGCGCGGACGGGCAGTCCGCCCGTTACAGCGGCAGCCTTCCGCCCGCACCCGTGCGTGGCGCGAGGTCCTGAGTGCCCGTGCGCCAGAGGCGCATGGGAATGGTGGTGGTACCACGGCAACGTCCGTCCGCCGGTGTGCGGTCGGGCGTTTTCTTGTTCGGAAGGAGCAGCATGGCAGGCAACGCGAAGAAACGGTACGAACCCGTCTCCAGCAAGGTGGACTTCCCGCAGTTGGAGACGTCGGTCCTCGGATCATGGCGGGACTCTGACCTGTTCCATCAGGTGGAAAGGGCCCGTGCGGACGCGCCGCTCTTCGTCTTCTACGAGGGCCCGCCCACCGCGAACGGCAGCCCCGGCATCCACCACGTCCTCTCCCGCTCGTTCAAGGACGTCATCCTGCGCTACAAGACCATGCGCGGCTTCCGCCCCCTGCGCCGCGGCGGGTGGGACACCCACGGCCTGCCCGTGGAGCTGGAGATCGAGAAGGAGCTCGGCATCTCCAGTAAGCAGGAGATCGAGGAGTTCGGTATCGAGGAGTTCAACCGCCGCTGCCGTGAGAGCGTCTTCCGCTACGTCGGCGAGTGGGAGGCCATGACCGAGCGCGCGGGCGTCTGGCTCGACATGGCCGACGCCTACGTGACGTACCAGAACTCTTACATCGAGTCGGCGTGGTGGGTGTTCAAGCGCCTGTGGGACAAGGGCCTCGTCTACGAGGGCTACAAGGTCACGCCCCACTGCCCGCGCTGCGTCACGAGCCTCAGCTCTCACGAGGTTGCGCTCGGCTACCAGGAGGACACGCCTGACCCCAGCATCTACATCCGCTTCCCCGTGAGCGAGTCCCAGTCCATGTCTTACGGCGCGTCGTCCGGTACGCTCGCCGCCCTCGGCTATGACGGCGGACGATGGACCGCGCCCCGGCCCGCCTTCATCGCGTGGACGACCACACCCTGGACGCTCACCGCGAACTGCGCGCTGGCCGTCGGCCCGGACGTGTCCTACGTTCTGTCGGAGAACGAGGACGGCGAACGCGCTATCGTCGCTGAGGCGCTGGCGGCGAGCGTCCTCGGCGACGGCTGGCGCGAGGTCGCGCGCTGCACCGGCGCGGACCTCGTCGGCATCGAGTACGACGCCCCCTACGGCGACTTCCTCGCCCAGCGCGGCCACGCCCACCGCGTACTGCCCGCCGACTACGTATCGACCGCGGACGGCACCGGCATCGTGCACAGCGCCGTTGCCTACGGCGCGGAGGACGCGGAGCTCGGCAGGGCGCACGGCATCGAGACCGTCCACACCGTCGACGTCCACGGCGTGCTCGCAGACGACTTCCCCGGCGGCGGCACGTTCGTGAAGGACGCCGACAAGCAGCTGATCCGCGACCTGGACGAGCGCGGCCTGCTCTTCCGCGACGCCTCGCCCTACCGCCACACCTACCCTTTCTGCTGGCGTTGCGGCACCCCCCTCCTCTACTACGCCAAGACCTCCTGGTACATCCGCACGACCGCGATGAAGGACGAGATGCTCGCGGGCAACCGGGGCATCGAGTGGGTGCCAGAGCACATCAAGGAGGGCCGCTTCGGCGAGTGGCTGCGCAACAACGTCGACTGGTCCGTCTCCCGCGAGCGCTACTGGGGCACGCCCATCCCCATCTGGCGCTGCGCCGAAGATCCCCGGCACGTCGTCTGCGCGGGCTCGACCGCCGACCTCGCCGAGCGAGTCACGGACGAAACCCGGCCACTGCTGGACGGCCTCGACCTGCACCGCCCGTACGTCGACCGCGTCAAGCTGAGATGCGACAAGCCCGGCTGCGGCTGCACGATGGAGCGCGTCACGGAGGTCGCCGACGCCTGGTACGACTCCGGTGCGATGCCGTTCGCGCAGTGGAATTATCCCGTCACCGTCAAGGGTTCCGGCGGCGAGGAAGTGACCCTCAACGGCGTGGACGACCTCATCGCCAGCCCGCTCTTCCCCGCGAACTACATCACCGAGGCCGTCGATCAGACGCGCGGCTGGTTCTACAGTCTGCTCGCCCTCTCCACCCTCATCACGGGCAAGCCCTCGTACGAGAGCTGCCTCGTCCTCGGCCTCATCCTGGACGGCAAGGGCGAGAAGATGTCCAAGTCGAAGGGCAACGTCGTCGACCCCTGGGCTGTGATGAACGAGCACGGCGCGGACGCGCTCCGCTGGTACCTGCTCACCGCCGCGCCTGCGGGCGACGCGCGACGCTTCTCGCCGGACCTCGTCAAGGAGACACTGCGCCAGTTCCTGCTCACGCTCTGGAACACCTACAGCTTCTACGTCACCTACGCCAACATCGACGGCTTCGATTCCGACGCCCACGCCGAGTACTGGCAGGACGGACGCGTTGGCGAGCCGACCCTCGCCGCGCCTCCGCCGAACGAACTCGACCGCTGGATCGTCTCCGAGTTGAACGGCCTCGTCGCGCAGGTCGGAGACGACCTCGACGCGCTCAACCCCACCGGCGCGGGACGTCGCATCCAGGACTTCGTCAACCTCCTCTCCAACTGGTACGTCCGGCGCAGCCGGCGACGCTTCTGGAAGGCCGAGAACGATGATGACAAGACGTGGGCGTACGTGACGCTCTACTCGTGCCTGCACACGCTCACGAAGCTCACCGCTCCCATGACCCCGTTCGTCGCCGACGCCATCTTCCGCAACCTCGCTCCCGCTTCAGCGGGCGACAGCGTGCACCTGGAACCGTTCCCTGCCACCGATCCCTCCCTCACCGACGACCACCTCGACCGCGCCGTGCGCCTTGCGATGCGTATCGCCAGCCTCGGGCGCAACGCGCGCAGCAGGAGCGGCGTGAAGGTGCGCCAGCCGCTCGCGCGCGTGCTCGTCAGCCCCCGTGCGGGGGACGAGGAACTCCTGCCCCTCATCGAGTCGCAGGTGCTGGACGAGCTGAACGTCAAGGCAATGGAGGTTGCAGAGCCTGAATCCCTGGCAGACTTCACGCTCAAGCCCAACCTGCCCGTGCTCGGCCCGAAACTCGGCGCGAGCATGGGCGCTGCGCGGCAGGCCATCGCCGGGGCCGACGCCGCTGCGGTAGCCGCCGCTCTCCGCTCCGGCGGATATGGCAGCATCGAGCTCGGCGGCTTCACCTTCGAGCCCGGCGACTTCCTCATCGAGGTGGAGGACAAGCCCGGCATCGCCGCCGCGTCCGAGGGGCCGCTGCTGGTCGGCATCGATACCACGCTCACGCCTGAGCTCGAGGCGGAAGGGACCGCCCGCGAGTTCGTGCACCGCGTCCAGAACATGCGCAAGGCCGCCGGTTTCGAGATCGAGGACCGCATCGTCACCTACGTCGTTCCTGCCTCTCCTTCCGTCATTCCCGCGAGGGCGGGAACCTCGCCCCTGTCCCTTCCTGACGCCCTCGCCGCGCAGGAGGCCTACATCCGCCAGGAGACACTGAGCGACGCCCTCAATTTCGACGCGCCGCCCGACGGCGCCTACACCGAGGAGCACGAGATAGACGGCGCCACGCTCACCGTGGGCGTCGCACGGGCATAAGGAGTACCTCATGACCACCATCGTCACTGGCGGACTCGGCTTCATCGGTTCGCACACAGTGCGCGCGTTCGCCGAGGCCAGAGAGCAGGTCGTCGCCACGTCGTACGAGAGCACCCGGGTGCCTACCTTCCTTGAGCCGTACGTCGGCAGGAACGTCACGATCGAGCGGTGCGACCTCGATGAGCCCGGCGCGATCGAGGCGGTCGCCCGGAAGCACGGCGCGGACGGCATCGTCCACCTCGCGCTCCACCGGCGCGCCTCCACGGACCCCGGCGAGGACGTCCGCATCAACATGGACAAGCTCTCTCACCTGTTCGACGGCGCGAGGGCCGCGGGCGTGAAGCGCTTCTGCTGGGGGTCCAACGGCGCGATGTTCGCCGAGCTGCCGGAGGGGCCGTTCCACGAGGAGACCCCTGTCCTGTTAACAGGCCGCGTGCAGCCCGGCGCGTTCAAGAAGGCGTGGGAGGTCCTCGTCCACAACTACGCCAACAACTACGCCGCCACCGCGGACATGGAGGTCGTCTCCATGCGCATCAGCGGCGTCTTCGGCCCCACCTACCGCTCCATGCTGAACCTGCCGAGCCGCCTCTGCCACGCCGCGTCCCGGGGCCACGAGCCGGACTTCTCGGAGCGCTTCGGAGGCGTCCCGTTCGCCGGCGACAACTTCGACATCACCTACGCGCTGGACGTGGCCGGGGCGATACGTACGCTGCAACTCGCTCCGTCGCTCGCCCACACCGTCTACAACATCGGGCGCGCCGAGACCGTCACCGCAGCCGACCTCCTCGACGCAGTCCGCGCCGCCAGGCCCGGCTTCGACGCCGATCTGCAGGAGGGCCGCAGCGCCCGCTACCGTCCCAACGCCTGCCTCGACAATGAGCGCATCACCAACGAGACCGGCTGGCGCCCCGCCTGGACCATCCCCGCCGCCATCGCCGACTACATCGCCTGGCTCGACTCCGGCCAGGAATTTTAAGCGCTGCCGCACTCCGAGACTGACTTCGTCGTTCCTGCGCAGGCAGGAACCTCGCCTCCGTCATTCCCGCGAAGGCGGGAATCCAGGTGCCCGGCAGGGCACGCGCGGGGCAACGCCTACATCCCGTGCCTGAACAACACGAACCGCTCGTCGAGCTCGAACCCCGTCGACTCCCAGTACGCCATCGCCCACGGATGGTCCTTCTCCACCAGCGCGCTGACCACCTTGACCCCATTGTCGGCGAAGCGCACCATCGCCTCGTCCAGCAGAGCCCGCCCGATGCCCTGCCGCCGGTGGCTCTCCACGACCGCGAGCCGGGAGATAGCGCCGCGCCAGCCGTCGAAACCCCCCATGATGGTTCCCACGACGTGCCCGTCCGCCTCCGCCACGAGGAACTCGAGGCCGGGCTCGGAGACCGCACGCTCGACGTCCTCGACTGTGTCGGTGGGAGTGTTCGAAGCGCCGGACGTGGCCCACAGACGCAGCACCTCGGGCACGTCCTCCCTGCGGCACTCCCTGATGATTGCTGGTGCTATCGGCATACGCGGCCTCCGAACGTGAGAGCGGTGGTGACAGGTTCTAGGATAGACCGTGATCGTTCGATCCCTTCCCCTTTGATGGGGGAAGGTTAGGATGGGGGTGAACCGGGTTGGGCATGGGGCGTCCCTCCGCGTGTGACATCCGCCCCTTACGCCGTCGCCCCCGCGTCCGCTACGCTGGATGCATGACCAGGCGCCCTGCCCCACCTATAGACCGCATCTATGGCTCGGAGCCCAACCTATCAACGGCGTCTATGGTTCCGTCCCCAACTTTTGAAAACATTGAGCATCTTGAGCACCTTGATGCCCTTGAATGCCCGGAAGCAGGTCACGGCCACCGGAAACGTCGTTTGACAAGGTGCTCAAGGTGCTCAAACGGGAGGTCGATTTACTCGTAGCGTCAGGAACAAGATGCTCAGATTTAAGGCGGGTTGAGCACCTTGTTCCAAGCCTCCCCGCAGGGCGCCGCTCGCGCATCCGGGCGCGATGGGATACCCTTACCGACCGGCGCGGCGCGCGCCTACAGCACTTGTGAATAGCGGAGGTGGACGGTGACAGTCCTCATCACAGGCGGCATGGGTTTCATCGGCCTGCACACGGCCAGGGCGTTCGTCGACGCGGGCGAAGACGTCGTCATCACGTACTACCAGACGTGGCGCGAGCCCTCCTTCATCAAGGACGAGTACGGCAAGCGCGTCATCGTCGAGAAGGCGGACGCTTCGCAGCCGGGGGTCATCGAGGAGCTGGCGAAGAAGCACAAGACGGAGCACATCGTCCACCTCGCCGTCCCTGGCGTCATGGCCCTCGGCCCCTACGAGGACTACCGCGTCAACATGAACGGCCTCATCGGCGTGCTGGAGGCGGCCCGTAACGCGGAGGTCAAGCGCCTCTCGCTCGCCAGCTCCATCGCCGTCTACCACAGCCTTCCCGGCGGACCTTACCGCGAGACCGACAGGCTCCCCGTCGAGTCCGCGAACCCCACCGAGACGTTCAAGAAGTCGTGGGAGATCCTCGCCTTCCACTACGCGGGACGCACCGGCCTGGACGTCGTCTCCATGCGCATCGGCGGCATCTGGGGGCCGCTCTACCACTCCATGATGAACCTCCCCAGCAGGCTCGCCCACGCCGCCGTCAACGGCACCGAGCCTGACTACTCGCGCGGCGGCGTGCCGTTCGCCGAGGACACCGGCGACGTCTGCTACGTCAAGGACTGCGCACTGGGCATCAGGCTCGTCCAGCTCACGGAGAACCTGCCGAACCGCATCTACAACGTCAGTTCCGGCATCGCCACCTCCAACCAGCGCCTCGTGGACGCCGTCAAGGCCGTCAAGCCGGACGCCACCCTTCCGCTGCAGGACGGCAGGGGCCCCGGCTACAAGGAGCAGAACTACCTGGACATGACCCGCGCCAAAGACGAGCTCGGCTTCGAGAACGGCTACACGCCCGAGTCCGCCATGGCCGACTACATCGCCTGGCTGGAAGAAGGCAACGAGAAATAGCCATGGCCGCCCCCACCATTGGCATCGTCGGCTGCGGCGCGATAGGCAGGGCCATCCTGCGCGCCGCTGACGACGGCACGCTCGGCGGCATGGAGGTCGCGGGCGTCGCGAGCCGCACCGAGGCCAGCGCCCGGGACTTCCTCGGCACGCTCCGCACGCCCCCGCCGTACATGAGCACCGGCGAACTAATCGAGCAGGCCGACCTCCTCGTCGAGGCTGCGGGCGTGCCCATCGTTCCCGGCCTCGTCGAAGCTGCGTTCGCCGCGGGCAAGGGCGCCATGGTCATCAGCGTCGGCGCGCTCATCGCCCACCCCGAACTGCTCGACAGGGCCCGGGAGACCGGCTGCCGCCTACTCATGCCTTCCGGCGCCATCATCGGGCTGGACGGCATCAAGTCCGCCTCCGTCGGTCACATAGACCGCGTCGTCATGGAGTCCCGCAAGGGCCCGGCTGCGCTGGACGGAGCGCCCCACGTCGTCAAGAACGGCATCGACCTCTGGGCGATGGAAGAGGAGGAGGTCATCTTCGAGGGCTCGGCCCGGGAGGCCTGCATCGGCTTCCCCGCGAACCTCAACGTCTCGGCGGCGGTCAGCTTCGCGGGCATCGGCCCCGACCGCACGACCGTCAAGATGATCGCGACGCCCGGCCTCCAGCGGAACTGCCACGACATCGAGGTCGAAGGCGAGTTCGGCCTGATGCGCCTCCACCTTGAGAACATCCCAGGCGAGAACCCCAAGACCGGGCGTCTCACCGCGATGTCCATCATCCGCACCCTCCAGCAGGAAGCCGACCCCGTCCGGCTGGGCACGTAGGCGTAAGGAGGACCCGTGCCCCGCATCGACGGCAGGCGCAACGACGAGCTGCGCCCCACCACGATCACCACCGGCTTCCAGGAGTTCGCGGAAGGCTCCGTCCTCGTGGAGACCGGCCTGACGCGCGTCGTCTGCGCCGCCTCCATTGAGGAGAAGGCCCCCTTCTTCCTGCGCGGGCAGGGCAAGGGCTGGGTGACCGCCGAGTACGGCATGCTGCCCCGCTCCACGCTCACCCGCACCTCCCGCGAGCGCTCCTCCGGCAGCGGGCGTACCCACGAGATACAGCGCCTCATCGGGCGTTCCCTCCGCTCCGTCACCCAGCTCGAAAGGCTCGGCGAGCGCACCGTCACCATCGACTGCGACGTGCTGCAGGCTGACGGCGGCACCCGCACCGCAGCCATCACAGGCGCATACGTCGCGCTCTACCAGGCGCTGCTCGGCCTCGTGCGGCACGGTGTGATGCTCCGGGTGCCGCTCTCCGGCAGCGTCGCGGCCACGAGCGTGGGTCTCGTCGGCGGCGAGACGATGCTCGACCTCTGCTACGAGGAAGACTCCCGCGCAGCCGTCGACCTGAACGTCGTGATGACGAACGGCGGCGAGTTCGTCGAGGTGCAGGGCACCGGCGAGGAGCACCCCTTCTCTCGCGCAACGCTCGACGAGATGCTCGACCTCGCTGCGGGCGGCATCCGCGAACTGTCGGCTGCACAGGAGGAGGCCGTGCAGCGGCTCACCACCGGGTGAGCAGGCCGCGGCCCCAAGTGAATCCACCCTGCGCCGCACGCCGTATCATGTTAAGCGAAGGGATGTACTCGAACCGATTACTCCTATGTCTCTCCCACGGAGGCCCCGGTTGCGCAAACTGACCCTGCTTCTCGCGGCGCTCGCCGTCGGCGTATTCGCCGCCTGCACGAGCACCGCCGCGCCAACGCCCACGCCGACCTCGGAGGGCCCGCCTCCCACCGCCACCCCCGACCCCTTCCGTCCGCTCC
>VXQP01000068.1 GCA_009838965.1 Chloroflexota bacterium | reverse complement strand
AAACCCCTGCAGTGGGGGTGGGTGCGGTGGTTACTTACCCACGCGGTGCAAATCCTGGCTAACCTCCCGGGGGGGCGCGGGGGCCCCCCCCTCTTCTGTGTTCGTTCTATCCGTGGCCTACGTGGCGGCGACGTAGATGCGGACGAGCACGACAAGAACGATGGTGATGATGACGCCGGATGTCAGCGTCCCTTTGACGGTGTTCAGTGGGTTGTTCATGTTCTATGTCCTTCCTCTTCTTTGGCTTGAGTGCTCTCGGCGGTTAGCTCCAGAGCGAAGGCAGGTTCCTTGCCGCCACCATGAAGAAGAGCATGGGGATGGACAGCATCGTGTTCGTGCGCGAAGCCAGCAGCGCGGTGCGCGCCCACTTGGGCTGATCGGCCGGTGCAGGGGTACCGTTCTCTACGGTGTCCCTCACGGCAGCGATGATCTTCTGCTGGTTCGGCCAGATGATCATCCAGACGTTGTAGGCCATGATGATGCCCAGGATGCCGCCGATGAGGATCGAGTTCCCGGCTGCGGTTTCGAGCAGGTACGACCCCGTCCCCGCGTCCGCCGCGTCTATCTCCGCCCCTATGATGTAGAGCAGACCGAAGATCAGCGTTGAGAGCGCCGCCCAGCGGAAGACATTGAGAGAGAATGGCAGGATGGATATCTGGTAGTGCGGCCTGGCGGATGCCTCCATCCGTGGGAGAGCGATCGCCTGCACGAAGTTGTAGAAGTAGAGCAGGCCTATCCAGAGTATGCCGCTGAAGATGTGGCCATAACGGGTCAAGTCGTAATATATCTCCATGCCTTTCTCCTTTCCCGGCGTTTTGTCCGGCGAGATTACTCCACGACGGTAATCTTGCCAACCATCCCCGATCCTTCGTGTCCGGCCACCGTGCACACGAGCCGGTAGGTACCAGCCTCGCTGAAGGTGAAGGTCTCCACCTGTGGCTCTTCGTTCTTCGGCACGACCCAGTTGATCCCGAGTTCCTTGACCGTAAAGGTATGCGGTTCGTCCTCGGATATCAAGCGGAATTCGACCGTCTCACCGACTTTGAATTCGAAGGACCGAGGCTCGTAGACATAGTTCCGCATGTCGACGTCCAGCACACCATCGACAGGCACGGCAGGTGTCGGAGTGGGTCCCGAGGCGGGGCATCCCGTGAGAACGCCCAGCGCAAGAACAGCTACTGTGAGGTAGAGGGCTAGAGTGAAACGTGTCTTCACGGCTCAATCCTATAACGACGCCATCGCCTCTCGCGCCTGCTCAGCAGCGAATGCGATGCCTTCCGACGTATGCGCGAGCGAAACGAACGCCGCCTCGAACTGCGACGGCGCGACATAGACCCCGCGTTGCAGCAGGCCGTGGAAGAACGCGGCGTACCGGCCCGTGTCCGAGGATGCGGCTTCTTCCCACGTGGTTACCGGAGATCCGGCGAAGAACGCAGTGAGGGCAGAGCCGACCCGGTTCACGGTGACCTCGACACCCACAGCATCTCCGGCAGCGCGCAGTCCGGCCTCGGTCTCCGCTCCGAGCGCTTCCAGCGCCTCGTAAACGCCCGGTTTCGCCAGTTCCTGCAGGCAGGCGATGCCTGCAGCCGTGGCGAGCGGGTTGCCGGAGAGCGTGCCCGCCTGGTAGGCCGGGCCCAGCGGTGCAGCCATCTGCATCACGTCGGCGCGTCCGCCGTAGGCGCCCACGGGCAGCCCGCCGCCGATGATCTTGCCAAGACACGTGAGGTCCGGTCGCATGCGGTAGCGCTCCTGCGCTCCGCCGTACGCCACACGAAAACCGGTGATGACCTCGTCAAAGATGAGCAGCGCTCCGTTGTCGTCGCAGAGCCTGTGCAGGCCTGCCAGGAAACCGTCGGCAGGGGCAACGACGCCCATGTTGCCAGCGACCGGTTCGACGATGACCGCCGCGATCTGGTTCACGTTCGCATCGAAGAGCGCCTCGACGGAGGGGAGGTCGTTGTACTCCGCGACGAGCGTCTCGGCGGCGTAGCCTAGCGGAACGCCCGCGCTCGTCGGAACGCCGTAGGTGGCCGCGCCGGAGCCCGCTTTCACGAGCAGTCCGTCTGCATGGCCATGATAATTGCCATTGAATTTGATCAGCTTGCTGCGGCCCGTGTAGGCGCGAGCGATGCGGATGGCGCTCATCGCTGCCTCGGTGCCAGAGTTCACGAGGCGGAGCATCTCGATCGACGGCATTGCGCGCGTGATGAGCTCGGCGAGCTCCAGCTCGCGTTCCGTCGGCGCACCGAAGCTGGTGCCGTCGGCAGCTGCACGCTGTACGGCCTCAACCACGGACGGGTGCGCGTGGCCCAGCACAAGCGGGCCCCACGAGCCAACGAAATCGAGGTACTCGTTGCCGTCCGCGTCACGGACGCGCGCGCCACTGCCGCTGACGATGAAGGGAGGGGTTCCTCCGACCGCTCCGAACGAGCGGACAGGGCTGTTTACACCGCCGGGGATGAGCCTGCGAGCGCGGGCGAAGAGTCGTTCCGAGTTATCGAGCCGCATCGTGCTGAGGACGACAGTCTAGCACGGCCTACAGCATCGCTATCCTGACGCGCAGGGCCAGCGGGTCGCTCAGGGTCGAGCGGTACTCGGAGTAGTTGGCGATCAGCGCCCATCGCTCTCGGTAGACGGAGAGCCGGTCGCTCAGCGGCTCGTCGGAGGGGGCGTCCAGCTGAAGGACCCACTCCGGTTCGCCGGGCGCGCCGGTTGCGAAGCGCTCGAACACAGCGGAGGGCAAGAGCCAGGCTTCCGGACCCTCGGTCACACACATGATGAACAGGTGCGGGCGCGGGCGGAAGCGGCGCATGAGGAAGGAGCGTTTCTCTTCCTCAGAAACCGGCTCCTTGACGATGACCTCGACGTACTGACCGTCGCCTGTTCTGACAGCGAGGTCCACGTCCGCAGAGCCACCGACAGGTTCAAAGACGACGGCATGCCGCTCGATGAGGTTGTCTACGACGTGCTGCCGGGCGCCGGTCATGCGTCAGTCGTTGCTCCGCAGGAGCCGGGCGGCGTCCTTCGCGAAGTAGGTGATGACGATGTCGGCCCCGGCGCGCTTGATGCTGGTGAGCGTCTCCAGCATGGCTGCCTGTTCGTCCAGCCAGCCGTTGGCCGCGGCAGCCTTGAGCATCGCGTACTCGCCAGAGACGTTGTAGGCCGCGATGGGGAGGTCGAACGCTTCCCGCGCCCGCGTGATCACGTCCAGATACGCGAGCGCAGGCTTCACCATGAGGACGTCGGCACCTTCGGCCACATCCTGCTGCAGTTCGCGCATGGCTTCCCGCGCGTTCGCGCCGTCCATCTGGTACGCCTTGCGGTCGCCGGACTGCGGAGTGGACTCGGCCGCGACGCGAAACGGTCCGTAGAAGGCGGAAGCCATCTTGGATGCGTAGGCCATCACCGGCACGTCCGTATGCCCGACGGCATCGAGGGCGGCGCGAATCGCACCCACCTGCCCGTCCATCATCGCGGACGGAGCGACGACGTCCGCTCCGGCGTCGGCCTGCGAGACCGCGGTGCGAGCAAGCAGTTCGAGCGTCGCGTCGTTGTCGACGGTGCCGTCGTCGAGCAGCACGCCGCAGTGGCCGTGGTCCGTGTACTCACAGAGGCACACGTCCGTGATGACGAGCATGCCGGGCAGCGCCTGCTTCAGGGCCGCCGTCGCTTCCTGGATGATGCCGTTCGGGTCATACGCGCCGGTACCGAGTCCGTCCTTGCCCGGCGGCAGGCCGAACAGGAGCACCGCACGGATGCCGAGCTGTTCCGCTTCCGCCGCTTCCCGGACGAGGTTGTCTATGGAGACCTGCGCCTGTCCCGGCATGGGGTCGATGGGCACACGAACGTCGCGCCCGTGCGTTACGAACACAGGGTAAACGAAATCGGCGGGGCGGAGCGACGTCTCGCGCACCAGCTCCCGGAGTGCGGGCGTGCGCCGCAGCCTGCGCGGGCGAACCACGGGGAATGCAGCACTCCCGGCAGGGGCCGACCGTCTTGCCAGTAGCTCACTCATCGCCCAGAACCTCCAGCACGGCGTTCGCTACGCCGGGCACGGTATGCTCCGCAGCTTCCTTATCCATCCGCACGCCAAGCTCGGACGCGGTCCTGCTCGTGACGGGGCCGATGGAAACCACCTTGCACCCGTTGATGAGCTCCGCACCTCCCAGCATGCTCACGAGGTTCCGCACCGTAGAGGAACTCGTGAACGTAACCGCGTCTATCGTACCAGAGGCGAGCGTCTCCCTGGCGGCCACAGGTGCGTCCTCGGGTGCGACGGTGTGGTATGCGCTGATCTCCGTAACGAGAGCTCCCATCTCCCGCAGGCCATCGGGCAATGTGGGCGGAGCGATATCCGCTCGAGGTAACAGGATGCGGAGGCCACGGATGTTCAGCGACGCGAATGAATATGCGACAGAACGCGTCGTGTAGGCCGCAGGCATGAGGTCTGCGACGATGCCGCGGTCCGAGAGCGCCGCCGCCGTGGCGGGTCCGATGGCCGCCACCCTGGTCTGCGAGAACGCCCTCGCGTCCTTTCCGGCTGCCGCAAGGCGGTCGAACACCACGTCCACTCCGTTCTTGCTGGTCAGGATGACCCAGTCGAAACTCGTGAGGTCGGCCAGCGCGGCATCGAGTACAGACGTATCGGCGAGCGGCTTCACCGCTATCGTGGGCAGTTCCACCGCCTCGGCGCCGTGCGCAGTGAGCAAGGCGCTGAGCGTGCCGGCCTGCGTTCGCGAGCGAGTGACCAGCACACGCTTGCCGAAGAGCGGGGTGCGATCGAACCAGCGGAGAGCGGGCCTCAGGGCAGCGGTCCCGCCGATGACCGTGACGACCGGAGACGTGATCCCGGCCTCGTTGCCCTTCTCCACGATGTTCGCCAGCGTGCCGCTCACCGAGCGTTGGGTCGGGAGCGTCCCCCACTGGGTCACCGTGGCGGGAGTGTCCGCAGAACGTCCTTCCGCAAGCAGCGTCCGTACAATCGCCGGGAGACTCTGCCACCCCATCAGCACCACAAGCGTTCCGCCGACGTTCGCAAGCGCCTTCCAGTCCACCTGGGGGTCCGGTTTGGCAGGGTCTTCAGAGCCTGTAACGACCGTGAACGCCGCCGCGATGTCCCGGTGCGTCACCGGCACACCGGCGTAAGCGGGCACCGCTATAGCAGACGTAACGCCGGGGACGACCTCGAATCGCACTCCCGCCTCGGCGAGAGCCATCGCCTCCTCGCCGCCACGCCCGAATACGAACGGGTCGCCGCCCTTCAAGCGAACCACCGTCTTCCCTGCCGACGCGGCCACCACGAGCCGCTCATTGATGAACGTCTGGAACTCGCTGGGGGTATCCGGTTCCTTGCCTACGTAGACGAGCTCGGCATCCGCCGCAAGCGCGAGCACCGCGGACGAGACGAGGCGGTCGTACACGACCACGTCCGCCTTCCGCAGGAGTTCCGCGCCTCTGGCCGTGATGAGGCCGGGGTCTCCGGGGCCTGCCCCCACGAGGTAGACCGCGCCGCTCGTCGTCATTGGCCTGCCTCCCCGAGCAACGCAGAAGCCCCTTGTTCCAGTAACGCCTGGCAGGCGGCTCTTCCCAGCAGGTCGGGCTCGGACGCGCTCCCCGTCACCTCGACCCGATAGCTCGTGGAGCCGTCCGACGGCGTCACCGTTGCGAACAGCCGCATCCGGTCTCCCTGCACCTCCGCGAACGCCCCCAATGGCAAACGGCAGCCGCTGCCTGCGGCTCGCAGCAGGGCGCGTTCCGCCTCGACCGCAGCCTCTGTCGGCTGGTGCACCAGTCGGCGCAGGAGCGCAAGCAGTTCGCGGTCGTCCGAGCGCGCCTCGGCAGCGAGCGCGGCCTGTCCCGGGGCGGGTGTGCAGACATGAGGAGAGAGGCGCTCCGCTATGCGTTCGGTCATACCGAGGCGCTCCACACCTGCCGCCGCGACGATAACGCCGTCGTAGTCCGGCCCCTCTGACTTTCGGATGCGTGTCTCCACGTTCCCACGGATCGGGAGCAACGAGATGTCCTTGCGTCCGTGAGCGATCTGCGCGGCACGGCGCGGGCTGCTCGTTCCGATGCGCGCTCCTTCGGGCAGATCGAGCAGGCCTACGTTCCAGCGGTCTATCAACACGTCACGCGGGTCTTCCCGCTCCAGCACCGGCACAGCAGTCAGCCCGTCCGGCTGGCTGGTCGGGAGGTCCTTCAGGCTGTGCACGGCAAGGTCTACCCGTTCGTCGAGCAACGCTCGCTCGATGGCGGACGTGAACACACCGAGTCCCAGCGTCTCGATGGCGGCCTCCGGCTGCTCATCTCCCGTCGACGCGATGGTCTCGATACGGACGTCCCAGTCAGGAGCAACGGATGCGAGCGCGCCGGCGACCGCGTGTGTCTGCACGAGCGCCAACCTGCTCCCGCGTGTCCCGATAGTGAGCGTGCGCGCCATGGTCAGGCGCGCTACTCGTCCAGTCCGAAGAGCTGACGAGCGGACTGTGTCACGGATTCGTCGTTTCGCTCGCGCAGGTGTGCCGTCGGCTGGTGCAGGAGCTTCTTCACCAGCGCCTTGGTCATCTGCTCGATGCGCCGGGCGTCGTCCTCCGACAGTCCGTCCATGCGCTCCACGGTCCGAGCGACCTCGGCTGCGCGTATCTCTTCGGCATCGTGGCGTATCGCTGCGATGGTCGGGGTAACACCACGTGCCTTCCACCACTGCCGGAACTTCGCCGTCTCCTCAGCAACTATGGCCTCCACCTGGCGGGCCTCGGACTCACGCTGCTGCCGATTGGCCTCCGCCAACGACTCCACGTCGTCCAGCGTGTAGACGTGGACGCCCGGAACCGCCGCGGCTGCAGGGTCGACATCGCGGGGGACAGCCATATCCATGATCGCAAGCGGGGCCCCGTTCCTTCCGGCTGTCGCCTCATCGATGAGCGACGCAGACAGGATGAAGTCAGGCGCAGCAGTCGCGGTGACGGCGAGGTCGGCCTGCGCAAGCAACGAGGCAAGATTGTCCAGCGGCGCTACTTCCGCATCCAACTCCCGTGCGAGTTCGGCAGCATTCGCGGGAGTCCGGTTGGCGATGACGATGCTCGCGGCTCCGGCGTCCCGCAGCGCAAGACCGGCGAGGCGGGAGGCCTCGCCCACCCCGATGATCAGGACGCGCTTGCCCTCCGTCGTCCCTATGGCCCGCCGCGCCAGCGCGACACACGCGCGACTCAGGGAAAGAGCATTGCGGCCGATAGCCGTCTCCGTGCGAGCCCGCTTGCCGGTGCGTAACGCGCTGTGGAAAAGGTGCGCCATGACCCCGCCGGACCCGCCCACCTTCCTCGCCGCGCTGAAGGCATCCCGCACCTGTCCGAGCACTTCCGACTCGCCAAGGATCTGGGAGTCCAGTCCCGACGCGACGCGGAAGAGATGCGCTACCGCCTCGCTCTGTTCCAGGGTGTACAGGTGCTTGCGGACCGCTTCGACCTCCAGGTCGAACTGCTCCTCGATGAACCGCTCGATGGCGTGCTGCCCGCGTTCCAGGGATGGCGCGAGCGTATATACCTCGGTCCGGTTACACGTCCCCACGATAACGCCGTGTCCGGCGTGGCGCTGCAGCGTTCCGAGCGCCTCCGGCAGTGTTTCGCTCGTGATACTCAACCGCTCCCGCATCTCCAGGGGAGCGGTGTGGTGGCTCAAACCGGTCATGACGACGCGCATCGGCCTACGACTCCAGGTCCGCGAGCAGCGCGGCACGCAACCGCTGCCTCGCCTCACTGCTCTTACCCACCCGAACCAGCTCCAGCAACTCCTCGTCCATCGCCTCCTGCCACGCCTCCGGCGGCGCATTCCTGTCCTGCGCTCTCAGTTCCGCGCGAACCTCCGCAAGCGCGTCTGCCGCGTCCGCCCACTCGATACACCGGCAGAACGCGTCGTGGTCGTAGTGCACAGGGTTCTGGTCGCCGCCCATCAGCTCCCGCAGCTTCCGTGCGAGTGCCGGGCTCGCCCCACCCGTGGAGATCGCTACCGTAACGGGCCCGCGCTGGACGATGGATGGCGCGATGAACCCGCACAACTCGGTAACGTCCACCACGTTGAGCAATGTTCTTTCACGTTCTGCTTCCGCATGGATGGAACGGTGCAGGTCAGCGTCGTCGGTCGCGGCGATGGCCAACCACGCTCCGGCAAGGTCGCCGGGAGCGTATGGCCGGCGTATCCAGCGCACACGGCCCTCCGACGCCAAACGTTCCAGCCCAGGCGTAGCGTCGGGGCTGACAAGCGTGACGTCCGCACCGGAGGCGACGAGTTGCACGGTCTTGCGCTCAGCCACTTCACCACCCCCGATAACCACCGCGCGCCGTCCCGTGATGTTCAGATAGGCAGGGTAGTAGTGCGTCAATACGGGCCTCTACGAGCGTTCTCGGTGTACTAGCGTACAGCACCAGCGTTCCGGTGCACACTGCTTCAGGCGTCTACAGAGCGTCACGGATAGACGTTCCCACTCCGATTTGACGCACCCGCCCCCGTGCTCTATATCATGCGGTGTTTACGAACCAGCCGCACAGGAGGAAACGGTGGTAGTTTCCGGACATACCCTGGACTTGGCAAAGGCGCGGGAAGTCGCCGAGAGGCTGCTGGACAACCTTGGCAAGGTGATCCTCGGCAAGGGGGACGAAGAGCAACTGGCCGTAATGGCGCTGATGTGCCGCGGGCACCTGCTCATAGAGGACGTGCCGGGCGTTGGCAAGACGATGCTTGCGCGCAGCATCGCGAGGTCCATCGGCGGCACTTTCCGGCGTATCCAATTCACGCCCGATCTGCTTCCCGCCGACATCACCGGCGTATCCGTCTTCAACCAGAAGAACGGCGAGTTCGAATACAGAGAGGGCCCCATCGTTGCGCAGGTCGTTCTCGCGGACGAGATCAACCGCGCGTCACCGAAGACCCAGGCAGCGCTTCTGGAGGCGATGGAGGAGCGCCAGGTCACCGTCGACGGCGTAGCGCACCCCATGCCGGAGCCCTTCATCGTCATGGCGACGCAGAACCCCATCGAGTACGAGGGCACGTTCCCGCTGCCGGAGACCGAACTGGACAGGTTCCTCGTACGCCTGCACCTCGGCTACCCGGACAAAGAGGACGAGATCCGGGTGCTGGAAGCACAACAGTACGTACACCCGGTGGAGCAGTTGGAGGCGGTGGTCGATGAAAGCGACCTCGTCGCACTTCAGAACGCGGTGCGCGGCATCCACGTCTCGGACGACGTGAAGGAGTACATCGTCGCGATAGCGGATGCGACGCGGAACCACGGCAGCCTCTACCTCGGCGCATCGCCGAGGGGCTCGCTCGCGCTCTTCCGGCTCGTCCAGGCCAAGGCGCTGCTCGAAGAACGAGACTATGCGTTGCCGGACGACGTGAAGGCGCTGGCATATCCGGCGCTCGGGCACCGCGTCATCCTCAGCTCGGCGGCGCGTATCCAGGGCACCACGTCCGCAGACGCGATAGCGGAGGTGCTGGAACAGACGCCGGTAGCGGGAGCGCTCCCCGGCGCATAACGCGCCGAGGGAGCGTCCGACAGCGGGGATGCCACTGTGAAAACGCGAGTCGTGTGGGCAAGCGTCGGGGCGCTGCTGCTGATCCTGGCGTTCTCCACCGGTGGAGCGCTCTACTACCGCCTCTTCCTCGGCCTGCTCGTCGTTCCGGCTCTCGGTTTCCTCTCCAGTGTGCTTGCGGCGCGCCGCATTGAAGGCGGCGTGCAACGGCTCACTTCCTACCTCCAGGTGGGCGATACCCTCGAAGAGCGCATCGTTCTGCGCAACACTCATTGGTGGCCGAAACTGCTGCTGGAAGTGCAGCACGATACCCAGCCGTTCGGACGCGCCGGACGTATCGCTACCCTCTGGCCATACGGCTCGGCTGTCTGGACGTCGTCCAGTCACTGTGAGCGCCGCGGCATCTACAGGTTCGGGGAGCTGGAGATAACCAGCCGCGACCCGTTCGGCCTCTTCAGCAGGACCATGCGCCTGGGGAACCCGCAGACGGCGCTCATCTACCCCGCCACCGTGGACCTCTCCGATTTCTTCGTTCTCTCCGGCCGAGGCTGGACGGAGGGCATCATCCACGGACGCACCTTCACTCCCAGCCCTATCGCGTCCACCGTGCGCGAGTACACATCGCACGACGCGGTGAGCAGAGTGCACTGGCCCGCCACCGCACATACCGGCAGGCTCATGGTGAAGGAGTTCGACCGCGAACCGTCCGGGCCAGCCGACGCCATATGGGTCGTACTCGACCTCGACGAGCGCGTACAGGAGGGAGAAGGTACCGAGAGCACCGTGGAGTACAGCGTGACGACTGCCGCATCGGTGGCGAAGCGCTTCCTGGACTCGGGGCGGAGCGTCGGCGCGGTGTTCTCCGGACAAGAGCAACTCATCATCCCCGCCGCTCCGGGCATCGCGCAGATGGGACGTATCTTCCAGGCGCTCGCGCTGATCGAGCCCGGCACCGCAGGAGGTGTGCAGGAGGTGTCGGAGGCGGTCAAGAACGAACTGAGCACAGGCGCAAGCATCGTGATCATCACCGCCGCGCCTCCCACCTCCGTCTCTTCCGCCGTGGAGATGTTGCGTGCCACCGGCGCGGCGGTCGTTCCTGTACTCCTGGACGCTCCCAGCTTCAAGGCAGGGCGCGGCACCTCTATGGCGCGCGGCACCGGGTTCGACGCCTACGTCATCCGCATGGGGGATGAGATAGGCCAGCGGTTGGACTACCACTCCGCCCCGCCGGGGCTCGCGGTACCGGCCCGGGAGCTGCAGGGTGCGCTGCCATGACCACGCTCGTCGCAAGCGCCCGGGCCATCGACATCCTCTCCCTGTGGGAGCGTTTCATCGGGGGGATGGGGCTTACGCTCACGCTGGTGGGGCTCGTGCTGTTCTCCGTCGTCATGCCCCTGCAGGAGGGGAACTGGGTGCCGGGGATGCCGGCGCCGCTCCTCATCGGCGTGCTGGGAGGCACGGCAGGCTGGGCGATGCACCAGCGGGGCTGGACCGCCCGCCGCGCGATCGTCGCTGCCGTCGCCGCCGGTCTGCTGCTGTCGGCGTATGCGGGCACGACCGCGGCTGAGGGGTTCGCGATAACGGCCCGGGCCGTCAACGCGATCGAGGACATCGCCCAGTGGGTGGCGGCCATCTCGACGGAGGAGACGCAGGCCGGGACGATAGAGTTCGCCATGTTCCTCTCATTCGCCGTCTGGCTGTTGTGCGTGTCCAGCGTCTGGCTGGCGCTCCGCAGCGCGCACGGCTGGTCGACGGTGCTGTTCGGCGGAGTGGTGCTCGCTTTCGCCCTGTCCAATCTCCCGGGAAGCCTTGGGTGGCGACTCGGCATCTTCATGGCGACAGGCGTCATGCTCCTCATACATCTCAGCACGGTCCGGCGGATAGAAGGATGGCGCGGACGCGGCGCAGTGTTCGACGCTCGAACGGTGCTCACGCAGTCCGGTATCGTGCTCGCCGTCGGGATGTTGGTGACTGCAGCGATCGCAGCGCTCCCGACGCCCAACGTCGCCCCGCTCGGAGTGGTCTCACGCGCAGCAGACGACACGGCCCAGGAGATAGGAGCGCACTTCAGCAGGCTGTTCAGCGCGCTGCCCTCCCGCCGGGACTACAAGACCATCACGTTCGAGCAGGAGACCCGGTTCCAGGGGAACCCCGAGCTCACCGACGAGCTGCTCTTCCTCGTGAGCGGCCCCCGGGGGTACTGGCGCGCCCGCTCCTACGCGGTCTACACCGGCAGCGGATGGGAGACCGCCGAGGACTCTGCGTTCGTTCCGTTCGAGGACGTCGCCCCTTCGGACGAAAGCCGCTTGGCGCCCCGGACCAACGCATTCCGCGTCGCCGCCGCAACCGACACGCTCTTCTCCGGCGGGCTGCCTGTCGATTTCGACGAGCCCGCCGAGGCGTTGACGACCCCCACATCCGGCCCCGGGGCGGTGCAGGTGCGCTTCTCCCAGGGCCGGGAGTACTTCCCGACACGCGTCAACATGAGCTACATCAGCACCGGGCTCGAATCGATTGCCACTCCGTTCGAACTACGAAGGGCGGGCGAGGAGTATCCGGAGTGGACACAGGCCTACCTCCAGCTGCCTGATACGCTGCCCGACCGCGTGCGCGTGCTCGCCGAAACCCTCGTTACGAATGAAGAGAGCCCCTTCGACAAGGCGGTGGCCATCCGCAACTACCTCCGCCGGGTGCCGTACAACCTGGACATCGCCGCTCCGGCGGACGACGCAGACGGCGTGGACCACTTCCTCTTCGAGCTTGGGGAGGGGTACTGCGACTACTACGCCTCCGCGGCGACGGTGCTGATGCGCGCCGTGGGCATACCTGCCCGATACGTCCTCGGCTACGCTCCCGGGCGCCTCAACACCACGCTCGGCGTGTACGAGGTGCTGGAGCTCAACTATCACAGCTGGGTCGAGGCGTACTTCCCGGGCTATGGCTGGGTAAGCTTCGAGCCGACGCCCCCCAACGCCATCGAGTTCGGCGGGGTGGACTTCGGCGAGTCTCCCCTGCTGACAGAGGACATCGACATCGGTGAGCTGGGGGAGCTCCTCGAAGACGAGGAAGAGGACACGTTCGACGTCGACTTCACGCCGCGCAGGGAGATGCCCGCGTGGCTCGTTGCGCTGCTTGCGCTCGCGGGCGCCGTAGCGGTCGCCACGCCCGTGCTGCTGTGGCGGGAGTGGTGGTGGAAGCTGGGTGCGCTCCCACGCTCAGGCGAGTTGTTCGCCAAGATGTGCCGCCTCGGCGCGGCGCTCGGCCTGCGGAAACGGCCCGACCAGACCCCCTCGGAGTACGCAGCGATGCTGTCGGCGGCGATGCCCGAACAGCGGCGGCAGATCCAGCGCATCACACGCGCCTTCATCCTGCACCGCTACGCGCCGGGAAGAGTGCCGCTCAGCGATCTGCGGGACGCGGAATGGTCATGGGGCAGCCTGCGCTGGGCCATGATCAGGCGTCTCTTCCGCGTGCGGCCTGCCTAGGTGTTGGCTAGGCGTTGGCCGTCTCTCCGACGTACCAGGACTCGACGGCGTAGCGGATGTCGTCCTCGGCGCCGCTGATGCCGGCCTCCAGCGGGATGAACTTGATCCGCGGCACCTTGTCCCTGCCGAGCGCCATGTGCTCCGTAGGAACGTTGATGGTCTCCGCCGCTTCCCTGCTGCGGAAGGTGTTCATCGGCTCGCCGCCGTCCGCGACGATCTGCATCTGCTCGGTCAGCAGCCTGCGGTAGAGGATGATGCCCACGTCGGACTTGCCGAGCCGCTCCAGGTAGCGCTTCGCCACGGGCCCCTGCGTCTCCCAGGCCATCTTGTCCTGGTCCACCGTGAAGGTGGTGTCGTACCGGCCAGAGGCGTCGCGGTGCGGGACGTACTTGTAGGGGATGCGCTCCTGCTTCGGCACCGGCTGCCCCGGCGCGACTCGCCACGAGTAGTAGATGAAGTGGAGCGTGTGCGTGTCGTCTATCGGAACACGGTACTGGAGCGTCTTGGACTGGAAGCCGCCCACGTAGAGGATCTGCGGGAAGAGGATGGGGTGGCCTATCTTCCAGTCGTCGTGCTCCCTGGTGTAGCCCTCCAACACGCGGCGCTTGATGATGCCGTGGTCGAAAACGTCGAAACCGATCTCCTGGTGCGGGATGCGCGGCGGCATCGTAGCGATGAGATCGGGCGAGATGGCCTGCTGGTAGTTCGTGTAGAAGCGGTGCAGCCATTCCACGTGCACCGGGTCCAGCGAGTTCTCCATGCACTGGAGCCAGTTGCAGTCCAACGTCGTGATGCCGACGTCGTGGACGGCGTCGTCCCACTGGAACGGGTCCCAGACGGGCAGGAACGGCGCGGGCGCGGGGCCCATGTAGGCGAAGATCAGGCCGCCCATCTCCTGCACGGGGTAGCCGGCGACCTTCACCTTCTCCTTGAAGCGCCCGTCCGGGTGGACGGTCTCCTCGAACGGCTGCTCGATGCACTGGCCGGTCTCGTCCATCATCCAGCCGTGGTACATGCAGCGGAGGCCATGCTCCTCCGGTATGCCGTAGGAGAGGTCGACGCGGCGGTGCGGGCAGAACCGTTCGATGAGACCCAGCGTGCCAGACCTGTCCTTGTAGAGGACGAGGTCCTCGCCGAGGACACGGACGGCCTTGGTGGGGCGGTCATCGAGCTCCGCCGTTGCGGCGACGGGGTGCCAGTAGCGGCGCATCAGCTCGCCCATCGGCGTTCCGGCTCCAACCTGCGTGAGGCGTTCGTTCTCCTGCTGGTTCAGCATGACGCTCCTCCTGTTTCAGCCCTCACCCTAACCCTCTCCCAGAGGGAGAGGGGATAAAGCGGGGTGGCGGGATTGTAGCACCACCGGATGCGGGCGCGACCAAGATTCCAACAGCAGCTGAATCTGACATCCTTGGTCGATCATCTACGAGTAAACCGAGCCCTCCTTTTGGCATCCTTGGTCGTCTTGGTCGGGGCGTTTTCGTGGCCGTGGCCTGCTTTCCGCGACCAAGAAACCAAGAATACCAACGAAAAACAAGTTCGGGCTTGCAAGCAGGGGCTCATTCCGTTGCATCGTGCCAATGCCGGATGTCGCTTCGCGGTCATGGGACCATGGTAGGGCGGGAGGCGTCATCCGCACAACGGGGCAGTGTCACAGCGGGACGAGGCGGCAGAGTTGCCTGCTGTTGCCTTACGCCCAGCTGTCCAACGACTCCAACCGGATTGCTGGCAGGCCATGTCGGCAAATCAGGAGCTACTTCAACGAGAGGCGAACGCCATTCTTGAGCCGATGGCTTGTCGTTACCCGGCCCTTGGGGGAAAGGAAGTACACGAACGGTTTGGGCTGGCGATCAATCTCTTCCAGCCATTTCCACTTGTTGAGTAGAAGGCGCAGCACATCCGCAACGCGTTCTTCTCCGTTCGTAAGGAAAACGATGCCGAGGTTGTTCGCCTCAATCGCGTCCCTCTCTTCTTGCACTAGGAGCATACGCTTGTTGTTCGAGAATACGAGGTACCCGGCAGCGGCGGCATCAGGCAGCCATTCGATGTCTGAGCGGCTACGCCAGCCCACTTCATACATTGAATGAGCCGGATAACCGACAAGAGCAAGGGCTCTGGGGACGCTCGTCCCGATATCCTCGTCACAGAGTAGTCTCACGCTGCAACACGGTCTCCGTATCGCAGCACATCTTCAACCGTCTGATTGTCCAATCTGAGATCGTGGGCTATGAACTCAATCGACATGCCTGTCTTGAAGCGTTTGCGAATGGTCTCTACGGTGACGCGACGTTCGACGATAGTTGGCATTCCAGCGGCGAACCGAGGGTCTATGACGATAGGATACCCCCTGCCCAGCGGGAACCAACGGGAAGCAAGCTCTGCCTCGAAATCGAGAGCACTCAGCGTCTCAATGACTAGGCCGGGTAGAGTCCACTGCTCCGAAGGGTGCTCTAGCGCAAGCAGGCTTCCACCTCCGGGGCTCTCTTTCTCGAACTCCGCCAGAACGTGCCCTCCCAAGGCGGCCAGACGAGCGAACGCAAACGGGTGGTCTGTTCCCATACGTTGTGCGGCGAAATCGTGGGCTCGACGAATTCGCTCTAATCGGACGTTCTTCTGCCTAAAATGCTTGGCCACAGCAATCTCAACGAGAGTTAGGAAGGAAACCAGCTGTCCAGCGCCATCGCCCTTTAACACAGGCGGCCTGTCTCCGTCAGCATCCAACCATCGCTTGACGGTGACCGGATGGACACCTGTTAGATGCGCTGCCTCAGCGAGGCTGTAGATTGGCGCTCGGCGCCAAGTGTCGTGGATGCTGGCGTCGGAGATTGTGCCCTCCCTCTATTGCTCGTACATCAGCGTACTGCAATCAGCTGATAGAGCGATTATCTCCAAGGAACTGGGGACGGGCAACCGGCTCCAGTCTCTTTTCTTCGACCGTAGCGCGTGTCAACGGAAGCCAACACAGCGTGGACTAGCGTGGGAGATTGAGTTAGCCGACCCCGAGCGCTGCCCCCGCACTCTGGATCCCCGCCGGTGCGGGTACGACGGGACCTACGCATCCTCGACGGCGATGCGCAGGCGCCTGTTTACGTGGCCCTTGCGTCCGCCCGCAGCTACGGCTTGAAGGCGACAGCCTCACCGAAGCAGATCGCCCCAACCGCGCCGGGGTGGGCCTTCCATCTGTCGAGAGCTTCCTGGGCCGTCTCGAATTCCTCGTGGGTCGCCACCCCGTACGTCGTGGCCTTCTCGATAACCTCGGGTGAGAGGAACCAGCCCCCGGCGAAGGCATGGAAGAACGCAACGTCCTCCGCGGAGCCGAAGAACTCGAAGGAAGCGCCCGCTTGAACGTCACTGAAACCCGCCTCGATGAATATCGCCTTCAACTCCTTCCCCATCTGAGGATGGCCGCCGTTGGCCGAGACGAGATTCGCAAACGTGACCCATGCATCCTTGGCGCCGTAGTCGGGCTCCAGGAACGAGGACGCGATGATGGATTCACGGCCGGCGATCATGCCGCCGGGCTTCAGCACCCGCTTCACCTCCGCAAGCACCGCCTGCGTGTCCGGAACGTGCATCAGCACCGCGTGGCAGTGGGCGACGTCGAACGAGTCATCCTCAAACGGAAGCGCCGTGACGTCGCCGACGTGGAACGTCGCGTTGGCGTGTCCACCCGCCTCGGCAGCGGCGCGCGCCATGAGAATCTGCGACTCTTCGAGGTCGACGCCGTGCAGTTCACCGGGCTCGACAGCCCGCGCGAGGCCGACCGAGATGGTGCCCGGTCCGCAGCCGAAGTCCAGCAGGCGCATGCCGGGTTTCAGGTGCGGCAGCAGGTACGCAGCATGGCTCTGCGCGCTTCGCCGGTCCAGCATCCGCATGAACTCTTCGCTGTAACCCATCGTGTACTCGGGGGTCTGTGGGTCGTCTGGCATCGAACGTACTCCTCTTCTGGTATCCACCCCCATCCTAACCTTCCCCCGTCACCCTCACCCGCCGCTGCGCGGCCGCCCTCTCCCAGAGGGCGAGGGGACCAGGCAGGGCGCCCACAAGGGACGCCCCTACACCGGACAGCCGCCGCCCACGCCCCGCCGTGTGCGCTGCTACGCACGTGTGACCTACGGGTCACCTGGATTCCCGCCTTCGCGGGAATGACGGGGGTACGCCCCGCGTCCGGTCCCCCCCTCACCCGCCGCTGCGCGGCCTCCCTCTCCCAGAGGGCGAGGGGACCAGGCAGGGCGCCCACGAGGGACGCCCCCAGGCCAGGCGAGATTCCTGCCTTCGTAGGAATGACGGGACCTAGGCGTCCTCGACGGCGATGCGGAGGCGCTTGTTGATGCGGCCCTTGCTCTCGTGGCCGACGACGCGGATGCGGCCTACCTCAGAGGTATCCGCAACGTGCGTGCCGCCGTCCGCCTGCACGTCCAGCCCCGCAATGTCGACGACGCGCACCTCGCTGATGCCCTCCGGCAGCAGGTTGATCTTCGTGCGGATCAGGTCCGGGTGGGCCATCGCCTCGTCGCGCGGCAGGAAGCGGATGCTGATCTCCCGAGCGAGCGCAATCTCCGCGTTCGCCAGCTCCTCGACGCGCTCGGCGAAGTCGGCGCTCATGCTCTCCAGTTCGAAGTCCATCCGAGCGGCGAGCGGCGTCATGTTGCCGCCGGTAACGTGGGCGCCGAAGTCGCGCCAGATGACGCCACAGAGGATGTGCAGCGCCGTGTGCGTCCGCATCAGCTGGTGGCGGTGCTGCCAGTTGAGCGTGCACATCGCCGCTTCGCCAACGGCGGGCGCGGAGCCGTCCAGCTCGTGCCAGATGTCGCCGTCGCGGCGGCGCACGCCGACGACCCGCCGCTCGATGCCGCTCTCGCATGCAATCGTCCCTGTGTCACACGGCTGACCGCCGCCTCCGGGGAAGAACGCCGTCTTGTCGAAAGCCACAGCGTTGTCGTCCGACGCCGTTACCTGGGCGTTGAACCTGCGCACGTATGCGTCGTGGTGGAAGATCTCCTCAGTCATGGGCTACCCCTCCGACTTCGTCATCAGGCGCGTTACCTGCTCGACGTTCGGGGCCGAGTCGAGCTCCCAAACCGCGCCGAGCAGCTCCTCGACCTGGCTCGCGGGGAGCGCCTCGCCCGCGAGTGAGCGGTACTTCGCCTCGAGCGCCGAGTCGGTCATCGGGTTCTCCGGCGAGCCGGTGGCATGCTCAACGTAGATCGAGTGCACCTGTCCGCTGGTGAGCGTGATGGAGAGGCGCACCTCGTCTTCCCGCATCGCCTCGTCTATGGTCGCGCTCACCTTGGAGCGCACCGCGCTGATGACGGGGTCGGCGACGCGGGCGTCGGAGAACTGCGCATCGTGTCCTGCGCCGTCCACCAGCGCCGCGGCGGCGCAGTGCTGGAACGAGAACTTGCCCTCGAGGCCGCGCCTCGGCTCCGCGCGGTTCATCAGCTCCAGCACCAGCGGGTTCACCTCCGCGTTGATGGAGGCGACGTCCTCCGGCGCGATGCCGTGCTCGTTGCGGAGCGTTATCACCGCGTCCTGTATCGGGTGCGAGACGACGCCGTTGGCGTACGGCTTCAGGCCGTTGTTCCCGAGCTCCCAGCGAGAGCCGAGATCGGCCAGCAGCGCCACCTCGTCGTGCCCGTTGGGCGACAGCACCTGCCAGAAGCCGCGGCGACCGCCGAGGATGTCGTCCGCACCGGTGAAGCCCTGGGTCGCGAGGCGCGCGGACTGCACGCCGTTGCTGGCCGCCTTCGCGGGGTGCATCGCCTTCGCGTGGCTGCCGAACACCTCCCGCACGCCGGCCGCGAACGTTCCTGCGATGCCTATCGCCGTGTTCATCTCGTCCGTGCCGAGGCCGAGCACCCTGCCCGCTCCCGCCGCGGCGCCGAACACGCCGGCCGTGCCCGTGATGTGCCAGCCCATGTCGTAGTGCCACGGGTGCACGGACATCGCCACGCGGCACGCTGCCTCCGCCCCCAGCACGAACGCCGCGAGCGTCTCCCTGCCGGACGTCCCGCGCTCCTCGGCGACGGCAAGCACGGCAGGCCAGACCGGCGCGGTCGGGTGCAGCACAGTCGGGAAGTGGGTGTCGTCGTAGTCCTGCAGGTGTGCGAGGAAGCCGTTGACCATCGCGGCGTTGAATGCGCTCGTCCGCAGCGTCGAGCCGACGACGGACGCCTTCGGGGCAGCGCCCTCGTCACGCGCCCAGTCGATCAGGGCATGGCTGCCGGAGTCTGCGGAAGCGGAGAGTGAGACTGCGAGTATGTTGATGAGTGTGCGCTTCGCCTCGTGGAGCATCGACGGGGGAAGGTCCTCCGTGTTCGCGTTCGCGACGTAAGCGGCCAGGGATTGCGTGGCAGACATGAGTATCGAGCCTCCGTAGGGGGAAGTACGGAGGGAGTATAGCGGGTCAAATCAACATCGATGGACAGGATGGGTCATTCCGACCCTCACCCGCCGCTGCGCGGCCTCCCTCTCCCAGAGGGCGAGGGGGGATTGTCATGTTGAGCGGAGCGCAGTGGAGTCGAAACATCTCTCGGGTGACGTTGGTATAGAGCGAGCGCCTCCCCGAGAGATCCCTCGACTGCGCCACCGGCTATCGCCGGACGGCTCCGCTCGGAATGACAGGGGCGGGGTTCCTGCCTTCGCAGGAACGACGGGGGCTGCGCCCCGCGTCAGGTCACCCTCACCCGCCGCTGCGCGGCCTCCCTCTCCCAGAGGGCGAGGGGACAAGACGCCTCCCATTCCATCACCGCCCAGGGCCCTCACCCGCACCCCGCCGCAGTACCCTCTCCCTAACCCTCTCCCCTTGTAGGGCGAGGGGACCCAACGGGGAAGGGACCAGATGCCAAAACGCGCAGCGCCCTCCCAGCCGTGTTGGCGGGGAAGGGCGCGCGTTTCCGGAGGAGGAATCGAGGCGCTTAGCGGGCGAGGCTGACCGCAGGCAGCAGGGCGCGCTGGCCCGCGTGGATCTCGTTCAGCATGTTGGAGACGTGCTCTTCCAGCGTGTGCAGGCAGTCGCGGCTGTAGTCGTCCGCGCCGTCGCGGCGCCGCTGGGCCTCCTGCTCGGCGAGGCTGATGATCCGGTCGGCCTTGCTGTTGGCGTCCTGGATGATCTCCTCCGAGCGCTGCTGGGCAGCCTTCACCAGCTCCGTCTCGTCGACGAGCAGGCGAGCGTCGCCCTCGGCGGTGGAGCGGATCCGGCGGGCGTCGATCATCGTCTGATTGACGATCTGCTCGCGGCGCTCGATCAACTCCTGCGCCTCGTGGATGCTGCGGGGCACCGCCACGCGGAGCTGGTCTATCAGCGCGAGCATGTGCTCCGTGTCCACCATGGACATGCTCGTCATCGGCATCTTCTTGGACTGAGCCGCCATGCTCTCCAGCCGGTCCACCAGGTCCAGTAACTCCATGATTTCCTCCTTGGTTCCTCGATCCTGTTATCTCTGTTGTCCGAAGCGCTCCGCGAGCGCTGCGATAACGTTGTCCGGCGCAAGTCCCCGTATGTCACCACCGAGCATGGCGACTTCCTTGAGCAGAGAGGCGCGCACGAACTGGTAGCGTCCGTCCGTCATCAGGCAGACCACGTCCACGTTGGGCGCGAGTTTCCGGTTCATCAGCGCCATCTCGAACTCCGACTCGAAGTCCGCGTGCATCCTGATGCCCCTCACGATGGCCGTCGCCCCCTGGGCCTGCGCGTAGTCCACGACCAGGCCGCTGAAGCTCCGCACCTCCACGTTCGACAGCCCGGCGGCTGCTTCCCGTATCAGCTGCACGCGCTCCTCGGTGGAGAACATCGTCTGCTTCTGGGGCGCCTCGAACACGGCCATGACGACGTTCTCGAAGAGATAGGAGGCCCGCTGGAGGATGTCCAGATGCCCCGCGGTGACCGGGTCGAAGCGTCCGGGGTAGATCGCCGTCGTCATGCCGCAGCCTCCGCAAGGCTGTAGAACGCCAGCGATACGTCGCCGTAGCGGCGGTCGTCCCACTTCGCGAGCGTGCCGCAGCGGTCGTCGGCAGCGGTGCGGCTGGAGTGGCCGCAGACCAGGATGCCCTCGTCCCGCAGCAGACCGGCCTCGCCGATGCGTGCGATGAGGGCGGCGGGGAACGGCTGCGTGTAGGGCGGGTCCATCAGCAGGAAGTCGCAGCGGCCCAGACGGTCGAGGGCGTCCTCGGCACGCGCCGCGTGGACGTCCGCCCTGTCCGCGAACCCTGCTGTCTGCAGGTTGGCCTTGATCACTGCTATCTGCCTCCGGTCTGCCTCGACGAACCCGGAATGGGCCGCTCCCCGACTGAGAGCCTCGATGCCCAGGGAGCCTGTTCCCGCGAAGAGGTCTGCGACGTGAGAGTCCTCGATCCCGTACCGAGCGAGGATGTTGAACAACGCGCTCCGCACTCTGTCGGTCGTGGGTCTCACGCCGGGCGCCCTGGGCGAACTCAGCGGTACGCCTCTTGCCATTCCGCCCGTTATCCGCAGCGCCGCTCCCCTGTCCGGCAGGTGGTCCTGCCGCCTGAAACTCTTGGCACAGAGTCTAGACTTTGTTTGAATCTCTGTTCAATGAAACTAGCTCGCCTGTTAGCAGGGGTTTCCCATAGCGCTTCTGCGCGCTGACGTTTACTTACCCGCAGGCTACGGATAGAATAGGCGAGGTCGAGCGCCTCGCAGCGGGAATCCCCACGGGCGCCCGGCTTCTCCCAACATACCGGAGGGCTGCTCCATGGCCTTAGAAGGCACATACCTGACGACCGCCGGGCTGCACGAGCTCGAAGAGGAGCTCGACCAGCTCCGCAGCGTGCGGCGCCAGGAAGTGGCCGAACGCATCCAGGACTCGAAGGAAGTCGGAGAACTGGAGAACGCCGAGTACGAGGAAGCGAAGAACGAGCAGGCGTTCGTGGAGGGCCGCATCCAGGAGCTCGAGATGATGATCGCGAACGCCGTCATCATCCCCGACCACACCCAGGCCGGGGCCAGTTCCGACGTCGTCGAGCTCGGCTCCATCGTCGCCGTGCAGATGGGGAGGGGCAAGAAGGCCACCTATACCATCGTCGGCAGCACGGAGACCTCTCCAACGGACGGGCGCATCTCCAACGAGTCCCCGCTGGGGAAGGCGCTCCTCGGCAAGAAGGCCGGGCAGAAGGTGGAGTTCAAGACGCCTTCCGGCTCTCAGTCCATCACCATCGTCTCCGTTCAGTAGAACGGAACTTCTCAACCGGAGACGCTGATGCCCCAACGCGGAGACGAGTTGCTCGCCAGCCGCCGAGCCAAGCTGGAGCGGCTGCGCCAGCGCGGCATAGACCCCTACCCCGCCCGCTTCCACCGAACGCACACGACGGCTGAGGCTGCGCGCACCTTCACCGACGCCGAAGCCGCGGGCGGCGACGGCCCCGGGGCCACGGTCGCAGGACGCATCGTGCGTTTTCGGCGGATGGGCAAGGCGTCGTTCGCGGACATCGAGGACTCTGAAGGGCGTCTGCAGCTGTTCATCCGCAGCGACGCGCTCGGCGACGGCTACGCGCTGGTGGAGGACCTCGACCTCGGCGACTTCGCGGGAGCGTCCGGCACGCTGATCCGCACCAAGATGGGCGAGATATCGCTCGCCGTGGAGAGCCTCACGCTGCTGGCGAAGGCGCACCGTCCCCCGCCGGAGAAGTTCCACGGCCTGCGCGACGTGGAGCAGAGGTACCGGCAGCGCTACCTGGACCTCATCTCCAACCGCGAGGTGCACGAGGCGATGCGCGCCCGCAGCCGCATCATCTCCGCCATCCGCGCCTTCTTCGACGCGCGCGGCTTCCTGGAGGTGGACACACCGGTGCTCGTGCCGGTTCCCGCAGGAGCGATGGCCCAGCCGTTCGTCACCCGGCACAACGCGCTCGACCGTGACCTCTACCTTCGCATCGCGACGGAGCTCTACCTCAAGCGCCTCATCGTCGGCGGCATGGACAAGGTCTACGAGATAGGCCGCGTCTTCCGGAACGAGGGCATCGACGCCGACCACAACCCAGAGTTCACGCTCCTCGAATCGTACGAGGCGTACGCCGACTACAACGACGTGATGCGGCTGGTGGAGACGCTGGTGCCGCAGGTCGCGCTCGAGGTCACGGGCGGCACGAACATCGAGTACGGCGGCGAGGTCATCCGGCTCACCGGCCCCTGGCCGCGCGTGTCCCTCCACGACGCGATCGAGCAGTACGCCAGCGTGAACCTGGACGACCACCCGGACGCCGCCTCGCTCGCCGACCGGATGCGCGCCATCGGCGTCGCAGCCACCTACGCGGAGAGCCGCGGCCGGCTCATCGACAAGCTCGTCGGCACGTTCGTGGAGCCGAAGCTCGTGCAGCCCGCGTTCCTCGTCGACTACCCGGTCGAGATGTCGCCGCTCGCCAAGGCGAGCCCTGACAACCCGCGTTACACGGAGCGCTTCGAGGCGTTCGCCGCGGGGATGGAGATCGCCAACTCGTTCACCGAGTTGAACGACCCGGACGTGCAGCGCGAGCGCCTTGCCGAGCAGGAGGAGCTGCGGAAGCAGTATCAGGGCGAGGACCTCGACCGGATGGACGAGGACTTCCTCACGGCGCTGGAGCACGGGATGCCGCCCACCGGCGGGCTCGGGATAGGCATCGACCGGCTCGTCATGCTGCTCACCGGCCAGACGACGATACGGGACGTCATGCTCTTCCCGCAGGTGCGCCACATGGGAGAGCCGGATGCTTAGCACGAACCTGCTGCGCCGCAGTCCGGAGACCATCGTGCGCTCGCTGGAGCGCCGGGGCGAGGACTCCGGCGTCGTGGCCGACCTGGCGCGGACGGACGAGCAGTGGCGGCAGGCGTTGAGCGAACTCGAAGAGTTGCGCGCGCGTCGGAACGAGGCGAGCCGCGCCATCGGCGACCTGATGAAGAGCGGCGCAGCCGCCGAAGCCGACGCCCGCAAGGAAGAGGTGCGCGTTCTCGGCGAGCGGCTCAAGGCGCTCGAGGACGAGTCACGCACGCTGGAGACCTCGTTCCGGGACACGATGCTCACGCTTCCCAACATCGTCTCGGACCGTGTGCCGGACGGCGAGGACGAGACCGGCAACGTGGTCGTGCGGGAGGAGGGCGAGAAGCGCTCCTACGACTTCGAACTGAAGCCGCACTGGGAGCTGTCCGAGTCGCTCGGCGTCACGGACTTCGAGCGCGGCGCGAAGCTCTCCGGGCGCATGTTCTACGCGCTCGGCGAGGCGGGGGCGCGGCTGCAGCGCGCCGTCGTGCAGTGGATGCTCGATCTGCACCGGGAGCGGCACGGCTACGAGGAGCGCGGCGTGCCGTTCCTCGTGCTCGGTCAGACGATGGTGAACAGCAGCAACCTGCCGAAGTTCGCCGACGCGCTGTACCGCGACGCGGAGGAGGACCTGTGGCTCATCCCGACGGCGGAGGTGCCGCTGACCAGCCTGCACGCGGACGAGATACTGCCGCCAGGGTCGCTGCCCATCAAGTACATGGCGCACACGCCCTGCTTCCGGCGGGAGCGCGCCGCCGCGGGCTCGCAGGTGCGCGGCCTCAAGCGGCTCCACCAGTTCGAGAAGGTCGAGATGTACCAGTTCGTGGAGCCGGAGCAGTCGCCCGCCGCGCTGGACGAACTGGTCGAGCACGCATCGGACATCGTGCGCGGGCTCGGCCTGCCGTTCCGCATCCTGCAACTGTGCAGCGGCGACCTCGGCTTCGCGTCGACGCTGAGCTACGACGTGGAGATATGGACGCCCGCCAGCGAGGAGTGGCTGGAGGTGAGTTCCTGCTCCAACTGCACCGACTTCCAGGCGCGACGCGCCAACATCCGCTACCGGAAGGAGCACGGCGCGCGCCCGGACCTCGTGCATACGCTCAACGGCTCCGGCCTCGCGCTGCCGCGTGTACTCATCGCCCTGCTTGAGACGTTCCAGCAGCCGGATGGCTCCGTCCGCCTGCCGGACGCGCTCGTGCCCTACATGGGCGGCCAGCAGACGCTCGATCCGCGGTGACGCCCGCCGATTGCCGCTCCGCGACGGCTCGGATAGCATCGGTCTAAGGAGGAACCGCTTGTACGAACGCACTGTCCTGCCGAACGGCCTCCGGGTGCTCTCCAGCACCATGCCGCACGTCCGCTCCGTCGCCACCGGCATCTTCGTCGGGGCGGGGTCCCGCTACGAGGACGACGACATCGCCGGGGCGTCCCACTTCCTGGAGCACATGCTCTTCAAAGGCACGGCGAAGCGCCCCGAGCCGCAGATGATCTCCCGCGCCATCGAGTCCGTCGGCGGCATCCTGAACGCCAGCACCGACCGCGAGGCCACGCTCTACTACACCAAGGTCGCGCGCGACCACTTCGACATCGCGCTCGACGTGCTGACCGACATGTACAACTCCCCGCTGTTCGTGCCGGACGAGGTCGAGCGCGAGCGCGGCGTCATCCTCGAAGAGCTGGCGATGACCTACGACCACCCGGACTCCCTCGCGGACCTGCTCATCGACAGGGCGCTCTGGCCCGACCAGCCGATGGGGCGCGACGTGGGCGGCACGCGCGAGTCGGTCGGCGGCATCACGAAGGAGCAGCTCGCCGCGTACCACGCCCGGCAGTACGTTCCCTCGAACACCGTCGTCGCCGTGGCCGGGAACGTCGAGCACGAGGAGGTCGTCGAGAGGGTCGCCGCGCTGCTCGGATACGACCGAACGCAAGAGACGCTCCCGATGCGCCCGGTGCTTCCCGACGAGGACAGCGGCGTGCGCGTGGAGATAGGGAACCGGAAGACGGACCAGGCGCACATCTGCCTCGCCGTCGACGGCCCCGCCGCGAACGCCGACGACCGGTACGCCGTTGACATGATGAACACCGTGCTCGGCGAGGGGATGAGCAGCCGCCTGTTCGTGGAGCTTCGGGAGCGGCGCGGCCTCGCCTACGACGTGCACAGCAGCGCGATGCACTACCACGACTGCGGCGCGCTCCTCGTCAGTTGCGGCGTGGACACCGCGAACGCCGACAAGGCGGTGCAGGCCGTCCTCCGCGAGCAGTACGGGATGCAGGTGGGCGTCACGGAGGAGGAGTTGTCGCGCGCCACGGAGTACGCGGTGGGACGGCTGGGCCTTCGGCTGGAGGACACGCGCGCGGTCATGGGGTGGATGGGCGGCCAGGAGCTGCTGCGGAACGAGGTGCGGACGCCCGAGGAGGTCGTCGCCAGCATCCGCACCATCACGACGGAGGAGGTCACCGACGCGGCGCGGCGCTATTTCGGCCCCGGCGCGTACCGGCTCTCCGTCGTGGGTCCGTACCGCTCGCAGGCGCGGTTCGAGAAGCTGCTGGCGGCGTAGGCAACCCTCACCCGCGCATCGTAATGCGCTCCCTCTCCCAGGGGGCGAGGGTTCAGCCACTACCCCGGCCCCGCCCCGGTGGGGGATACACAACTGCCGCTGGCGGCGATTAGAGTGGAGGAGGTCGGGGTGGTCGGCGGTTTCGTAATAAAA
>VXQP01000093.1:23964-26560 GCA_009838965.1 Chloroflexota bacterium | reverse complement strand
GTGCCCGTTGCGCCCACCCCTACGCCCACGCCCACCCCTACGCTTACGCCTACACCCATTCCCTCGCCGACTCCGGGGGCGACATCCGGTACCGACCGTGACGCCCTGGAGGCCCTCTACCGCGCCACGGGCGGGGACGACTGGACGAACAACTCGGGCTGGCTGAGCGACGAACCGCTCGGCTATTGGGACGGCGTCACGGCGGATGACGAGGGGCGCGTTACCGGTATGGACCTCTTGGGGAACCAGCTGAGCGGAGCGATCCCGCCGGAGTTGGGTAGCCTCGTCAACCTGCGATTCCTGGTCCTCGAGGGTAACCAGTTGAGCGGAGCGATCCCGTCGGAACTGGGCAATCTCGTCAACCTGCAGTTCCTGTACCTCGGGGTTAACCAGTTGAGCGGAGCGATCCCGTCGGAACTGGGGAGCCTCGTCAACCTGACAGAACTGCACCTCGGGGGCAACCAGTTGAACGGAGCGATCCCGGTGGAGTTGGGGAGCCTTGCCAATCTGGGAGGGCTGTACCTCCGGGGTAACCAGTTGAGCGGAGCGATCCCGTCGGAACTGGGCAACCTCGTCAACCTGGTAGTGCTGGATCTCCAGAACAACCAGTTGAGCGGGACGATCCCGGAGGAGTTAGGCGGCCTCGTCAACTTGGAGTCGCTGTCACTCAAAGGGAACGGGCTGAGCGGGTGCATCCCCGCAGGCCTGCAGAGCGTCACGGACAACGACTTGCTCTGGTTGATGCTGGAACCCTGCGCACTCCGCGCGACGGAGGGTGCAGAAGCGCCCACTCCGACCCCAACTCCTACGCCGTCGCCGACTCCTACGCCCACGCCGACCCCTGCGCCTACGGCGGGTGGGGGTCCAACGGTCGTTCCTCCCTCGCTTCCGGTCCAGCCGGTCGTGACCGTGGCGGCCCCCACGCCGACGCCAAGGCCGACGGCGACACCGCGACCCACCCCGACCCCACGGCCAGCGGCGACGCCAACACCGATACCGGCCACGCCCACGCCGCCGCCGGTGGTGCACCGCGTGGAAGCATCCACGGCGACGGCCGTGCAGTCCAACGACGGCGCGGTGACGATCGACTTCCCGGCAGGCTCGCGCGCCGACTCGTTCGGAGTGAGCGTGTACACCGAGGAAGACGAGGAGTCGTGCTCCTCCGACGGCGCGGCGCCCGGCTTTGACCTCCCTTGCGTGACAGTCGAGCTGTTCGACGCGGAGGGCAATGCGGAGGCGGACGTGCAGATGGACGCTCCGGTGACGCTGACTCTCCAACTGACTGCCGAGCAAGTGGCAGCGGCGGGCGGCGGGCCGTTGCTGACCGACCTGCACGAGATGGGCGGCCTCGTCGTCCTGACGCGCGATGGGCCCGACGAGGAGTGGACGGAGCTTCCCGCTGCGCTGTCGCTGAACGCGGACGGGAGCGCGATGCTGACGGCGTCGGTGAGCGGGTTCTCGACGTTCACGGTCGCGGTGGTGCGGGAAGTGCTCGAGGCGGTGCAGGAAGCATTCGCCGCACCCGTGCCCACACCCACGACGCCGCCCGCGGCTGCCCCCGTGGCCACGCCGACGCCAACGGCCTCGCCTACGCCCACCGCAACGCCCACGCCGGAAGCGACGCCCACCGGTCCGAGGGGCGGTCCGCCGGTCGCGCTCTTGGGGATCGCGGCACTAGTCACAGTGCTTGCTGCGGCAGCCGCTTTCTACGTCATTGCGCGCCGGAAGCGGAAGGCCAAGGAGGAGGACGCAGAAGAGACCGCGGAGAGATCGGCGGAAGTCAGAGACGAGACTGCGGAGGCGGACACAGCCGGGGAGAGCGTGGAGGAGAACGCGGAGAGCACGGCCGAGGGTACAGAGGAGACCACGGCTGAAAAGAGCGCAGAGGCAGCCGAGGAGGCTGAGGAGACCACTGAGGGCTCAGACTCGCAGGAAGACGCGAAGGAATAGGCATCGGGAAGCGACAGGTAATGTCCAAGTCGATAGCAATGATGGCCGTGCTCGGCGCGATGCTCCTTGCCATGATGCTCACCGGATGCTCCGGCGAGCCAGACCCCACGCCGACGGCAACGGCCGCTCCCATGGCCACTCCTACGGCGATACCTGCGCCCACGAACACGCCGACCTTGGCAGCGAGGTCGACTCCTGAGCCGACGCCTACGCCTGCCGATACGCCCACTCCAACCCCAGTCGCCACACCCGTCAACTGTTCCGAGTTAATGGGCGACAACTGGTTGAGTTCGGGATTCTGGGAGCAGGCGGAAGAGCCTGATGTGAGAGGAGCCCTGTTGTGCGGGGCGGATACTGCGGCCAAGGGTGGGTACGGCAGGACCCCCCTCCATCTTGCGGCGGAGAACGAAAACCCGGAGGCTGTCCGGGCGTTACTGGACGCCGGGGCCGATGCCAAGGCTGTGGATGGCGACGGCTGGACTCCCCTCCATCTTGCGGCGGCGTTCAACGAAAATCCGGAGGTTGCACAGGCCTTGCTGGATGCCGGGGCCGATGCCGGAGCCGTATCTGGCAACGGCTCGACCCCTCTTCATTCTGCCGCGGGGAACGAAAACCTGGAGGTTGTACGGGCGTTGCTGGACGCCGG
>VXQP01000093.1:0-23864 GCA_009838965.1 Chloroflexota bacterium | reverse complement strand
TACGGGCGTTGCTGGACGCCGGGGCGGATGCCGGGGAAATGGACGTTAGGGGCCGAACTCCTCTCTATTTTGCGGCCCGTTACAACGGAAACCCGGAGGTCGTCCGGGTGTTGCTGGATCTGGGAACCGACATTGAGAACAGGAATGATAGGGGCCGCACCCTCCTCCATTACGCGGCGTGGAGCAACAACTCGGAGGTCGCCCAAGTGTTGCTGGATGCCGGGGCGGATACTGCGACGGTGGACAATGAGGGCCTGACCCCCTTCCATTTTGCCGCGCTAAACATGAATTCGCTGCCCCTCTTGTTGTTGCTGGAGCGGGGAGTCGACATCGAGGCCAAGGATAACGTGGGCCGCACCCCCCTCCATTACGCAGCGCAGTACAGCGAGTTCCCGTCAACTCTCTTGGTGTTGCTGGACACCGGGGCGGACACTACGGCAGTGGACAATGAGGGACGGACACCACTGGATGTTGCCCGGGAATTCGGCAACGCCACCGCCATAGCGGTCCTTGAGGAGGCCGGCACCCCGATAGACTGAGGCACGACAGAAGCAGTCAAGGGACTGGGCGATCGAACCGGCCACTAACTAGAGGTCCAGAATGAACCTCAAGCTGAAGGTTCTTGATTTCGTCAAGTCTGGTGGTCTTCTGCCTACTTGAACAGGTGCTTCTGGAACCAGCCCAGCGTGCGGGCGAGGTACTCCTCCCGCATCTTCGGGTGCCCAAGCCGGGTGAAGGAGTGGGCCGAGCCGGGGAACCGGACGAACTCCACCTCCTTGTCCAGCCGCTTCAGCAGCGTGTAGTACTCCTCGCTCTGGGATATTGGGCAGCGGTAGTCCGACTCCCCGTGCAGCAGCAGCACCGGCGCGGTGACGTTGGCCGCGTAGGTGATAGGTGAGCGGAATAACAGCTCTTGGCAGGCGTCCGCCACCGTCCCGCCCCATTGGACCTCGCCGAAGCTGGTGCCGATGTCGGAAGTACCGTACATGCTGTACAGATTGGTGCAGGGCGCGCCCACTACCCCGGCCACGAACCGGTCACTGTGGCCCAGGGTCCAACTGGTCATGTACCCGCCGTAGCTGTAGCCGTGGACGCCCAGCCGGGCCGAGTCCACGTAGGGACGCTCCGCCACTAGGTCAACCGCTGCCATCAGGTCCAGGTAGTCCTCGCCTCCCCAGTCCTCCAGCACCGCGTTCATAAACTCGTCGCCGTAGGTAGAGGAGCCCCGGGGATTCACTGCCAGCACCAGGCAGCCCGCGGTGGCCAGCACCTGCTGCACCGTGGCGAAGGCGTCGTAGAACGCCCCGTTGGGGCCGCCGTGGATGTCGACCACTAGTGGGTATTGCCACGACGGGTCGAAGTTGGGCGGGAACCACAACCGCGACTCGATGACGAACCCGCCCCGCTCAAAGGTGAACTTCTCCATCGTGGCTGGTGGGCACTCAGCCAAGTACTCGGCGTTGGCGCCGGTAAGCTGGTTGATCGCCCCCGTGTCCAGGTCCAGCAGCAACAGATCTCCGGGAGAGGCTGGCGACGCCGACATCTCCACGGCGTGGCGGGCGTCCCGGTCTAGGGCCAGTCCTGAGGTCTGGCGTGAGCCGCCGTGAAGTTCGTGGGATCCGACTTCTCCGACATGGGCCTCGAAGAGGTACGATTCTCCCCGCCGTTCTCCTAGGAACAGGATGCGGCCGTCGCTCTGCCAGCGCATCGACGGGCCGGGATTCATGGGAGGGAAGCTGACGAAGGGCTTAATGGAATCGTCAGTAATGCGCTCCGGGTTGTGGCCGGGCTGGATGACGTACAGCCAAGACTGCCATGACACCAAGCCCGTGGGGACATCGGTGGCCGCGGCCAAGAGCCTGTCCCCTTCGGGCGACCAAGCCAACGCTCCGACTCCGTACAAGCCCTCGGACCATAGCTCCGCGTCGCCGCCACTAGCAGGCACCACGTAGGCCTCGGTCAGAGCACGGATGTCCCGGTCATCCCGCCGTCCTGAGATGAAAGCCACTCGCGAGCCGTCGGGAGACCACACCCCGGCGTAGTCGTCCCAGTCGCCATCGGTAAGCTGGCTGGTCTCTCCATCCGCCACATTCACGGTGAACAGGTGGAAGTGGGCATCGCCGCGCCATCCCAGGGTGTCGAATCGGTACCGGATGCGGTGGATTTCGGTGACCCGAGGGGTCGACTCGGGGAGGCCATCTCTCTCTGGGGGCTCCTCGGGAACATCGGAGCAGACCAGCAGCCGCGTGCCGTCTGGAGACCATGCCAAGTCTGACGCGCCACCCGCAAGCGACGTAAGGCGCCTCGCCTCGCCGCCCCGTGTGCCCATGAGCCACACTTGCCGCTTGTCCTTCTCGTCAGGCCGCAGGAACCCCAAGGTCTGGCAGTCCGGTGAGAACTTGGGTGCGCCGTCCCTCTGCCCCTGCGTGAACTCGACGGTCTGCCCGGACTCCAGGTCCATGAGCATGATCCGGGACCGGCCTTCCAACTTCTGCGCGTCCACCCACGACAGGGTGTATGCCAACCACGACCCGTCAGGAGACAATTCTGGGTCTCCCACACTCTTCAGCTTGTAAACCACGTCGGGCGCAATGGGGTTTGGCATGGCATCTTTCCCACGCGAGGAGGGACTATTGCTGGTTTTTGGCGGGGACAGTGTACCTACCAGGGCCGCTAAGTACTATGAAGAAGCTGCCACCGTCCGTGCAAGTTGGACCCATCCTCGAGCTTGTCCAACGTCGCTGCGGGCCAATCAGCCGTGATGGCGGTCCGACAAGCTAGACGTAGGGATCGGCACGCACCAAGGCTCGTGGCGCCATCGAGCTTGGCCGCGCGAAAAGGTATCAACCCCAAACACCTGCAGCTTCGCTGCCTCTCCAAGCGACTGACCAGAACCAAGTGACCGCCTTCTGAGAAATCAAACGGATAAGGTGAGAAACACGACCGCACCACGTATGGCGGAGCCGTTTGTGACACTACCGGAGTGTCAGGTGGAACCTAAGGGCGAAGGTTCTTGGTTCTGTCCAGTTTGGCGTGCAACCGAGGGACCGAGGAAGCCAACCCCGCGTCAGGCGGCTCTGTGGGAGGAGGTCCAGGAGGCCAGAACCCGCGGCCTGTCGCTGCGTGGGATCGCCAGGCAGCTGCAGATCCACAGGGGGACGGCCCGCAGGTACGCACTGGCCAAGAGCCCGCCCGTGAACGTACGAATCGACACCGCCACAGCCTCATCCGATATCATCGACAGCCAAGGGAATGGACATTTCGCTGAACAACGACACAGGTCACTCACCAGTCGGTGAGGTGGCGTTCCTACAGTTTCACGACGCGCGAGCCGACGAGTAAGTCGGTCGCACTTACACCGGCACCACCCCTGAACACCCAGGCGTGACTGAGGGTATATGCGAGGGCGATGCATGAGCCGACGGTGCTCGTCAGGAAAGACTCGCTCGACCAGGCCGCGAGCAAGGGGACGTGCCACAGTCCCTTACCGATGAGCACGCGTAGTGCCGAACGACCCCAACCCAACCTTCCGCCACCGGCCCTTACGATCCGCACATCTATCGCGTTGCATCCCGGCGTCCACCCCCGCTTAGCGATCATCACGATCGTGGACGCCCACCACAGTATGAGAAGCACCCCCGCTCCTAAGACCGTATATACGAATGCATAGCTCAGGCCCTCCAGCCCGTAATCTCCGGTTGCGCCGACCACGATGAGCGCGGGGAAGTACAGTATGGCGAACCCGCCGATGGCGATGCTCACCTCTACTGACAGGTCTATGACCCAGGCGAGGGATCGTTTGGCTGGCCCTATGTTCTGCATAGCACTTCTATCGGGGATGCCCTCTTCGATGTGACTTGCCCCCGTATTCGTACCACTCGTTATGTTAGACCGGCAAGACTGAGAGCAGGGGCTACAGGCAGCACCGTCTGCGGTGCTGCCTGTAGCCCAGCGAACTGTGCGGCCTGATCGTGTTGTAGGTCTGCCGATACTGCTCCGTCAGCACCTTCACCTCCAGCAGCGTGGAGAATACCCCCTATCCAGCAGCTCATCCCGCAGCTTCCGGGTGGGGGCCTCCGCAATAGCAACAAACACTGCGGGACTCGTCCCGGATCGCGGCGACTGTACCGTAGATTTGCATGCTCAGTGTCCCAAATGCGACTTCCACTCCTTCACCCATGCGCTCGGGTTGCGCAGTAGGGCACTGGTGGAGAGGAGTCTTCAGGCTCAACACGCCCGACAGGCCTCCGCCCACTGCTCCATGGCCGTCCTGCGCTGCTCGAACAAGTCCCCGCGAGCGTATGCACGAACCGACTCATCTCCTACGACATGCGAGAGACAGAACTCGCTCACACGGTGATCCACATCGTGCTCGTCCGCCCATACCTTGAATGACGCGCGCATCCCGTGCGGTGTTCCCTCTATTCCGTTCTCTCTCAGCAACTTAGACATCGTACTATCCGACATTACCTTGTCGGTCACGCTTGGGAATACGAGGCCGCTCGGGCCCTCGAGCTTACGGGCTTGCTGGAGAATGTCCAACGCCTGCGGACTGAGTGGCACCCTGTGCTCCCTCCCCTGCTTCATGCGCGAACCGGGAATCGTCCACGTCGCGGAGCCCCAGTCCACCTCGGACCAGCGCGCGCCGCGAACCTCCACGGAACGGCAGACCGTCAACGTAAGGTACTCAATCGCCAGCTTCGTAGTCTCAGCAGCATCCGAATCCCGCACCTTGGCAAGTGAGTGGGCAACGTCCCGCCAAGGAAGGGCGCGTTGGTGCGTGACTGTACGACCCGCCTTTGGCAAGGCCGCTCCAATGACGTCTGCCGCAGCAGGATTGTCCTCCCTGTAGCCCTGTGCGACGCACCAGGACATCACCGTGGCGATGTACTGGCGAAGCCGACGGCCAGTCTCGCGCCGCGTCGTCCACACAGGAGTAATCACACCTACGACGTGCGCAGACGTAATCTCATTGACCCGGAAGGATCCGATGGCAGGGTACACATGCGCCTGGAGGCGAGCGCGCCATATCTGCGCCGTCCTAGTGCCGTTCTTCCAACTCTTGGCGTTCATGTCAATCACTCGTTCAGCCGCATCACAGAACGTCGGCGTCCTCGCTGTGCGAACGCGGCTATCCAGCGGATCTGCGCCGGAGCGCGCATCCCGGGCGTTTGTGAACGCGGCCTCACGAGCCTCTGCTAACGACACGACCGGGTAACTTCCCAAGCCGATGTAGCGGAAACGTCCCCCTACTCGGATGCGCTGGACCCAAGACTTCGTTATCCTGCCGGACATGGATCGCTGCACATGCAACGACAACCCGAATGAGCCGCGCCCGTCTGTGAATCGTCCAGGCTCAGCGACAGCCCTGACAAAGGTGGCGTTGAGGCGTTTCGGCCGCTCAGTCATTACTCACTCCCTTACTCACTTTTCGAGTGATGCTATGGGTTACAATGGGCAACGTCAAGCACTATTTGGCAGCCCATGCACAAGGCCATTACGCCGTTTATGGGTTATCAACAAGTGCGCGATGGAGACAAGCTGAAACATAGGACTGGTGACCTCGCGGGTCACCAGTCCAACGCCGTTCATCCGACGTCCTGTCCTCGTCCTCACCCAGGCTTGTGCAAGGAGGCGTACCATGGCCACGGTAAGTCTCGGATTCCTCAGCGCGAACTCGCGGGGTCACGGCACCCACTACGACGACTTCCTTCGCCTCGTGCCGGAAGAGGCCGACGTGCAGATCATCCCACTGAACCTCTGGCAGAACTCGCTCTACGACCTGGCAGGCAAAACGCGCGAGCACATCGCCCGCACCACCGCCCTCGTCGCGGAACATGGCTGGGACGGCATCGCGCTCATGGGCGCGCCGATGCAGGTGCAGAACCCGGAGCACGTGGAGCAGTTACGGGGCCAGTTGAACATCCCGGCCACAACGGCGCTGGAGTCCGGGGCGGCGGCGGTCAGGGCATTCGGCGCACAACGCATCCTGCTGCTCACGCCGTTCGACGACGGCCTGAACGCCATGCTGCGCGAGTTCCTCACCGGCCAGGGGCTGGACGTCACCGTGCCCGAAACGAACCGTACGGACACCAGCCGCGAGGACGTCACGTCCACGGAGCGCAAGAGCGCGGACGAGGTCTACCGCCTCGCAGTCGACGCATTTGAGAAATCATCGGACGTTGACGCGATCTACTTCCAGGGCGCGCCGCTCAACCCGCTGCTCGTGGTAGAACGGCTGGAGGCCGACTTGGGTGTGCCGGTCGTCGCCAGCAACCCCGCGATGTTCTGGCACATCACGTCGCTGCTCGGCCACCGGCTCCCGTCGAGCGCCGACGGCTGCGGAAGGCTACTGCGGGAGTGGCCGGAGCGCGTGTGACGCTCCTCTCTCACTGACGCCTCTCTTTCACCCACAGATACCGGGCATCGTCGGTATTCGGTGAACCATTCGCTCGCATCCAGACCGTGTGGACAGGCGTACAATGAAATTGGATGAATTACAGAGGAAGCGTGAATCCCATTCTGCACAAGCACTCTTACGGTTCAGAGTTCGCGATCGAGCAACTCCCCGATGGGTGTGAGGAAACCTCGATGGGCTGGCTGTTCGGCGCTACGCGGCAGTGGCGCGGGCCGGACGGTCTGCATGTTCGGGAGTATGGAGGAAGACTCCTCGCGCATTATGACCGTGTCGACCCGCGCCGCAACCTCGTCGGGCACTGGATAGCCGATGCCCCGTTCGAGCTGGCGCTAGGAAGCAGCGGCGTGGTGGGTATGCTCGCCAGCGTCACCGTGAGCGCCGCCTCCACTCTCGCCTGGATCGTCGCTGCGCTGGTGACCACCGTCTCGGCCAGCATCTTTGCACGCACACGCTTCTAGCCTCCCTACCTGCTGTAACCCGACTCGTCCGGCGGAACGTACTGAACGCCCCTGAGCAACGCCTCCATCACGAACGCGAAGTCCTTGAACGCCGCGAGGTGCCCCAGTTCGCTCTGCAGGCCGTCCACGAGACCCTGAAGGGTCCATAGATCGCGATCTGCGTCATACGTCTCCCGGAAGCCGCCGAGCGCGCTGTACCTGTCCGCCGTCAGCGCCACGACCGCGCCGAATGACAGCAGAGGGTCCGCGTACGCGGCGGCCACCCTGCCACCGCTCACGACGTCCGTGCTCTGGCTCCAACCACGGCCGCTCTCCGGCTCCAACCAGCGCAGCTCCACCTCTCCGAGCGCGCCCTGCTCCCGGAAGTTGTCGTGCAGTTCCAACTCGTAGAAGACAGTCGTCGCCGCGCCCGAGTAGACCTCGGCGAACTCCTTGCGGTCCTGCGTGAACGACTCGGCGGACGTAACGCGGTTCTCGTAGCCGACGATGCGCCACGCGCGCACCGCGTCCGCGTTCCAAGTCACTTGGGCGCGCGTCTGGTCCGCGATCGGCGCGGCGAGCGCCAGCCAGTTGTCGCGGCGGAACGTCGCGCGCGCCTGTTCTTCGTCGAACAGGTAGCGGTACCAGCCGTTGCCGTGCTGCGCCAACTGCTCCAGCAGGTGGTCGTTGTAGTTCTCGATGCCGACGCCCACAGTGATGAGCCGCAGCGGGTTCACGCCGTCCGGCGCCGACGTGGCCTCGAGGATGGCGAACGGGTCGGTGGCGTCCACGTTCGCCACGCCGTCGGACATCAGGATGACGTAGTTGAGCGCCTCCGAACGCTCCCGCCGCATGGTGTCCGCATACTGCACGCCCAGGTCCAGCCCGGCCTGCACGTTGGTGCTGTTGTGCGGCACGAGCCGGGCGATGGAGTCGATGACCTCGCGGTCGTCCGGCGATGCGTACTTGACCGTGTACTGGTGGAGCACGTCGGTGGTGAAGTGCACTATGGATATGCGGTCGTCCGCATCGAGGCTCCGCCGAATAGCCTCGGCTGCCTCACGCGCGATGGCCACCCGGTTCCCCTCCCGCATCGAGCCGGAGGCGTCGAGCACCAGCGTTACGTTGAGCGGGCCGTCCTGCGCCACCTCCGGCGCCTTGAACGCCACGCGCGCCATGTACCTGCCGCTGTCCAGCGGGTGCGCGATGAGATCAGACGTGATGGCGAACCGGTCGTTGGCCGTGGGGGCGGCGTAGCCGTAGTCGAAGGCGTTCACCCACTCCTCCGCACGAACCGACGCCGGGTCCACCCGGTAGCCGGCCCTGGTCCAGTTCAACGCCAGATGGAAGGACGTGCGGTCGGTGTCCAGGCTGAACGTGGAGACGTTGTCCTCGCTCGCGGCGGTCAACGGCTGGCGGTCGTAGTCCTGGAACGTCGTCGCACCGGGCTGACCGGTCAAGCGCTCCTCCCGCGATTCTCGCGCTGCCTCCGTCATCGCTCGCGGTTCGGGCGTCGCCGTCGGTGGGTTGGGTATAGGCGTAGACCGCTTCTCTTCCATCATCGCCATGGGAGTCGGGGTCGGCGCCGGACGGTACTGCTCGCCATCCACTCCGGGGACTCCGGGGACGCCCGGTATGCCCGGCGCGTCTGGAGCGCCATCCGACTCTTCCGGACCTCCCGCTCCGGCGAAGTCCTGGGCACCGGCCGCCTCCATCGCGGGCATAGGCGTGGGCGTCGCCAATGCTGATACCACAGCCGCAGGCACGCCCCCACCGCCGCTGGTTCCGACCGCGAACCACACCGACCCACCCGCCACCGCGACGACCGCCACCGCCGCCGTCGCGGCGAGCGCAGGCGCGAAGCGGAACCCGTCCACCGGCGTCCCGATGTCGCGAAGCACGGCCCAGAGCGGCTTGGGGTCCTGCTCGCCGAGACGGCTCTCCAGCAGCCCCCAGAGATCGGGAGTAGGAGAGACGTTGGCCGCTCGGGAGGAGAAGTGTTCCTCCAGCAGGCGTTCCATCTCCCGCTCGTTCATGTCGTTGTTCCTGTTCATCGCTGCTCACCTGCTACGCCCTGCTCATCGCTCAACCGCTGCCGCAACGCCTGGTGCGCCCGGAACAGGCGCGACTTCACGGTGCCCTCGTTCAGGCCCGCTGCCCGCGCCACTTCCTGTACCGACATCTCCGCGAAGTAGCGCAACACCACCACCTGCCGGTGCTCCGGGCTCAGCCCCGCTATCGCCTGCTGCAGCGTCTGCCGGTCCAGCCGGGACTCCAGCGAGGCCGCGGGGTCTTCCGCATCGCCGGGCCAGTCGCCGCCCTCGATGGGCGTCGTGACGACATAGCGCCTGCGCCGCTGGTTCATCACCTCATTCACGAGGATGCGCATGAGCCACGGTTTGAACGGACGCCCCCGTCGGAAGGTGCGGATCCCCTTCCACGCGGAGAGGAACGCCTCCTGCGCCAGCTCCTCGGCGATGGCACGGTTGCCGGTCATGTTGTATGCCGTCCCGAAGACCACGCCCTGGTACCGCTCCACGAGGTAGCGGAATGCGTCGCGGTCGCCGCGCTGGCAAAGCTGAACGGCCTCGTTCTCGGTCATGCCTGCTCCGGAGATACGGCTCCCTGGGTCCGGTGATGCGAGCACGCTCTACTGGATACTATGCGGGCTCCGCCGGAAAGGTTCCCTGCCATCCCCGTCTTTCCTGCGGAGGCAGGAACCTCGCAGCCCCACCTCTCCCTCGGGGAGAGGTCGCCGCACAGCGGCGGGTGAGGGTCGCGCCCCCCGGTCAGCCCGCGACGTGCGGGGCGGCGAGCATGAGCGACGCCAGCGTCTTCGCGTCGTTCAGTTCGCCTGCTCGCGCCATGCGCACCGCCTCGGCGAAGGGCATGCGCTCCAGCGTGATGCGCTCGTCGTCGTCCGGCGCGAGGGGATTGGCGAACAGGCCCTTCGCCAGGAACGAGTGCAGCCGCTCCGTCATGGAGCCCGGCGCGGCGAAGAAGTTGCCGAGTTCAATCATCTCCGTGGCGTCCAGCCCCGTCTCCTCGCGCAACTCGCGCCGCGCGGCGTCGAGCGGGGAAGCGTCTTCTTCCATGACGCCCGCGGGGAACTCCAGCAGTTCACGGCCGGCGGCCTTCCGGTACTGGCGCACCATCACGACATTGCCGTCGTCCTCCAACGGAACGATGACGACGGAGCTCGGATGCTGCACGATATCGCGCAGCGTCTCCTTGCCGTCCTCCAGAACGACACGTTCAACGCGCAGCGTAACGCGCCGCCCGACCAATTCGCTCTCTATGGCGATAGTGCGCTCGGGCTCGCTAGCCAAGGCGGGCCTCGTCCGCAGCGAGCCGCCGCGCGATATGCACGGACTGCTCCGCGCCGCGCCGCAGCCGGTATACCAGCGTCTCGTAGAACTGGTCCGGCGAGCCCGCTCGCAGGAAGCGTGCGCGGTAAGGGCTGCGCGACACCGTGACCGTGTCGCCCCTGCTCATCGGCACGTCGACGAACCCGTCCGCCGTCATGATGGCGTCGTGGTCGCTCTTGATGGTCAGCTCCACGGAGCAGTCCTCCGGCACGACGACCGGCGCGTCAAGGTCGCCGTGGGTCGCGACGGGCACGATCACCATGTCGCCGGAGGCGGGGTACAGGATCGGGCCGCCCGCCGCGAGCGCGTATGCCGTACTGCCGGTCGCCGTCGAGACGATGACTGCGTCGGCCTGGTACGTGGTGAGTTCGACGCCGTTGACGGCGACGCCGATGCGCGTGAGATGGGCGATGCGCCCTCTCCCCACGACGACGTCGTTCAGAACAGCGGCAGAGCCGCTGCTCTTACCCGCTGAGCCCTTGAACGCCTGCACCATGCGGCGCTCGTCTATCCACGTGAACCCGCCCTCGAGGTACTGAGGTACGAGTTCCAGCGCGTCCGCAGCCTCGATCTCTGTAAGGAAGCCGAGACGTCCGAGGTTCACGCCGAGGAGCGGAACGTCGGCCTCTGCGGCCATGCGCGCCGCGCGGAGGAGGGTGCCGTCGCCGCCGACCGTGATGAGCGCGGCAGGAGCGAGTTCCGCAAGCACTCCCTCGCCGGTAGAGGTCGACAGCAGCGGGTGGCGCGTGCCGAGCGCGTCCGCCAACTCCCCGGCGAGCGGCTGGGCACGGTCAGAGACGGTGTTGTAGAGGATCGCGGCCTGGGTGGGGTCTATCTTCACGGCGTACCTCGTTGGCCATTATACGGGTCGCTCGCCGGAACCGCCGCTGCGCTATCCGATGCGCCACATGGCCTGCGTTGTGTAGAATCAGCGCACGCCCCGCACAGCCTGCATCCCATCAGACCAACGCCCTGAAGAACCCTTGTATACCCGGAGCGACGAGATGCCCCTGTATGAAGAGTTGAAGGTATTCTCCGGCAACTCCAACCCCGCGCTAGCCGCCGAGATCGCCGGTTACCTTGGGCTGCCGCTCAGCGAGTTGGAGGCGTTCAAGTTCAGCAACGACAACACCTTCGTCCGCATCAATGAGAACGTGCGCCAGCGTGATGTCTTCCTCGTGCAGTCGTTCTGCGTCCCGGTGAACGACAACGTGATGGAGATGCTCATCATGATCGACGCCGCCAAGCGGGCGTCTGCGGGGCGCATCACGGCGGTCATCCCCTACTACGGCTACGGGCGCACGGACAAGAAGGACCAGCCCCGCGTGCCCATCACCGCACGGCTCATCGCCGACCTGCTCACCACGGCGGGAGCCGATCGCGTGCTCACGATGGACCTGCACGCCGGGCAGATACAGGGTTTCTTCAACATCCCCGTGGACGAGTTGACCGCGCTGCCCATCATCGTTGACCACTTCACCGCGATGGGGATCGAGAACCCCGTCGCCGTCGCCGTGGACATCGGCGGATCGAAGCGGGCGCGCGACATGGCCGAGGAACTCGGTGCTCCGCTCGCCATCATCGAGAAGCGCCGCACGGGAAACAACGACAGCAGTGAGTTGCTGAACATCATCGGCGAGGTGGAAGGCAAGACCGCCATCCTCATGGACGACGAGGTGGACACGGCCGGCACGATGGTGAACGCAGCGGTTGCGCTGGAGAACGCCGGCGTGAAGGCGGTCTACGCTTCCTCCACGCACGCATTGCTCTCCGGCGGCGCGCCGGGACGGCTGAAGGGCAGTCCCATACAGGAGTACGTCTGCACGAACACCATCCCGATACACCCCGACAAGATGACCGACCGTTTCAAGATCGTCTCCGTCGCCCCGCTGCTGGGCGAGGCGATCCACCGCATCCACACCGGGACGTCCGTCGGCGCGATGTTCCAGAAACGGACCCATGCCTGACGACCGTGCATATGCGCGGTACGACCTGGGCGTCTGCGCCTTCGTCGAGCCGGAGTCGGTCGGCCCCCCGGGCCGCCGGTTCTTCCGCCTGCGTGCTTCCGGAGAGCACGGCTCCGCGCTCCTCTGGCTGGAGAAAGAGGAACTGCACGAGCTCGCCACCACCATCAAACGGCTCCTCCGTACCGCCGTCCGCGTCACCGGCGAGCCTGTTGCGGCAGCGAGCGCCGACACCCGCGCCGACCACGACCAGAAGGTCTTCGCGCTCTCGCTCGGCCACGACCGCTCGACCGGACGCTACATGCTGCTGGCGCAGTGCTCCGACGAGGAGGACGACGCCATCGCCCTGTGGATCGAGCACGACACGCTCGACTGGCTCGCCGACCGCGCGTTCGAGGTGTGCGACGCCGGACGCCCGCGGTGCGCGTTCTGCGGAGCGGCAGCCCCCGCTGACGAGACTCACTCCTGCCCGCGCGCGAACTGAGCCATGCCTCTCTACGCCGACTACCCTCACGCTGAGATAGCGGCGGGACGGCACGACGTGCCGCCGTCATCGCCCGACGCCGAGCGATTCGTGTGCGAGGCGGAGATCGGCGACGGCTGGCTCCACCCCTACGCATCCAACTACACGTTCGTCGTCCGGCTGTCGTGCGGCGACGAAGAGGGCTACGGCGTCTACAAACCGCAGGCAGGCGAACGGCCCCTGTGGGACTTCCCCACAGGCACGCTGGGCCGCCGCGAGTGCGCTGCTTACGAGTTCGCCAGGGCGCTCGGCTGGGGATCGATCCCACCCACGGTCCTCCGCGAGGGCGAAGCGGGCGAGGGGTCGCTCCAACTGTTCGTGCCGCACGATTCCGACTCGAATTTCTTCACGCTGCGCGACGAGCACCCCGGGGAGACGTTGCGCCTGGCCGTCTTCGACGTGCTGGCGAACAACGCAGACCGCAAGGGTGGGCACTGCTTCATGGGGCCGGACGGATGCCTGTGGGCCGTGGACAACGGGCTCACGTTCCACGAGGACCACAAGCTGCGCACGGTGATATGGGACTACTCCGGCGAACCTGTGCCCCCTGCCCTGCTCGCCGACATCGAACGAGTCGCGGACGACCTCGATGCGGGCGGCGCGTGCGCCCAGGCGCTCGCCGCCCTGCTGGACGGCTCTGAGTTGCAGGTGCTCCGGGAGCGGATGCGGCGTGTGCTGGCGGAGCCGGTCATGCCGTCGCCGCGTACCCGCCGCGACCTGCCGTGGCCGTGGCTGTAGAGGGACGCTAGCAAGCTGCTCGAGGGAAGGACTATTGCGCCTGCCTGGGCGGAGCCGCAGGCGCGGCTTCGGTCGGCGGGCCCTTGCCAAACACCTTGGCAACGCGCGCACGCAGCTGACGGATGGGGTATGTCTTCGGCGAGACGCCGAACGTGATGCGCTCTACGGTCTCGCGTCTCCCCAGCACGAGTGAGCCGCGCCAGCGGCGCAGTTCGCTCGGACGCGGGCTCACTCCCGGCGAGGAAGCGAACGTCTCGAACGGCGTCCACTCCTTCCTGCGAGCGTTGCGGAGCATCACGAGACCGCCTGCTTCCTGAACCGCGAGGTTTCCGGTCGCAAGGTCCCAGACCCAGGGACCATTGAACACGGTGTAGTCGAAGACGCCGCGCGCGGTCATGGCCATCTCGTAGCCCGCGCTCCCGGTGTTCCGCAGGTCGCCGAGGCGCCTGCGCATGTTCCGGCGGTGCGTGAACATCCGCAGGAAGTAGCCGGGAACGGACGCCATCCGGCGGGGCGGGTCGGACGTTTCCAGCGTCAGCAGCACGTCGTCCTGAAAGGCTCCGCCGCCTCGCCGCGTGTGGATCACACGTCCGTCCGAGCTGCCGATATGCGGGATGTAGATGGCGCCGGCCACCGGTGCGCCCCGCTCCAGCGCGCACACCATGCAGGCGAACATCGGCAGGCCGTGCAGGAAGTTCGTCGTGCCGTCGAGCGGGTCGACCACCCAGGTGATCTCCTTCGGGTCGTCGTTCTCGGACTCCGTCTCCTCGGTGACGATGCCGTGATCCGGGAAGCGCCGCGACAGTTCGCCGCGGAGGTATTCGTCCGCCGCGTGATCGGCGTCGGTGACGGGGTTCCGGTTGTTCGCGGACTTGTAATCGATGCTCAGGGGCTGGTCGAAGTAGCGAAGGAGGATGGCGCCCGCTCCCCGGACGAGGTCGCACGCCTGCTGTTCCATCTCGGTGAGTTGAGCGTCGTCGAGCACGCGGCCATTGTACACGCGCCCTGCCCGCGCGGTGCGTTGATATACTCAGACGGCATGGCGGACCCCACTGGCAAGCGCGAGCACAACGTCGTCATCATCCCCGGCGACGGCATCGGCCCTGAACTCACGGACGCGGCGCTGGCCGTGCTGGAGGCGGTGGAGGAGGCGTCGGGCGGTTTCCACCTTGACTTGGACGTCCATCGGGGCGGCGCGGCGCTCTATCGCGAGACGGGCGCGAACCTCTCGACAGAATCGATCGCAGCCGTCCGGGCCGCGGACGCGACTATGAAAGGCCCCGTGGGGCTTCCGGAGGTGCGCTTCCCGGATGGAACGGAGGCTGGCGTGCTCGGCGGCGTGCTCCGCACCGGCCTCGATGTCTACGCCAACGTACGCCCCATCCGGCTGCTGCCGGGGGCGGAGGCGCCAATCAAGGCGGAGCCCGGAGAGGTGGACTACGTCATCGTGCGGGAGAACACCGAGGGGCTGTATCTCTCGCGCGGCAAGGGCGTGCAGACCAACGACGCAGCGGCAGACACGCTGCTGATCACCCGGAAGGGAACGGAGCGCGTCGTCCGGCGGGCATTCGAGATCGCCCGCCAGCGGAACGGAGCGCCGACGGACGGCGTCCGGCGCGTGACGTGCGTGGACAAGGCGAACGTGCTGCCGTCCATGGCGTTCTTCCGGCGCGTATTCGACGAGGTTGCCGGGGAGTATCCGGACGTGCAGGGCGAGCACCTGTACGCCGACGCCGCGGCGCAGGCGCTGGTGGTGCGTCCGCAGCATTTCGACGTGCTGGTGATGGAGAACTTCCTCGGCGACATCCTCAGCGATCTCGGCGGTGGAACGGTCGGCGGCATCGGCCTCTGCCCGTCCGGCAACATCGGCGACGAGCACGCCTACTTCGAGCCTATCCACGGCTCCGCGCCCGACATCGCGGGGCAGGACAGGGCGAACCCCGTCTCGCAGGTGCTCACGCTCGCGATGATGCTCGACTACCTCGGCGAAGGCGCCGCAGCGGAGCTGACCCGCCGTGCCGTGGAAGAGGCGCTGCAGGGCGGGTCGCTCACCATCGGAGAGTACGGCCAGCCGGTCGGCGGCACCCGCGCCGCGGGCGAGACGATAGCCCGGGTCGCTCGGACGCTCCATGGCTGACGACGCACGGTCCGAGCAGCAGACGTACGCGTCGTCCGGCGTCGACACCGACGAGGCCGCCAGGGGCCTCTCCGGTCTGCTTCGATGGGTCGCGCAGACCTCCTCGTTCGCCGAGGGGATCGGCGCATCGCCCGTCCCCGGAGGCTTCTTCGCCGCCGTCCTCCCGCTCAACGAACGCCTCTCGCTCGCCATCTCGACGGACGGCGTCGGTTCCAAGAGCGTCCTCGCGCAGCTCACCGGCGACTTCGAGTCGATCGGCTGGGACTGCGTCGCCGTCAACGTGAACGACATCGTCTGCACAGGCGCGCGTCCCATCGCGCTCGTGGACTACATCGCGCTCCAGCACCCCCACGAAGAGATGCTGGCCGCGCTCGGCAAGGGGATGCGCGACGCCGCCGAGCGTTCCCGCGTCGCCATCGTTGGCGGCGAGCTCTCGCAGCACCCCGACACGCTCACCGGCCCGCGCGAGGGCTACGCGTTCGACATCTCCGCGACGTGCGTGGGGGCACTGGAGGACGGCGCCACGCCCGTCACCGGCGCTGCCATCCGACCCGGCGACGCGGTCATCGGCATGGCGAGCAACGGCATCCACGCGAACGGGCTCACGCTCGCGCGCAGCGTCCTGTTGGGTGGGGACGCGCACGAGACCTTTGGTGTGATGCTGCCGGAGTGCGGGCGTACCGTCGGCGAGGAGCTGCTCCGCCGCACCCGCATATACGTGCCGGAGGTGACGGCGATGCTGCGCGCGGGAGTGGACGTACACGGCCTTGCGCACATATCCGGCGACGGCCTGCTGAACCTGCTCCGCCTCGACGCGGACGTCGAGTACCACCTTGACGCGCTGCCCGCGCCGCAGCCGGTGTTCGAGGTGATCCGGCGTGAGGGCAACGTGGCGCTCGAGGAGATGTACCGCGTTTACAACATGGGTGTCGGCTTCTGCGCCGTGGTGCCCGCGTCGTCCGCCAACGAGGCGCTCGCGGCCGTCGCCGCTGCCGGAGCCGAGGCGTCGGTCATCGGGACGGTGCGCGCGGGCAGGCGGCGGGTCGTGCTGCCGCAGCAGGGGCTGGTGGGAGAAGGCAGCGCGTTCGCGCAGGCCTAGCGGCGCGCCGGCGCTGGCGCGGGCTGGTATCATAGGCGTATGCAAGTCCTGCTCGGTGGACCCAGAGGCTTCTGCGCGGGGGTCGTGCGCGCTATAGACATCGTCGAACTCGCGCTCGAACGGTTCGGCGCTCCCGTCTACGTAAGGCATGAGATCGTGCACAACAAGCACGTCGTGGATAGCCTCCGCAGGAAGGGCGCCGTCTTCATCGAAGAGGCCGGCGAGGCCCCGAACGGCTCGACCATCATCTTCAGCGCCCACGGTGTTGCCCCGGAGGTCTGGCGCGCCGCGGAGGAGCGCAACCTGAATGTCATCGACGCCACGTGCCCGCTCGTCACCAAGGTGCACATGGAGTCGAAGAAGTACGCCCGCGAGGGCTACTCCATCATCGTCGTGGGGCACGAGGGGCACCCGGAGGTTATCGGGACGCTCGGCCAGTCGCCCGATGCCTCGCAACTCGTCGACAACGACGAGGACGCCTGGAGCGCGGCGGTCGCCGACCCCGACCGGGTCGTAGCGCTCACACAGACCACGCTGAGCGTGGACGACACGCACGAGATCATCGGAACGCTGCGCGAGCGCTTCCCGAACATCGTCGCTCGGAACGACATCTGCTACGCGACGACGAACCGGCAGGACGCGGTCAAGGAGCTGGCGCAGCAGGTGGACGTGGTCATCGTCGTCGGAGCGCAGAACAGCTCCAACTGCAACCGGCTCCGCGAGGTCGCCGAGCAGACGGGAGTACCGTCCTACCTCGTGGACGACGCGTCGGCTATAGACCCCGCCTGGCTCGAGGGCAAGGAACGCGTCGGCATCACGTCGGGCGCATCGACCCCGGAATCGCTCGTGGAGGGCGTCATCGACCTGCTCAAGCCCGACTCTGTCGAGACGGTGGAGGTGACGCAGGAGAACGTGGAGTTCGTCCTGCCGAAACAGCTGCGCGGCGACGGCGCTGAGCAGCCGGAGCGCCGCACGAAGATCAGGGGCGGTGCGACCTAGGCCCGACCGTCCCGCCCTACCCCACCATCAGCGCATCGGCGCCTCTGCGGTAGACCTGCAACGACTGCACCGGGTTGCGGTTCACGAGCTCACGAGCGTACATCGGGTGCGCCATACTCCGCACCTCGTGCTCCAGCTCGTAGAGCGTCTCACCCGTCTCGGGGTCGGTGATGTTCACGAAGCGGTACTGGGAGGCGTTGCTCTCCTCCGTGACCAGGTCCATCTCCTGCAGCGCCTTGTGCGGGCCGGAGAAGTCCGCGATGTAGACCGCGATGTGGTGATTGTCGTAGGGCCGCGTCTCGTTCGGGTCCTCCCGGAAGAGCATCGCCTGATGCCTGCCGGCCTGCACTCGCGCCGTCGGGGAGCCGCGGCGCTCCACGACGTCGGTCGTCGCGCCCATGACCTGCCCGTAGAACCGGGCGATGCCCGGCGCCGTGCCTGCCGGAACATTGAAGATGAGGTACTCCAGGCCGATGTTCGCGCCGCCCAGGCGCTCGCCGTCAGCCGGGTGGCAGCGGATGCGGTTCCCCCATGGACACCTCACGTCCAGGTTGCCCCCTTCCCGCTCGACGGCGAACTGCGTCCCCTCCATGCGCGGTGCGATCCTGTCGAGCCGCTCCTCCAACTCATCGACGTCCGGCGTGATCAAGCCGATGCGTCCGCGGAGCACCTGCGCCGAGTCACGGGTCGGCAGGTGGAACTGCTCCCTGCCTATGTTCACCCACATGTTCTCCAACCCGACGGTCATGTAGGGGTCGCGGGTGTGGCCCATGCCGACGATGTGGAAGAGCGTCGACATCTGCTGGTCGGGCACGGTGAGGTTCACGTGGTCCAGAGACACGATGTTGCCGAAGTCCTGATCGGTGCGGTCGTAGTTCGTCATCTAACGCCTCCTTAACGGTCGGCTAAGGCTTTGCTTGAACGGCGCGATTATAGGACGAACCCGGTCAAGTTGTGTTGACCGCTTCCGAAAGCGTCCCGGATAATCGCTCGCAGACGCCCCGCCGGCGCAGAGCGCCCGGCGGGCGGACGGCAGGCGGATGTTCGGAAGCGTCGCAACCAGCACACACTCCATAGACCAGTACACCCCGTACGTCGGTGACGCGGCCATCGAGTCGCTCCGCGCGGCAGCCGCGCCCCTGCGCGGCGCACGCGTGCTCTACCTCTCTTCCCCTGCGGCGAGCGGCGCCGTGCGCCGGCTGCTCCAGAGTTCCGTCCCGCTACTTGCGGACCTCGGCCTCCATATCCAGTGGCAGCAGGTGCGGATAGCCGCCGAGTACGTGGAGATGGACAGGGCGCTCCGCCGGGCGCTCTCCGGCTACGCCGGGGGCTGGCACGAACACCGCGAGAGCGAGTGGCGCGAGTTCAACCAGGGGAACGCCCAGATGTTCGACGAGGATTTCGACATCGTCGTCGTGCACCACTCCGCGTCGGTCGGGCTCCACGCGGCGCTCACACAACTGCACGGGCACTCTCCTCCGGGCGTCTGGCTGTGGCATTCCCACCGCGATTACCGCAATGCCGTGCCGAACGCGTGGTCGCTCATCCGGCAGCACGCGGACGACTTCGACGCGTCGGTCTACGACTACAAGCCATTCATCCGGGACGACGCCCCGACGCCCCGCACGTTCGTCGTTGCGCCGGGCGTCGACCCGCTCAGCCCCAGCGCGCGCCCGGTGTCCGACGAGGTACGCGAGACGATCCTCGCCCAGCGCGGGCTGAACGTGAACCAGCCGGTGATCGGACAGATCGTGCTCAGCATGCGCGACGACGACCCGGAGCGGGTGCTGGACACCTTCGCCCTCGTCCGGCAACACCGCCCGGACGTGCAACTCGTCATCACGAACCTCGTCACCGACGAACCAGCCCTCGCTGAGAAGCTCAACGTCCTGCGCCAGCGCGCGCAACAGCTGGGCGGTGTGCTGGTGCTCTCGGAGATGGACAGGGTCGGCAACGTGGAACTCTCCGCCCTGCGGGAAGAGGCCACGGTGCTCATCCACGAGGGTTACCCGCGCGGCATCTCCGTGGAACTGCTCGAGGAGATGTGGCAGTCCCGCCCGATCGTCAGCGCTCGCAGTTCGGTCGCTGAGGCTCTGCTTATCGAAGGGAGAACGGCGCTGCTCGCCGACAGCACAGAGGAGCAGGCCGCGGCCATCGAGCGTCTGCTGAGGAACCCTAGGACGGCAGCCCGCATCGGACAGGCGGCGCACCGGCACGTTGCCCGGCGCCACCTCATCACCCACTACCTCGCCAACTACCTCAAGGTCTTCCAGCAGATGCTGAAGCGGCGGCAACGGACCTCGAGGCGCTGAATGCCCACCCCCGTTCCCATCACTCCCAAAGCGCTGCACGAGTACGAGCCGCACGTCGGCGAGGAGCGCATAGCAGAGCTCCGCGCTCTCGCCGCACCCCTGAAGGACGCGAGGGTGTTGCACCTGAACGCGACCGCGTTCGGCGGAGGCGTCGCGGAGATACTCAACAGCTTCATCCCGCTTCTGCGCGACGTAGGCATAGACGCGCACTGGCACGTCATGGAAGCCTCCGCCGAGTTCTTCAACGTCACCAAGAGCATGCACAACGCCATGCAGGGCATGTACATACCCTGGAACAAGGCGATGGCCGACCTCTGGCGGGAGACCAACGAGGCGAACGCGAACGCGATGGACGGGAAGTATGACTTCGTCTACATCCACGACCCGCAGCCCGCCGGCATCCTGGAGTACCTGCGCGAACGCGACCCGGACATGCTCGGCGCGAAGTGGGTCTGGCGCTGCCACCTCGACACGACGGAAGCCCTGCCCGAGGTGTGGGGCTTCCTGCGCGGCTACATCTCTATCTACGACGCGCTCGTCTTCACCCTGGCGGAGTACGTCAAGGAACCCATCACCGGCCCGAAACTGGAGGTCATCTGGCCTGCCATAGACCCCACCAGCACCAAGAACTCGGAGATCTCGCCCGTCGTTATACGGGACATCCTCGCCCGCTACGAGATCGACCCCGACCGTCCCATCATCGCCCAGATATCCCGGTTCGACCCCTGGAAAGACCCGCTCGGCGTCCTCGACGTCTACAAGACGCTCAAGGAAGAGTACCCCGCTCTCCAACTGCTCATGGTCGCCGCGATGGCGAACGACGACCCGGAAGCGTGGTCGTTCTACGAGCGCATCGTCCGGAAGGCCGGCGAGGACTACGACATCCACGTGCTGACGAACCTCAACGGCGTCGGCAACCTGGAGGTGAACGCCTTCCAGAGCGCTGCCGACGTGCTGCTGCAGAAGTCCATCCGGGAGGGGTTCGGGCTCGTCATCTCCGAGGCGCTCTGGAAGTCCAAAGCGCTCGTGGGCAGCCACGCCGGCGGCATACCCCTCCAGTTGGACTACGGACGCGCGGGGCCTGTCGCGGGCACCACGCAGGAGTTCGTGGACGCCATCCGCACCCTGCTGGAAGACGAGCGGGCCCGCAAGGAGATGGGGAAGCGCGGCAAGGAGCACGTCCGCGAGCACTTCCTGACGACCCGCCTGCTCAAGGACCACCTCAGCTTGATGAACTCGCTCGCCGGGGTAACATAGCGGCGCGATGACCGACAGCAACGCAGTCCTGGGCATAGACGTCGGCGGCACGAAGATACTCGCCCTTGCCGCACGACCGGACGGCACGACGCTCGCGTCCGCCGTCACAGAGACGCCGTCACGGGACAAGGCGGAGCGCGTCATATCCGCGATGGCGGAGACCGCCCGTGCGGCCATGGCGCAGGCGGGGCTGGGGACGGATGACATCGGCTCCGCAGGCGTGGCCGCCGCCGGGGCCATAGACGCGCGCGCCGGTACCATCGTGCACTCTCCGCACCTGTCCACGATGTCGAATACGCCTGTGGTCGCGATGCTCAGCCAGCTGCTCGGCATGCCGGTCGCCATCGGCAACGACGCGAACATCGCCGCGCTCGGAGAGCAGCGCTACGGCGCGGGCAAGGGCGTGCAGGACCTCGTCTTCCTCACCATCAGCACCGGCATCGGCGCCGGGGTCATCATCGGTGGCAGGCTCTTCACCGGGTCGGCCGGCTACGCGGGAGAGGTCGGGCACATGACGGTGGACGCCCACGGCCCCTACGGCGCGAGCACCACCCCCGGCGCATGGGAGTCGCTCTGCTCAGGCACGGCGCTGGCGCGCATCGCAACGGAACGCATCACCGCCGGGGAGCGCTCCTCCATGAGCGCCACGTTGCACGACACCAATCAGGAAGGGTTGACCGCTCGCGATATTTTCGCAGCCTGCCGCTCCGGCGACGCGCTCGCGCAGGACATCGTCGCCGACGCCATCGTCTACCTCGGTGCGGGCCTCACGAGCCTCGTGAACCTGCTCAACCCGGCCAAGATCATCATCGGCGGCGGCCTCTCCAACGAGTGGGACGCCTACATCGCCCCCGCTGTCGCCCTCATGCGCGAGCAGTCGTTCGCGGGCATCGGCAAGCTCACGCCCGTTGTCCCGCCCGCACTCGGCGCTGAGGCAGGTGCGCTGGGGGCAGTCGCCCTCGCCAGCGACGCGCTCTTGCCATAACACTCCGCCCGCTCTGCTATACTGCCATCCGGCCTGCGCCCGGCTGCGGCGCAGGCCGGTAGTGTGTTATCGGGACGTTCCCCGGGAACGAGCAAGGAGTGTTGCGATGCCCGCTTACGGCATCGTCGGCGCCCAATGGGGCGACGAGGGCAAAGGAAAGGTCGTCGACTTCCTCGCGGAGGAGGCGGACGTCGTCGTTCGTTACTCCGGGGGTAGCAACGCCGGCCACACGGTCATCAACGAGAAGGGCGAATTCGCCCTGCATCTCATACCGTCCGGCATCTTCCGCCCGCACGTGGACGCAGTCATCGGCCCCGGGGTCGTGCTCGACCCCGTCGTGCTGCTCGGCGAGCTGGAAAGCCTGAACGAGCGGGGCGTCGACACCAGCCGCCTCTTCATCAGCGACCACACCCACATCGTCATGCCCTACCACATCATGCTGGACCAGCTGGAGGAGCAGGCCCGCGGCAACAACGCCATCGGCACCACAGGGCGCGGCATCGGCCCGACGTACGTGGACAAGGTCGCTCGTACCGGCATCCGCCTCGGCGACCTCCTCGACGAGACGTACCTCGCGTCCCGCCTGGAGAACGTCGTCGCACAGAAGAACCGCCTGCTCACCAGGGTGTTCGACGCGGATCCCATCGACTTCGACGCCCTGCTCGCCCAGGTGCGCTCCTGGGGCAACGCGCTCCGGCCGTATGTCGCATCGGTGGAGCACCGCATCCTGGACAGGCTCGCACGCGGCGCACGTGTCGTGCTGGAGGGCGCACAGGGCGCGATGCTCGACCTCGACCACGGCACCTACCCCTACGTCACGTCGTCGTCGGTCTCCATCGGCGGGGCATGCACCGGCCTCGGCATCTCGCCGCGCGAGATCGTCGGCATCATCGGCGTCTTCAAGGCGTACTCCACCCGCGTCGGCGCGGGACCGATGACCACCGAACTCGACGACGAGGTGGGGCACGACATCCGCGAACGCGCGTGGGAGTACGGCACGACAACCGGGCGTCCCCGGCGCGTCGGCTGGTTCGACGGCCTCGCAGCGCGCTATTCGGCAACCATCAACGGCTTCACCTCCGCCGTCCTCACGCGGCTCGACGTGCTGGACGGCATCGACCCCGTGAAGATATGCACCGCCTACGAGGCGGACGGCAAGCGCATCCACCGGTTCCCGAGCGAGCCCGGTCTGCTGGAGCGTGCCACTCCGATCTGGGAAGAGATGCCCGGCTGGAGCGCGCCGACGGCGGGGATCACGGACATATCCCAACTGCCGCCGGAGGCGTCGGCCTACGTCCGCCGCATAGAGGACGTGATAGGCTGCCCCATAGACCTGATATCCACCGGCCCGCGCCGCGACGAGAGCATCGTCGTGCGGCCCATAATTCTGCGTTAGGAGCAACGAGGAGAGGCGCGCATGAAGATCGGCTTTTTCAACGACTGGACGCTCGGCGTCGTCAAGAACGACACCCACATCGTGGACGTTTCGGAGGCGCTGGAGGGCGTGCACGCCCACGGCGCGCAGGAGATGATCAAGCTCGTCATCTCCCACTTCGAGCAGGTGCGTGACCCCTTCCAGAAGCTCTGCGACGTCTCGGAAGGCGTGCCGTTGAGCAGCGTGCGCATC
>VXQP01000099.1 GCA_009838965.1 Chloroflexota bacterium | reverse complement strand
CCCCCCCCCCCCCCCCCCCCCCCCCGCCCGCCGCCCCCCCCCCCCCCCCCCCCCCCCCCCCCCCCCCCGCCCCGGCTTCCTGGGCAGCGAGCGCCCGCTCACCGGCGACGAACACGGCCACGCGCACGGGCTTGCCCAACCCGTGGGGGAGCGAGGCGACGCCGCGCAGCTGCTGGTCGGCGTGGCGCGGGTCTGCGCTCGTACGCAGGTGCAGCTCCACTGTCTCGTCGAACTTGCTCGTGGCGGTCTGCCGCAGCATGCCGATAGCCGCTGCGGGTTCGTACCGCTGCTGCCGGTCTACCGTCTCTGCCGCGGCGCGGTAGCGCTTGCCGTGCTTCACCATGCCTACTCTTCCTCTACGGCGACGCCCATGCTGCGAGCCGTACCCTCGATGATCTTCATGGCGGCGTCCAGATCGGCCGCGTTCAGGTCCTTCTGCTTCGTCTCTGCTATCTCCCGGATGGCTGAGCGGGAGAGCGAACCGGCGCGCTCGTGACGCGGGCTGCTGGAGCCCTTCTCCACGCCCATGGACTTGCGGATGAGTTCCGACGCGGGAGGCGTCTTCGTGACGAACGTGAACGAAGCGTCCTCGAACACCGTTATCTCGGCGGGGATGATCGTTCCTACCTGGTTCGCGGTGCGGGCGTTGTACTCTTTCACGAACCCCATGATGTTGATGCCGTGCTGACCCAGCGCCGGCCCCACCGGAGGCGCGGGTGTCGCGCTCCCGGCCGGGAGTTGTAGCTTCAGAACCGCCCGAACTCGCTTCGCCACTTACGCCCTCTCTACCTGCAGGAAGTCCAACTCAACCGGCGTCTCGCGTCCGAAGAACGACACGAGCACGCGCACCTTGCCTTTGTCCTCGTCCACCGTGTCCACGGACCCCATGAACTCGGCGAACGGCCCTCCGGTGATCCGCACCATCTGGCCGGGGGCAAGCCCCACCTTGATGCGCGGGGTGGGCTCCTCCATCCGGTTCAGGATGTGCTCCACCTCACGGTCCTCCAGCGGGACCGGCTTCGGACGGCGCTCGCGCTCGTCCTCGGACGACACGAAGCCGGTGACGCCCGGCGTGTTCCGCACCACGTACCAGCTCTCGTCGTCCATCCGCATCAGGATCAGGATGTAGCCGGGGAATATCTTGCGCTGGACGGACTTGCGCTTCCCCTCCTTCATCTCAATCTCTTCTTCGGTCGGCACCACGACTCTGAAGATCTTGTCCTTCACGTCCATGGACTCGATCCGCAGTTCCAGGTTCCGCTTCACACGGTCCTCCTGGCCGGAGTACGTGTGCACGATATACCAGTGAGACTCGATCTCCGGTATGACGGATTGTTGCGTCATGAGCCTCTGTCTTTCTTGGTCTGATGAAAGGTGCCGGAGTGCGCCCTGCCTACAGGAACACCCGCTCCACCAATGTGCTGAAACCGAGGTCCCACAGGGCCAGGAACACTCCCACGACAGCCGACACGCCCAACACCAGCAGTGTCAGGCGCGCGGCGTCCTCCCGTGAAGGCCACGTTACCTTCGTCAGTTCGCTCCAGACCTCGCCGATGAACGCCAGCCTGCCTCTGCGGCGGGCCTGGCCCTCGTCCATCATCGAGCGGAGCGGGTTCCGGCCTCGAGCTTGTGCCACGCTACCGTACCTCGCGGTAGAGGCGATGCCCCCTGCAGCGCGGGCAGAACTTGTTCAACTCCATCCGGTTCGGATCGTTCCGCCGGTTCTTCTGGCTGTGGTACGTCCGCTCGCGGCACTCTGTACACGCCAGATTGATCAGTTGGCGGACGTCTCCTCGCTTCTTGGCCACGACCGCTCCTTAGGTCACGTTCGTGATGACGCCCGCGCCTACGGTCCTGCCACCCTCGCGGATGGCGAACCGCAGCCCCGGCTCCATCGCCATCGGGCTGATCAGTTTGATGTGCATCTGCGTGTTGTCTCCCGGCATCACCATCTCCACCCCTTCGGGCAGACCGATCTCGCCGGTCACGTCGCTCGTGCGGATGTAGAACTGCGGCTTGTAACCGCTGAAGAACGGCGTGTGCCTGCCGCCCTCGTCCTTCGCGAGCACGTAGACCTCGGCTTCCGCCTCCTTGACCGGCTTGATGGAGCCGGGCTTGGCGAGCACCTGTCCGCGCTCGATCTCGTCGCGCTCCACACCGCGGAGCAGCGTGCCGACCGCGTCGCCGGGCTCTGCCTCGTCCAGCAGCTTGTGGAACATCTCGACGCCCGTGACCGTGGTCTTGTGCGTCTCCTTGATACCGACGATCTCAACCTCGTCGCCCGGGTGGACGACGCCGCGTTCGACACGGCCCGTGACCACGGTGCCACGGCCCTTGATGGAGAACACGTCCTCCACGGGCATCAGGAAGGTGCCGTCGCGCGGGCGGTCGGGGACGGGGATGTACTCGTCCAGCTGCTTCACGAGTTCCTGGACACCGGCGTACTCGGGGGCGTCCGGATCCGTGCTGCTGGACTCGAGCGCCTCCAGGGCGCTCAGCCGCACAATGGGGGTATCGTCGCCGGGGAAGTTGTACTTGCTCAGCAGCTCGCGGACTTCCAGTTCCACCAGCTCCAGCAGCTCCTCGTCGTCCATCATGTCGACCTTGTTGAGGGCGACGACGATGCGCGGGACCTCCACCTGGCGCGCGAGCAGGATGTGCTCCCGCGTCTGGGGCATCGGGCCGTCCGGCGCCGACACCACGAGCACCGCGCCGTCCATCTGCGCCGCGCCGGTGATCATGTTCTTGATGTAGTCGGCGTGGCCGGGGCAGTCGACGTGCGCGTAGTGCCGGTTCGGCGACTCGTACTCGACGTGGGCGATGTTGATCGTCACGCCGCGGGCCTTCTCTTCCGGAGCGCTGTCGATGGAATCGAAAGCGCGGAACTGGCTGCCGCCGCCCAGCGCGAGCACCTTGGTGATCGCCGCTGTCAGCGTGGTCTTGCCGTGGTCAACGTGCCCGATCGTGCCGACGTTAACGTGGGGCTTGGTGCGCTCGAACTTCTGCTTTGCCATCTAACCCTCTGCCTCCTGCTGTTCTCTCT
>VXQP01000077.1 GCA_009838965.1 Chloroflexota bacterium | reverse complement strand
CACCTGAGGGAGGCTGAGGCTCCCGTCGCGCCGCACAACCTACCACGTCTCCTGGTTCACCGCTCGATGCGCGGCGGAGACGGTATCGGTATCCTACCGCCCGGTGGTGGGGTGCCGGTTCAGGGGAGCTGGGAGCCGGTATCCTACCACCGTCCTGGGGACAGGAGCCGGGCGTCGGGGCGTCTGCGGGCTATTCGGGACGCCACGGTGGGGAAGCAGCCGCTGCGCGTGTCGATCACGAGGGCAGCCTGCGGTGTGCGGTGCAGATCGGCGCGTGGGAAGAAGCCTCAGTGTCAGCAGCGGTCTGTGCCGCGCACACGAGGCGATAGTCAGAGCGTCAGTCGCGCTCCGGGACTGAGAGAGGCGAGGCTTTTCCGTGTGCCCGCCCCGGTGTCCGGCTCTCGAAGCACCCGTCAGGGGAGTCTGCTCAGACCCTGACGATGCTTCCCGCAGCCGGAGTTGCGGTTCGTCCCTCGTTCAGGCCTCGGAAGAGCACTGCTCGATTCCTCGGGCCAAGGGCAGGGACGGTACGAAACCCTCCAACATTCTCTGGTGCGAACGCTGGCAAGCCGAACAACAACGTTCAGTGTGCAGCAGCCAGCCGGCCGCTGACAATGCCCGCCCACCCCCATTGCCCGGATCGCTTACTCGAATGGGCCTGGGATTGACCGGGATACCAGCGCCGATGCCTACTCCCACCAGAACCCGAGGGTGAGCGCGCGGCGCAGCCAGCGCCGGCGCAGCGCCCTCGCTCGCTCCCGGCGCGCATTGGACAGCGCCAGCCGCCGCCACCGCAGCTCGCTCGACATCTTGATGCCGTCGAACGGGTACCGCTCCGGCGCGAGCGTCAGCCCGTGCCCCTCCATCAGCGCGATCTCCAGCGTCATCAGCCGCTCCGCGGCAACCGCCCGCTCCAGCCTGTCCCGTGCGGCGCGGTCGGCAGCCCGCGCCTCACGCCACGCGACCACCAGCGGCTCGGCATCCCCGTACACGTCCTCCTCACCATGCTCGGCCTCGATCGTCACCACCCTCGGGTGCGGCCTGCGCTGCGCGCGCCTCCCCGCAGGTTCCCCCTGGGGTTCCGATGCCGCGGACTTCGAGAGCGTCTCTCCCCCCGCCGCCCCGGCCGTGCCGGGACCGCCCTGCCGCTGGGCCTCAACGTGCGCGAGCCGCTGCTCCAGCCCGCGCACGGTCCCGGCCTGCTCCTCCCGCAGCGATCCCATCTCCCGGCCCACGCCCAAGCGGAGCTCCTCCACCTCTCCCGCGAGCGCATCCACCCGCTCCGCCAGTTCGCCGACCTGCTGCGCCAGCCGGTCCGACTCCGCCTGCAGCCGGCTCTCCAGCGCCACACGCACGTGGTCCGTCAGCCTCCTCCGCCGCAGGCAGGTTGCCAGCGTCCTCGCGTCGACCCCGAGCTGCTCCGCCACCCGCTTCACATCGTGCTCGCGCACCAGCCCGTCGAGCAGCGCCATCAGCCGCAGGCCGTGCGCATCCTCGACGTATCTCCGCGCGTGCGCCTCCATGCTCTCCCGGTCCGTCTCCACGCTCCCGTGTTCCATCGGCTCCCTCCCGTGCAAGCCTTGCACTTCTCACTCGTGGGCCTTGCGCGGACCGCCGGTTCGTGCCCGTGCAGGCCTTGCACTTCCTACTCGTGGGCCTTGCAGTCGGCCACGCAACGAGCCCCGAACCCGAAGTGCTTACCGACAACGCGGTGCATGCCCCGTCCGATAGGCCACGGCCCTGCCCACGACTCCGCGGTCCCTCTCCGACAGAAGTGGTTCTTCTGTACACGTCCATAACACCACGACCGCTCCCGAAATCGCCATGCGCCACAGCCAGTGTCACGCATGACACTGGTTATGGGAGGTTCCGAAGCGCCTGTTGCCCTCCTCAGACTGGATGCCTGATGAGCCCTTCCCGTAGGTGAGCGGAACCGGGCGCCGGACCACACGAAGAGCACGGACCGAACGGTGGACAGCCCGCGAAGAGAGAGGAGGAACCGCATGCGAATGCCATTCTCGAACAGGAACGACAGGAACCGGGAGCAGCCGGAGAAGACCCCGGTGCTGATGGAGATCACGCCGCCGCGCGCCGGCGAGCGCAGCCTCCTCAGCGTCGAGAACCTCCTCGGCGCCATCATCGACCCCGAGCCCTTCTCCCTCGAGCTCGCAGGGGACGCCGACGGCGTCGCTGTCATGGCCCGCTGCCACGACGAGGACGCCCTCAGAGGACTGATCGCCGTCCACTATCCCCAGGCCCGCATACGCGGGCTCGAACCGGAGGACGACCCGCTGCGCATCGACGAGGGCGAGCAGGCGTGGACGACGACCCTCCGCTCAGCAGGCCCCGAATATGTCCCCCTCCGCACCTTCCAGGACCGGGACCTCACCGACCCCGGCTCCGACCCCCTGCTCGCAACGCTCGGCGCGCTCTCCGGTCTGAACGACGGCGAGCGCGTCGTCACCCGCCTGCGCATGCGCTCCCTCGGCCCCGACTGGGCCGTCCACCACCAGCGGCTCGCCCACGAGCGGCCCGCGCCTCCCCCGCCCCCGCAGTCCACGCAGCCGGGCACGCCCTCAGCCACGGACGGCATCCGCATGGCCGTGCTCGCAGTCGGCGCGATCGCCGCCCTCAGGGCCTACACCTGGGTGCGCGCCGACGAGACGTGGAAGGCCGTGCTGATGGGCCTCGCCATCGTGGCGGGGCTCATCGCCATCGGCTACGTCAGGGCGCGCTTCTTCAAGCCCAAGCGCTCGTATGCGCCATCCCTGATCGAGGAGAAGGTCTCCCGCATCGCCTTCGATGCCGACGTCCAGGTCACGATCGTCCTGCCATCCGGCGGCAGGCCCGAGCGCGCCGGAGCGATCATGAAGCGCATCGCGGCGGCCTACCGCCACTACGACAACCCCTCCGGCACGAGATTCACGGTCGGGCAGACCCGGCCCGTCACCGCCCTGGACACCGGGCTCGAACCCGAGCCGCCGGGCTTCTTCGGCAGCCGCAGCGTCATCGGCGTCCGCGAGGCGGCAGCCCTCTGGCACCCGCCCGCTCCGGCCGACGACACGCTCTCGGTGGAGCGCTCCGGCGCGCGAGTGCTGACGCCGACGGCGAAGAGCATCCGCTCCGGCGCCCCCGTGGGCAGGACCACCGCGGGCAGGCCCCAACTCGTCCACTTCTCCAGCGACAGGCCCCAGCATCATCTCTACGTCGCACGCACCCAGATGGGCAAATCCACCCTCATGCGCCACGTCATCGTACACAGGATGCGCGAGAAAGCCGCCGGGAGAGACCACGACGCCATCGTCGTGATCGACCCCCACACCGACCTCGTCGCCGGCCTCCTCGAACACGTCCCCGAGGAGCTCATCCCCCAGGTCCGCCTCATCGACCTCGCCGACAGGGCAGGCGCCGTCGGCATCAACCTGCTGGATGCCCGCGTCTTCACCGACCGCGACCGCACCGCCGACGCCGTGGTGCGCATCGCACGGGGACTCTGGGAGCAGTGGGGGCCGCGCATGCAGTCGATCCTCGAACACACGGTCAAGAGCCTGCACGAGGCCAACGCGCACCCCGCGACCGACCCCGCCCGCCAGTATACGATTCTCGACGGGCTTCCCCTCATCTCCGACGCCAGGTTCCGCGAGAAGGTCCTCGCGCAGGTGAGCGACCCCTACATCTCGGAGTGGTGGAGGCGCGAGTTCATGGGCTGGCGGCACGAGTACCGAGCCGACGCCCTCGCACCCGTCCAGACCCGCCTCGCCTACTACGCATCATCCGTGCGCGCTCGCGCCATCCTCGGACAGCGCCGCTCCACCGTCGACCTGAGGAAGACCATCCTCGACGGCGGCATCCTGCTCGTCTCCACCGCCCAGGGCGCCGTCGGGCGCGACGTGGCCGCGCTGCTCGGCTCGTCCATCCTCAACCTCGTCGACGCCGTCGTCCGCGAGCAGGAGGCGCTCCCACCCGAGCGGCGTCGCGGCGCCCTCGTCGTCGTCGACGAAATGCAGTCGATGCCCGGTGTCGATTACGAGTCGATGCTCTCCGAGCTCGGCAAGTTCGGCGCGTCCTTCATCCTCGCCACCCAGAGCCTCGCCAAGCTCGACGACCTCTCCCACACGATGCGCGACACCGTGCTGGCCAACGTGGGCTGCCTCGCCGTCTTCCAGGTCGCGGGATCGGATGCTAGGCAGCTCGTCTACGAGCTCGGCAGGGACCGCGTCAGCGAGGAAGACATCGTCTCGCTCCCCGTCCACGAGTGCTACGTCCGCGCCACCGTCGGCAACGAGCGGACCTCCACCTACTCCATGGAGGTCCTCGGACCCGAGCCTGGCGACTCCGCCATCGCCGAACGCATCCGCGCCGGGACCGCCGCCTACGCCACTCCGATGGAGGCGATCGCCGCGGAGGAAGCCAAACGCCGCCGCCCGCGCTCCAAGCCGAAACAGGACGCATCGCAGGACGCCAGCGCGCAGAAGGAAGGCGCAGCCACGGACGATGCTCCCGGCAAGACCAGCCCCCGCAACCCCGCCCCCGAGCAGGAGCCGGAGGAGGACACAGGAGAGCGGGACGAGGCAGCGTCGTGAACGGGCTGCAGCTGCGGGTCATGAAGCGGCTGGCCGCCATGCCGCTCCTCGACCGCATCGAGCTCGCCGCGGTCTCCGGCGTCTCGGTGCGCGCCGCCTACGACGCCTGCTCCGCCCTGGACGGCGCGGGGCTCGCGATCGCGATATCCCACGCATCCCCGACCATCCCGTCCACGAAGCGCCTCCTGCTCACCGCGGACGGGCTGCGCCATCTCGCGACCGCAGGGAACGTTCCCCTGGAGGAGCTGCTGCGCACGCGCCCCGTCTCCGCCCAATGGCGGCGCATCCTCCTCGAGCGGCTCGATGCCGCCGCCGTGATCTATCGCATCACCGCCTCCATCGCCACCGCCTCGGGGCCGGTGCGCGGGTGCCGGTGGTTCGGGGCATCCCCGCTCGATGCAGTGGTCCTCCTGGCCGATGGCCGCACCGTCGGCGTCGTTCGCCAGGGTTCCACCGCGGGCAGGACCGCATTCGCCAAGCGGCTGCTGCGGCTCGACGATGCTGAACCGCCGGGAGCGCTCTTCGTGCTCGCTTCCGACGGGTCGCGCCTGAAGCACGCGGGCAGGCTGCTGGGCAGTTTCCCGGCGCCGGCGTTCCTCGCCGTCGAGCCTCTCGCCGTCGCGGCGGGCGCGTATCGCCCCGCATGGCGCACGCGGGACGACGGGCGGTTGCTGAGCCTGCAGGCGGCGCTCGTCCGGGTCTCGCCGGAGGGCGAGTTTCCCGTTGAGGACTCACCCCTCCGCGCGACGATGCCCGAGGACCTCGCGCTGGATGGTGCAGAAGAGCATGTCGCGAACCACCTGCTGCCCGCACACTTGAAACCCGCGGAGAAGCGTGCGCTCGACCTGCTTGCCGCGTGGCCGTGGCTCGCCCCCGCGCACCTCGGCGCACTGCTCGGCGTGCGCGGGCCGCGCCTCTCGCAGGTCATGGGACGCCTCCGGCGCCTCGGCCTCGCGCTCGCTCCCGCCGCAGGGGAGGGCCACTGCTTCGCGCTCACCGACAGGGGGCTTGCGCTCCTCGCGCGAAGGGACCGCGCATCCGTGGGTGACGCCCGCAGGCGGTGGAGCGTGAGGCCCGTGGACGCGGACGTCCCGCTGACCTGGCGCAACGTCTCGGGCACGCGGAGCCGCCAGCTGCTCAGGAACATCGGCCACACCGAGGCCGTCCATTCCTTCATCGCAGCACTCGCCGTCCAGTGCCGCATACTAAGCTTCGAGATCGCGCAGCTCGACCCGCCGCACCGCGCCTCGGTCTTCTTCCGCCACGACGGCAGGCTCCACTCCGTCCGCCCCGACGCCTCCGGCGTCCTGCGGAAGGATGGCCGGACTTGGCCCTTTCTCCTCGAATGGGAGCGCAGAGCGGTGCGGCCCGTCACCATGGCGGCACGCATCGGGCCTTACCTGCGCTACTTCTCCTCCGACAGGCCCGCTGCGGACCATGGCGTGCCGCCCAGCGTGCTCGTCGTCTTCGAGGACGAGATCACCGCAGCCCACTTCCTGCGCATCGCACGCCGCGAGATAGCCCGGACCGGCATCCGCGTCCCGCTCCACATCTCCTACCGCCAACTGCTGGAGCAGGTGGGGCCGCTCGAACCGGCATGGCGCGTCCCGGGAGGCGGAGAACCCTCCTACGCCTTCCGGCAGCGCTGAACGTCAGCTTCCGGATTATGCAAGTCGCTTGATGACTTGGAAGGACCGTTGATCTCGATGTGCGTGGCTGGAACGCGCTGCATCCTGATCCCGTGCCCCGTGGAGCAGGATATGCAGCAACCCCATCTCCTCGGCCGTGGTGAACAGGGAGAACAAGTGGCCGGGGTCCGGCTGCGTCCCGGCCTTCCAGCGCCACACGCACCGCACGCTCACGCGCAGCCTTCGTGCCAGCCCACGCCAAGAGAGCCCCGCCGCGTCCCTGAAGCACTCCAATCGCTGCGGGAAGTCCTCCGGGAACCGGGATGGCTCCACGTGATACACCTGCTGCTGACGGGCACTCACGCTGCCGCTCCTTCTCGTTCCCCCGACGACGGGCCATGCCGCCGGATCACGAGGAGGTCGCAGCCGAGGAGTATTCCCAAGCCCCCGGGCACCAGAGTCGCGAGGTCCACGAGGGCGAGCATCGCTCCGCCGTTGGGCCATCCACCGCGCCGCCATTGCTGCAACTGCCTCGGGTCCACGCCGATGCTGCAGGCCATCCCCTCCCAGGTAAGGCCGGTGGTCTCCTTGAGCGCGGTGAGCCGGTGGGGGAAGTCGTCCGGCAACAGGGCGATGCCCGGCGTGTAGAGTGCGGAGGAGCCGCGTTCACTACTCATCCAGGTTCACCACGATGAACAGGTCGTCGAACTCCGACACGCCGAGCGCCTCCTGCAAAAGGCGGCGCTTCTCCGGCGACGGACAGCGCCTTCCGCTCAGCAGCAGGGAGATGTAACCCGACGTGAGTCCCGTCAGGCGCGCGAGCTCGTTCTGCGTCAGGTGGAGAACATCCATCCGACGCCACGCCGCATACGGGTTCACCTTGACCTTCCGCAGCGAGCGCCTACCCGCCATGTTCTCTCTCCGTATGCGGGAGGCCGTCCGTAGCGAGCGTCCCGGCGCCGGAGCGCACGCGCTCCTCCTCATCGAGCAGCGAGGCGAGGTGGGCACGCACGATCAGCCGGGCGAGGATCCGCAATCCCGCCAGCCGCAACGCGTCCTGCTCTTTCGTGAGCCGCCTCGGTCTCCTCACGTCTCTCGTTCTCCACTGGGGTTTCCGGGACTCCCGCACAGGATGCGCCAAGGTATGGCGGGAGTTGCGGTGTTAGAACGTTTGTTCGCATAGATGGAATGTACCAAGCCGGATGCCTGACGGCAACCACTCCAGCGGCACTTCACCCGCTCCGTGGACGATCACTTACTCGGATGCGACAATGATTGACCCGGCATGAGCCAGCGATGAGTCAGGCCTGCGCCAGACAGGCATGGTTGCACCAGAATGGAGACGGAGTCCCTGTGCAGAAGACGGACATGAACGAGCAACTCAACTACAAAGACCTTGGACTCAGACCGCACCTCCGCCTGCGGTTACGGTTTCCTTGCACAGTAGATTCAACGCGTCCATCCTGTTTCTGCCCATCGGATTCACCTCCATAGTCGACGTTATCGACTCAAGTGACCAGGTGGCCGCTGTTCGGCTAGCCCCCGATTCGCCCTTAGCTCGCTTCTTGGCTAGTATCTGGGGGCGAAACCGGAATCTGAGAAGAACGCACCATGGGTTACCTGTCTGTCGCGGTACACGGAATCGTGAGGAACTTCGTCCCCAGTTCAGCCCAGAAGCATGCCCTTCAACGATGGAAGGTGCAGGTTGCGACTGCGGTCAAGGCCGAGCGGGGTGGAGAGCCGTGGAGTTCCGAGGACGACTACGTAGTTATGCTCGAGTACGGGTTCCACCTGCCGAGTCATTGGAACCAACACCTTGACGTGGAGAACTACGTCAAACCAGTGCTGGATGGACTTGCTGCAGGTCTCTTCTGCTCGACAGATCGCGAACTCGCGGACATTCGCATCTGGAACTACCCTGACCACAACTTCAGGACGCTCCTCATACATCGACTCCCTCATGTTCAGAGTGAGTATGAGGAGAGTGTTGATATATCAGTGTGGAACCGGCAGTCATGGAACCAGCAGTCCGTTGTGTCAACGCTGGTAGGATGGATGGATGCTGAAGATTGACGAGCAACTGGTCTACTCAGCGACCGATCTTGTCGGTTTCCTCGAATGCGAGCACCTCGCCAACCTTGAGCGCGCGGCCGTGTGGGGCCACCTTGCCAGACCGACGCGCCCCGACCCGGTGCTGGACCGGATCGCGCTGCGGGGCCAACAGCACGAGGCGCGCTTCCTGGCATCGCTGCAGTCCCAGTCGGTTGTTGTCGTGGAGATCGGCTCGGATGAGGAGGTGCCGTTCCGCGAGCGGGTAGCCCGAGGACGCGAAGCAACGCTCGCGGCCATGCGCGAGGGAACGGACGTCATCTATCAAGCCGTGCTGTTCGATGGTCGGCGCCTGGGGTACGCCGACTTCCTGGTGCGTGTCGAACAGCCCAGCGACCTCGGCCCTTGGGGCTACGAGGTCTGGGACACCAAGCTCGCCCGGTATGCGAAGGCATCGGCCGTCCTGCAGGTCTGCATGTACTCGGACATGGTGAGTGGGATTCAGGGCCGGTTGCCCGAGGAGATGCATCTCGCGCTCGGCGGCGTGCAGGCTGACACGGTCTCATTCCGCATCGCCGACTTCGCCGCCTACTATCGGCTCGTGGCCCGCGAGTTCGAGGCGATGTTACACCGGACCGACGTCTTTCCAGTGGCGACAAGCCCAGAGCCGGTGGGGCACTGCGACATCTGTCGGTGGAACCTGCGGTGCCGCGCCGAGTGGCGTGCGAACGACGACCTCTCCCTTGTCGCGGGCCTGTCGTCCCGGCAGCGCCGTGTGTTGCACGGAGTGGAAATCACCACGCGGACCGGACTCGCCGAACCCACCGAGCTGCTGCCGGAACGACTCGACGGCACCGGGCGAGAGGCCTTGAGAAGAATCCATGCCCAGGCGAACATCCAAGTGCGGGGTGAACGCATCGGCGCGGTGATATCAGAGCGCATCACGCCCCCACGTGATCGTGAGGGAGCCCTCGTTCCGAACCAAGGACTGCTCATGCTCCCGGAGCCCTCGCGTGGCGACCTGTTCTTCGACATGGAGGGCGACCCCTTCTTCAGCTCGGATGAGGTCGATGGGATCGAGTACCTGTTCGGCGTCATCGAACCGAGGCGGACGGATGCCGCCGACCAGCCGGCGTTTCACGCGTTCTGGTCGATAGAGGGCGGTACGGTAACGACGAACGGGGAGCGCAGGGCCTTCGAGGCCTTCATCGACCTCGTCATGGACCGACTTGCGTCGGACCCGAACCTGCACGTCTACCACTACGCGCCCTACGAACCGACCGCCGTCAAGCGCCTTGCAGGCCGCTACGGCACCCGCGAGGAGGAAGTTGACCAGCTGCTGCGCGGAGAGGTATTCGTCGACCTCTACCGCGCCGTCCGCCAGGGGATACGCGCGTCGGTCGAGAGCTACTCCATCAAGCGGCTTGAGCCGCTCTACGACTTCAGGCGCGAGATTGGCCTCCGCGATGCCGGCACGAGCATCGTCGAGTTCGAGACGTGGCTGGAGCTTGGCCAGGGAACCGAGCGCGACGAGGTGCTTGCCGAGATAGAGGGCTACAACCGGGACGACTGCGTTTCCACCCTGCGCTTGCGTGACTGGCTCGAAGCGCAGCGCTCGGCCTTGGCGGATGAGCTTGGTGTCGATCTGCCCCGGCCGACCGTGCCCGAACCGGAAGAAAGGGAGGACAGCGAGGCGCAGAAGGCGGTGAACGAACTCGTGGAGGCATTGTGTGCCGGGCTACCCGGCACTGCGGACCAGACGCAGGAGGAGCATGCGCGCTGGCTGCTGGCGCAACTGCTGAACTGGCACCGGCGGGAGGCGAAGTCCACTTGGTGGCGGTACTTCTACCTCAAGAACGAGCTCACCGACGAGGAGCGCCGCGACGAGCCCGATGCTCTCGGGGGACTCACCTTCGAGGACTCCTGGCCTGACCCGGCACCGCGCGCACGCTCTACCATCTACCGGTTCCGCTTCCCGCCGCAGGAGAATGGCATCAATGTGGGCACCTCGCCGCACGACCCTGCGACAAGAGGTGCCGTGGGCACCGTCGTGCACATCGATGACGACGCCGGTGTGATTGACATCAGGCGCGGCAGCAGTCAGCCGGCACCCGAACCCATGTCGCTGATCCCGCACGATTTCATCAACCCGCAGCCGAAGCCCGGGAGCTTGCAGCGCCTTGCCGAGCACGTGCTCGAAGACGGAATCGAAGTGCCGGGACGCTACCGGGCCGCGCGCGACCTGCTCATGCGCAATCATCCGCGGGCTGGACAGAACGCGGGACAGCCGCTCCGGGTCGCGGGCGAGGAAGCAGCCGGGGCGGCGCGCCGACTCGTCGCGTCCCTCGACGAGAGCTATCTCGCCATCCAGGGACCGCCAGGCTCGGGGAAGAGCACGGTGGGAGCGGAGATGATAGTCGACCTCGTGGAGAAGGGAAAGCGTGTGGGGGTCACCGCCAACAGTCACCAGGTGATCGGAGAACTGCTGTCGAAGGTAGCGAGAGTGGCGGGTGAGCGTGGCGTGGCAGTGGATATCGGTCAGCGTTCCGGCGATGATCCGACGTTCGGCGACGCTGTCCACCTCAAGACGAATGACGCGGCCCAAGCCGCCCTTGCCGACGGCTCCGTAGACGTCGTGGGGGGAACGGCCTGGCTCTGGGCGCGCGAGGATATGGCTGAGAGCGTCGACGTGCTCTTCGTCGACGAAGCTGGGCAGATGTCGCTTGCGGATGCCATCGCCTCGTCGCTCTGCGCGAGGAACCTCGTCCTTCTTGGAGACCCGCAGCAACTCGACCAGCCGCTTCAGGGCACGCATCCCCCCGGCGCCGAGCGCTCAGCCCTCGCTCACGTGCTGGATGGCGAACGCGTGGTGCCTGACCGACTCGGCCTCTTCCTCGACGGCAGCTGGAGACTCCACCCGGAGATCAGCGCCTACACGTCCGAGGTGTTCTACGAAGGACGCCTGCACTCGCATCCCGGCCGCGACCTGCTGACACTGACCGGCGCGCCGCCTTTGGCCGGCACGGGCATCCGGTTCCTGCCTGTCGCTCACCACGGGCAATCGAACGAGTCGCCAGAAGAGGCCGCGGAGGTGGCCCGGCTCGTGCGAAGCCTGCTAGACGCTGACCCTGCCTACACGGATGCGGGAGCCGTCTCACACGCTCTGAAGGAAGATGGCGTGCTCGTCATTACGCCCTACAACGCCCAGGTTAAGGCCCTGAGCGAATTGCTGCCGGGCTTTCGCATCGGCACGGTTGACAAGTTCCAGGGCCAGGAGGCGCCCATCTCGATCTACTCGATGGCGACGAGCTCCCCCGACGAGGCCCCGCGCGGCATGGAGTTTCTGTACAGCCTCAACCGGCTGAATGTCGCAACGAGCAGGGCGCAGTGCCTGACCCTCGTGGTGGCCAGCCCGGAGCTGCTCAGAGTGCACTGCCGGACGCCGCGCCAGATGCAACTGGCCAATGCCATCGCACGGCTTGTAGAGATGGCCGCCAGCCCAGGGGAGTGAGGGGAAGCTCCAAGGCACATGCCCGGATTACCCCACGATTCCGCTGAACGCCGACCGGTAATCCTGCGAATAGCTCAGACTTCAAACTGAGGCGCTACCAAAGCCTGAAAGGGCTTGATAAATTGTCCTCAAATTCTGATATAATACTGTGTTCTTTTTGTCCTGATTGCCCAAGGAGGAGCACACATGCCACAACGAGAGACCATCATCGCACGCATCCCCCGGAGGGGGCTCATCTCTAATGTTGAACTCAGGGTAAGCCATCGTGCCCGTGGGCGTCATGCCGTCCGGGGAGTGCACATCGGCGAGTGGTGGCTGCCCCCGTTGGAGGAGAACTCCGTCCCGAACGAGATTGGGGTAGTGATCCATCCGAGTGAACTGGATGCGGTCATCGCGGCTCTGACCGAGGCGAAGCGGATGCTGGCCTCCATGCCTTGGCGCACGGCTGTCTCATGCACGCGCTGCGAGAGCCTGGAGGCGAGGCGGACCCGCCGGATCTCGGCAGGCGGAGGCTCGTTGCCGACCGACTACTACTGCGACCTGTGCGGCGCGGTGGATGGGCCTCTGCGGAAGGAACCGCCGGTGACAGTCAGCACCACTTGAGCGCAGCGGGAAGCTCACTTACCAAGGAGACGATAGACACAATGGAACTGACAATAGGACAAAGCATTGCAGACCCTGACATCATCTATATGGGAAGAGCACTCACCCAGCAAACCACCCAAGGATTAGCTTCTCGGCTGACTGACAAGATTACAGATCACCTGAAGAATATCACATCGCCTTATGCAGGCAGGCATCTGGACTCCGCCTCAAAGGCAGCCGTATATGCGAGTTACAGGTTGGAGGTGTCTTGGGCAGCAGCCCAAGACGATGATGAGGCTGCAGCTTATGAATCTGCGCTCTTACGCCTGTACAAATCAACGAATGGGCACTTGCCCGGCTTTACGCATCATGGGGAATTCCATCCTGGCAACAAGCAGACACCTCCCGAGAAGGGACCTGTCGGAACGCTTCAGTGGTCGCCTTGGGAGCCTATGGACATGGAGACATTGTCGTATCTCCCGAAGAAGCCGGGTGTCTACCGGATACGTGCGATGCCGGCTGGGTAGTGCAAGAGTCCTAGGGGGTGAAGTGACCAAGTACACACCGGGAATCCGGAATCGGAAGCAGAACAAGGTGCCGGTTATCGACCTGACCAACGATGAAAGCCACTACTGGGTGCACCACCACCGTCCACACAACCTTGCTGCCGGCCTGATGAGTGGCATCGCAGCCGGGAACCTGCTCGGCCTCCCTTACGAGGGGTGGTCGCGGGAGGAGATAGCCAGGGAGCATCCGGATGGGTTGCAGGACATCCGGGCGGTTGGTGACTGGCCTGACGACGATGACGTCGCCCAGTCCATCCTGATCGCCGAGGCTGCGGCGGAAGGCCCGCTCGATGTGGAAGACCTTGGCCGGCGTCTCGGCGTATGGGAAGAGACGAACGGAGCAGGGATAGGGATATTGACTGCCGACGTACTCCGTCTCCACCGGAGCGGCATGTCCATCACGGAGGCCTCCCGCACTGCATGGCAGGGAGAGAGAGCAGGTAATGGGGCAATCATGCGGTGCGCTCCTCTGTCCATCCGGTGGCGCGACGACGCCGATGCGCTCGTGCGGAACAGCATCGTCAGCGCAGTGCCGACGCATTGGGACCCTCGGTGCGGCTGGTCATGCGCCATCCTGAATCTCGCCATCGCGGCTGCGCTGCGCCAGGACAAGAGGTCGCCTCAGAGAGTCACCGCAGGCGGTCTGCTTGACGCTGCCCTGAACGGTGTGCGCGCCTCATTGCCTGAACTGGAGCGGTACGGCTACGACGCCCACGTACCGGACGAAGTACGCGAAGCCGTCGAAGACGCATCCCGAATGGAACTACGAGACTTGCACCTTGACGGCAGCAACATGGGTTACACGCTGCTCGCCCTTCAGGTCGGGCTGGCCTCGCTCTGGCGCGCGCCCGGCTTCGAACGAGGACTACGGACGATTGTCAAGGCTGGGGGTGACACCGACACGAACGGTGCTGTCGCTGGCGCAGTGCTCGGTGCACGATTCTCCTATTACCGCATACCCGAGAGGTGGAGGGAGAAGGTACAGGAGGTCCGGCGGCTCCGTAGACCGATGGAACTGTACGCGCAGCCCTTGGTGGACGCGAGGACCAGCATGGCTGGGAAAGATTCTTGGCGTAACTGAATCCTGGAAGAGGTCCCACGAGTCCCCAACAAGAGTCTGGACGAAGCGGAGGTAGGAGGTACGTCGTGTTTCTGGTAGTTCTCAGGTACGGGTTTGGCTTTGTCGCGTGCTATCTCGTGATGCTCGGGTACACAGACCTGCAGACGAAGCAAGCGACATCGTGGCTCTACTGGGCAGCGGCTTTCGCCATGTTCATGCTGTTCATCGCGCTTATCGTTGAATTGTATGTGACGATCAAGAAGGTTCTGGAGAGGTTCTTTCCGTAAGCGGGCAGAACCGGACGGCTGCTTGACAAAGAAAGGAGCAAACATGACAACTCGAAGAAACATCCTCTACTCGTGTGACGGCTGCGACAAGCAATTCCTCATCCGGCAAGAAGCGACCGGAACCTCGGTACTGCGCTGCCTGCGTTGGGACATTGAGGAAGGCTGGCCTTGGAGTACGCGAGGCAAGAGCGATGGATAGAGAAGAGGTACGGGCGCTCATAGCAGCAGGGCGACGTGCAGGCACAAAACGACCGAGGCCACAGCCAGAGGGAGATGCTATTGCGGAGAACGTCAAGAGAACACGCATCGAAGACTTCATCCCCGATATACCTTGCTGGCGCGACAAGTACCTAGAGGGCAACATGTCCACATTCAGGTGGAAGCCTTCCTCCAGAGGCGCTGGAAAAGCTCATACTTGAGTGATTCCTCGTACGAAGACAGGCACCCCAAGGTCAATTCCCTTATCCAAGAACTAGGCGGGAAGGAAGACTTGGAGAGATTGGAGAAAGATATGGAAATCGTCTATCGCTGGGGTGGCGGGCTTGGATCCAGACTCTTTAATCAGATCATCAATAGCAGGAGCAACTCCCCTGATAGGGTCCGGGAACAGGTGAAGGCCGCCTTCTTTGCGCTCGGAGAGGACGATCCGGTACAAGCGTTGGAGGAGTTGAAATCCCTCAGATGGTGTGGCGATTCATTCGGCACCAAGGTGCTGGCGATGCGCTCTCCAGAGAGTGCCCCTATCTGGGACGAGATTGCCAAGGCTTGTCTGAGCGAATTCAGAATTGACGGCAAGAGGATCAGGAGCTACGGACAGTTCATTACCTTCTGCAAGCACATTCGCAGCGAACTGCAGCGGAAGGGGAAAGAACCCCCTCGTGGCGAAAGCTGGTACCTCCGCGACATCGAGATGGCCATCTTCCAGTTTGGCTGGGACAACGGCAAGTTCAAATGGGCGCATCACAGGCGAACTTCTCTGAACCACGCTTGCGGTTGGCCAATGCCATTGCACGGCTCGTTGAGATGGCCGCCGACCCAAGGAAGTGAGGACACATAGACAGCGTCATCCCGTTCACTCATGCACCACCAGCACCGCCAGGGGCCGGCGTTAAGCGGCGTACGGCATCCGGCGGGCTTGGTCGCGTAATGCCTTCACCTTGGCCGCGAGTTCCTCAACGCGCAGTAGCACCTCTTTGAGTGTCCCGGAGATGTCGAGGGCAACAACATGCAACTGTTTGCCGGAGTGCCGCACTGTGTACGTCGCGGGTTCTCGTTCGTCCTGCGCATAGACCAGCAGCCCACCCGGCAGATCGAGCGCGGTCGCGTAGGCCAGCACCTGGTACAGGTCGGCATTCGGGACACTTCCATCGATGTGCTTGTACTTGACATCCCCGACAAACGTACAGACAGCGCCATTCCACCACGAAAGATCAGGTTCCAGTCGGATGCGATTCTCTTCCGCCAATGTAACGCGGCGAGGCATTCCCTTATCCGCACATAGTTCGCGTTCGGAGACTCCCAACGCCTCCCTCAGCGCAACCGTCACGAACTCCTGGAAGACCTGGTTCATGTCCATCAGGAAGCCCCCGGCTCGCACCGCTCCTCTACCTGACTCGTAGGCACCGCGCCGCAAGACTAGCCGAGCCAGCGTCACCACACCCCGATAGTGCTCGTTCAGCCGGTCGAACTTGACCTCCGGCACGTCGTTCGCAGGAAACTCCACGAGCGACACGCTGTCCAGCATCGCCGCAACCCATCCCAACCCCACGCGTGCCTCATGTGAGCGCAGACGCATTCCTCCGAGCCTCATGACTGCCGCTTTCACGAGTTGATTGGGCAAGATGTCATCCGTGAACTCGTCATAGCGCACCTCGACCGGCAAGGGAATACCGAACCTGCGCCGTATCTGGTCATCGAACCGGATGCGACCGCGTACGGTGTACAGAGCCTCCTCCTCCGTGCGGTAACCGTGAAGCAACCCTCGTGAGAATGCGTGCCGCACCGCCCGGGTGAGTAGCAGCGCGATCGCATCGGGCAGCGCTGTCTCCTCAGGAAAGTCGAAATCAGTCTCCTGGAACCTGACCCTTCCAATGGCGTAGCACGCGAGCGAGACGAGTTGTGGAATGCCTATCTTCGGGCGGATGAGCACCGACAGTTGGCCAACCTCGACCGCGCCCACGGTGGACTCTGGTTTGAGCACATACATGCCTTCGTCAGGGGTAGGTGCGACGGAGAGACCCAAGCTTCCCGCCTCTAGCAACACTCGGAGCTCAGAGGCGCTGAGGCAGTGCTCGCTTGATAGATACTCCTGCAGATCAAGCTGGCGCATCGCTCACACGCCGTCTTGCTCCGAAGCCTCACCGTCGTCCCGCTGCTCCGCGTTCTCGACTCCCACGTCGGAACGGGCAGCCTCGCGTAGCGTATCGAAATCGAATTCTGCGAGGGCCTCTCGTTCCCCGTAGAGGCGTTCTTCGACGTACGGCAGGATGTCGTGCAGCCAGACGCGCCTAGCGCGCTCCTCGGTTAGCCCCGGCTTCATGTAGTAGCTGGGTCCGATTGCGGCGTGGCGATCATTCAGCCGCTCATTGGCACGGTCTACGACCTCTGCCACCCACACCATGTCAGACGCGTTCCTAGTCAACCAGCGGCGCAGCAGTCCCCCAATCGGCTCCTTGCTAGTGTCGAACTCCACGAAGGAAAACCGGCGGCGCAGCGCCAGATCGACCAGTGCTATCGAGCGGTCGGCAGTGTTCATCGTCCCGATGATGTACAGGTTGGGAGGCAGCCAGAACGGTTCATCCGAGTACTGGAGGCGCATCTCCTCGCCGCGGTACTCCAGAAGAAAATAGAGCTCGCCGAACACCTTGGCGAGATTGCCCCGGTTGATCTCGTCAATCACGAGGAAGTGCCTTGCTCCCTCGTCTGCTGCGGCTCGCTTCGCGGCGGTCAGCAGCGGTCCGTACCGCAACTCGAATCCGGCCTGTCCTCCGACGAGCGCGGGGCGGAAGCCCTGCACGAAGTCCTCATAGGCATAGGACGGATGAAACTGCACGAGCGTCACGCGCTCATCGCTCCCCGCCAGATGTCTGGCAAGCGCCCGCGCCACGTACGTCTTGCCCGTGCCCGGCGGCCCTTGGAAGACCACTTGATTCTTCTCTTCGAGGAGCGTCTCAATTCCTTCGAGGAAGTCCTCAGGGAGGTGCAATTCAGCAGCAAGCTCTTGACGTGTGGCTTGCTTGGGGTCTTCGGGCGGTCCGCTTGTCACGTCGCGAGTTCCTTTGAGTGCCCAGAGCACCGACTGCGCATCGAGGCGGTGACGCAAGGTGAGTCCACGTTGGGCAGCTTCCGCTATGAACCGGTCCAAGAAGCCCATGGCGTACTCATACATCGCCGCATCCGTGTTCTTCTTGGGCTGCGGAAAGTTGGTCTGCTCGTAGGCCCAGTCGAACAAGCTCACCCGGTACGGGGGGTAGTCTTCGACACCCAAGCCCATCAGCAGAACGGATATGACGTTTGTCCGTGCAGCTGGCCGCAAGACAGGTGCGATTTGGTCTGCAAAGGTTTGGAATCGTGTTGTTACCGGCTGTGTCGCTGACTCCCATAGGAATGTCATCATGCTCAGTGCGTCGTCCGGGTGTTCATTCAGCCATTCTTCGAACTGCGCACGAGCGCGCCAGTCGATTAGGTTGTTCTTACCTCGAAGCGCGTTCTTCAAGTCATTCCGCCAACCATTGAAGGCCGGATGGTTGGACTGCAAATCCTTGCGCACGGCTGAGAGCTTGCGTCCTGTCTCTAGCTTGTACTCAATTTCTTCATCCTCGAGCCGCCCGCTGTCCATGTACCTTTGGGCACGCTCAACGAATTCATCCCAAAAACCTGCAGAGTTGGTCCCCCAGTGCTCCAAGAATGGACCGTAGTCCTGCGGTTCGTCGTCAAAGGCGAACCGAATCAGTGCGCCTGCCGCCCAAGGGAGTGTCCCCGAACTTGGCCAAACCTCCCAAACGGTGCCGCGGTTCGTGTAGAAGAACCACCTACGGGGCGGATCGACTCGTGTCCAGTCCACCTCAATGCGCCGACCGTCTCCGAAGTTTCTCTTGACGGTGCCAATAGCCTTAATGCTTAGTACTGAAACGAATCTCCCTTCGTATTCGAAAGGGAGATTGTGCTTCTGTGTATACACTGACTTGATGGCAATGCGATCGCCGGGCTGCATGTGGTTTACAACATCCTCGTATGGGCTGTCATGGCCTACGAAGGCTTCCCAGATGCCATCCTCCAAGAATCGCTCGGTCTGGTCGTCAGTTGAGCCGAAGGATGCTCCAACGAACCAGTAGGGTCTTAGGTCATCGCTCTGCGTGGCAGAAGTCACTGCTTCTCTCCTCTGTACTTACTTGTGAAGTATGCCTTCCTGTGCAACAGGTTCCTCCAGGCCCAACTACGGGTTCGGCCTTATGCTAGCCCATGCTTCCACGTGCCTTCTCCCAAGGGGTACCCATCCTCACATAGCGGTGAGAGGCGGGAACGGCAGAGCACTGCCCGCTACTCGACCGGGTTCTTGCGCGGTCTGCCGCGGCGCCGTCCGTCCGACGACCAGAAGTAGACAGCGTCGGCGGTGCGCCGGAACTCCAGCCGCCTCCCCAGCGCCTCAGCCGCTGTGTTCAGCCTGCGCCGGATCGCCTGAGTCGTCTCCCCCTCTCCAACCTCGAGTTTCCCCGCCTCACCTGGAGCGACGCGCTCGATGTAGCCGATGTACTCCTGCAGGAGCGCGGCGCGCTTGCCGGTCGCGCTCCTCGCGCGGGCTTCACCGATAGGGAGTGTGCTGAACGTGGGCATGGGCGTCACCTCCGTTGCCGGGCGGTTACACCGCGTAGCCGCCTTCTGCGGCGAACTATAGTACCGGAGAGCCTGGTTCCTCGTATAACAAGCCCTGAGTCACCCCTTGTGGCGTTGCGGTCTTCCTCCCGACGCTCACACACTTGGGAGGACTAGTCGGAGGCAACTGTGAGAATACGAACCGAAAGACACCAATCATGTCTCAAGGCGGCTAACACCAACAACAGCCCCCCCAACTGCCTGAGGGGCAGTATAATACTCGCTGGGGTGCGTTGAGGAGGTGCAGTGCACGTCTGCTGCGGGCTCTAGAGTCGACATACTGAGAACTTCCTCACGCTGGACCACCAGAGGTGCGCAGAGAACGCTAGAGAGTGCGTCATTCCAGATGCATCGCAAGATTATTGCATCAACCGCGCGGGCATATCCGCCACCCTTAGGCATCGCGATTTCACGCTTCTGGCCATAGGGCAGATGTTCACTGGCATTCCAACGACACTAAGCCAGCGTCATGGTCCACATCAGTCGAAAACAAACTGGGCCCCGTTCAAATCATGTATTCTCCGTAGGATGGGCCTCAGTCATCCCGTACTTTCGTTCTGTCGATGTGCCAACCGATAGCCCACCACATCGCCCAGGCGATGCCCACCGAACCGAGAGCCACTTTTGCCCAGCCGACACGTGCGCAGATTTCATTGAGTGCCTTGAACCCATCGCTAGCCGGGACCGTACTGTTGTTGTAGATGGACGCCGCACCGCATGCTATGAGCAGACCGGAGACGACAATGAGAAGGAGCACTCGGCGAACGACCCGTCTGCGTTCGCGCATCTCAATGCTCTCTTCTTCGCCATCTCGAGGCGGGGCAGCGGCATCGAGGACACCGCTGCCCCACAGGACATACGCGAGACCGAAGAGGCCAAGAAGGGCACTGGTGACCAAGTGGGCGTTCTGGTTGGTATGAATGCCCAGACCAACCATCGCCACGCTGCCTACCACCAGCAGACTCCCCAGCCAAAGTAGTGCGACCTTCATGCTCTTGCCGTTCATCGACGCACCTTAGCCTCAGGTAGGCCTGATGTTCCCCAGTTCTTGCAAGTAGTACCTGCCAGACCATCCTAGCCGGTCTTTGGGGTGCATGCGAACGCTGTGCAGCACCACGGAGTCTGCGCCCTGACGAATGATGGATGGAGCTGCCCTGCACGACGTGAACGTCTTGTCCCCGTACTGTGCCTTCCAGCACCACACGTAATCGTCGATTTCGATATCGGGGACGCATGGTCTCGTAATAGCGGCATTGGAGCGATCGACGGTGTACTTGTCCCCAGTCTTCTTGACGGTCACTCCGCTGATTGTCGGAACCGGGCAGTCGAGATAGGTGGGATCGTTCCGTGCGTGTTCACGGTCATGCGTGGTGATGGGCATGCCTACGTCGTTCACCCTAGCGATGCCCGAGGTCATCATCACCGCCATGTTGAGTCGTATCCGCCCAACGTCTTCCCAGAAATCGGCGTTGTCGTCAACGCAGTCCTTCCGTTCAGCCCCCACCTTCAGCGTGCAAATCTGGTCGAGCAGGAACTGAGCGTCCGATAGGAACTTGTTCCTTGGGGACCATGCGCTGTCGGGCATCTTATCCTCGTTCGGCTCGGTGCCGCCAACGATGCCTTGCAGACCGTTCCATACCAGGTCGTGCTTGAGGCACCCCGGCAGACGTGGGCCGCCGACAAGGAACCCGCTCAGTATGGGAGTTGAGCATTTCAGGTCTCCGTAGCCTATCCAGTTGTGCTGCTGCTGCCCGTCAGCGCACGATTCTCCCCACTGCCGGTTGCTGTCCTTACAGAATTCCGACACGTAGGCGGCTCGATAGTTGTCCCGCACCGTGTTCTCGTCTTTATCGCGGGAGATCGGTTTCCCTATCCGCACCCAGAACTCGTGCGGCGTCTTGAAGGCGATGCAGTTCAATGCATCCCACATCTGCTGGGTATGTTCGGGCCGTTCGAAGTCGATGGGGTTGGGGAGTCGCCTGAAGCAGTAGAGGCCGGTAACGTTGACGGTGCCGCCGTTGGTGCCGGATAGGCCCTCAGCAGCTGGCTGTGCGGCAAGCAGGTCGGCAACGAGCTGCGCTCCGTGAGGGTCAGCCAAGGTCTCCTTGAACTGCTGTCCTCGGTCGGTTTCCAGCAACCGTTTGCGGACAGGCGAAGCATCGGCGAGTGCTCCCAGGCTCAGAGCGAATGCAGCGTGCATTCTTGCCAGATGGCTGTCGCAGGCCTCCGCTGCCGTTCTCGTCACACCGGTGTAGGCGGACATGATGTCAGCGAGCGCGTTGAATGTCGTGCTGGTGCTCTCATGGTCGTTCACGCACTTCACGAATGCTTCATCGGCACTGAGATACTGCGTATTGGCGACCGACCGTTGTGCCGCGCCGATGAGATCGCCCTTCGGCTTGGTGACATCGGCTACGAGGTCTTCTAACAGGATATCGAACAGAGCGACTTCATCCCACACAACCGTTTCTGTGGCTGTGAGGGATCTGTTGCCGAAGGCTACGGTCACGCGAAAGGTTCGAACATCGGCGGTGGCGGAGGTCACACTCAGCGTCGCGGTGCTGCCGGTGAGGTTCTTCCACGTACTCCCAATCCTCTCCGCCCACCGGTACGATGCCGTTTGACCGCTGGGCGCATTCTCGACCTTAGCACTCAGTTTGACGGCATCGCCCCGCTGAGGAAGTTCTTCGTCCACGGTGATGGACACGGATGGCGGCAGTAGCAACTTCGCCGTCATCGTGAAGGCCCCGGTCTGGAATGAGTTGTACGACGTGGATTCTATCGTGTACGCCCCTGGCTGCAACGTGCGCACGAGGCGAGAGTTGGTACCGGGGCCACCATCGTCGTTCCTAGCCAGCCTCGTCCCGCTCTTCCCAACACCGGAGAGCAGGTAGACGTAGGTGTCGACACTGCTGGATGTGAGATTGATTTCAACCCGATGGGGATCATCCAGAAGGAAGACGTAATAGTGGGAGTAGTACTTGGTCGAGGGCCGCAATGCACTTTTGCGGAGCGCAGAGACACAGGAACTCGACCACCTGCCTGTCGCCGAGGCTGTCGGCGTTGCTTCTGAGAAGGGGCCGAGATGCGTAACACACGGGTCGGCAGGCTGCGTCGGCGTCGGGGTTGGCGTGTTCGTCGGCCTCGGGTCTCCGCCCCCTGGCGTCGGGGTAGGCGTGGGAGTGTGAGTGGGGGTTGGCGTGTTCGTCGGCCTCGGGTCTCCGTTCCCCGGCGTCGGAGTAGGGGTAGGAGTAGGCGTCGGGGTGTGCGTGGGTGTAGGCGTAGGTGTGGGTGTAGGAGTGGGCGTCGGTGTCGGTGTCGGCGTCGGGACGCACGCGCTCGTCCGCGTCGCGATGTTGTTCGTCCAGTAACTCCACTGGCGTGCGTAGGTGCGGCCATCTCCCCATGCACGCGCCCTGAACGCATAGACGGCATTGCACGCCAGATTGTTTTTGTCGTAGACGGTCCCTCGGGATGAGCCAGCCCTGCTCCATGAACCACGCTCCGAGCGATACCAGACTTCCGTGCTGGCGATGCCGCTCCGGGCAGACCACGACAGGGTGACGGTATCGCTGCCGACTGCATCTACGGAGAAGCCAGCGGGTGGCAGCGGACGCGGCAGCGACGGCGTTGGCGTGGGGGTAGGCGTCGCTGTGGGCCTCGGCGTCGGCGTCGCCGTTGGGGTCGGAGTCGGTGTGGGCGTCGGCGTGGGCGTTGCCGTCGGCGTCGTTCCGCCCACCGTAACCCTCTGCGAGTCCGTCTCGAGGATGTACTCCTCGTCCTCGTCGTACGAGTACTCGATCAGTTGCGCCGTGACCGTGTAGGTACCACGGGTGCAGCCGTAGGCCGTTGCGGTGCCGCGCATCGACGTGCTGGTCCTGCTGCCCCTGATGATTTCCGACCGGTACGAGCAGCCCGAGTTGAAGCCCAGCCCGCTGCCGGATGACCGCAGCAGGATGGAGTAGCCGTAGGCTCTGTCGTCGTCGAGGGCGTTGGCCGAGACCGTGAAGGAGTCGCTCTGCCCTGCGGTGATGCTGGAAGCCAGACCCGATATCAGGCTGGACGACGCCCCCGATACCCCGCCTGCAGACTTGGCGTCCTGGTACCGGGCGAGTCTGGCGGCGAGACGCTCGTCGTAGCCCTCGCGTGGTTCTGGTTCCTGAGCCTGTGCAGAGCCGTTGCTGAGAGACAGGAGCGCAGCTGCCGCGAAGACGAACAATGCGAGAGCGATCAACAGGACTACAGCCGTGCGTATAGGAAGGGACTGGTTCATGGGCACCGCCATCGAGGTTATTGCTCAGCCCGCGTCGAGGCGAACCGCAGGACAAGCTAGCACCCGATGACACGAGTCAGGGTAGACTCAGGTGAGTCTAATTCGGCGCCCGGTTCAGGATGATTGAGGCGGCGAAGGCGCCACCGAACAGGTCCTGCACACGCAGGGACTACAACAGGCCTAGGCGTTGGGCTGCAAGGACCAGGGCGAGCCTCGACGGCGCGTCAAGCTTCTCCCGTGCATTCCGCACGTAGTTTCGTACGGTGTGCGTACTCAGATGTAGACGCTTGGCGATTGCGCCAGTGTCATATCCCTCTCTCAGCAACTTCACCACCTCCCACTCGCGAGGCGTCAGCGGATTGGTCCTCCCACTACCCTCGTTCGCCTGAGAGTTCGCACGACGGCTTAGCTTCCTACTTCCTCGGACAGCGCTGCTCTCTTTCCAAGGCCCTGGTTGCCTGACCTCCTCGTGAAACAGGTGCAGGAGCATGTGGGGCTCGGTTGCAGTCTCCGGGACGTTCAGTGTCATGACTGCCACCCGGATCCGCTTGCCCGATGCACAGCGCATCCGCACATGGGCCGCGGGGGCAACCCGTTCCGCTTCCGCCAGAGCAAGCGTGAGGCAGCCGCCCGTACAGTTCGGGGCTACGGGTTGTTCGGGAATCCCGAACAAGACCTCGTAGCATTGGCGTCCGATCACCTGGGCTTGCTTGTGTCCCGTTATCCGCTCCGCGCTCCGATTCCAGAACAGGATCGTACGGTTCATGTCCATGGCGTATGCGCCATAGGGAACCCCATTGAGGGTGTCGAGGAAGTCGGCGAGCGGCACGGGAGGTTCTGGTCTGCCTTGGGGTGGGAGCAAGCACACCATAGCTATAGTGGCGATGGAGGGCTTGAGGACAGGTTAGCATGATGCGCTGTCAAGTATCACTCATCAGCGTAGGTCTGAGTAGACACAGACGGGTCTATTGCGCTTCTGACGAGGAGGGGTAGCGGCGCTCGCTGCCGACGTCCCCGGTCACTGTAGGGTGACATTATGTCCCCTTCACGAGTGACGGCTGTCACGTCCCTCTGCCACAGCGGGTAAACCGAAACTGCCTACTGCGTCGCTCCCCGCGCAAGCGCGGAATCCCATAGTGGCCTTGCCCACAACCCCTAACCCAAGGGATAGCCCCGATGCCCTTGTTTCCCTTGGCGTGTCATCCTCTCGGACGAGCCTCTGTGCTACACTCGCCACCATCCCATGACCGGAGACCTCGCCTCTTGCGAAAGTCCGGCCTCCTCGTTGTGACACTCCTCGTACTCGCGGCGTGTCAATCCGCTCCACCGACCATCGGCCTTGTCGATGTCACGGTGCGCCCCACGCCGACACTGACACCATCCACAGCCCTCATCCCCATGCCCACTCCCACCCCAGCGGCGATGCCAACCCCGACTTCCTCACCCACTCCTACGCCTAGGGCGACTCCTACCCCTACGCCGACACCGACGCCCTCACCAACGCCAACACTAGAACCGACCGCAACGCCGACACCGACGGCGTGGCCGACGCCTACCGAGAGAACCCGCCTTGGCGGCAACGCCCACTTCCGCGACGCCAACGCGACAAGCGACAGCCTCGTCATCGACTTCACCGGCGCGAGCACGCTCTCTCATGGATCGACCTATGAGGGATGGCTCATAGACGCTGGCAATAATGGGGTCAGCACTGGTCGGCTTGGGCGAGGCCCGTTCCTCCAAGGTGAGTACGTCTCTCCCAGTGGTACAAACCTTCTTGCGCACTACAGCACATTCGTGATCACTGTTGAGCCGCTCGATGACCCTGACCCATCTCCTTCCGGCATTGTTGCCTACACCTACGAAGCTCTCGCTGGCGTCCTGGAGCAGACGGTTGCACCGACAAGCACGCCTACGGCTACACCGACGCCCCATCCGACGCCGACTGCTGCTCCGATGCCCACTCCCCGTCCAACACCGACGGCAACCCCGACACCCCCGCCGGGCTTCAACGCAGCCGAGTACTTCAGCGGCAAGACGGTCCACATCGTGGCGAACTCTTCACCAGGCGGCGGCGCCGACACCCAAGGCCGCGTGATGGCTGCGTTCATGAGCGAGTACATCCCGGGCAACCCCCTCGTGGTATTCACGAACCAGCCGAACAAGCTGCCGGAGTACATCTACTCCGCGACCGAGGCGCCGAAGGACGGCACCTACATCTCTTGGAACAGCACGCCGCAGTTGGACTTCGGCTTCAATGAGGACACGCAGTTCATCAAGCGGAGCTCGTTCCAGGCGCTCGGCGCCACGATCGACCCGACCCGTGCGTGGATGACGTACGACCCGGTGGGCAACCTCGGCGCCAGCGCAGCTGACAGTTGTCTCTGGGACTACGCCGGCCAGAGCGGCACTGGCGGCGGCGCCCACGGCGAGTTCCTGCTCGCTGACGAGTTGTCTGACATCGCTGAGGGCAGCCCCACCCTGCTTGCCTCGGTGTTCGCGGCTGAGCAGCTGGATGTCCCGTTCCGCTACTTCGGGTTCGACACGGTGGACACGAACGCGGTGCGTCTCATGTGGGCGCGCGGCGACATCAACAGCACGGTGCGCGCCAGTCTCTGGTACCGATTCCCTGTTGAGAACCCGGACTGGATCCCGAGTGGTCTGATGCGCGCGATGGCAGGCATGGGGCCTGGTCAACTGAAGGGGAACGCGCAGACGGAACCGCACTGTGGAGACGTGCGTGACCACTTGGACGACGACCAGACGTTCATATTCAACTCGTTGATGGCTCCGACGAACTACGCTTCGATGACTCTCTGGCTGCCGCCGGGCACGCCGGACCACATCGCGGATGCGTTGTCTACTGCTTTTGAAGAAGCCATGACAACGGACGAAGAGCTCATAGCGAAGTATGGCGCTGTCGCAGGTGAGCCTCCAGGTTGGACGGGCAGGACAGAGCTACAGGCGGCGACGTTGGAGAACGAGGAACTGCTGCAGGGTTCGCAGCAGGTCATCGAAGAGCAGAAGGCGCGGCTGCTGCCAAAGTACTTCGCTGAGTATGTCAATGGGTAATCCGCAGCCTCCATCATGGCCACCGCCAAGTTCGCCCTCACCTTCCATCCTCCCTGCGCCATTTTGTCATCGCCACCCGTAGCACTTGCCGTCGGGCGCGGTGCCACGGAACGCGGCAGTGTCGTGACCCAGAGTGCCCGTTCCTACGACGTTAGCGTGGTGCTACACTGGCGCCAGGTCCGGCAGATAAATGCAGATAGGATGTAGATTATGGTAGACGGTGGCGGCTCGGCTGGAATGCCAGAGAAGGCGGAATGGCTCGCGCGGTTCATCGGAGAGGTCATCGACTGGGCCGCTTGGACGTTCGCGCTCACGCCGCTGCTGGCGGGCGTCGTGATTGGCCTCGTCACGGATGGCTGGCTGATCTTCGGCCTTTTCACGCTAATCTTATTCTCGCTCGTCGGGCTGCTCCTGAGTTTGGCCATCGTGGCCTACGTTTCCCTCACGTACCGTAATGGTCGAAGCTTCGGGAAACGGGTGATGGGGACTCAGGTGGTGAGGGTCGATGGTAGCCCCGTCAGTTGGGCCTATAACTTTTGGCTGCGCACATTCCTGACCAAGGGGATCATCATGTTGACGATAGGCAGCATGACCTCGGGGTTGCTGTTCATTGGCAACTACCTCTGGCCCCTGTGGGACCGAGACTCGCAGTCGCTCCACGACAAGATGGTCGGAACAATTGTCGTGAAGGCTCTTCCGCCGCGCCAGGCGTTCGTGCGATTCAGATCGTAGTGCCGACGCCGCGCGTCAGTGTGGACCCAAGTACTCGGAGCGGATCATCTGCCCCAGCTGCCTGACACTGTAAGTGACATGTCCCCGTTGACGTTGGCCAAGCGGATGCCCCACAGTAGAACTGGTAGAGCCGGAGACACCCGAGCCAACGCATGAAGAGGAAGGACGAAGCCCCATGAACGAGAAGAACACCTACACACCAGCAGCCGTCTACGCTCGCGTCTCCAGCGATAGACAGGACGTCGACCTCTCTGTCGCCGCACAGCTTCGCGCACTCCGCGACTACGCCGAACGCAACGGATTCGTCATCGTCCACGAGTACGTCGACGAAGCCGAGAGCGGACGCGTCGCAGACAGGCCACAGTTCCGACGCATGATCGACGAAGGCAGCAAGGCAAGCGCTCCCTTCCAGGTGATCCTCGTCTGGAAGTTCTCTCGCTTCACGCGCAAGCGCGAGCACGCGGTCGCCTTCAAATCCATGCTGAGGAAGAAGGGCATCCGCGTCGTCTCCATCACCGAGCACGCCGACGACACTCCCACCGGCAAGCTCATGGAGGCCATCATCGAGTCCGTGGATGAGTTCTACAGTGAGAATCTTGCCCAAGAGGTTGTCCGGGGGATGCGCGAGGCGGCATCGCGCGGCTTCTGGGTCGCCCCGC
>VXQP01000081.1:72013-145074 GCA_009838965.1 Chloroflexota bacterium | reverse complement strand
CCAACAGCCCTATGGCCGAGGCCGACACCATAGCGATGGCCCGCCACCGCCGCGAGCCTTCCGTCGAACCCCACCAGTCCACGGGTTCCGCGAATGAGCCGCAGCAGCTCGCGGTAGCCGGACAGGCTCGCTGGTCGACGAGTTAGAGAAGCGCCTTGCGGTAGCTGATTATCTCGTGGAGGCCCACCGGCTCGAGAACGCTGTCGTTCCTGATCGGCATGCTGGCACCACATGGAAGATATGGCTACGGAACCTAAGGGAGGTGATGGTGGCCGCAGTGCAAGGCCCATGTCCCACTCGCCGAGTGCCAGACCGTGATTGCCACTCCCACGCCGATGCATGTCACGTAAGTCTTGGGTTGCGCGTAAGAGGGAGAGTCCTGATAATCGGAGCATCCACTGGCACGAGAGGTGTGGTTCTGGTGGCAAGATATCGCCCACAACAGCGTAGGGAGTGATTGTCTTATGAGCAACGTATCCGAAAGGGACACATTTTCCGAGGAAGTTCCCGCAGAAGAGGACTCGCTGTCCGAAGACGAACTGGAGGAGATAGAGTTCGCCGACAACCCGGAGCCGCGCTGTCCCGTGCTGATCATCGCCGACTGCAGTGGTTCCATGTCGGGACGTCCCATCGATGCGATGAACCAAGGCGTTGATGACCTGTATCAGGCCATCGTGGACGACGAGATTGCGAGGAACCGTGTAGAAGTGGCCCTGTTGTCCTTCAGCACGGAGGCCAGGGTGGAGCGTGATTTCGGCACCGTCGATGAGTGGGACAAGACGAGGATGAGAGCAGGCGGCTCCACCAACATGCACTTGGCCATTGAGCAAGGATGCGACCTTCTGGAAGAACGGAAGGAGCAGTACAGGCGGGGCGGCGTGCCCTACTTTCGGCCCATCATGGTGGTCTTCAGCGACGGGCTCCCCACCAGCCCACGGTCAGAGATGGAACGGGCCAACCAGCGTCTTGTCGACATGGAGAACGAGAACAGGCTGACCATATTCAAAGTGGGAGTCAACGGAGCTGCGGTGCAGGCGATGGTCAGAACGCTTCCCAACCCAAACTCGAGGTTCCAGCCCCAGCAGTTGGACAACCTGCGGTTCAGCGACTTCTTCGTGTGGCTGAGCAAGTCGGTTTCGGCGATCTCCCGTAGCACGCCGGGCGAGGCGGTGAACCTGCCCCCCACCGACTGGTCGACCATCAATGTCTGAGAGGGCCCGCAAGGGCCACAATGACGGGGTCTTGGGGCTGCGGGTTGCTCATGCCAGCCGGCAGGGAGCGTCCCATCAGAAGGACGGCACCCCCAATCAAGACAGCGCGCTGGTAGCGATGCCGTCCGCAGGTCGTCTCAGTGCGGTGGCAATCATGGCTGTGAGTGACGGAGCTGGTTCGGCCATCAACTCCCAGCAGGGCTCCAAGGCCGCCTGCGTCGCTGGAGTCGAGAGCCTCACCCGCCGACTCAATCGGAACCCCGCCATCGCAGTCAGGGAACATCTGCTGCGGAGTGCTCTGAAGCGGGCCGTACGTAACGCGAGACAGAGCGTGATAGCGACGGCACGAAAGTTACACGGAGCGGCCAACGTGAATGAGTACGCCTGTACCCTCATGTTGACGCTGACCAGTGCACCATTGGTGGGCGTGGCCCACGTTGGGGACGGGTGTATTGTGGCGGGTGACGGAGAGGTGTGGCGCTTGTTGAGCGAGCCGGACAACGGAGAGTTCGCCAATGAGACCAAGTTCCTGACTAATCCACGGAACCTGCCGCGCGTCACAGTGTCCGCCTCTTCCGACATCAGGTGTGTAGCCGCCATTACCGACGGGCTACAGGACGTGGCGCTGTCCCGAGGTAGCGCGCCTTATGACCGCTTCTGGACGCCCTTGTACCGTGCGTTGAACCGGGCCCCTTTATCGTCTTCCGAAACCGTGCTGGAGGCCATGCTTCAGAAAGTGGCCGACGCAAACAAAGCAACTGATGATTGCACCATTGCCGTATGCGTCAAAGCCGGGGAAGGTTGATGAGGTTGATCGGCATGAGGGGAGCTGGGAAGGGACCCGGTCAGGTAGGCGGACAGGAGAACGCATCGGCCAAGTCGAGTCCACTAAGGATCGGCAAGCTGATTGGGAGTGGCGGTGAGGGCTCCGTATATGAGCACCGCGACGACCCGCGTGCGGTCATCAAGGTGCTCCACCCGCAGTACGCCACTCCAGAGCGGGCCGCCAAGCTCCAGGCGATGCGCGACAACCCGCCTCAGAACGCTCAGGTGCTGAGCTGGCCGAACGCGGTGGAACATGACGCCAACGGGCTGCGTTATCAGATGCCCAAGGCTTCGAAGGGGGCCGGAACGGCCTACCGGTTCATCAGCGCCAACGAGAGGAGGCAACTGCCACGGCCTCAGCAGGCGTACGAATACCGGACAAAGATCGGTGTCAGGATAGCGGAGGCGTTTCGCGGGCTGCACGCCATTGGCGTGCGGGTCGGAGACGTGAACCCCTCCAACATCCTCGTGAGCGGCGACGGCTCGGCCATGCTGATCGACTGCGACAGCTTCCAGGTGCCGAGCCGACCGGGGCATCAGCCGTATCCGTGTGTGGTAGGCAGCCCTGAGTACACCGCGCCCGAGATCAACGACTTTCGGCGGCAGTTCCGGTCCCAGGACAGCGACAACTTCGCCCTCGCGGTGCTGCTCTACCAGCTCCTCGGCAACGGCAGCCATCCCTACCAGGGGATAGACACGTCGGCCGCCGATGCGGTGTCCAACATCCGTGAACGGATCAAGGGGCATCGCTTCGCTCACCAGCCTAGGGAAGGCCATTGGCGTCCCACGGTGGGGCAGAAGCGGGGTTGGGAAGCGATGCCTGAACCGGTGCGGAACACCTTTTGGCAGGCGTTCTCGCCGATGGCTTCTCACATCGGTCGCCCCTCTGCTGATGCTTGGGCACACATCCTTGAGGAGAACCCCAACCCAGCCCCACCGGGGAGCAGCACCAAAGCTCCCACGCCACAGGCATCGATGTTGCCGCCAGCTTGGCAGGTGGGATCAGCACCACCTCAAAACGCCCCGTCGCCCACGCCAACACCAGCATCGGCCAAGCCGCTTCCGAAGAAGTCTAGTACCACTATCCCAACTTTTCCGGCGATGGAGAGAGCTTGTCCGAAGTGCAAGAGTCGGAACGCTCGGCTCCGTCGAGACTGGCACAAGCGCTACTACGCGCTGCAGTGCCGGAGTTGTAGTGAGCCCTTCGGTAGAACGCTAATCAAGCGATGTCCGAAGTGCGGTAGCCAGAAAGCGAGATTACGCCGGGATTGGCACTCGCGCGGCCGGCCCTTTCGATGCATCAGCTGCAACACTGTGTTCGGTGGTACTGACCAGATGGTGCCTCCAAAGCCGGTGGGAGGGGCGCCGAACTTGGTACGCTACCTCGCTGAAGTCGTAGCTACGCCCTCCATGAATGGGCGAATCGTGGACAGGACTCGTGGTGTGATGCTGGGTGCTGCGGTAGGCAACTTGCTGGGTCGTCCAGTGGAGGGATGGTCTTGGCAGCGCATAAGGGGACGCTTCCCGGATGGCGTAAGGGACATCAGCCCGTCAGAGAAGGTGAAGCCGATGGACGACGATACGGCGCAATCGGTGGAGCTCGCTGAATCCCTACTGGAAGGTGGAGACCTGGTTGAGCGTTTTGCGGCACGGCTGGTCGCTTGGAGCCTGTTGAACGGACGGGGGATGGGCAGAACCACGAGGCAATCGATCAATCAGTTGAAGGACAAGGTCCCGCCTCCAATCGCAGCATATGCCGTCTATAGAGCCATGGGTGAGCATGCCTCGAACGGCGGCATCATGCGGTGTGCTCCGGTCGCCGTAGCACGGAGGACTCATCCCGAACTGCTGGTGCAGGACACGGTGGACTCCTGCTCGGTATCCCATTACGCGCCAGCCAGCCAGTGGACCTGTGCCATCATCAATGCCGCGATTGCAGCACTCCTCAGCGGAGTTGTTCCAGACTTGCAGAAACTGCTGGCCGCAGCTAGGGCCGACGGGTGTCCAGACTTGGTGAGCGTAGCAAGGGTGGCTGGTGTTCCCACCCGCTTCTTGGAGGATGTGGTGCGGGGACGGACGCCACCTCGAGATACCGAGTGGATGAAGGGAAATCAAGGTCCCAACGGACACACCGTTCTGACGATGCAAGCGGGGTTGTGGGCCGCGACCACACCCCTGAATTTCGAAGAAGCCTTGATGGCACTGGTGAGTGCTGGCGGTGACGCGGACACTAACGGTGCGCTAGCCGGCGCGGTGCTGGGGGCGCGTTACGGAGCTTCGGCAATACCCCAGCGTTGGACGAGCAACGTCCCCCAGCGGGAACGCCTGATCTATCTTGCTGATCGGATGGCCGGTCTGTGAATGGGAACAAGCATGCATTCCATAAGGAACGCCTGCGCCCTCTCTCCCCGTTGGGGGCCATCGCCGAACTCACAAGCAGGCGGCTCGCCGAGAAATTCGAGAGGAGACTGGCCTTCGAGTCGAGATCGTTTCGTTGATTCTCCGAGGGCACCAAGGCCCATCAGAACGCGAAGGGCTCGGTTACCTGGGAACCTAGCCGAAGGGGGATAGATGCCTGCGTTCGGTCTCGTAGTCAATGACAGAGGCGAGATACTTCTGATCCAGCGAGGATACGGCGGGGGGAAGGGCAGGTGGAGCATGCCTGGAGGCCATAGGGATAGGGGAGAGAGCTTGAGGGAAACGGCCCGCAGGGAGACATATGAAGAGACAGGCATCCGTATGGCTGTCGACAGCCTGTACGCGAAGGGTAATCTAGCCCATTGGGAAGTCTGGTGCGGAAGGCGCACTGGCGGACACTTGCGGGTACAGAAGAGGGAATGCTTGGACGCCAAGTGGTTCAAAAGGGACATGCTGCCTCATGATGAGAACTTGGCATTCGGCTTGGACAAGGTAGTCATTGGGAAATGGGCGACCGAGAACCCGGGAAGCCGAAGGGTCCACTACCCAGGATCCAAGATGTCCAGGTCGGGGTTTGCTCTCATCGTCAACGACCAGAATGAAGTGCTCTTGGTCCAGCGAAGGGGAGGCAGCAGGGCAGGCAAGTGGAGCCTTCCAGGCGGCAATGCGGCAGATGGTCGTAGTCGGCGGGACGCCGCCATCAGGGAGACGCGGCTAGCGACGGGCATCGAGTTCGTCCCTGAACGCCTCTACTACGAAAACAGGCATCAGGCTCAGATCTGGTTGGGTAGGCCGCGCTTGCCGCTTCCGCAAGTGACTCGCGGCCGCTGGTTCTCTCATGACAGACTGCCTGATGACGACAGCCTCGGTTTCGCCATAGACGTGCGAACAATGGAGAGGTGGGCGGCTGAGCACAGGGGAAGCTCTCGCGTCAGCTACTCGTAACGGCAGGCGTTTGATGCCAGCCTGCTAGGCTTGCTGTCGTCTGAATGGCGACTCATGCGGCGCGCTAGGTAAGCGCCCCGCTCGTGGGCACCCGACAGGGCCGTTTCGTATCCACGGGAGGGCAGGACGGAGGGAAAGTCCTAGCAGGATTGCCCCATGAGCATCAAACCCCCGGATGTTGCTTCTCCTTCCTCCCAGCCCTCGAGATACTGCCGTTGCAGCCTGGAAGACTCATAGGTCTTTCGACCCTTTTCCCGCCGTTCTTCATACTCACTCCTCATGGTCCGTTGGCTGGCCTCGCCAGTAGTGAGTTTCTTGAAGTAGTCGCAACTCGCCTTACGTCCGTCCTGATAGCCACGCTCATACACGTCTTCAAGCGCACGCGCCCATTCCTCTTCTTCTTCAGCAGAGGCACCCCACGCTGGAGGGGTTGCATCAGAGTGGGCGGGTTTGCCTATCGCATCGAGGCCCCCACACCCCACTACCAGCATGAGCACTATAGCGGTTATCCCCAATCTCACAAGCATGGCTACTCCTTCTCCGGCAGTATGTGATGATCGAGGTCGAACTCGTGCGGAAGCAGGCTGCAGAGGGTATGCACGGCCTAATGGAGCCCATTCTCGTACAGGATCGCGGACGGGACTAGCCCCCCGCCCCATACGGCGCATCCGACGGCAGGCCGCTGCAAGCCACATCGAGCATACAGCCGAGCACGGATTCATCCGCCGGAACCGGCGTGGGTGTTGCCGTGGGAACCGGCGTGGGCGTTGCCGTTGCTGCACAACCGGCAGCAGCCAGCACCAGTGCGATCAGCGTGACCGTGACGGTCACGAACTCGGCGGGGCGGCCAATACCTCGGGATGTCAGGAAGCGGATCATCAATCTCGGTGTCCTGTATCGGCGCACGGCCAAGCGCACGATGTCGTGAGCATCACTCAGGCCGTTCTCCCAGCGCACGATCGTACTTGTTCGGGCCTGCCTGTCCCGGCATGAAAGCACCTGGCAGAGTAAGGACCAGCCACGCCAGTGGGCTCAGTGTCAGCACCCACCAAATCGCATCCTCAAACTCAAGGGTCAACATGACGTAGGCGAGGGTCGCGAACACCCCCGCAGGCAGCGCCGCTGACCAGCCCGACAACCCCATGTCGCGCAGCCGCCCGATCGTCAGCACCAAGAGCACCAGGAAACCGCCACACCAGATTCCAATCCCCACGAGTATCGCGACGAACGCAAGCAGCGCAGCCTGACCGAACGCAAGGGCGATGGACAATAGAACGAGGGCGATCGAAACCACCGGCGTGAGCAGGACAGCGGCAATGGAGTAGCCGATGAACGCGCGGCGGTTGACCCTGCCTCCTGGGCTCGCGGTCCCGGGCAGTACGGGGAGGCCCCCTCACGGTAGCCGATGCTCGCCGCACCACGCATCGCGGTTCACAGAGGGCCAGCTTGCTCCTGGTGAAGGTAAGCCTTCAAACAAATGAGGCGGGTAGCGACGGCACTCTCCGCCTCCTGACCGTCTCCCCGGGAGAACGAAGCCGCCGTTCGGCGGCGGCGGTGGGTGTGGGAGAAAGTACTTGCAACTGGCGCACGTCTCATTGTCCATGCATTGAGTATCGTGTCGGTGGGTTACACAGCGCAAGGCCGCCACAGGAGTAAGGGAAGCACCTTAGACACGTTACGCAACCTTCCCCATTCGGAGCTCGACGATTAGTGCTCGTACCCTCAGGAGTGAGATTGAAGAAGCGAGAAGTGACATGTATCCGTTGACGTTGGCCGTGCGGATGCCCCACAGTAGACGCATGGCGGACACGCGCCACAGTGAACCGATAGCAGAGCGAGAACACTCCTCGGCGAGGAAGGACGAAGCCCCATGAACGAGAAGAGCACCTACACACCCGCAGCCGTCTACGCCCGCGTCTCCAGCGACAGACAGGACGTCGACCTCTCTGTTGCCGCACAGCTTCGCGCCCTCCGCGACTACGCCGAGCGCAACGGATTCGTCATCGTTCACGAATACGTTGACGAGGCCGAGAGCGGACGCGTCGCAGACCGACCCCAGTTCCGCAAGATGATCGACGAGGGCAGCAGCAACCATGCCCCGTTCAGTGTGATCCTCGTCTGGAAATTCTCCCGCTTCACCCGCAAGCGCGAGCACGCGGTGGCCTTCAAATCGATGTTGAGGAAGAAGGGCATCCGCGTCGTCTCTATCACCGAGCACGCAGACGACACCCCCACCGGCAAGCTCATGGAGGCCATCATCGAGTCTGTAGACGAGTTCTACAGCGAGAATTTGGCGCAGGAGGTTGTCCGGGGGATGCGCGAGGCGGCATCGCGCGGCTTCTGGGTCGCCCCGCATGCCCCCTACGGCTACCAGAGAGTGCACGTCCAGGACGGAGCCAAGAAGCGGCCCGTCCTCGAACTCAACCCGCCCGCCGATGCCGTCGTCAGGCGCATCTTCAGCATGGCGCTCAGCGGCACGAGCATCCTCGACATCACCAAGGCCCTCAATGGCGAGGGAGTCTCCTCCCCTGACGGCAAGCGCTGGATGAAGACCACCGTCCACCGCATGCTCGGCAACGAGGCCTACGCGGGAACCCTCGTCTGGGGCGTCGGGGCCAAAGACAACACGCCGCCCGTCCGCGTCGAGAACGCCTTCCCCGCTATCGTCTCCCAACGGGAGTTCACGAAGGTCGAGAGGATGCTGCGCGCCAAGGCCCCGAAGGTCACGCACCCCCGGCGCACCGCAAGCCCCTACCTCCTCAGCGGCATCCTCACCTGTCAGTCCTGCGGCAAGGCCCTCTCCGCTGCCGAGGCCAAGGGCGGACGCTACACCTACTACGTCTGCCACTCCCTCCTCAAGCGCGGCAGCGGCGAGTGCGCAACCCCGCGACTCAACGCCAAGCGCTTCGAGCGCCTCATCGTCGACCAGATCAGACAGCACATCCTCACCGAGTCCAACATGCGCGACCTCGTCAGGATGGTCAACGAGGAGATGGACTCCGTCATCAGGGAGCAGCAGGAGCGTGTGGAGACAGCCGATGCCGGGCTCGCCGACATCCGCAGGCGCATGGACCGGCTGTGGGAGTTGGTCGAGAAGACGGACCTCACCACCGAGGAGATACTCCCGCGCATCCGCCATCACCTCGAGAACCAGGAGCGGCTGGAGCAGGCGGCCGACGAGGCTCGCTCCCTGTTGGCCCTGCGCAGGGCCAACGTGCAGGATGTGGAGCGGATCGCCGCCTACGCGAAGGAGATGAGTGAGTTCCTGATGGAGAGCGAGTTGACGGAGACGAAGTCCTTCATCCGCTCGTTCGTGAAGGAGATAACGATTCGGCCCGGGAAGGCCGTCATCCACTACACCATCCCCACCCCCTTGGACAACGACATCGACGGGGCGGACATCGCCGAGGTCGCCCTCAGCCGACGAGTTATGAAATCAGTAACGGGTGGTGGGCCAGTACGCCGCATCGAGACAGATCCGGGACCCGCGTAACAACGTAATTCCTTTGATCAGTGTGCCCTGAGGAAACACGTTATCCTTAAGCCGTTACCGATGGACTTTTACTGCCCGAAAGACGCCTGCACGGACCCGCAGCCGACGCCCCACAAGTGTCTTCTGCTCCCGCGCGGAACCGGGAGTAAGGAGATGCGCGAGTGAGATTCCTGACGTCGATGGCTCTGCGCCGCCCGACCGTGACGGTGCTTGCCATAATCCTTATCCTCGGTTCGGGTGTGAGCGCCTATCGCTCGCTCCAGGTTGAACTATTCCCCCAGATAGATTTCCCGCTGGTTGCGGTGTTCGTCGCCTACCCTTCCGCCGACCCGGAGGCCGTCGTCCGCTCAATCACTGACCCCATCGAGCGCGCCATCTCCGATACGCCGGAACTCGAATCAATACAGTCCACCTCGTCCGAGGGCAGGTCAGCGATATTCGCGAACTTCCGCTACGGCACGGACATGGCGGAAGCGCAGTCAGCCATCGAGGCTGCCGTGGGCGGGGTCGACTTCCCGGATGGTGTCCAGGAGCCAGACGTCGGGCGCTTCAACCCGGACGACTTCCCGGTGATCCAGTTCAGCGTCATATCGGACAGGCCCTTGCCGGAGATACAGGAGATCGTGCAGTCGCGCATCGTGCCGGAGATCTCCGGGCTCGACGGTGTGATGGACGTTTCGCTTGCCGGCACCGTGGACCGCAGCGTGCGCATCACGGTGGACGCCGAAAAGATGGCGGCCAACAACATCCCCTTGTTCCAGGTCGCGGGCGCGTTGAGCGAGAACAACCTGACGCTTCCCGCCGGGGTCATCTTCGACGGCTCACAGGCCGTCATCGCCAAGACGACCCACACGCTGGAGTCGGTGGAGGACATCGAGGACCTCATCGTCGGCGGCTCTGCAACCACAGGCGCCGTGCGTCTCGCCGATGTCGCTACCGTCACCCTCGGTAACGGGGTGCCCGACAGCATCGACCGCACCAATGGCAAGCTCGGCATCGGCGTCTCCATCACCAAGCAACCTGACGCCAACACCGTGGACGTGACGACCGCGGTCAACGACGCGCTGGACGACATCGAAGGGCTCCCCGCGGATGTTGAGATCATCGTGGTCTCGGACCAGGGCCCCGACATCCAGCGTCAGATCGACACCCTAGCCAGGGAGGCGATATTCGGCTTCTTCTTCGCCGTTTCCGTGGTCTTCGCCTTCATGTTCACCATCCGGCCGACGGTGGTGCGTGGATTCTTCAACACGCTCCGCCCCACCGTGGTCATCGCGCTCTCTATCCCGCTGAGCATCCTGACCGGCATCCTGCTGATGTTCTCGCAGGACATGACGCTCAACTTCATGACGTTTGGAGGACTCGCTATCTCCGTGGGACGCGTCGTGGACGATTCCATCGTCGTGCTCGAGAACGTCTACCGCCACATCCAGGGCGGACGCGAGCGGTGGCGCGCCGCGCTGGAAGCCACAACGGAGGTCGGCCCCGCCATCCTCGCTTCGACCTTGACCACCGTCGTCGTCTTCCTGCCGCTGGCGTTCATCCCGGGCCTCTTCGGCGCGTTCTTCTCGCCTTTCGCGCTCACCGTCACCTTCGCGCTCATCGCGTCGCTGTTCGTCGCGCTGACCGCTGTCCCAGTCCTCGGCGCATACCTCCTCCGCCCCGGCGACCTCCCGGAGGGAGCGGGCGACGAGGGTGAGTTGATGCTGCCGGAGACCGCCTTGCAGCGCGTCTACACCGCCATCCTGCGCTGGGTGTTGCGGCGCAGACTCATCACGCTGCTCGCCGCTTTCCTGATCACGCTGTCGAGCCTCGGCCTTCTGGCCGTCATCCCCGTCAACCTGTTCGGTGGAGAAACCGACAGCCTGCAGATCGAGGTCACGCTGCCGCCGGGGACCGCCCCAGAGCAAACCCTCGCGGCAGTCGTCGAGATAGAAGAACGGCTGAACGACGTCTCCGACCTCTACTCGGTGACTATCGGCGCGTCAGAGTTCGGCTTCTTCTCAGGTGGAGGACAGGCCCGGCGTGCCGAGTTCTTCGTCACCCTCAGGGATGACGCACCGGAGGACATCGCCGGGATACTCCGGGAGGAGCTCGACAAACCCGGACAGGTGGTCAGCATCACGGAGCTCGTGGACGGTCCTCCGGCAGGCGGCGTGGACATCATCGTCACCGGCCCGGACTACGACGACATCGCCGCCGTCTCCCGCGATCTGGCCACGTCGCTCGGCGCCATCGAGGACATCGTCAACGTCGAGAACACCGTGACGCAGGCCCGTCCCGAGGTTGCGATAGAGGTCGACCCCGAGAAGGCCGCGTTCCTCGGCCTCACCACGCGCCAGGTCGCCTTCCAGCTCAGCCAGTACCTGATCGGCCAGACCGTAACGACCGTCACGATAGACGGCCGGACGTACGACGTGGTCGTTGCCGGGGACCCGCGCGCCTCCGGAGGGCTCAGCGGCGTGGGCTCCCTCATCATCGCCGGACAGGTCGGCTCGGCGCCTCTCGGAGAGATAGCCGAACTCGCCATGCGCGAGGGCCCTGTCGAGATCAGCCGCACCGACGGCGTGCGCTCCGCCGGCATCACCGGTGACATCATCTCAGACGACGCGCAGGCGGTCGGGGTCCTCGTTCAGGAGAAGATCAATGCCCTGCAACTCCCGCCGGGAGTCAGCGTCGAGAGCGGCGGCATCTTCGCCGACATCGCGGAAGGCTTCCAGGCTGTCTTCATCTCCATGGCGGTCGGCATCGTCCTCGTCTATCTCGTCATGGTCGCCAGCCTCGGATCGCTGCGGAACCCGTTCGTCATCATCACGACGCTGCCCCTCGCGCTGATCGGCGTGTTCGTTTCGCTGGCCATAACCGGGCGCTCGCTCGGGCTGCCCGCCATGATGGGAATGCTGCTGCTCATCGGCATCGTCGTGACGAACGCCATCGTCCTCATCGCGTTCGTAGAGCAGCAGCGCGCCAGGGGGATGGCCGTCTACGATGCGCTGGTCTCCGGCGCGCGAGTGCGGCTGCGCCCCATCCTGATGACCGCTCTCACCACCAGCTTCGCTCTCCTGCCGCTCGCAGTGGCGAGCGAAGGCAGCGGCGGCATCATCAGCGCGGAACTGGCGACGGTTGTGATAGGCGGCCTGATGAGCTCCACCGGGCTCACCCTGCTCGTCCTGCCGATCGTCTACATGCTGTTCAACGACAGCATACCGAGGCTCCTGAACAGGCTCTTCCGCCGTTCGCAGCCTGCCCCCGCGCCGGATACCGCATCGGCAAGCTGATCCCTCTCCCTTGAGAAGACCCTCGCATGATGTCATGTTGAGCGGAGCGCAGCGGAGTCGAAACATCTCTCAGGGGGTCTGATCCCCTCTCCCTTGAGGGGAGAGGGTGAGGGTGAGGGTGAATCGGGGCGGCGTTACGCGCGCTTCTCCAGCTCCCACACGACGACGATGGGCAGACCCTTCACTGCGGCGTCCAGCATGTCGGGGAAGTCCTGCGCGAACTCGAACGTGGCGATCTCCTGCTCGCCCCAGAGCGGCTCAACGCAGCGCACGACGTCCAGTCCCGCGGCCTGGAACGCCCCGAGGTAGTCCGATGCCAGGTGGACGTGGTTCCTGATGAACCCGCGTTCGGCGTCGACGGGCCGGTAGCGGGCCTGTGCGCCGAGGATCACCGAGAACGGATGGGCGTCGGAGATCACCACGTGCCCGCCGGGCCGCACCACGCGCGCGAGTTCGCTGACCGGTGGGCCGAGGTCGGCGCAGTGGGTGAGCGCGAACGAGCAGACGGCGAGGTCCACCGCGTCGTCGGGCAGCGGAAGTGCCGTGAGGTCACCGGTCTCGAACCGCGCGGCGGGGACCTTCGTACTGGCTTGCTCCAGCATCTCAGGCGTGGCGTCGACACCGACCACCCGGTGACCTGCCGCCGCCAGGTGCTCGGCGTGCCGGCCGGTGCCGCAGGCCGCGTCGAGCGCATCGCCGGTCGGATAGCGCGCGACCATCTCGTGCACGACCGGCTCCTCGGCGAGCAGCACCGGATTGTTCGGGGCGTCGTAGACGGCGGCCCACTCGGCGTACCCGTCCGTGACCGTCCGTTCGCCCACGACGACGGGACTCGACCAGGGCTCTTCGTCGAGGCGACCTGCCATCTCGACGATGCTCCGGACCCGCGCCTTGACGCCTACCGGGTCCAGCGTCCAGGAGCGCATGATGCCGAGGCCCTCGAAGCCGAGTATGAAATCGCCGAGTGTGGGATGGTCAGTCACGGTCAGGTCTCCTTCCATGCGGCTGGATGCAGCAATGGCATGCCCATGCACGTATCAGGATACCTGAGCCGCAGCTGCCTCCTGCTCGTACCGCGCACGCACACGCGGGCCCACGATTCCCATTAGCACGCCGACCGGCGCCATGAGCAGGAACACCGCGCCGATGACGTAGAACGCCGTCTCCAGCCCGTAGATATCCGCGACACCGCCGACCGCGAACGGCCCCAGGAACACAGCGAGGTGCCCGGCGGCATGCGTCTGCCCGAAGAACCGCCCCCGCGCCCCGGGCGGCGAAACGTCGATCGAGAATGCCTGCGTACCGACCATGACGAGACCGGCTGCTCCGCCGAGCACCGCCGCCAGCAACACTATGCCGACCAGACCGGGACCCTGTGCCGTCAGCGCAAGGCCGGCAGCGGCCGCAAGCGCCCCCGGCACGAGCGCGGTCTGCACGCCCCACCGGTCCGTCGCCCATCCCCCCGCCACCGAGGTCACCAAACCGCCGACTCCCATCGCCGCTATCACGATGCCCAGGTGCGATTTCGCCAGCCCCAGCACATCCTCCACGTACACCGGCAGCGTCAGGTCCTGCACCGTCGCCCGCATCAGGTTCACCGCGAACATCCCGATGAGCGCGTAGAGGAGTCCCGTAGCGGCCATGGACGGTATCGCCGATGGCGCACCGCCCAGGCGGACGGCGGCCATGCCCACCCGGATGTAGAAACGGCTCAGGTACCCGGCTCCGCGCAGCATCGCAGGGTGAGTCACCGTCCGGGCGGGCTCCGGAGATACCGCCTGAGCCGGAGCGGTGCGCGCCGACAGATGCCGCGTCTCCACCATGATGAAGAGCATCACGATGAGGCAGGCCATCTTGCTGAAACCGTTGATAAAGAACGGTACACGGATGTCTCCCGTTATCGCCCATGCCGCGCCGCCCACCACCGGGCCCACGATGGCGCCGAACTGCGCCCAACCCTGCTTGCGTCCGCTGATGCGCCCGCGGTCCTCGGCTGTGGAGACGTCCGCCGTGATTGTCTGGTGCGCCGTCCCCCATATCGAGGTGCCTATGCCTGACCCGAACCGGAAAGCAACGAGCGCGAAGTAGGTTGGCGATATCCCCTCCAGGAACGAGAACACCATGCGGATGAATATGCCGATGGCCCCCACGCCCCGCCGCCCGAACCGGTCAAGCATCGCCCCTGTGATGTAGCTCACGAAGAACCGCCCTGCGCCGCCTATCGAGACCACCAGCCCGGCCAGCGCGATGTTCTCGTTCAGCTGCAGCGAGAGGATGGGCACGACCGGCACCGCTGCCCAGAGGCCGAGGCTCCAGGAGAAGGACATGAAGTACTGCCCCCAGATGACGCGCCTGCGCGGGAACCCCGCGAACCGGTCGTCCATCTAGCGCCTCTCGCTCGGGGAGGAGGTGACTATGCCCACGACGCCGAACACAGCGTGAGCTTACACCTTCACCCTGTAGTATTGGTGTCGCGAAAGGGACACCCGTGACCGCAACAGACCCGCATCTCCGGCGCACTGTCGACGTCCTCGACAGCGAGATGACGTACGTCGACACTGGCGACGGCGACCCCGTCGTCTTCCTGCACGGAAACCCCACCTCGTCCTACCTGTGGCGCAACGTCATCCCGCATCTGTCCGGACAGGCGCGCTGTCTCGCTCCCGACCTCATCGGCATGGGCGACTCCGGCAAGGCGCCCGGCGGCTCGTACCGCTTCGCCGACCACGCACGCTACCTCGACGCATGGTTCGACGCCCTTGGCCTCACCGGGCACGTCGTGCTCGTCGGACACGACTGGGGCTCGGCGCTCGGCTTCGACTGGGCGTGCCGCCACCCCGATCGGGTGAAAGGCGTGGCCTATATGGAGGGCATCGTCCGCCCGATGACGTGGGACGAGTGGCCGGAGCAGGCGCGGAACATCTTCCAGGCGATGCGCTCTCCGGCGGGCGAGGAGATCGTCCTGCAGAAGAACGTCTTCGTGGAGCGCGTCCTGCCCGCCAGCATCATGCGCACCCTCACCGAGGAGGAGTTCGCGGTCTACCGCCGCCCCTACCTGGAGCCGGGCGAGTCGCGGCGTACCACACTCACATGGCCCCGGCAGATACCGCTCGACGGCGAGCCCGCCGACGTGGTCGCGCTGGTGCAGCGCTACGCGGACTGGCTCGCCGCCAGCGGCCTGCCGAAACTGTTCGTCAACGCCGAGCCCGGCATCATCCTCACGGGCGCGCAGCGCGAGTTCTGCCGGACGTGGCCCAACCAGCGCGAGGTGACCGTGCGCGGCCTGCACTTCGTCCAGGAGGACTCGCCGGACGAGGTCGGACAGGCGCTCGCCACGTGGTACGCGTCCCTCTGAATCCTCGACGGCACACCGGAACGGGCGTAACGTAGCCCCGTGCGCGATTTCCTTGCCCGACGCTTCGAGTTCCTCGTCGTCCTGCGACGGCGGGACTACCGCCGTTACTGGCTCGGCCTCGTCGGAAGCGTCACGTCGCAGCAGGCGCTCATGACGGCCCAGGGCTGGCTGCTCTACGACATCACCGGCGAGGTGGTCGTCCTCGGGTACGTCGCCGCGGCGCAGGCCGTTCCCGCCATCGTCTTCAACCTCCTTGCGGGAGCGCTCGCCGACCGGCTGGACCCCCGGCGCCTCATCGTGATCGGCGAGGGCGTCGCCACTCTGGTCATCGCGATCCTGGCGACGCTCGTGCTGATCGGACGGGTCGAGGTCTGGCACATCGTGGCCTCGGCATTCCTCATCGGCATCTCCACGTCGCTCGACCAGCCCGCACGCCGCGTCGTCTGGCCCGCGCTCGTCGAGCGGCAGCAGTTCATGTTCGCCACCGCGCTGAACCAGGGCGTCTGGAATGGCACCCGCGTCTTCTCACCGATGGTCGGGGCGATGCCCATCGCCATCGTCGGCGGTATCACGGGCGACTTCCACCTCGGCGCGGCGGTTGCGCTCTACCTCATCGCGGCGGGGTTCGCCGCGATGGCCATCGCGATCGTCACCATCACGCTGCCGGAGATGCGGCGCGCGACGGGACGCACCGTCCTGCACGACATCGCGGACGGGCTCGGCTTCGTCGTGCGGAACCGCATCTTCCTCATCCTGCTCATGATGAGCTTCTCCATCGGCTACTTCGGCCTCTCCTACCAGTGGCTGCTGCCCGCGTTCGCCGCGGACGTGCTGGGGCTGGGGCCGGAGGGACTCGGCTTGCTCCAGACCGCGAGCGGCGTCGGCGGGCTCACCGGCATCTTCCTCTCGGCGTCCTTCGGCCAGCAGCAGAGCAAGGCATGGATGCTGGGCGGCGGCGCGGGCCTGCTCGGACTGTCCGTGCTGCTCTTCGGCGTCAACGGCGAGATGCAGTGGTACTGGTTCGCGCTGGCGATGGCAGCCGCGAGCGGCGGGCTCTACGCCGTATTCCAGACGGCCTCCAACACCCTGCTCAACCTGCTCGTCCCGACGGAGTTCCGTGGGCGAGTCATGGGGCTGCGCGGCGTCATGTGGAGCCTTGCGCCGCTCGGCGCGCTGCAGGCGGGCTTCATCGCCCAGTACACGAGCACCCCGTTCGCCATAGCCCTCGGCGGCGGAGCCGTCATCGTCGTCACCCTCCTCGCGTTCGCGTTCAGCGGCCAGGTCAGGGGCATCCACCGCCTCGTCGAGGAAGCCAACGCCCGCGAGGAAGCAAGAGCGTCGGGTTAGTCCCCCAGCGCAATCTCCATCGGCGTCGAGATGATGCCGGCCATGACGCGCTCCTCCCCGCTCGCCGCGAACCCCACCCGTGCGTAGGACGGCACCGCATAGCGGGTAGCATTGACCGTGAGGCGCTCGGCGGCCGGGTCGTTCCCGCGCGCAACCTCCAGCAACCGTTTCACGATCTCCCGCCCAACGCCTTGCCCGTGCATCTCCTTCTCGACGAACAGCAGGTCGATGTGAGGGACCTCGTACCGGCGCCCGACGCGGCCTACCCCCACCGACCGCCCCTCGCTGACGGCGACGACGGTCTCCTGCCGGCGTTCCGGCGCGCCCAGCCGGGCAGGCGACGCGTACTCGTTGAAGTGCTCTCTGCCACCTTCCGGCAAGTCCGGCGCGACGAACTCGTCGAAGGCACGCATCACGAGGCTGTGAAGCTCCTCCTCTTCTCCCGCCCGTATGAGTCTGTAGCTGGCTTCGGTCATGGGTTCGCCTGTACTCACGTACAGGATAGCCGACCACTGGGCGCCGAGGCGTAATGCGCCTCCTACGTCACAACTGTCACCCCTATCTCATTGAGGAGCCTACCTACCACCACTAGACTGCATCACCACCTAATGAGGGCGGGTCATGCCAACGGTATTCACCATTGGGCATTCGAATCAGCCGGCGGCTGAGTTTTTTGCGCTACTGACAAAGCACAATATCGAGTGCCTTGTAGATGTCAGGTCGAACCCGTATTCACGCTTTCGTCACTTCAATCGTGAGCCGCTCGACGATCGACTTGCACGTCTTGGCATCAGGTATCTCTATCTGGGAGACAGCCTTGGAGGCCATCCGAATCCTGACGAGTTCTATGTGGGTGGCCGAGTGGCATACGAGCGAGTGGCTGCGCTCCCAGAATTTCGTCGTGGCATTGGCCAGGTTGTTGATGCAAGCGAGCAGCAACGGCTCGCATTGATGTGTACCGAGGAAGACCCCGCACTATGCCATCGTCATCCTCTCTTGGCGCGGATGCTAGTAGAACGGGATTTGGAGGTCTTGCACATTCGGCGTGATGGCACAGTCCAAGACGCTACCCAAATGGTTGAACGAGTGGACCTACGTATGCCGCTCTTTGAATCAGACGGGGAAGACCTCACATGGGTATCGCCCAAACGAATTCGACGCGGAAGACGTAGTTGACAAACAACATCAGCATTCCAACGTCTTGCAGTTCAGCAATAGTGTTTGGCCACGCAGATGCGGATGGCCACTTGGCTGCTGAGCAGACTCGCCACTACTTGGTAGAGAGAGGATTGGCTGTTACGACTTTGGTATCTCCCAAAACGCGTAACTATAGATTCTGGGAGCATCTACATGAGTTTGACCTGCATGAGTATGACTTGATAGTCTTCGTAGACATTGCCTTTAGATTTAGAAATCCCTCAGAATCTCTGTCTCGGCTCCTGCAAGTGTCTGATCGAGAAGACAAGAAACAATTCATCGCAATAGACCACCATCCCTTTACCCAGCCTGAATGTCCACGGGACAATGTCTTGTTGTTTGAAGTAGACGACCCCTATGATTGTTGCTTGGGCATCCCGAACCCGGACCTTATGGAAGTGGCAGCCCTGTGCGACGGTTCGCCGACAAGGATCGTTTCGACGCCAACATTGAGGAAGCGAGCACTCGGTGTCAAACGCGCAGCCGCACACGTTAGAGGAACTGCTGGCGAAATACTGCTTAAGCTAATTGAAGAACGGCAGTGGGATTTCTTTGAGGCACTCGGCGACGAGGACTGCGCGATGCACCGCTCTGTCCGTGGTTTTCGCTGTCTTTCCAGTGAGGCTAGTCCGCTACTCGAACATGCTATGGGTCACTCATCTTAAGGGAAGACCAGATGGCCACCGGGACAGAGTAGGTTACACCAGCCTTTGCACGGGAATCTCCTTGCTGTCCAAGTATTCGCCTTTTCAACCACGGAGTGAATCTCTTGAAGCGAACACCAAATTCTGCTGGCCTTAGCACATCCTCGTCGATAGGTAAGTCAGCAAGGTGGGCGGCTAGATGCGTTTTCGATAGATGGCTTCGCTTTGCTCGCCTAGTCTTGGTTCGAATCTCCAAGCTCGTTACTGGGCACTGACGCGTAGTTGGAAAGAAGTTGAAGGGCCCCATGCCAAGCGTCTCTGCCACCACGTTGTCCGCAATCTCAGCTCGAAGGCCAATGAGCATCAGCCTCCTGCGCCAGAGCCGCTCTTGCTCAATAGTCCAGCGCGGTTGATGACCTAGTGCCCAAACGAGGTCGGTAAGGTTCTCCGGATCAAGCACCTGCGGCATCAACACGCTTAGGGCCTCAGTAGATGCATCTTGGACGCATTCCTCCACCAAGCTAGCGATCTGAAACGCTAGTTCATTGGGCGCTCCCGCACCAGAAGCACCACGGGCGACCACAGTCCTTACTCTAGAGCGATTGACAGGGCGAGCCAATACCTGAGCAAAGACGCATCCAACCTGGGGACGCAGAAGCCAGTCCAAGTAGACGGCCTCGGTCAGCCTGTCATCGGCGACAAAGTCAGATTCGCTTGAAATCAAGTCGTGCGTCTTCAAGTGGTCAATGTAGTCCAAGCGAGTGGGAAATCCCATCGGACGTCCATATTCATCTTGGAGGGCCAGCCCCTTGGGGGTAGATTTCAGTGTCTTCCGCATGCGCTCAACCTCACTGGGTATCCGAACTACACGAGTATGCAGAGCGTGTCGCCAACTAGACAACCTGCTCGTGTCATCAATTCTCACCTAGAAGCTCCTCTATGGCCCACACACATCCCCCGCTCGTGGTAAAACAGAGGACGCCCCGAACGTCACGACCTAGAAGGAGAACAAGCACATGATCCTGATCATCGGCGGGATGGGATTCATCGGACTGAACACCGCGCTGCGACTGCTGGACACCGGCGAGAGCGTCGTCATCACGCAGCACAGCGCCCACCGGGTGCCCGACGCGCTGACGCCGCACCTGAACGACCGCGCGTTCGTCGACCGCATGGACGTGACCAAACTCTACGAGGTGATGGACGTTGCGAGCCGCCACAAGGTCGACAGCATCATCTCGTTCGCGGCGCCGCCCGCGCGCGGCATCAGCCCCCAGGAGGACTACCGCATCTACACCGCCGGACTGCAGAACACGCTGGAGGCGGCGCGCATCCTCGGCATGCGCCGTGTCTCGCTCGCCAGCTCCACGTCCGTCTACGGCAGCCTTTCGGAGGGGCCGTTCCGGGAGGACATGCCCCTACCCGTCTACTCCGGCACGCAGGTGGAGGCGTTCAAGAAGGGCATGGAGATCCACGCGTTCCACTACGCCGGGCGCGCAGGCGTCAATGTCGTCTCCCTCCGCATCGGCAGCATCTACGGCCCCTACTACTACAGCATGTTCAACCCCATGAGCCGCATGTGCCACGCCGCACTCAAGGGCGAGGACCCCGACTTCTCCGACAGGCCCGGCGGTTCGATCAACGAGGACGACGAGGGCGACTGGACGTACGTGGGCGACCTCGCGCGCGGCATCCAGCTCGTGCACACTGCGGAGTCGCTGCCCAACAGCATCTACAACATCGGCTCGGGCGCGGCCACGTCGACGAAGCGCGTCTTCGAGGCCGTCCAGAAGGCGCTGCCGGACGCGGTCTGCTCCGCACTCAAGCCCGGACGCACCCCTTCCAACGCGCAGAACCCGGTGATGGACCTCTCGCGCATCGGCGAGGACGTCGGCTACGCCCCCGAGCACGACATCGACTCCGGCATCGCCGCCTACGTCGAGCACCTCCGCCACAACGCCCAGTAGGCGGCGGTTACACATCATCGAAGAAGGCGAGGCGTTCGGAGGGGAGGATGCGGGGTTCTCCAAGGGGCTGGCGCGCGGGACAACGGCAGGTCCTACCATGAGCCAAGCGCACTTCCGCATAGCCATGGACGATGGCGGTCACGACGCGGGCGGGGTCGGGAACACGGCTAGTCTTCGCGCAGTGCCGCAGGTAGGGGTCGACGGAAGCGATGGTGAGGATGGGGACGTCCTCCCTGGCGGCGGCTTCGACGATGTCCAACACATCGGGCAAGGGGTTGCCGCTCTCCATCGCGTCGCGCCAGCGATCGACGTAGTCCTCGACGATGGGGAAGAGGGTTACCTGAGCGAGTTGACAGACGAGGTAGCGTTCGAGGGAGGTAATCGCGTTCGTCATAGTGCACTTCCTTACTTGACGTTCTTCAGGAGGGTGAGGGCCTTCTGGAGCTGGTTGAGACGGCGGGTGTTCCGGGCGGTTTCTCCTACCCTCACTCCGGTATCGAGGGCGATGCGTACCGCCTGTGCCCTAACACGGGGATTGGGGTCTTCCAGCAGGGAGGTGAGGGCCGCCATGCTCTTGAGGGCGAGGCCGTTGAGTTCCGTATGGGCGAGACTGGCCGCGTCCTCGCGGAGCCTCCGGAGTTCGTCACGGAAGACGGAGTCCTGCCGCCAGCGCGTGAGCGTGGAGATGCTGATCGCCGCCATCCTCGCGCCCTCCTCGTTGGTGGCGGCAGCGGCGAGGTAGGGGAGCGCGGAAACCTGCCGATCGGAAAGTTCCGGGGGGAACTGCTGCTCATTTCTGCTCACCGGGTGGTTCTCCACTCGTAAATGTGGGGCTCCGGATGAGCAGCCCAATTGCTCATTACTGCTCATCCGCTGCTCTTTCCTCATCTGTTTCTGCCTTTTCCCGCTCATTCCCGGTCACTCCTCCCATCTGCGTGCGTTCAGGGTCTTCAGACGCGCATCTACAGGGTAGGAAGAGAGGTATCGTTGGCGCAATAAGCGGATGTCACTAATGCGACAGATGAGGGCGACCTCTCCTTCAGGGGAGAAGTGGGGGCGAGGTTTCTGCCTACGCAGGAACGACGGGGTGGTTCGACAGGCTCACCATGAGCGGTCTACCTCCGGCAACCGCCTCCCCTACCGATCCGTGCGGTACACGTACCGGTCGTCCCAGAGGCCGTAGAGCGTGGGCGTGACATTGCCGAACACGTTCCGCACCGCGGTCAGCCGCTCCGACAGCGACGTGTAGATGACGGGCGCCTGCTCGGCCGCTATCTCCTGCGCCAGGTGATACATCCGCACCCGTTCCTCATGGTCCAGCTCCTGGCTCGCCGCGGTGTACAACGCATCGATCTCCGCCTCCCACGCCGTCGCCGGCTCCGGCTGGTTCGGGTACCACAGGTGGAAGTCTCCGTCGCTGTGCCAGAACGTGATGCTGCCGTACGGGTCCGGCCCGCCCGTGAAGCCGATGACGACCGTCTCCCAGTCGTACGTGGAGACCAGCTGCCCGACGAGCTCGCCGAAGTCGATCACCTGGAGGTCCACGCCGAGGCCGATGCTCTCCATCCCTTCGGCGATGATGCCCGTCGCTTGTTCGCGCACGGTGTTGCCCTCGTTCGTGACGAGGGTGAACGCGATGGGGTTACCTGCGTCGTCCTCGCGCACGCCGTCGCCGTCCGTGTCGGTCCAGCCGAGGCCGTCGAGCAACGCATTCGCCGCGTCGAGGTCGTATTCGTACCGCCGGACGCCGGGGTTGTGGAAGTCGCCCGTGGCGGGGCTGATGGACGACCACTGCGGGTAGCCGAGTCCGCCGAGCGCCTCCTGGACGACCCGCTCCTTGTCCACGCTGTGCGCGACGGCCTGCCGGAACTCCCGAGTCTCGAACCACGCCCGCGCCTCCGGACGAATGTACGGCTGTCCCTCCGGGTCCGTGCCGGGGTTGACGTTGAACGTGAGGAACGTCGTGCCGAAGCCGGGCCCGCGCCGGTATATGGTGAAGTTGCCCTCCTCCTGCAGCGGCTCCAGCACGGGATATTCCTCGCCCAGCACGCCGTGCGCGTCCGTCGTGCCCGCCTGGAACAGCGCCAGCTCCTCCTCCAGGGTGTCGACGATGAGGTAGACGATCTCGTCGATGTACGGCAGGGTGTTGCCTGCGCTGTCGCGCATCCAGTAGTCCGGGTTGCGCCGCAGCGTGAGCCGCTCGAGAGGCGTGTAGCTCGTAATGGTGAACGGCCCGGTGCCGATGACCTCCGAAGGGTCCGTGTCGACGTCCCATACCTCCGTGAACGTGCCTGCGTCGACGTATGGCTCGAGGATGTGCTTCGGGTAGATGGCGTAGCCCATCGAGCGAAGGAACGGCGCGAACGAGACAGGCAGCACGAACCGCACCGTGTAGTCGTCCAGCGCGGTCACGGTCATCCGTCCGTCCATCTGCTCGCCGGTCGCCTCGTCGACATAGGTGAAGGTGAACGCCTCCCGGTCGTTGGTGGGGATGTCGTCGTTGTAGACGATACGGTTGAACGTGAAGTCCACGTCGTGCGCGGTGAACGGCTCACCGTCGTGCCAGGAGACGTCCTGCCGCAGGTGGAACGTCCACTCCTTTCCATCCTCCGAGACCCCCCACGATTCCGCGAGCAGAGGCTCGATAACGTCGTTCAGCCACGACGTCTCGGTCAGCCCCTCGAACACGTAGCTCAGGTAGCCGGACGAACTGGCGTCGCTCGCGAGCGGCAGGTTGAACGTCAGCGGCTCCCCGATGGTCGAGTAGGTGACCGTCCCGCCGGGTGTGCCGACGGCGTACTCGAACGTCTCTGCGTTGCGGCGCAGCCGGGCGACGATCTCTTCCTGCGTCTCGAGGCCCGGCGCCGTGGATGGCGGCGGCGTAGGCGTAGGCTCGGGAGTCGGCGCCAGGGTCGGGGTTGCCGTGGGTACCGGAGTCGCGGTCGGCGTCGGGTCGCTCTCGCAGCCGCTCAGCACGAGCACGCTGAACAGCGCCCCCACGAGCATCAACGCTACCGCCGTGTGTCTCCCTGTCATGCCGTCCTCCGCCGTGTGTTCGTCGCAACCCACACCGAAGTCCGGGCGCGGGAGCGGATACAGTATAGTGGAGGCGCGCCGGCGAGCCCGGCACACCCATTCCGCGACGGTTCCCATTGGAAGGAGTAGCGCGATGGCCATCGAGATCAACCCGTTCCAACTGCCGGACGACCAGAAGGGCTGGCGCGGCATGGAGGTACATGGACGCCCGCGAAGGCGCGTCTACACCGTGCTGGAGACCGACCAGGTGCTCGTCACTGCCCTCCTCCAGATACCGGGCGAGCCCGGCGTGCGCCACAGCCACGAGACCGGCGAACTCTCGTTCCGCTGGGGCGGCGACATGACCCCGTTCATCACGTGGCACCCTCCCGGCGAGTGGCACGGCGGCGTTGCCGAGGTGCGCGCCAGCAAGGCCCAGGAGGTCGCCGACGGCGTCGCGCTGCTGCGCTCGCAGCTGAAGAGCGGCGCGGCGGAGGTCGAGTCGCTCCTTCGCATCGCCGAGACGCTCCAGGAGCAGATCGACGCGCTGCAGCACCAGGCACGCAACGCGAAGGGCCCCGCGGGAGGCCCCGGCCTGCTGATAGACCTCCTCTTCCCGCCGTTCAAGACGACGATAGACGACCCCACTTACCCTGAGGTGCGCACCATCACCGGCCAGTGGTACGACTGAGCGCTCCGCCCGCATGGCCGCATCCGCCCGAAGCGTCCTCGCCCTGCGCCATCGTGTCTTCTACGGCTGGCGCATGGTCGTCGCCGCGTTCTTCAACCAGATCATGCACTCGTCCCTGCTCTTCCTCTCACAGGGCTTCTACGTCGTGCAGTTCGAGTCGACGTTCGGGTGGAGCCGAGGCGCGGTCTCATGGGCGTTCGGCCTGCTCCGCATCGAGACCGGCCTGCTCGGCCCCATCCAGGGCTGGCTGATCGACCGCTTCGGCCCGCGCCCGCTCATGCGCGCCGGCACGCTCCTGTTCGGCATCGGACTCATCCTGCTCGGACAGATACAGGAGCTGTGGCACCTCTTCGCCGCCCTCACGGTCATCGCCGTAGGCACGAGCCTCGCCAGCTTCCTCACTATCAACACTGCGCTCGCCCACTGGTTCATCCGCAAGCGCGCCCGCGCCATGTCCGTCACCTCCATCGGCTTCGCGGGCGGCGCGGTCGTGGCGCCCCTGATCGCGTGGGCTATCACGACGTTCGGGTGGCGGGAGACCGCCGTCTTCTCCGGCATCCTCTCGTTCTGCATCGGCCTACCGCTCGCCCAGCTCTTCCGGCGCAGCCCGCAGGAGCTCGGGCTGAACCCGGACGGCGACAGCGACGAGGTCGCCGCACGTCACGCGGCAGCACGCCGCGCCGCAGGCACCGACTACGACTTCACGCTGCGCGAGGCGATCCGCGACCGCTCCTTCTGGCTCGTCTCCAGCGGGCACGGCCTCGCACTGCTGGTCGTCGGCACCATCCCCGTGCACCTCGTCCCCCACCTCGTGGAGAGCGACGAGTGGAACCTCGCCCGCGCCGCGCTCCTCTTCCCCGGTCTCATGGTCGCGCAGGTCATCGGCCAGGTGAGCGGCGGCATCATGGGCGACCGCTATCCGAAACGCCTGCTCGCGGGCCTGGCGATGCTCGGGCACGGCACGGGCATCTGCCTGCTGGCGCTCTCCACGAGTCCATCAGTAGTGGTAGTGGCGATACTGCTGCATGGGGTGTCGTGGGGGATGCGCGGGCCCCTGATGATGGCGCTGCGCGCGGACTACTTCGGACTGCGGCAGTTAGGCAAGATCGCCGGATGGTCGAACACCATCACGGCGGGGGGCAGCATCATCGGGCCGGTCTACGCGGGCATCATGTACGACGCGCAGGGCGACTACGTCTTCGCGTTCATCTCGCTCGGGATGGTCACGATAGTCGGCTCGCTCACGTTCTTCCTCGCCCGTCGCCCTCCGCTCCCCGCGCGAGCGCGTGCTGCTTAGATTGGATGCAGGCTTGCACTATTCCTTAGGCTTAGCCATCATCAGGTCCACTTGAATTCACGAACCACATGAGGCATCAAGTACCATGGCATATTGGATGTTCAAACAATCGGACACGCCTATCTATCCTGAAGGACCAGGGCACACGTATGTCTATGACAACATGCACTCAGTTCGGGTTGAGCAGGGGGATTTATTCATCTATCTCAGCAAGAAATCCGGCGGTTATGCGTTCACCGGACACGGTATAGTTGAAGATCTTCAGTGGAGACAACCTACCGAACAGGAGTCCGAGGTCAGGGCGATTAGCAGAATATACACCGCAATAATCGGGGATTACATAGAATATTCATCTCCGTTCGACATACGCACTACTAGCAAGCAAGGAAAGCGGAACAGGCTGGCACTAGGAATAGTTGATGTCAACCAGCTTGGTTGGTCCCGCTCAGTAGCATCCTTGAATGAAGAACTATATGAACGAATCCTCACACTCGCCTATCGGCAGAATAGTATTCCAATTACCCCTCCTCAGCCAGCAGAATATGAAATTCTCGATGCATGGTCATTTGTCAAGAGGAGGCATGGTCTTGAGCGATTCAAGGAGACGGTACTTAGCCGTCAAGGATATCAATGCGCAATCTGCGGAACACGCATGAGGGAAGTGTTAGATGTAGCGCACCTAAGTGGTTATGCTAATGATGTCGAGAATCGCGCAAACCCGGCCAACGGTATAGGCCTTTGTGCGTATTGCCACCGAGCATTCGACAGCGACATATTCCGGTTGAGTCCGAACGGAGTTGTACAGCTAATGAAGAAGATAGGACCCGATCAGATTGCAGAACTGCATTTGTCGAACTTATCGAATGAAGCACGACGAGAACTCCTCAACGGGATCGACGAGGTTCTCCTCTTGAAGAGGTATAACACGTAATCCAAGCGTCCCCCTACCGGGCGAGGCCCCACGCGGCCTGTTCGTTGCCCTGCTCCGCGAGACGCGACGCCACAGACGCGATGAGGCTCCCCATCGCCGTCTCCGACCAGAACCACCGCTGCAGTTCATCGTCGTGGTCGTCCGGACGCTGGGAGAAGCGCGCCTCCATGAAGAACGCCTTGAGGTCGTCCGAGGCGAGGCGCAGGAACCGCACGGGCTCCACCCCCTCCGGCGCCCGGTCGTATGTGGCGTCCTCTCCGGCGGCGAACGCCTGCAGATGGCGAACGAGGCCGCGGAACTGCCGCTGCGGCACTCCGCTCAGCCCCACCATCGTCCGGCCCTCGTGCTCGTCCACCCACCGCTCGTAGTAGCCACGGAGCGCCGTCACCTCGTCGGCGGGGTCGCCGTCGCGGTTCGCCGCGTCCGCCTGCGCGGCGCTCGCCTGCAGCAGCACGGGCGGAGCGTCGGCGTCCTCCGTGAACTCGGCGAGCACGGGCGTGTCGTTCTCCGACAGCAGGCCCAGCGCGGCGGAGAGCACCTTCTGCTGGAAGGGCGGATCATCCGGGTTGCCGAGCGCGAACCCGAAGGGGAACGGCACCCAGAGCGTCCGGGGCGGCTTCACCCGCTGGGCGTGCTCCCTGATGAGCGCGACGGTGACGGTCGGCAGGCCGGTCTCCTCGATGGCGCGCGCGAGCACACTGACCGTGTGCGTGCAGTTCGGTCAGGTCGGCGTCAGGAAGGCAGCGTCCGCGCCTTCTTCCAGCAGCAGGCGCCCGACCTCCGGGCCCGTCTCCTCCTCGATGCGGCGCGGGCTGCGCTGCGCTCCCATGAACGAGTAGTAGTTCTCCGTGACCGAACCTATCTCGCCGCGCTCCGCCATCTCCCGCAGCCGGTCGATGGGGAACGTGACGTTCACGTCCCGCATGATGCCGGTCCGGTCGAACCCGATGCTCATGTGGCTCTGGATGATCCCCGATGCAGGCGTGGACGACGGGATGACACGGTACGTCTGGTCGCCGCCGGAGAACGGCGTGTCGTCGCGCAGGTGCAGGCCCGCCGTCGTGACGAGCGCGATCTTCGCCTCGGTCAGCGGCTTCGACATCACCGCGCATGGCGCGTCGTCGTGGTCGAAGGCGGGGAAGTTGAGCATCCCCTGCCGTGTGAGATCGGGCAGGTCTTCGAGTCTCGGCATGGGCTACTCCTCCTCGTCGACTCCGTCCACGGATGACCGCGACTGCTTGCGGCTGCCGCGCCGCCGCTTCTCCGCCAGCCGCTGCTCCACCGACGCCTGCGACGGACGCGTAGCTCGGCGTGCGCGCGGAGGCACGGCGGCGTTGCGCAGGATGGTCACGAGCCGTTCGACAGCGTCGTCGCGGTTGCGCTCCTGGCTCCGGTAGCGCTGCGCCTTGATGATGAGCACGCCGTTCGGGCTGAGCCTGCGTCCGGCGGCGCTGCGCAGGCGGCGCTTCACGTCGTCAGGTAACGACGGCGATGACGCGGCGTCGAAGTGCAGGTGTGCAGCGGTGGCCACCTTGTTCACGTTCTGCCCACCGGGCCCGGCAGAGGTGACGTAGTGGAACTCCAGTTCGTGCTCGGCCAGATGGATGGTGTCGGTGATGGGGATCATGTCTTCATGGTAACGCCTGCGCCCTTCGCGTTGACAGACCCCCGCCTGCTGCTATGCTCGCCCCACACCCACCCTTCCAAGGAGTACGCATGGCGCGCAGCAGCAACAGCATCCGGTTCGGACTCAACCCGCGAGGACTCCCGTACGACCGCGTCGTCGCGGTGGCGAAGGCCGCCGAGGCCGCGGGTTTCCAGAACATCTCGTTCAGCGACAGGCCGCCCGAGAACAACCTGGAAGGCTGGACGCTCGCGACCGCCGTGGCGCTGCATACGAACCGCATCCGCGTGACGCATTCCACGCTCAACGTCCCGTTCCGCAACCCCGCGATGCTCTCCAAGATGGCAACGGCGCTCGACCACATCACCGGCGGCGACCGGGTCATCCTCACGCTCGGCACCGGCATACAGGAGAACCACTTCACCACGTACGGCATCGAGTTCGGCACCCCGGGCGAGCGGGTGGACGGGCTGATAGACGCCATCGAGATACTGCGGGGCACGTGGGCGAACGAGCAGTTCAGCTACTCCGGCAAGCGCTACAGCGTCGAGGACGCGACCGTCACGCCGACGCCCGTCAACGGCACGATCCCCATCTTCCTCGGCGCCGCCCTGCCGCGCATGCTCAGCCTCACCGGACGCGTTGCCGACGGCTGGATACGCAACGGCGGCTGGCCGTCCGACCTCGATGCCTACCGCACGCAACTCGCGGCGGTCGAGGAGGCCGCGAGCGCCGCCGGACGCGACCCCGGTTCGCTGCACCGCGTGGTGAACTGCAACGCCTACGTCGGCGACGAGGACCCGGCCACGAAACTCGCGACGGTGTTCGGCAATCCCGGCGGGCTGATGGGAACGGCAGAGCAGGTGCTGGAGACTGTCGAGCAGTACCGCGAGGCCGGCATCGACACGTTCCACGTCCAGTTCCAGAACGACATCATCGACGAGCAGATCCTCGCGTTCGGAGAGCTGGTCATCGCCAGGGCAAAGTAGGGCCGACTGCCGCCACGCACTCACGGAGCAGGACGCTAGTAGGAGGTAACGCCGAACTCGTTGCGCAGCTCGCTGCCGTCCAGGTAACGGTGCAGGTTGTCGATGAAGACGCTGCGCTGGAGCGTCCACTTGTCCGGGTCGCTGGCGGCAAGTCCGGGGCTGACGATCATGTTGGGGAAGTCCCACGCCGGCGAATCTTCCGGAAGCGGTTCGAATGGCGAGATGTTGATGACCGCTCCGGCGATGACGCCTCCTCGGAGGGCATCACCCAACGCATCGAGGTCGACGATATACCCGCCCCCGACGAGGACCACCAGGATGGCGGTCGGGCGCATGAGCCTGAGCTCCCTCATCGTGATCCAGGGTCGCCTGTCACCGCCCGGCGGTCTGGCAACAACGACGTAATCAGACCCCGCCAGGAGATCGAGCGTTCCGTCCGGCCCTGCTATCCAGTCCACGTAGTCCGGCTTGTGGTCCGGGCGCAGGCGTGTTGCCATCACCCGCATCCCGAATGCCCTGGCCTTCTGCGCAACCGCCGATCCGATGGCGCCCAGGCCCACTACGCCAAGCGTGCTACCCTCCAGCTTCCCCAGCCCCATGTCCGCAACCCAGCGGTGAGCACGCTGGGCCTCCACGATCTGCGGCAGTTGCTTGGTCAGCGTAAGGATCGTGGCGAACGTGAACTCGGAGAACGGCGCTCCGTGGATGCCGGTGCACGTCGTCACGCGGATAGAGCGCTCCCGCATAGACGGCGTGATATAGCTCGCCCCGCCTCCCCGCGTCACCTGCACCCACTTCAGCCAAGGCATGGCCTGAATGAAGTCGTCGCTGAACGGATCGCTCGTGAACAGGACTTCAGTGCGTGCCTGCTCCGCCGGATCGAGATCGAAGCCGGTATGGAACGTCAGGCAGGGAAACTCGCGCGCCAGAAGGGCCCGGTCCTCTTCCGACAGCGGCAGGCGTACCCAGACGCTGCCCGTCATCGGCAACCTCCCTCGCCCTACGACTTCCGCAGCGCGCGCCCCGGAAGCGCGCCGGTGTGCCGCCCATGCTCCCACACGAGCGTGCCGTTGACGAACACATACTCGATGCCTGTCGCCAGCTGCTTCGGTGACTCGAACGTGGCCTGCGCACGCACACGCTCCGGGTCGAACACCACCACGTCGGCCTTCGCACCGTCGCGCAGCACGCCGCGGTCGCGCAACCCAAGCCGCCGGGCCGAAGCGCCTGTCATCTTGTGCACCGCGTCCTCGAGCCGGAGCGTCCCCTCCTCTACCGCCTGCCCCAGCAGATACGGAAACGTGCCGTAGGTGCGCGGGTTGGGCATCTCGCCGGTCATCAGGCCATCGCTGCCCACCATCTGCGCCGGATGCGCCATGATGGTACGCACGTTGTCGGGGTTGCCGGTGCGGGCGACGAACGCCACCTCCAGATGCTCCTCGATGAGCAGGTCGCAGATGGTGTCCACCATCCGCTTGCCCTGGGCGTCCGCCATGTCCTGCAGCGAGCGCCCTTCCCACTCCTTGTTCTTCTCGGAACCGACATGCGCGAACATGTAGTCGGCCAGCGAGCCGCCCCACTGTGGATAGACGCCGTCCGCAATCCGGTCGCGCACGTCCTTGTCCGCGATGCGCTGGAGCAGCATCTCCGGCCCGCCCTCGTGCACCCACGGCGGGATGAGGGACAGCAGGATCGTGCTCGCCGCGGGGTACGGGTACTGGTCGAACGTCACGTCGACGCCTGCCGAGCGCGACTCGTCCACCAGCGCAACCATCCGTTCGCCCATGCCGGGGACGGGGTTGTGATAATGCGATATCTGCACCGGCGCGCCCGACTCCCTGCCGACCGCGACCGCCTCGCGGAACGGGTCCAGCAGTCCGTCACCGAGCGCATAGCGGCTGTGTGTCACGTAGATGCCGCCGTAGGGCGCGACAGCACCGGCAATCTCGGTCAGCTCGTGCGTGTCGCTGTAGATGTTCGGCACGTACGTCAGGCCGGTGGAGAAGCCGAAGGCGCCGTCGCGCATCCCCTGCACCGCCAGCTCCCGCATCCGCGCCAGCTCGGGGTCCGTCGGTAGACGGTTCGCCCATCCCATCGCTTCGATGCGGAGCGCCGCGTGCGGTACGAAGTACACGACGTTGCACGACGATGCGCCTTCGAACAGATCGAGGAACGACGCCACCGACGTCCACTCGGTGCCCTCGGGCGGGCGGCCGTTCACGGCGGCGAGATAGTCTACGAGGTGCTGCCGGTTGACGGGAGAGATGGGAGCGTAGGAGAGGCCATCCTGCCCCAGAGCCTCGGTCGTCACGCCCTGGCTCACCTTCGGTTCATGGCGCGGCGAGGAGAGCAGCGCGAAGTCCGAGTGGGAGTGCATGTCGATGAAGCCGGGGCAGACCGCCATGCCGGACGCGTCTATCGTGCGCCCCGCCTCGACGTTCGACACGTCGCCTTCGAGCACCGTGACGGTGTCGCCCTCGATGCCAACGGCGGCGTGGAACCACGCGCGCCCCGCACCGTCGATCACCTTCCCGTTCACGATGAGCGTGTCGAACATGGGGGACCTCGCCCGATGGGCCCTAGTCGGGGTGGCGGGCGCGGCTCGCGGCCTGCGACACCTGCACCGCACGCTGGGCCATGACGGCTTCAGCAAGCGTGTGGAACCTGCCCGACACCACCTTGAGCACCTGGCCGAGCAGTCGATAGCCGACGTGCGGATCGCGCACGCACAGGTCCGCGAGCTGCGAACCTTCGAACCGCGCGAGCGTTGCATCCGTTACGCACACGGCGGTGAGGGAGTAGACGAACGGCTCCACGAGCGCGGACCAGCCGAATATCTGGCCGGCCTTGGCCGTGGAAACCTTGCGGTGCGGGGTGTCGATGCCCCACCACTCCGGAACGTTCATGCGCAGCTCCACCTCGCCATCGAGCGCGACATAGAGGTGCTGGGCATACTCCCCGCTTCTGAACAGTTCGCTGCCTGCTTCGGCGGTGACAGTCGTCGCCAGGTCCTGGAAACGCTCGATGTGGATGGGGCTGAAACCCTTGAGCAACTCGCTGTGTGCTAGCACATTCTCCAACGCGGCCCTCCCAGCAGCGATCGTGTTGTCAGTAACGGGTCACACCACATGCAGTGCGACCTGTTACTGAAAGTAGCGTAGCAGATGAGGCATTTCTCCAGTGCAGGTTCACGGCGAGAGATCGATGACGATGTTTCCTATGGCTGCGTTGCTCTCCTGCAGTTCGTGCGCGGCAGCGATGTCGTCCAGCGGCATGACCGCCGCGACGGGATGCGTGAGCGCGCCATCGGCGATGGCACTCGCGATGTCGTCCACCGCCTGCTGCTTGGCCGGCTCCGGCTCCGAGTAGACGAGTACGAAATGCACCGTCGCATTCTTCCGCGAGAGCGCCTGGTACTCGACCGCGGGCTCGCGGTCGCCGGTCGACGCATAGCACCCGATCGCGCCGTTCAGCCGCAGCGCGCGCTTGCTGGCGGCGAGGTTGCCGCCAAAGTCGACCTCAATGATGCGTTCTACGCCCTCGCCACCGGTGAGCTCCAGCACGCGCTCTCCCACGTCTTCCGTGCGGTAGTTGACCGTGTGGTCGGCTCCGGCACGCAGCGCATGGCCCGCCTTCTCGTCCGAGCTCACCGTGGCGATGACTGTCGCGCCACCCCACCTGGCGAACTGGATGGCGCAATGCCCCACGGCGCCCGCTCCTCCGGTCACGAGGACGGTCATGCCGTTCACCGGCCCGCTGGCAAACAGGCACCGGTGCGCGGTCATCGCCGGAATGCCGATGCACGCGCCCTCCTGGAACGTCACGCTCTCCGGAAGCACCGGAGCGTGGGCCGACGGCAGCGCGATGTACTCGGCAGCGGTGCCGAACGGACGCTGCCACTGGCCTTCGAACAGCCAGACACGCTCGCCGACCCTGGACGCGTCCACGCCCACACCGACCGCCTCGACGACGCCCGCGCCATCGCTGTGCGGAATGATGCGCGGAAACGGCATCTCCGGCCCGCGTGAGCCGGTACGCGACTTCCAATCCGACGGGTTCACACCCGATGCGTGGACGCGCACCAGCACCTCGCCGCGCCCCGGCTCCGGGTCCGGCATCTCACCGACATGGAAAACGTCCCGCGCAGGGCCGTACCGCTCGTACCATGCCGCTCGCATCCTGCCGTCCGCCTCCTATACCTCGCACTCGACATCGAATTCGGCGCAGACGCCCCGGAACCAGTCGACCACCTCGCAATGCAACGGGATGCCTTTCACGGAGCGCTCCTCCAGCGCATCCCACTCCGGGTCGCCCGCCACCATCACACGGTCGTGGCCCGTCGCCGGAGGCGTCGCCTTCAACTCGCGGATGAAGTCGTCCATGCGCGCCTTGAACTCGCCCACGTCGCTGAAGGCGTCGATGTTGTACGCGGCGACGTAGTGGCGGTAGTTCTGCCGTCCGGCCTGCATCCCGTAGTCCGTCCCCGAGAGCACGGAGCACATGATGTCCACCGCCACCGCGAGGCCGTAGCCCTTGTGCGAGCCGGAGTCGCGGTTCGTACCGAGCGGCAGCAGGATGTAGTCGTCGGGCACGGGCGCAGGCTCCATCACCGGCGTGCCGTCCTCCGCAGCGATGGTCCCCGGCGGCAGCATCGTGCCCATGCGGCGGGCGTTCCGCACCTTGTTCACCGGCACCACGCTCGTCGCCATGTCGAACACCCATGGACGCTCCTCCCGTGTGGGTGCAGCGATAGCGATGGGGTTCGTGCCGAGACGCGGCGCTCGTCCGAACGTCGGCGCGACGTCCGGGCCTGTCGCCGTCATGCAGACGCCGATCATGTCGTGCGGCAGTGCGAGCATCGCGTGGTAGGCCGCCATGCCGACGTGCCCACCGTTGAACATCGTGACGACCCCGATGCCCGTGTTCCGCGCTTTCTCGATGGCGATCTCCATCGCCTTCGGCGCGATGATGACGCCGAGTCCACGGTCGCAGTCGATGTTGGCCGACGCCGCGCGTTCCCGCACGATGCGCCACTGCGGCGCGGTCTTCTGCACGCCGCTCTGGTAGCGGTCGAGGTAGACCTTGAGCATGTTGGAGACGCCGTGGCTATCCACGCCGCGCAGGTCGGCAGTGACGAGCACGTCAGCCGCGAGCGCAGCATCGGCTTCGTCGAGCCCCACCTTCCTGAACAGCGCCTCCGTGGCCTCGCGCAGCGGTTCAGCCTGTACGCGAACGGCGTCCTCTTCCCGGATGTGGAAACTCTGCGTCACGACTGCGTCTCCAACGCTGCGAGCCCCGCCGCAGCGACCGCCTCATCCTCTGCCGGGCGCGCACCGCTGACGCCTATCGCGCCGACCATCGCGCCATCCGGCCTGCGAATGGGGAGGGCGCCCTGCCACGGGATGAGCCGCCCATTCTCCATCATCGAGAGAGCGCGGACGACCGGCTGGTCCCAGCGGTCGCTCAGGTCGCCGCTCGGCATATCCCACGCGGCTGACGCGGCGGCCTTGCCCTGGGAGATGGGGACGCTGCGCCAGAGCGCGCCGTCCATACGGTTCAGCGCGACAAGGTCGCCGCGCGGATCGAGCACCGCGATGCTGACCCGGATGCCGAGCTCCCCGGCCTTCGCACGCCCCGCCTCGAGCATCCGTACAGCCTCGTCCAGTCGCAACGGTTCCATGAGTACGCCTCCCTGGGTGCAAGGGGGAGGATAGCGCATAACGCGGATATGCGGACGTCGGGTTGAAGCAGGTGCAAGGGGCCGGACGGAGATGGGGTGGCGGGGCTGCCAGGATTCGTGTATAACACCCCGACCTGCATTAAAAGAGGTGTCCTGAGCAACTGGGGCGCCCGAGCTCGCCGTTTGGAGTCGGCCCCCCAGTCCCCCGGGGCCACCTCATCCTGCGGCTCACTCAAACCACAGTCACTCAGGACAAGGTGCATCTTAAACAGCGCGTTTAAGCACTGTCAAGCGGTTTCAAGCCGATTTCAGCGTAGTTTCGCCGCCACCCTCATACTGATACCTGGATGCCAACTCCACGAGCGCCAGTATCAATAACAGATCTCTCCCAGCATCCGTGCGCCAAACCCATTGCGCCCGCCATGACCTACGACTCGTAGCCCAGGCGCTCCATGGTCTGGTCGTCGGTGCCCGGCATGACGTACGGCGGACGCCGCTCCACAGTGACCGAGACGTTCGGGTCCTCGAGGTCAACGCCCATGAACACCAGCTGCCGTGTCGCGATGTGCTCGACTCCCCCGCTGCCGAGCACGCGGAAGGGGCGATCGTGCCCCGGATAGATAACCTCCGCCTCCTCAAGCACGCGGTCGATGCTCCGCCGCGAGTCCTCCTCGCTCCAGAAGACGTTGGCGTTCACCTTCGTCAGCGCCACCTGCGCGTTCGCCACGCCGTCGCCCGTTATCGCAACCGGCCCTTCCGGCGTATCGACGATAACGGCCATCGTGCCCGCGGAGTGCCCCGGCGTGTGCAGGATGCGCACCCCTTGCTCGATCTCGTAGCCGTCCTCGACCTCCTTGAGGTTCGAAATCGTGTCGAGCATCGCACTCGTCCAGAGCGGTGTGGCCCAGTCGTTCGGGTGGGGATTGCGCGCGTACCGCCGCTCCCATTCGTGGATCAGCACTTCGGCAGAGTCGAGTACGTCGTAGTTCTGCGCATGGTCCCAGTGCGAGTGCGTCATCACCGCGACGTCAATGTCGGACGGCCCCAGCCCATGCTCCGCCAGCGCCTCGAGTAGTGCGCGCCGCCTGCCGACGTGACCCGTGTCCACGACGATATTGCGGTCACCCCGGACCAACAGTGTGCTGCAGTAGCCGATGGAGCCGTAGTTGGTGGCGATGGACTCTCCGTGCAGCAGGACGTCAACCGTCGGCATGGCGTCTCCTATATCCCGTACAGCCTGCGAGGGTTGTGCAGCAGGATCCGTTCTTTCTCCACCGCGTCCAGGCGTTCGTCGGCCTTGAAGACGGAGATAGCGTCCACCTCGCTGGACGGGTCGATGTGGCCGTAGTCCGTGCCAATCACCAGACAGTGTTCGCCGGCGTAACTCCGGACGTACGGGAGGTCGTCGTCGGTCTGGCAGGTGACGTAGATATTGGCGTCTCCGAACGGGTCGTCGGACATCTCCTTCCCGCCCGCGCGCCACCGGTTGGCGATCTCGTGGTAGACCCACGGGACCCATGAGGCGGACGACTCGATGAACCCCCAGCGAAGGTTGGGGAAGAGCTGTGGGATCTCGCTGTTGAGCAGCGAGTGACAGACCATCATCGTCGGGGCGCGGAAGAGCGCGAACGAGTTCGCGTTCGTAAAGATGGAGCCGAACAGCTGGCGGTACTGCGGACTGGCGTTCGCGATGTGCACCGCTATCGCCATGTCCAGCCGCTCCGCCTCCTCGAAGAGCGGGTAGAAGTACGGGTTGATGAGGTACTTGTCGCCGTCGAAGGGCCGCAGGCAGAGTGCGACGGCCCCGTTCTCTTTGGCAAAGCGCATCTGCTCGATCGCCTCGTCGGGCAGCAGCGACGGCACGACGCACGACCAGCGAAGCCTGCCGTCGGCCTCCCTCCAGATGTCCGCGAGCCACTTGTTCCAGCTGCGGCAGAGCGCGGCCTCGGCGTCGGGGTCGGCGCTGACCTGCTCGATCCAGAGGGTGTTGTGCAGCACCTGGACGTCGATACCGAGATGGTCCATCTCCCGAAGTCTGAGCTGAACGTCGTCGAGTTCGCGTGCTTCGCGGGGCGTGTCCATCCGGCGCCCCGCTGTCTCGGACATCGTGAGGAGCTGCTGCTCAGACAGTGTCGGGAAGCGGAGCCCGCGTATGCGTTCCTCTATCACCCAGAACTCCTTGGTGGGAGCTGAGGGCGACGTGTAGAGGATGGGCCGGTACTTCTCCTCGGCGGGTTCCAGGTAATCCCAGGTACGCTCTGTCTCGCAGACGTGCGCGTCCGCATCGATGACCCGCAACTTCGTTTCGGTAGTCATGGCATCATCCTCCCGTTCCTGCCGGTTGCGCGCGAGCGTAGCAAAGCAGACGGTAGCCGTCCATCCGCGTCGTGCGGACGTACCTTACGCGCCGCCGTTCCTTGACCGCAGTGCACGCGTCGCCTCCGCATCCACCGCGCCACCGTCGATCACGACCCCGTAATCGCGGCGTGCGGCCTCTCCGGTGACCCACCCCGCGAGGACGTCGCGCAGCACCAGCTCAGGGTCACGCTCGGACGGGTCGCCGTACCCGCCTGCGCCGGAACCGGCGACTGCGAACGTATCTCCGGCCTCGAGGTCGTAGAAGCCGGAGCCGCCGAAGTGCTCCTCCCGCTCCGTGCCGGGGTGCAGGGCGAACTCGCCGGTGCGGCCCGGTTTCCCGCCGTCTGAGCCGGAGGAAGGCTTCTTCACCCGGTCGGCGCGACGGTTGAGTTTGGCGGGATCGAGCACCTCGTAGATGCGCCGGTAGCTCAGGCCTCCACGATACTTGCCGGGCCCGCCCGAGTCCGGGACCATCTCGAACCGGCGCAACCGCAAGGGCGCTGCGTTCTCGATGATCTCGATGGGGGCGAGGAAGAGGTTCGACGACGAGTTCGTGGCGACGCCGGACTCACCGTCTCCGCGGTTCGAGCCTGCCGTCGCCGCGCCGAGTATCTCGTAGTGGGTGTAGGGATGCGGGCCCACCACACCTGCAGGCCAGCTGAGCGCGAGGGTGCCGCCGCTCCCGCCGCTGTGCGCCACGCCCTTCTCCGGCTGGAACTTCCCCACCACCTCCACCAGCAGGTCGATGAGCCGGTGCATCGACTGCGTGCAGTTCCCGACCGGCGACGGGTACTGCGGTGAGACCACTGTGCGCTCGCCGAACCTGAGCGTTATCGAGCGCCACATGCCATCGTTGAACGGAAAGTTCGGGTCGATGAGCGACACCAGCGCGAACGTCACGCACGCCTTCACGACGGAGATGACCATGTTCGCGGGACCGCGCGTCTGCGGGTCGGTGCCGTTGAAGTCGAACTCTATGGTGCTGCCCTTCTTCGTCACCGTCACGAACAGCCGCACGGGATCGCCTGTGCCGCTCCCGTCGTCGTCCAGCCACGCCTCGCCGGAGAACGTGCCGTCGTTCCACGCGCTGAGGTACTCCTTGAACAGCTTCTCCGTGCCGTCCAGTGTGATGTTGAAGGCGTCCAGCACGGCCTGCTTCCCGAAGCGGTCGAGCAGTCCGGTCATCCGCTTCGCCGCGGCCTTCGTGATGCCGATCTGGCTGTTCATGTCGCCGAGGACGAGGTGCGGACTCCGGACGTTGGTCTGGATGAGCCTCGTGAACTCGTCGAACACTCTGCCGCGGCGCGCGTACCTGATGATGGGCAGCAGGAATCCCTCCTGGATCAGCTCCGTGGCACGGCTGTACGAGCTTCCCGGCATCGCGCCCCCGAAGTCCGGCTTATGCGCTGCAGAGCAGCTGTACGCCACCAGTTCTCCTCCGTGGAAAACGGGCGTCATCACCGCCAGGTCCGGCGCGTGGTGAACGAAGCTCTCGTACGGGTGATTGCTGATGTAGATGTCGCCCGGCTTGATGTCGTCCCTGCCGTACACGCGCCAGACCGACCCTATGAAGTGCTGGAAGGAGTAGCCGTGGATCAGCGAGCCCGGAGGCCCGAGCAGGCGCCCCTCGGCGTCGAGGAACTCGTAGGAGCAGTCCCGCGACTCGCGCATGAGGGTTGAGTATGCCGAACGCGCGAGCAGCACGTTCATCTCGTCCACCATGCTCTGGAACTTGGTGCGGATGATCTCCGTGTTGAAGGATGCTGCAAGGGTCATGCTTCACCGCCGCGTCATGATGATGTTCGCATGCTCGTCGACCTCCGCGCCCCATCCGGGCGGAACGACTGTTGTCGAGTCCTCCTGGTAGACGACGGCCGGTCCGTCGAAACGCGCTCCGGCGGAGAGTTCGTCGCGGTAGTACACGTCTCCAGAGACGGCGTCGCCGCCGAAGTACATCCGTCTGTGTGCGGACGGCTGCACGCTACGGCGTTTGACGGGGGATGCGGCGTCGTTCCGCCCCGTCTGCATCTTCGGCGTCGGCACGACCGTCCGGACGCGGAAGCTCACGATCTCGACCGCCTCGTTCGGCGCAGAGTGGCCGTACAGCCGCTGGTGCCGCGCCTCGAACCGTCTGCGTATCTCGCGCTTCGCGCCGTCAACCAGCGTGCCCTTCCGCACCGGCACGCGCAGTTCGAACCCCTGTCCGACATACCGCACGTCTGCTTCGCGCTTGAGTCTCGCGCGCCGCACAGGCAACCCCTCCGCCTCGACGTCGGCGAGCGCCTGTCGTTCGAGTCGTGCGAACTGCCTGTTGAGTTCATCGACGGGTGTGCTCTCCAGTTCCGACACCGACGTCCAGACGTAGTCGTGGACGACGTCGGAGCAGAGGAGGCCGAGCGCCGAGAACGCGCCGGGGCGGGGCGGGACGATGATGCGGGCTATGCCGAGCTCCTCCGCGACGCCCGCGCTGCGCAGCGGCCCCGCTCCTCCTCCCGCCACCAGCGAGAACTCGCGCAGAGAGATGCCTTTCTCCGACGCCAACGCGAGGATGCGGTCGGCCATCTTCACCTCGATGACCTTGACGATGCCCCACGCGGCTTCCTGCGGACTCCGGCTCCTCAGCGGCTTGCCGACGCCCTCCATCAGCGCACGCTCCGACGCGGCCGGGTCGAGCGACATAGCGCCGCCGAGGAAGTAGTCCGGGTCGAGATATCCCAGCGCCATGTCGGCGTCCGTGATGGTCGCCTCCGTCCCGCTACGTCCGTAGCAGGCGGGGCCGGGGTCGCTCCCCGCGCTGTCGGGCCCGACGCGCAGCAGGCCTCCCGAGTCGACGCGCGCGATGGTGCCACCGCCCGCGCTCACCGCCTCGACGTCCACCATCGGAGCGTAAACGGTCCTGCCTTCGATCTGGCCCTGTGTGACCTCGACCGGCACGCCGCCCTCGACGAACGCAACGTCGGCGCTCGTCCCGCCGATGTCCAGCGACACGAGGTTGCGGAACCCCTGAGTGGCGCAGAGGAACGCCGCCGATACGACGCCCGCCGCAGGCCCCGACAGCAGCGTGTGGTGCGTTCGTCCACCTCGTATCGCGGCGGAGAACGGCATGACGCCGCCGTTCGACTGCATGAGGTAGCGCTGGGACGTGGTCACGTCCCGCTCAGCGAGCTGCTGGTCGAGCGACCTGAGATACGCCGTGAGCACCGGCTCCAGGTAGGCGTTGACCAGCGTCGTCGACATCCGGGGCCACTCGCGTATGCGCGGCATGATCTCCGACGACAGCGAGATGACGCAGCCGGGGTGCTCTTCTTCGATGATGCGCCGCGCCGCCTGCTCGTGGGACGGGTTCGCATACGAGAAGAGGAACGAGACGGCTATCGACGTAACGCCGTCGTCCCTCAGAGCGCGCACCGCCCGGCGTGTCGCCTCGACGTCCAGTCGTGTGATGACCTCGCCGCTCTTGTCGACCCGCTCCGGCACGTCCCTGACGTGGACCGGCTGCACGAGTCCCTCGGGGCGGTGATAGAAGAGGAGGAACGGCCTCGGCTGGGAGCCGGTCTGCACCTGCGGGATGGCGCGGAAGCCGCCCGTCACCAGCAGCCCTACGCGAGCGCCCTTCATCTCCAGCAGCGCGTTCGTCCCGATGGTGGTGCCGTGCAGGAACGCCTCAACGTCACCGCCGCCAACGCCCCAGTCCCGCTCCAGCTTTGCAAGAGCGTCCATGACACCGACGGCGGGGTCCGCCTTGACCGTGGGGACTTTCTCGATCTTCAGCTCTCCGGACCTCGTATTGAAGGCGACGAGGTCCGTGAAGCTGCCCCCAACGTCGACCCCGATGCGCCAGTCGCTCAAGCGGCCCCCCAGGCGCCGCCGTAGAACCGCGCCGCGTTCCGGTAGAGGATGTCCTCCTTGGCGCTCTCGGACACCGCCTCGTTCTCGAGCAGCTCGTCGATCTCCGCGCGGATCGTGTCGATATTCACCTCGTGCGGGAAGTCGCTGGAGAATACGAACGCGCCGCTGCCGTACTTGTCGACCGCGTTCGCAAGCATCGGTTCGTCGCCCTCGATGCCGACGAACAGCCGCCCCGCATCGATCATGCGCTGGATGTACGCCTCGACGTTGTCGCCCTCCTCGATCCGGAGGAAGCGGCGCTGCGGATCGACCGGCGTGAATGCGTCATACGCGCCGGAGCACCGCTCGATCACCATGAGGAACCAGCCCAGCCCGCCTTCCAGGAAGCCGAACCGCACGTTGGGGAAGCGGTTGAACACGCCGGTGAAGAGCATGTCCGTGAACGCGATGCTGATGGCGAAGGAGTGGCCCAGCGCATGAACGCCCGCGAACGGCGTCATGCCGTCCAGCCCCATCGCGTGGTGCGCGCCCGCGTGTATGCCCAGCACGCAGCCGAGCCGGTCCGCCTCCGCGTAGACGGGCCAGAACTTCCTGTTGCCGAGCAGCGCCTGCAGTCCGGTGCCCGGCACCATCGCGCCGACGAATCCGAGCTCGGTGACGGCGCGGCGCAACTCGTCCACCGCGGCGTCCGGGTCCTGCATCGGGACGAGGGCCGCGGCCTTCACCCGCTCGTCCTTGCTCAGGTACTCGTCATACAGCCAGTCGTTGTACGCCCGGGCCGTCGCTACCGCGAGGTCGGGGTCGAGGATCTTGCCGAATGACAGCCCGCGCGTCGGGTAGACGACTGTGCCGTCGATGTGCGCGGAGTCGAGGAAGTTGCCCCAGCCCGCGACGCCGCCGGGGTCCCTGAACGCGCCGTCAGGGTAGCGGTGCGATTGGTGGTGCAGATGGTCCGGCGCAGGGAACGGCCCCACGCCCCTGACCGCGTTCCCGCCGAGCAGTTCCGGCGGGATGCGCTCCATGATCGCCTTCACGTCCTCTATGACATGCCCGTCGCCGTCGAGTATGCGCATCGCGTACTCCTTTCTCCGCGCGGGGGCGAACCCGGACCAAGATTTCAACGGCCCCCGGATTCTGAAATCTTGTTCGGCATCTTACGAGTAAAGGAGGAGGGGCATATGGAATCTTGATCTTCCTTGATATGGGGTGTTTCCAAGGCCGTGGCCTGCTTCCCGCGACCAAGGCATCAAGATTTCATCGAATTATCACTTCCGCTCCGTTCCCATAGGCATTCTCTCTATCTGCGCGGCCTGCAGCCGATCCACGCGTGCGCGCAGCATACCGGATGGGGGGGTGACGGCGTAAGCGGCAGGTGTCACAGCATGGGCTGCTTACGAGGGACGCCGCTACGCGGGACAGGGACAACCCTCACCCACGCGGTGAAGCGCGTTGCCTCTCCCAAGGGGCGAGGGGAGCCGGACAGGGGCCGGGGTCGCGCGCTAAAAAGCGGGCCACCCCCGGGCAGCGCGCAGGATGAACGGTGCGTGGGGGGGGGGAGGGTGATAGAAAACAAGAGCGGAACGTGGAGCGAGGCCTCACCCACGCCGACATCGCCTTCATCCACGAGGCGCTCGGGACGGAAGCGCCCGCCGAGGACGAGATGCCGCAACTTCTGGCAGATGAGGAGCATCGCGCGCGATTGCTCGGCAGCCAGCAGTTGTTCGATGCCCTGCTGCCGCACGACGGCTCGCTCGCGCCGGTCTCGCCCCGGCTCTTCTTCGAAGCGCTGCTGCGGCGCGCGGTCGGCGAGCTGCAAGGCGCACGGCATACGTTCGAGCGCACCGGCTCGATCTCCGGCGAGCGCGTGCCGGTGTTCGACGCGGTGGAGGTGGCGGCGTTCGCGGCGCAGCCGCGCATCCTGCACTACCTCGCGGCGATGCTGTCGTCGTTCACGAAGGTGCACAGCCACACGGAGCGCGTCTGGGTACGGCGTGGCGTCGTGCGCAAGGTGCGCTACAGCGACCTCGACGTACACTCGATGATGCGCCTGATCCAGCAGACGGAGGAGCACGAGCGCCTGCCGCTCTACCGGCGCACCGGCGATCTCTGCCTGCTCATCCTCGGCATCTTCCCGGACTTCGCCGCAACCGCGCATCGCTACCCCGGCTCGGGCGCCCTGCGAGCGCAGTCGTCGTACCGGCGCAGGCTGAGCACGGAGGAGTACGAGACGGTTGCGGCGGAGATGTACGGGCACGCGGCGCGTTACGACACGGGCGAGTGGTCGGCGGTCCACCGGGCGCTGGCGTCCCGCATCCCGGACGCAAGGAAGCCGCTCAACTTCATCGCCGAGCACTATCTTGGCTTCCGCCGCGACCGGCTGTTCGGGATGGGGGAGTAGGGGCTCGAACCGGTACTATTGCCCTCGCCCACGCGCGGGCGTACAGTTCGCCGCAAGTGAGACGGATGACGTAGCCGGGAGGTTCGTGATGGCCGTGATCGACTCAGATGCCCACGTCGTGGAATCGGAGCGGACGTGGGACTTCATCCCGGATGAGTTGCAGCACCTCAGGCCCATCGTCCTGCTGCCCAAGGAGGGCTACAAGTCGCCCGCGCCGGAGTTCTGGTACATCGACGGACGCGCTTTCAGCAAGGGCGTGAACGTCGGCCTCGACACCGACGAGGCAACCCGGGAGGCGAGCGACATCGCAAAGCGCATCGCTCACATGGACGAGCTCGGGGTCGACACGCACGTCCTCTACCCCAGCATCTTCCTGCGACCACTCGCCACGCACCCGGAAGTCGACCTGGCACTCGCGCAGGGCTACAACCGCTGGCTGGCCGACATCCACCGGCAGGGCGGCGGACGCCTCCGCTGGGCCGTCGTCCTCCCCACGATGTCGCTCGGCGAGTCGATCGAGGAGATGCAGTTCGGGAAGGAGAACGGTGCGTGCGCCGTGTTCATGCGGGGTATCGAAGGGCCGCACCGGCTGAGCGACCCGTACATGACCCCGCTCTGGGAGGAGGCCCAGCGGCTGGACCTGCCGGTCTGCATCCACGCCGCGACGGGCAACTTCGCCTTCTTCGACTACTTCGGGCGGGACGCGGGCTTCTCCACGTTCAAGCTGTCCGGCGTGGGCGCGTTCCACGACATCGTGATGAAGGACATGCACCTGCGCTTCCCCGACCTGCGCTGGGGGTTCGTCGAGCTGAGCGCGTCGTGGGTCCCGTACGCGATGAACGACCTGGCTCTGCGCTTCGAGAAGCGCGGCAAGGCATGGCCGGGGCGCGAGCTGCTGGCGGAGCGCAACATCTGGGTCGCCGTGCAGACCGCCGACGACATCGACTACATCATCGACTGTGCAGGTGAGGACAACCTCGTGCTCGGCACGGACTACGGCCACAACGACACGTCGACCGAACTGCACGCGCTCCGCAACCTGCGGGAGAACGGCGGACTCGGCGACGAGGTAGCCGACAAGATACTGGACCACAACCCGACTAAACTCTACGCGCTCTAGCGCACAACCAGAACACTTGGGAGGAACCTCATGGCACGTATCGGAAAGATCGGACGTTTCGGGCGGCTCATGCTGCTCGCGGGAGCGCTCGCAGCGATCGCCGCATTCGGCGTCAGTTGCGGCGACGACGAGCCGGACTTCCCCACTCGGGACGTCGAGTGGTTCGTCGGCTTCGGAGCAGGCGGCGGATTCGACACCGCGAGCCGCATCATCGCCGAGAAGATGAGCGATGACCTCGGCGTGAACGTCGTGGTGCGCAACATCGAGGGTGGCGGCGGACGGCGCGCCGTCCAAGAGATAGCCCGCTCCGACCCGGACGGCCACGCCATCTCCATCATGAACATGCCGAACCAGATAACGGCGGAACGGCTCGACCCTGAGGACGTCGACTTCGGCGAACTCTCGTGGGTCGGGCGTGCGGTCATCCAGACCTACGGCCTGTACACCGCAGCCGCGAACGACTTCAACACGCCGCAGGACCTGCAGGGCATGCCCGACGTCCGCTTCTGCCTGAGCGGTCTGGCGGGGCACTCGTTCCTCGTTGCATCCGTCACCACAGAGGTGATGAACATCGCGTGGAACCCGGTTACGGGCTACCGCGGACAGGAGACGCAGGCCGGACTGCTGCGCGGCGACTGCGAGCTGGCACTCGGCCCGATCGCGGGCTCGACGCTGACTGCGGTACAGGGGCCGGACTTCAAGGTGCTGTGGATGTACTCCAGCGAGCGCTTCGGCCCGGTGCCTGACGCGCCGACGGTGGACGAGCTTGGCTTCCCCGAACTCGGCGGCTCCAAGTTCGCGAACAACGGACTCGTCGCGGCAGCCCCCGGCACGCCGGACGACATCCTGCAGATACTGGCGGACGCGTTCGACAGCGCGCTGCAGGACGCGGACGTGATCGCGGGGATCAACAACGCAGGCATGGGCGTCGATCGGCTCACTCCCGACGAGACGGCCGAGGTCGTCGAAGGGATGGACGGCATCGTCTCGGAGTACATCGACACGGTAAGGCAGAAGTCGCAGGCGCAATAGCGAGGGAGGCCCGACAGACCTATGTTCGAGGCGTTCCTCGACGGCCTCGCGGGGATGGGCAACCCCGCCGTGATCGGGGCGATCATCCTGGGCACGACGCTCGGCGTCCTGTTCGGGGTGATTCCCGGTCTCGGCAGCGTCATCGCCATGACGCTGATCCTGCCGTTCACGTTCGGGTGGGACCCCATCATCGCGATGTACGTGTTCGCGGGCATCATCGGCACCGCGAGCACGGGCGGCGGCGTGCCCGCCATCCTGCTCAACACGCCGGGAACGATAGCGAACGTCTGCACGACGTTCGACGGTTTCCCGATGACGCGGCGAGGCGAGGGCGGACGCGCCATAGGGCTGGCTGCCACGGCGTCGGCGCTCGGCACGCTGTTCAGCATCGTCGTGCTGGCGGCGCTGCTGCCGCTGGCGGAGATCATGCTGCGGGCGTTCACTCCGCCGGACTTCTTCTGGCTCATCATCCTGGGCCTCATCGCCGTGACGTTCGCCTCGCGGCAGAACATGATGAAGGGACTCGCCGCGGGCGGCGTCGGCATCCTCATCGCGCTCATCGGGTTCAGCCCGGTGTTCGGCGTGCGGCGCTACACGCTCGGCAGCGAGTACCTGTGGGACGGCATCGAGATCGTGCCGCTGGTCATCGGCTTCTTCGCACTGAGTGAGCTCATCGTCTACACGTCGCGCGGCGGCTCCATCGCGCGGGACGCCAGCGTCAACCTCGGCGGCTTCCGGCAGATCATGCGCGGCGCCGTGGAGGTATTCCAGTACAAGGCGATCCTGCTGCGCGGCTCCGTCATCGGGACGGTCATCGGGGCGATCCCCGGCGCCGGAGGCGCGGTGGCGAATTTCCTCTCCTACTCCACAGCCAAACAGGCGTCCAAGACGCCGGAACTGTTCGGCACCGGCTACGCCGGCGGGGTCGTCGCCTCCGAGTCGTCCAACGACGCGAAGGATGGCGGCATCCTGCTGCCGACGCTCACGTTCGGTATCCCCGGCAACGGCGAGATGGTCATCCTGATGGGCGCGTTCGTGCTGCACGGGATCCAGCCGGGGCGCGACTTGCTGGTGAACCGGCTGGACATCGTGTGGGCCATCATCCTGGGAGTCATCGCGGCACAGGTGCTGACGACCATCATCATCCTTGGCGGCGGCGCGTGGCTGGCGCGCATCAGCCTCGTGCCGGTCAAGTACATCGCCCCGTTCGTTGCCATCCTCTCGTTCATCGGCGTCTACGCCGTTCGCAGCAACATCTGGGACGTGGCGCTCGCGGTGTTCGCGGCCCTCGTGGGCTTCTCGATGCGGCGCGCCGGGTTTCCGCTCATCACGCTGGTGATCGGGTTCGTGCTCGGCCAGCTGGCGGAGGAGAAGTTCACGCAGTCGCTCCAGATATCGGGCGGCGGCTACTCGATATTCTTCACGCGTCCGGTCTCCATCGTCCTGCTGCTCGCCATCTTCTTCATGCTCGGATGGTCCATGTATAAGGCCGCGAGGAAGGCCCCGGCACCAAAGGCAGGGGAGTCATGACGCGCATCAACGGTTTCAATCTGGGCGTCTACACCTTCCTGCTCACCGTCGCGCTGAGCATCGTCCTGGGTGCGACAGCCTACGCGGGCAAGCAGCAGTTAACAGCGTTCGTCATCGGCATCCCGACCATCACGCTGCTCGTCTTCCTCGTGCTGGCGGAGGTGACGCCGCGCCTGATCAAGCTGACGGGGGCGTTCGGCGTCTCGGAGGACGACGCCCCGCAGGCCGCCGAGGACGACGCGGGCGCCAGCCCGGGCGGCATGGAGGCCGGCTCGTGGCGGCGCGTCGGCATCGTCTACGGCTGGCTCGTGCTCTACTTCGCGATGACGTTCGTCTTCGGGTTCTATATCGCGATCCCGGTCTTCATGGTGCTTTTCCTCACCATCGAATCGCGCCTCATCCCCGTCTACGCCGTGGGGGTCATGGTGGCGGCGGGCCTGCCGCTGTACATCATCTTCCGGCTGGTGCTGGACATCCCGCTCTGGACGGGCATCCTGCCGGGCATCATCGGCGGCGGCACCGTCCCGCAGTTGAACTAGCCAGGGCTTACCCCCCAACCAGCACGATCCTCCGGCCTCGCAGCGGCTGCAACGGCCTGTTGTTCGGCCCGCCGCTCAACGACTGGAGCACCTCCACCTGCGCCTGCGACACCGTTGCCGCGTCGCGCATCACCACCCACTCCACGGGTTCCGGGCACGGAGGAGTCGTCTTCGAGCCGGTGTAGTTGAAGAACGCGCTGGAGCGCGGCCTGAAAGCCGCTCCGGAAAGGAAGCCCGCCGTCTCTCCCACGGCTTCCTCGAGCATCTCCTGCATGACAGGGTCAGAAGGGCCGATCCGGTAGAGGACGCCGACCACGAGCACGTCACCGGAGGCGTCCTCGTGCACCACGTGCAACTCGGCCGCGAACCGCTCGCCGTCCACCGTGTGCTCGGCAGGCGCATGGGCATGGGCCGACAGCAGCTCATAGCGACGTTCTCCGAGCATGAGGCTGCTCCCCGGCGCGAACTCCACGACAGCCGAGCCCCGCACGAGTTCGACGCCGCTAACTCCGCCATCGTACGAGAACGACAGCATCGGGGCATCGGCGTGCTCGTAGCCGGTGATGTCCACCGGCGACTGCTGCAAGCCCTCGGCGCAGGGCGCGTACTCCGGAGCGAGCGTGCCCCAGTGCGCCGGGCCGGTCAGCCCCACGTAGCCCCACTCCATACCGGTCAGCTCAGATACCGAGCGACGACCTCGTCCAGCGGCAGCACCTCGCTGTGAAGGACGTTGCGGACGATGCGGAGCGCGTATTCCTTCACCTCCGGCGGCTCGCTCTCCCTGTGCACCATCGTGCAGTCCTCCACCACCACGACCTTGTAGCGCAGCTGGAACGCGTCGGCGGAGGTCCAGAGCACCGTGTTGTCGGTCGACGCTCCGGCGATGATGACCGTGTCCCGGTGCATCGTACGCAGGACGTAGTCCAGATCGTTGTGGGAGAAGCCGCTCAGGTAGCGCTTGTAGACGAGGGTATCCTTGTCGACCGGCTGCAATTCCGGGATGACATCGAGCGCGTCGGTACCCTCCTTCATCATGATGCGGGACCAGTCGCCGACCTGGTCGCTTTCGCGCCGCATCGAGTTGACGTGGATGACCGGCACCTCGGCGGCGTACGCGGCATCCTTCAGCCTCCGCACGTTCGCCACCATCTCGTAGCCGTACGAGCCGGGCACCCAGCCGTAACCCTTCGCCATGTCCAGGATGATCAATGCGATGTTCATCTTTTCTCCTTTGCCACCCTACCCCGCCGCTTCCTTGAAGCGGCGCAGGGCGTCGATGTGCTCGTCCGCTGAACCGAGTCCCGCGCGCAGCGTGTTGAATGAGACGTGCGTCGCGCCCCATCCGGTCCATGTCTCACAGTCACGCAGAGCGCCGTCGATGCCGCCGCGCGACAGCGCAACACGCGCGTCGACGCCCACGTCGTCCTGGGAGCGTCCCGCCTCAGCGACGAAGTTGCGGAACGCTGCCATCCGCTCCCTGCCCTGCTCGTCCGCCTGCAACTGCGGGAACCAGCCGTCGCCCATGCGGGCGATACGGCGCAGCACGCCGTCCGAGCGTCCGCCGCCGAACCAGATGGGGATGGGGCGTTGCACCGGCAACGGTTTGATGCCCGCGCCGGGGATGCTGTGCCAGCGGCCCTGGAAGTCGACGATCTCGTTCGTCCAGAGCGCCCGCAGCAGCTCCACCTGCTCCTCGGAGCGCTTGCCCCGATCGTGGAAGTTCTCGTTCAGCGCCTCGTACTCGACGTCGTTCCAGCCGATGCCGACCCCCAGCCGGAGCCGTCCGCCGCTGAGCACGTCGACCTGCGCGGCCTGCTTGGCGAGGAGTGCCGTCTGCCGTTGCGGCAGGATGATGACGGCGGTAACGAGCTCGATGCGGCTGGTCAGCGCGGCGAGGTAGCCGAAGGTGACCATCGGTTCGTGGAAGGTGTCCCGGTGCGAGTACGGGCCCTGCCAGTCCGGCCTGCGGTCGGTGTCCGCACCGAGCACGTGGTCGTAGAAGATGAGGTGCTCGTAGCCCAGGTCCTCGGCCGCCTCGGCGAACGCGCGCACCGCGCCCGGGTCTTCACCTATCTCGTTCTGTGGGAAAACGACGCCCAGCTGCATGTGCCTCCTGACCGCTGTCCATCCTGCAATAACCGGAGCGACAGGTTAGCCTGCTCCGCTCCCGCGTACAATCGTGGCCCGTAAGGAGCCAGTAATGCCGACCTGGAAACGCCTCCTCATAGCCTGGTTCTTTGTGCCGGTGCACCGGCTCCTGTTCCGCCTCTCGAACGGCCGTCTGCTGGGCCGCCTGGAGGGTACAGGGGTCCTCATCCTCGTGACCAAGGGACGCAAGAGCGGCAAGCCGCGCTCGTCGCCTCTGCTGTACTTCCGGTTCGAGGAGTCCGGCGACCTCATCATCGTCGCTTCGAACTACGGCCGGGACCGCCATCCCGCGTGGTACCTGAACATCGCAGCCGACCCGAGCGTTTCGGTCGAGGCCAGTGGCGAGCGTTTCACCGCCGAGGCCCGCATCACCCAGGGAGAGGAACGCACCGCGCTCTACGACAGAGTAGTCGCGGCCAATCCACGCTTCGGCATCTACTACGCCGCCACTGATCGACAGATCCCCGTCGTCACGCTTCGCCGGGCCTAGGGGTGGTACTCACGCTGACGGCACGTCCACCACGGCAGGCATGCCCGCGTAGAGCTCTTCCTTGTAGCCGTACGCTGCAGCGTCCAAGCTGTCCGGCAGCTCGAAGGTAAGCGTGCTGGTGCCGCCATTGCTGACGACGCTCGCAGTCTGTCCGTCCACGAAGCGTACGTCCGGCCCCTGCGTCTCGTACCTATACGTCCCCGCGCGGAGCGGCAGGCTCACTTCGACCGTTATCCGGTTGGGGCCCGAAAGGAGGATGTGCTGGAACTGCTCCGATGCGGCTATGGCGGCTTCGTCCGCATGGTGCATCGGGTCCTGTACGGCGACGTTCCAGCCATCGCCCGTCTGCTGCAACTGCACCAGCGCGGGTTTGTCGACCGCAACCGCCATGCCGCCTACCGTGACCTCACCCGCTTCGTAGAACGCCAGTTGCATCAGCATCCCAGCGCCATCGGCGTACCGATGCCCCTGTACGGCAGACGTATTGACTATCTCGAACTGCTGCTCGATGCGGTTCACGACGGCGGGCATATCTGCGGCGCTCACGTTGGGAACGAGCAAGTAGACGTACTGACTCGCAGCGCCCTCGCCATCGGGCCTGATGCCATGGTCTATCGCCAGATGGAAGACGTCGGGGCCGGAGTCCTCAGGGTTGCTATCGAGCACGCTCTCGCCGCCCCTAAGCAGAACGTCGATCTTTCCTGCAGGCAGGATGACGTAGCCGATGCGGTCCTGGTGGAACCAGCTGTTGCCGGTGATCGACAACGATTCGTCGATGTCCCTGCCCTTGCGGATCACGGAGTCCCTTCCTGCACCGTTCAGCCGGTAGGTGATGTCCGTATCCCACGCCGCCTGATCGAGCGTGGTGACGATAGACCCCCTGTGATCGCGGTTGGTGTTGCGCTCCCGTTTGACGCTGTTGCCCAGCGCCAGGACGTACCCCTCGGTGAAGAAGCAGCCCTTGTTCGCCGACGCCGATGTGTACCTGTTGTCGCTGGCATAACGGAACGCGGCAAGCCCGTAATGGCCGTTCGATGCCACTCCGGCGAAATGGTTCGGGTTGAACTCGTTGGCGTCCGACTGTCTCGGGAGCGGATCGGTGCGCATCTCCTCGGTCACGCCCGGCAGCGCGTGCCAGTCCCAACTCTGACGGCTGTCGTTGTACTCGTCGCCGTCCACCTTCACCAGCAGGACGCCGCTGCCGTTGTGGAACCCCTGGTTGCTACTGAAGCTCTCGGCCCCACGCGTCCGGGCAGACTGCATCTTGACCGACGTGAAGTACGGGGTCTCGCCCGCGCCGCCGCGCCGGTGCACGAGGTAGTCGTTCACCCAGAAGGCAGTGGTGCCGCTCTGCTCATGCGTGCCATTGACCATCGATGCGCGGAGCGCGGACAGTTCCCGCTCGCGAGCGATGGCAGTCCCGACGCCCCGCGCATCGAACAGCGTCTCGATGCCGCCGGCGAGGTTGCCGGAGCCGTACGTCGCTGCGCTCTGCTGGTAGTGACCCCGCCCGATCACCTGGAAGTCGATGGCGTCCTTGTAGATGAGCCGGGGGTAGGCGAACAGGAGGAAGTCGGCGGCCTGGTTATACGCAGTGTCGCTCACCTGCCACGGCGTCCCCGCCAGAAGACTCGCCGCCTCGAAAGTGGTCCCCGTCATCCACGGGAAGCCGTAGGCCCCGAATGCTAAGTCCTGGCGCCTGCCTACGTGATGGGAGATGCTGCCGTCCGGCGATATGCCGGACTGCCCATACCGCGCGGCGTATCGCGCGTTGGTCTCCAACCAGACTCGGAGGTCGGCGAAACTGCCACTCGGCTCCCACTTCGGCAGGATGCTCGTGTCCTCCGACGCGAACGGCTCGTAGTCGCCATACCACCACGGCAACTCCGTCAGCGGACGGTTGTAGTCGTACCAGAGCACCGGCATCGCCGCCCAACTGCGCATGCGGTGATGGCGATTGGCGTCCGCCCACGCGCCGCTCGACTCCGCCAGTTGGTCCGGCAGGTAGTAGCGCACGTCGGTTGGCATACGCCAGCCGTCGGGCAAGTCGAAGTTGACGTGCTGGAGCAGCCGGAACAGCCGCTCCTTCGCGTCGCGTGCCGGTTGGACGCCATCGTGCAGGTCAGCGAGCAAATCACGATATATAAGCACGGCGGCTCCACTGATGGGGTCTGAGTAGAGCCATTGGTGCGTGCGGTCGCCGTAGGGGACCACCCCGGAGTTGGCGAAGTCGTCCAGCGGGAAGTGGTCGACGTAGGCGATGAGCGCGAGATAGATGGCATTCCGCAACCGTTCCCTGTCCGCATCCTGCCCCGACGGCCCATATTTCCGGCTCTCCGAGTACGCCCGCCCCAGCCCGCCGATGCGGTTGGCGGCGTCCTGCAGATCCCTGCCGAGCTTGTTCGTCCCGATGGCCTCCCACTCTGTGAGGGTGGTAGCGCCGTAGAACCGCATCCCTTCGAACGCGCCGTCATTCGCCTCGATCTCCGCGATCAGCGCAGCCACCTCGGAGTCTCTGTAGCTCTGCCTACCGGTCAGACGGCCCTGGTTCCCGACGAACTCCACCGCCCGGTCGTAGTAAGTATCCCACTGGGTCTGCCGCGCGACGGTCACCGGCGCGGTGAAGCGCGCCAGCACGGTAGCGCTTTGCCGCAGCTCGATCCGCAGCGAGTAGTCGCCAGTCCCCGCCGTCTTCCCTTCCGCGATGCTGAACACGCCGAACAGCCGCCCGTCGCCGTCCCGCTCGGCGCGGAGATCGAACATGCCGCCACTGTCGTCCTCGATGATGACGAACTCGTAGTCGCCGGGTATCGGCGAATTCGCAACGTTTCGGTTGCGCTCCAGGTTGATCCTGCCGATGACCTCCGAGCCGGGCCCGCTGTCGCTCGCGATGTCGAAGTAGCCGCTGAACACCTTTTCCGTGTCGATGTCAGGAAGTGCAGCTATCGGTGTAGCAGCGGGCACGGCCGAAGGCGCAGGCTCTGTCGTCTGCGCAGCGTCAGGCAGAGGCGTGGCAATAGTCCCCACGGCAGGGGCAGTGGTCGGCGCGGCAGTCTCTGTGGGTGCAGGCCCGGAATCACCCGAACAGGCCACCAGCGCTGTCAGCACAAGAGCGGCCAGCGCAATACCCAGGCCTCTCCGCAGGAACCCTCGCACCAGTCACTCCGCGCAACGAGTTCCCCCTTCCTCAATCCCTCAGGAAGGGGAACACTCCTACGTCCTTCGTTCGTCGGTAACGCCTGCGACGCCGGTGCAGTACGGGATGAAGGCCTTCATGTTGCACTGGGCGCCGGACCTGGCGAGTTCAGCCTCGAAGATCTCGTGGATCTCGCGGTCCTCGTCCTCGTACTCCACCTGGATGCCGCCCTCCTTCATGCTCACGTCCCCGCCCGCGGCGGTGTTCGGCGCGACGAAACCGCCCTTGCCGTCGCGCAGCGCCATGTAGCGGGCGCGCGTCGTGCCGGAGTTGAAGTGCTGGTGGTAGGTACCCTCACCCGGGATGATGACGATGGTGCCGACCTGCCAGTCGCACTTGATCATGTCGGAGCGGTCGGGCTTGGTCCACAGCAGGGAGAAGCCGGAGTCGCCGCTGAGGAGGAAGAGGTGTGCGCCGGGGCCGTGCCGGTGGGCCTTCTTGTAGGTGCCGATCGGGAACTCCGAGATGTGGTTCCCCATGTCGTTCTTGCCCATCTGCAGCATGGCGTTGATGCCGCCCGCGCCGCGCTCCTTCCAGCCATAGAGCGCCATGTCGGGCGCGTTGGGGATGAAGTTGCTCTCCCAGATGCGCTTGTTGTAGAGCGTGCCATTACCGGAGAACCAAGACTCGTCGTCCGAGTAGCGTGAATGGAACATGAAGTCGTTGTTGAACATGAAGTCCGTGTCGCGGAAGAGGCGCATCATCGGCGGAGCGTTGGTGGTGGCCATGTAGCGGACCTTCTCATCGCCGGAGCCGTTGAAGTGCTGGTACCAGGAGTTGAGGGGGATGGTGAAGAGGGAGCCCGTCCTCCACTCGAACGTCTGCTTGCTCGACTCGTCCATCCAGACGGTGGTCGCGCCGCGCCCGGAGACGATGTAGAAGTTGATCTCGTACATGTGGTGCTCAGGCTCGGACTTGCCGCCGGGCCTGATGTCGACCACGTGCAGGTCGTTCGGCAGGAGAGCGTTGTCGATGTGGACGACCGCGCCCTCGCCGCCCTTACGCTCCCAGGGGCCGACCTCGACCTCGTGCCAGTTGGGGATGTAGAAGGTCTTGTGGACCATCACTCCCTCGCTCTCCAGCCAGTCCTCGTAGGCGTCGGGAATGCGGAAGTCTTCGAGTTGGCCGGTAGGGGTCTCCGCCACCTTCATGTCGGTGCCTTGCATAACCATGACGCGCCTCCCATTCGAGATGGCGCGAGCCTACCGCAACCATGAACAGGGCACAAATGCCCATCTCAGCCTCAGGCGTCCGCCGACCCTGTGCGTCGCGCCTCGCGTTCCAGCCGCTTCCGCTCGGCGCGCTCCTGCTCCTCCGGCGGATGGACGTCCTTGAACGCCATGTAGAGGCCGACGAGGTAGACGGTCTTGAGGGCGCCCGAGGCGACGAACGGCGCGCTCGCCGAGACAGCCTGCCACAGGACGGTCGCGAGCGACGGCGTGGCCGCGCCGACGGCCGCCTGGCTCACGTTGGTGATGCTGGCCATGGCGACGCGCTCGTCCCGGTTCACGATCGCCATCATGTACGACTGCCGGGCGGGGACGTCCATCTGCCCGAAGAACGCCCGCACATACCAGAGGACGACCGCCAGCCAGGCCGTGGGGACGAAGGGGATGGCGATCGTGGCCGCCACCGCCGGGATATGGGTGTAGATGACCGTATTCAGCAGGCCGATCCGGTTCGCCAGGCGCGCAGCAACCCAGAGCGAAACCATGTTCAGCGCCGTCGATCCGGCGAGCACGTAGGCAACCTCACTGACATCGAATCCGTACTCACGGTAGAACCACGCCCCCACGAGGCTGAAGAAGACGAACCGCGTCGCGAAGCCGTCCACCGACACGACGGCGGCGAGGGTAAAGATGGTCCTCCGCGACTCGAGCCGCAGAGGGTTGCGCCATCCGCCCCCGCTCACGCCTGAGTCGACCGCCGGCGAGAGCAGGCCGTACATGGCCCCGGACACCAGCATGAGCACGGCGTAGACGACGAACATGAGCTTGAAGGCCGTGATCTCGTTCACACCAAGGAGCGGGACGAGTACGGCGGGGGCGGCTGCCCCGATCGTGCCCACCAGCCGCGCGGCCCGCTCGCCCATGCCCGCCAGCGCGAAGAGGTCCGTGCGGTGCTCGGCCGTGGTGGTGTCCGGAAGCGCCGCCTGCTCCAGCGGCTGCACCGGTCCTCTCGGCCCGCTTCCTGAGATGGCGAGGCTCCCTACGAAGAACGATACGAACGCCAGCAGCGTGTACCGCTCCGTGAACGCGTAGCCGAGCCCGGCGAGAGCCATCATCGCCGTGAACCCGATGAGCAACCGGCGTCTGCCGAGGGTGTCGCCGATGAAGACGATCAGGGTGGCGAACAGGGCGCTGCCGACCGAACCGATGGTGACCAGCAACCCCATCTGCACGAGGCTGTAGCCCAGTTCGATGAGATATATCCCGAAGAAGACGGCTATGAGCGACTGGGCGAACGTTCTCAGGAACCGGGCGCTCACCATCAGCCAGGCGTCACGAGTCACCCAGCCGAGCGGACGTGTCGAAGCGGCCATAGCCTCGCTATCCCCGCGCGGCGATGGCTTCGTGGCGTGCGAGGAGGCGCTGGGCGCGCTGCACCACCGGCACGTCGATCATCTTGCCGTCGAGCTGGAAGGAGCCGCGGCCGGACTTCTCCGCCTCGGCGTTCGCCTCGATGATGCGCCTGGCGAGGGCGACCTCTTCCTCACCGGGGCTGAACGCTTCATTGAGTACAGGCACGACGCTCGGGTGGATGCACGACGCGCCTTCCAGCCCGAACCGCCTTGCCTTGAGCGCCACCTCGCGCACGGCATCCAGGTCCTGGTAGTCGGCCACGGTGCCGAAGATGCCCAGCGCCATCACTCCCGCCGCCTTGGCCGCGTACACGGACTGCGTCTTCGGGTAAAGCAGCGTCTCGGAGTCCGGCTGCATCCCCAGCGACGACGCCAGGTCCTCCGCGCCGATGGTGATGGCCGCGATGCGCGGGCTCGCCTTCGCGATCTCGCTGATCTGGAAGAAGGCCTCCGGCGTCTCGACCATCGCCAGGAACGCCGTCGCCCCGATAGCCATCCCGCGCTCCGCTTCCAGCTCCGACACCATCTCGTCGAGCAGCCTGACGTGGGCGGGACCGGCGACCTTCGGTAGGACAAGGGCGAGGACAGCAGGGGAGACGCACGCCTCGATGTCCGGCACGGCGAGCCGCAGGGGCTGGTTGACGCGCACGAGCACGTCCGCACCCGCCTGTCCGACACGCTCCGCAGCGGCCTGTACGCCCGCCCGCGCCGACTCCTTCTCCCCGGGCGGGACCGAGTCCTCCAGATCGAGGATGATGCCGTCGGCGCCCCGCTCGTGGGCCCTGGCGAGATAGCGTTCGACGTTCGCCGGCACGTACAGCAGCGACCGCCACACCGGGGGCTTTCGTTCGTCGGTCATCCAATCACACCTCGCGCTCGAAGATCGGCCATCTCCCCGGCGGAGACGCCCGCGCCGCCGAAGATCTCGTCGTTGTGCTGCCCCAACCTGGGTGCGGGGTAGCGGAAGGTGCCCGGCGTCCGCGAGAGCCGGGGCACGATGTTGTGCGCCGGGACCGTCCCCACGTCGTTGTCGGGCAGGTCGATCACCACCTCGCGCTCGATGACGTGGGGGTCGTCGAGGAACTGGGAGATGTCGTAGACGGGCCCGGCGGTCACGCCCGCGTCGTTGAATGCTGCGAGCGCTTCGTCGAGTCCGCGCTCGGCCATCCACCCGCCGATCATGGCGTCGACCTCGTCGCGGTGCCGCACGCGCTGGGCGTTGTTGCGGAAACGGGGGTCCTCGATGGCGTCCTCTCTGCCGACCAACCTGAACACGCGCTCCGCCATCGACTGGATGGACGCGGACAGGGCCACCCACTTGCCGTCCTTCGTGGCGTAGACGTTCCGGGGAGACGCGGTGTTGGAGCCGCTGCCCACGCGCTGCTTGATGTTGCCATCGACCTTGTAGCCCGCGGCATCAGCGCCGAGGATGGAGAAGACGGGTTCAAGGAGCGAGAGGTCAATCACCTGTCCTGCGCCGCCCTTCACCTCGCGCTCGCGCAGCGCAATCAGCACGGCCATCGCGCCGTACAGGCCCGCCGCCATGTCCGCCAGCGCCATCGGGGGCAGGACGGGCTCTCGGTCGGGGAAGCCGTTCCGGTCCGCGAACCCGGACATCGCCTCCACCAGCGTGCCGAACCCCGGCCGCTCCCGATATGGCCCGGTCTGGCCGAATCCGGAGACGCGTACAACAACGAGGCCGAAATTGTCCCCGTGCAGGGCCTCCGGCGCCAGCCCCATCTCCTCCAACCGGCCCGGGATGAAGTTCTCGACGAGCACGTCTGCGTTCCTTGCCAGCCGTCGCACGAGCGCCCGCCCGTCGTCCTCGCGCAGGTTGACCGACACACTCTTCTTGTTGCGGCAGTATGTCTTCCAGTGCGTTTGCACTGAGCTGTCGCCCCAGGCTCGCAGCGGATCGCCGTTCGGCAGCGCCTCGATCTTGACCACCTCGGCGCCGAAGTCCGCGAGCTGGAGGGTCAGCATGTTCCCGGCCACGAGCCGCGACATGTCGAGCACACGCAGACCGTCCAGCGGCCCACGGTCGTCGGGGTCGAACTGCCTGGCGTGAAGTCCCATGCTCCGCAGCTCCTCTCCCCGCGATTCTACTGCCCCGCCGCCGGTGGAAGGCTAACCGTCCTGCCCGAAGACCGTGCTTCCTGCCTTCATGGACCGCATCACCTCGGCTACGGCATCCGCGATGAGCTCGCCGGCGCGAGCCGACGCCTCATCCAGGGTCATCGGAGCAGTGAGGATGGACACAGCAGCATCGATACCCTCCGCATGGACGTCTTCGAACCCCTTGCCGAGAGAGCCGCAGACGGCCAGCACGGGGATACCTCTTCGTTTCGCTCGCCGTGCAACCCCGATGGGGGCCTTGTTATAGACGGTCTGAAAATCGATCCGGCCTTCACCGGTGATCACCAGGTCGGCCCCTTCCAGCTTTCCGTCCAGTCCGACATGGTCCAGTACGATGTCCACGCCCGCCCGCAGTGAACCTCCGAGGAATGCCATCATCCCCCCGCCAAGTCCGCCGGCAGCGCCCGAACCGCGGACGGCGTCGATGCTCGTTCCGGTATCGCGTTCAACAACCTTTGCAAAGTTCTTCAGAGCAGCGTCCAACTGCTGGACCAGCTCGGGTGTGGCCCCCTTCTGTGGGCCGTATACCGCCGAGGCGCCCTCGGGGCCGGTGAGCGGGTTCGATACGTCGCATGCCACTGAAAACCGAGCATCGATTGCTCGTTCATCCAGTCCCGACATATCTATGCTCCGGAGGTCAGCGAGCGCCGCTCCCCCCCATGGAAGGTTTTTCCCGGTCTCATCCAGCAGCCGGACGCCCAGGGCCTGAGCCATCCCCGCGCCGCCATCGTTCGTTGCGCTGCCGCCGATGCCCACGATGAAGCTGCGAAAGCCGGCGTCGAGCGCCTCACGGAGCACCTCACCGAGCCCGTACGTGGTTGCGCGCAGTGGGTCGCGTTCAGCGAGCGAGAGCATTGCAAGACCGGAGGTACGCGCCATCTCGATCACGGCGGTCTGCCCATCGCCGAGCGCGCCCCACTCCGCCGCGACCGGCTTTCCGATGGGGCCTGTCACCGTCGTGGAACGGATCTCCCCGCCGGTTGCATCAACAAGCGTCTCGAGCGTTCCGTCGCCGCCATCCGCCACCGGCACGAGAACAGTCCCGGCGTCCGGTACGACCCGCAGCACCCCTTCCTCCATAGCCCTGGCGGCATCGAGCGCTGAGATGCTTCCCTTGAAGCTCTGCGGTGCGATGACAACCTTCATCACTTACCTTCCTCACTCCCCACGAACGGACTGTGAGGATACAGGAGAGAGGAGATGCTGCGGCGGCTACAATGCGGGGCGACGGACCCACTGTCGGACGCAAGGAGAAGACCATGAAGGCTCTGGAAGCGATGGCTGAGATCCTGAAGCGGGAGGGGGTCGAGTACCTCTTCTGCTATCCCACGACCGATCTGATCGACGCCGTTGCCGACGCCGGCATCAGGCCCATCGTGTGCCGCCAGGAGCGTGTCGGCCTCGGTATGGCAGACGGTCTCAGCCGCGCCAGCAACGGCTCGAAGATCGGGGTGTTCGCGATGCAGGCGGGGCCGGGCGCGGAGAACGCGTTCGCCGGGGTGACGACGGCCTATGCGGACTCGTCGCCGCTCCTCGTGCTGCCATCGGGGTACCCACGCGACCGCAAGGGCTGGCCCCGCTACTTCACGGCGGAGCGCGGCTACCGCAACGTGACCAAGTGGCTCGAGACCATCAACGTCCCCGAGCAGACCGACGACGCGATGCGGCGCGCCTTCTCCCGGCTGCGCAACGGCAGGCCGGGCCCCGTGATGGTCGAACTGCCGACCGACGTCGCCGAACTGGACATCGGCGAGACGGGCTATGAACCGGTCACGTCGACGCGCACCCTCGCAGACCCGCAAGACGTGGAGCGCGCCGCCCGCGCCCTTGCCAACGCCAACGCGCCGGTGATACTGGCCGGACAGGGCGTCCTCTGGGCCGGAGCGACAGACGAGGTCGTCGAGCTGGCCGAGATGCTGGGAGCACCCGTCGCGGCGACGCTCCTCGGCAAGAGCGCGTTCCCCGAGACCCACCCGCTCTCCATCGGCACGGCCTCGACGTCGACCTCGCCCATGGTGCGGAGTTTCCTGGACCGGGCCGACGTCATCCTCGCGGTGGGAGCGAGCCTGGCCAAGCACCAGATGAACCTGCCCCTGCCCGAGGGCCGGACGATCATCCAGCTCACCAACGACGAGGCGGACCTGAACAGGAACTACGCCGCCGCTCACCCCCTGCTGGCGGACGCGAAGCCGGGCATGCTTCAGCTCATCGACGCTGTCAGCGACATGGGTGGGGCGAACGCGGGCCGGCGGTCCACGGTCGAGGCGGAGGTCGCGTCGATGTACGGCGCGTGGGTCGAGCAGTGGCGCGGCAAACTCGAATCGCAGGACGCGCCCATCAACCCGTACCGGGTCGTCTGGGAGCTGAACCGCACCATCCAGGCAGACGAGGCCATCGTCACCCACGACTCCGGCAGCCCGCGCGACCAGATGGTCCCGTTCTACCGGTCAGCAGGTCCGCGCAGCTACATCGGCTGGGGCAAGTCCCATGCGCTCGGCACGGGCCTCGGCTTCGCGATGGGCGCCAAACTCGCCGAACCGGACAAGGTCTGCATCAACTGGATAGGCGACGCCGCGTTCGGCATGACGGGCCTCGACTTCGAGACCGCCGTGCGCAACGGCATTCCGATCATCACGATGGTGTCGAACAACTCGACGATGGCCATCGAGACGAGGCGGCTCGTCGGCTCCCACGAGAAGTACGGCACACGGGACGTGGGCGGCAACTACGCCGATCTGGCCCGCTCGCTGGGCGGATGGGCGGAGCGCGTCGAGGACCCGGAGGAAGTCGGCCCCGCGATCCTGCGCGCCCGCCGCGCCACCGAGGAGGGCCAGGCGGCGCTGCTGGAGTTCATCACGTCGGCTGAGACGGCGTTGAACCGCTAGGAACCTCATGCGCACCAATACCACCAAGGCCAAACTGCATGAAGGCAAAGTCGTCTTCGGGGGCATCGTCACCCGTTACGCTCCCGACACCGTGGAGATCCTCGGCGCTCTCGGGTACGACTTCGTCATGATCGACTGCGAACACGGCCCAGCCGACCTGGACCAGGTCGAGCACATGGTCCGCGCCGCCGAGTCCTTCGGCATCACTCCCATCGCCCGCATCCCCGACCACTCCGAGCAGACCATCCTCCGGTTCCTCGACCGCGGCCTCCAAGGGATAATCGTCCCCCACGTCAACACCGGAGAACAGGCCGCGGCGGTTGCTCGTGCCGCTCGCTACTACCCCGACGGTTACCGGGGAGTGGCCATCGGCCGGGCCCATGACTACGGCATCGGCGTCTCCCGGAACGAGGCCACGGCCTGGATCAACTCACAAGTGCTGGTGATCCCGATGGTCGAAGACATCGAAGCCGTGAACAACCTCGACGATATCCTTCAGGTTGCCGGCGCCGACGTTCTCCATGTGGCCCCTTCCGATCTGGGGCAGAGCCTAGGCAACCCCGGCGCCGCCGAAGTCCGCCGGGTAATGAGCGAGGTCATCCCCCGGATCCGGGCCGGCGGCAAGTTCGTTGGGGTGGGTGGCAACAGTCCGGCCGACACCGCCGGCGTGGCCGAGTTCATCAGACAAGGCGCGAACTTCGTAACCGTCTCTGCCTGGAGCCTGCTCCGCATCGGCGCAGAGGATTTCCTCAGGAACGTCAACGCGGACCTTTGAGGATCGGTTTGGAGGCTACTCGCTTGCGAACGCTCGCCCTGCTTGCTCTAGTGCTCCTTGCACTCGCGCTCGCCGCGTGCAGGTCTGATCCAGAGACCCCTACACCCGACCCGGATGCAGGGGCCACCGCTGCGGTTGGGGCCACTGCGACCGTGGAGGCCACCGCAACCGCTGAGGAGTCGTCGTCCCGTTCGGACGACTACCAGCGCATCTTTGGACAGTCTCCTCTGCTGATACCGCCGCCCACTCCCGCGCTCACTCCAACATCCATCCCTGTGGCAACGCCCACTCCTATTCCCACCTTCACACCGACTCCCGGGCCAACACCTACGCCCACGCCGCGTCTCACTCCAACGCCCAGCCCAACGCCCACGCCCACGTCCAGGGAGAAGCAAGCCTTCGACCGGCTATCACAACTCGTGCCATGGTTCGCCGACCCGCCGGACGAATGGCACGCCGAGGCGGTTACGGCGCTGGTCAAGACGTGGGTCAAGGACCGCCATCTCGGCGACGCGGTTGCCCTAGTCCCATGGGTCAACGACGGCATCCGTGTCGATGAGATACGGATGCTCTGGTACGCGAGGGACCGTGTCTATGCCGACCCCCATGCACGCGTCGTTCAGGGCCGCTACTGGCTCACAGCCAACCCAAACCAAATCGACCTGCGGGAGGCGCATCTCGAGGTGCTCGTCCTCATAGCTGGCGCCGCTGACGACAACCCCGCTCTAGTGCCGGTACTACAGGACCTTCCCCGGATTGCAGGGAGCGTGCTCGGCGATGGTCGAATGGCACAGAACTGGGTCCATATCGCAGACCGCAGCATGGAAGCGGCGTTGACGGCCGCCACGTTCGCGGAGCGCAACGTCGACGCCGGCCGTCAGATCCTGACCTCGCTGGCGATACTGGCGAGAAACCGTGGCACCGTCGACCAATTCGACCGACTGGTCACTCAGGCCTGGTTCGTTGACGGCCTTGACGACGCGGAGGCCGCATCGGTGATGGCCCTCTACGAGGCTGCCAGGCAGGACCCACAACGGTTCGACGATTTACTCGAAGCCGGCGTTCCGCCTACGTCCTAGGCTATGCCAGACGAGCCTTCCTCGTCAGCGTCCCGTCGGCCTCCGAACCAGAGCAGGAGTGTGAGAGCGAAAAGGAGGGCCGCTCCTCCTCCGACTATCGCTATGGCCAGGGACGACCCACCCAATACTCCGTCGTACCTCTCCAACACTGCTGCAACCATTACCATCAGGCCAGCCACCAGCAGCCCGGCTACGATCAGTCCAATGAGCATGAGGTTCTCGTACGTAATGATAGAGCGCCTCTCCAGTGGGCCCACCCCTTGCAACCGCATCAGGCGTTCCAGCCGCTTGATCCCGATGAGGCGGTGCAGCGCAACGAGTCCGACCAGGCACACGACAAAGAGTGTCATGTCCCCGTAGACGGAGCGCTCATCTACGAGCCCTTCCTGGAACTCCAGTAGCTCATGCCATCCGATGCGGTTGTGGGACCAGGCTGGCAGGACGTGAGGCACGGCAACCGCAAGCGCCATCAGCCAGAATGCGAGGCGGTGGCGGCCCAAGGCCTGAAGCGCCCAATACGCCGCGAGGCCCGCTCCTACTGCCAGAACGGGTTGCCAGGGGACGAAGTGAAACACCAACTCATCCGCCCTCTCCACCCATGAGGTCACGCGCACGTTCAGAACGAAGCCCATGTCCCAAGACACGTAGGCGGCGAGCAGCAGCAGGATGGACAGCACTAACGACTCCGCCGCAGCGGACCTCGCGCTTCCATCGCGCCAGTCCGCTCTACCGATAGGCTTCGACATGTCGCACCAACACTGACGTGAACTCTTCCCGGGAGGGCTCCCACTCGATGACTGACGCGCCCGCGTCACGAAGGTCCTTGGCGACCAACCTTGTTTCCCATCTGGTCAACCCCAATCCCTGCGCCGCCTCAGGAGACCCCTGAGGGTCCACGTGCACCACTCGCACAGGATTGTTCCAGCCTGATAGCGTCCCCAGCGACGCAAGGCGTGTGATCGCCGTCTTGAAGCGGTCGAAAGAACCCGGCGCTTCCCCGGGCCTGTCGTAGTGGACATCCAGCCGGGTGATGACATACACGGCCGGCTCCAGGCGGAGGAGGAAGCTCTTGCATCGTTCCACCGCCAGCAGCAGGTCTTCCTCGGGCGGGCCCGGCTTCAGGCCGGCCAGCATCTGGATGAGCCGGTTGAACTGGCGTTTCCCTGCTTCGGGCGTCAGCAACTCGCCCCTGCCGTCGTAGCTGTTGTAGGCGTAGGCGCCGAGCGTTGACCCCTGTGCGAGGTAGTACTGTGCCAGCGTGCCGGACGCTTCCACAGTGTTCTCCAACGGATTGGACAATGGCACGCCCACGTCCATGTAGTCCGCCATATCCAGGAAGATCCAGACTCCCTTCTTCGTCTCCGGCTCAACGTCGTTCACCAGCGGGAGATTGTCCGCCCTGATCCCCCGCGCGCTGGCCTTCCAGTTGATGCGCTTGAAGGGGTCGCCCGGTTGGTAGGGCCGGAGTTCCCGGAACTCGTCCGTGGCCGCTCCCGTTCTGGAGAGGTCGCCCAGGTATCGGCCGTGCCTGGCTACGCCACGGACCGCGTTCAGACGGGTGATGCTGCGTATCCTGGGCACCACGGAGACCTGGAACGGGGGGCCGGACGAAGCGGACACGCCCTGGTCAACGCCGAACGGTGCGCGGGATTCCCACTCGGTTTCCTGTAGGGCGTACTGTCCCCGCTTGGAGAACTGCACGCGGTATGAGATGTCCGCGGCCTTGCTCCCCGGCCATTTCCACACGACGCGCAGGTTGCTTCCGCTCACCACCCGGGCCTCCGGAGGAAGATCATCATGCACGAAGATCGCGCCAGTACCGTGACGGGCCGTCAGCCGCCGCTCCACGGTCAACGTGTCCCCAACCCAGCACGCGACCTTCGCCAGGCTCCGGGTCACGGCTATGCCGGACGGCGGGGGGATGGCCGTGGACAACAGGGCTGAGACCAGAACGAAGACCGCTCCGGCCAGCAGGACGAGGTTGCCCAGGATGAGCCCTGCCACCAAGAGGACCAGGGCGATGGCGATCCAACTCAATTGCGACGGCTGGTACCTCACTTCGTCACAAACTCATGCCTCGCCGGGCACGGGCACCTGCGACAGGACCTCCTCGACGACGAGGCCGCCACGAACGCCCTCCAGCGTGTCCTCTATGTTCAGAATGATGCGATGAGCGAGCACGTCAGGGACCAGTAGCTTGACGTCGTCTGGAACGACGAAGTCCCTGCCGTGAATCAGGGCCATCGCCCGTGATGCCCTGAGCAGGGCCAGACCTCCTCTCGGACTGACGCCGACCGCTACCCTTGCGTGTTCGCGGGAGAGTCTGACCAACTGCGTGATGTAGTCCACGATGAGCCGGTCAGTGTAGACGCCGGTCTCCACGAACCGTTGCAGTTCGACGAAGCGGCGCACGTTGACGGCCGGCTCAATGTCCGCAGTGGGGTCATCCTTCTGCCAATGGATGCGCCTCAGGAGAATGTCGTTCTCCAATGCCGCGTTGGCCGGATATCCGGCGGACAGCTTGAGCAGGAAGCGGTCCAACTGGGCTTCCGGAAGTGGATACGTGCCCTCCTGTTCGATGGGGTTCTGCGTTGCGATGACCACGAAGGGGAACTCGAGGCGCAGCGTCGCGCCGTCGATCGTGACCTGGCGCTCCTCCATGGCTTCCAGGAGGGCGGACTGGGTCTTCGGCGGGGCCCGGTTGATCTCATCGGCCAGAAGCACGTTGGTGAACACGGGGCCCGGCATCATCTGGAATGTCGAGTCCTTCTGCCTCCACACGTTCATCCCCAGAATGTCAGACGGGAGCAGGTCCGGCGTGAACTGAACGCGCTTGGTGTCTCCTCCGATCGCCCGCGCGAACACCTTGGCCAGGAGCGTCTTCCCCAGGCCGGGAAAGTCTTCAAAGAGCACGTGGCCGTTCGCCAACGCCGCCGCGAGGAGCTTTCGCAGCAGCAAGCGATTGCCGACGAAGGCTTCGGCGACCCGGTCGATAATCTGCTCGCAGGATAGACGGGCCTCTTCCAGCTCTTTCTCATTCATAGGTGGGCACCGCCCCGTCATCGATCAGCATCGTTCTCAATAGCATAGCCATCCTCCTTACAGGTAATCATGAGGCCAGTGCGCGCGCATCCCGGTTTCGTCCATGGGTCACGGAAGGCTCCTCTCGTAGCTCGCAGCCGGGCCTCTCGACCGAACAGCCTCCGGAGGCGTCGCGTCCTCGAAGAGCGAGGCGATCGCCTCATTGACCAAGCCCTGGCGGCGCAGCGGAGTTCCGACCCTCGTGTCCGATCTGCCCCACCGCCGAGTGAGCCACTCCAGAAACGGGTCCGGCGTGTCCAACAGCGAGAACCAGCGGTCAACAGCCTCCTGAGGATCATCCCCCCTCTGGCAGTGGGCGACGATAAGGGCCACGGCCAGAGGCTCCGGGTCCGTCCTTCTGTCGATGTATAGCGCGCCCGCTCTCCGCGCGTCCTCCTCACTTACTAGTTCGAGCTGCGGCGTCGAAGAGGCCAGCGCCCAGCCCGCGGTGTCCAGGGCATGTTCCAGAGCGGCTGTTCTCGTTGACGCCCTGCGGTTCCGGCCCAGGATGTTCCACGCCAAGGGCGTGACCGCCCCGCGGCGAAGGGACCGGCAGACAGCCACCATGGCGTCCAGGGAAGCCTCGCTTCGATAGAGCAGTTCCAGCAGGTACACCCACAGGGGCCTCCAATCACCGCGGTCCACGAACCGCTGTCGCATCACGTCGGTCAACGCGGCCCGCGGGTCCGCCTTGCTTTCGAGGACCTGTCGGTGATGAGACCAGTCGGCCCAACCGGGCTCCGCAGCCTCCGGTGTATTAGCGACGACGCGCATCCTGTTGACCACGTTCATGAGCACGGCGAGGAGCAGGACCAGCAGCGCGATGTACTCGTAGAGGGCGGCAAGCCACAGCATCTCGTAGACGACGGGTCGAAGCAGCAGCACGTAGAAGGCAACGGCTGCCCCGGCCATGAAGCCACGGACCTGGGATGCTGCGAGCCACCCGGCAATGTCGGCCACCGCGGGGTTGGAGGAGGCGGAGGCGTACGGCGCCAACCGGGCCAGCGCCAGGGAGAACATGCCTGCCGCGGTGATGGCGCCGCCAAAGGTGAAGCCGTGTCCGAACGCGGACAGGCCGGATGCCGTAAGCCAAGTGAAACATCCCACGGCAAAGTAACTCACTGCGGATAGGATGGCCCGGTAGCGCAGGAAGGGCTGCCCACTCAGTACCCGCGGCAGGAGGAACATCGCGACTGCCGTGAACGACAACCAGGCGATGGAGTGCCGGGCTTCGTAGAACCCTCCAAGGAAGGGCAGGAAGTCTTCTCCGAGGTCTCTCGTTTCCGGTCGGTCCAGGAGCACCGCGTTGGCGACAGGAAGGTGCGCGAGTGCAGTCCCGACGACCAGCGCCAGCGCTGCGGCCACGGCCAGTGCGTTCAGTGCCCTCGATCCGTTCGCCGTCAGCAGCGCATAACGCTCCGGGACGTCGAGCATCGCCACGTTGCGCAGCACCATCGCCGCGTAGGAGAGGACTGATGCAGCGATGAGCGCAGTGAGCATCCCGGAGACGTCAACCGCAAACGCCGTCGAGAGCACACCGCTGCCGGAGAACACAACGTACACGACCGCCAGCAATGCGAGGTGCCCGATGGGAGTGCCCAGGATGCGGGCAACACTGGGCCGGAGCACTCCGGCAAAGTGAACCAGTGCAAAGGGGAGTAACGCAGCCAGTACCTGCACAACCGACAGGGAGTAAAGCACTGCCAGGTACGATGTGTCCACGGAGTCTGGACCCACTGCCCCAGCGCTCGCGGACGTGCTCTCCGCCGCGAGGGCCAAGGCAGTGACGGCTGCCCACAACGCAACGAGCCATGCGACCTCGGTGACGAGGAGCGCCTTGCGGAGGTCCAGCAGGCGCTCTGCGGGCTTCAATGCCATGGCGCGCCGGATGGCCGAGGCGACATAGGACAATCCCAGCGCGAGGCTGGACGCAACCAACGCCCATGCCCCACCAAGGGCGAAGGCAGCGGAGAGCGCGCCGTCTATCCCTAGGAGGGCGTAGGCAGCAACGAAAGCCCCCAGGTGGGTCCGTGGGAAGCCGACGACCGTCCCCACGTGCGGGCGCACCACTGCAACTGCCCTAGCGGCGACGAACGGAGCCAGGAGCAATATGCTCCACACTGCGAGCGAGTCGAAACCGCGCAGGTATGGCGCCAGGGATGCGATGTCCGGCGCCCACGGGTGCCCGGATACCACGCCCGGCAATGCCGATACGGACGACAACAGTCCCAGCCCCAGCGCCGTCCAGCCCAGGTCCGTCAGCACCCGATGAGCTACCGGGAGCACAGCAGCCAGCGGCAGCGGGCGCACAGCCTCCCGGCGCGTCCACGCCCGCAGGGTCACGCGATCGGCGAACTCCGTGTTGCGCAACCACAGGGCAAACCTGCCGAGAGCCAGCAGGGCCCCGCACAACGTCACGGGCAGAGCCAGGAAGCTCAGGTCCAGCCGCACCAACTGGGAGAGCAGGCTGTCCGTGCCCCACAGCAACGCAAGCGCCACCAGTGAGCCGCCTGCCAGGAGTGCTGCCGTCAGTGCCGGGCGTTCAGAGAGGGCGGCGTTCACGCTCCGGCCTCCATCACCGCGCTCCATGCGCGGTACATCGCTTCGTAGTGACGGCGCACGATCGGGTGCTCGCTGTAGTCCGCTTCCTCGAACCGGGAAATGAGTTCGTCGAGCGGCTTCTGGGGGATGGGGAGTCCCTGGGTCACCAGAAGGACTTCCACCTCTCGCGGCGTCGATTGTTCCGTTATACCGGCGGCCCTCTCCTTCGCCCAGTCCAGAAAAGCACCGTACAGGCGAACGATCTCCTCCCGGAAGACCACTACCCGCAGGGTCCGGGACTCGGAGGACGGCAGGTAGCCGCTATCGCCCCCGAACTCCACAGACACCGGGTACTCGCCCGGCTCAGCGCCGCTCCAGCTGAAGGCGTACGCTCCATCGTTGTCGACGACCGCCAGTTGCGGCGGGGCATCGTCGCCTACCGATACGCCGACGATGGCTCCGGCGATGGCGAGCCCTACCTCGTCGGCTACGCTCACGGTGATGCGCACCTCTTCACCGATCCCCCAGACGTGGGCAAGGTCCGGGGCCGCTTTCTGGAACGCGATCCGCAGCTGGACAGGCTGGGGCGCCAGGGCCGCGTCGTCCTCGCCCCCGTCACCCTCGCCTGCCGTATCCGGCTCGAGTTCTGTCGACGCGCCCTTCCAGCGCATGAGCGCGGGCAGCGGCATCACGTTGAACCTTCTACCCGCATACGCAGCAGTTGCGGCCAGCGCGATGAGGCCGGGTATCCCCACCCAGAGGAGCCAGTTGAACCCGGCCGGGGTGATGGCGCCCTCCCAGAAGTACGACACACTGAGCGGCGTGCGGAGGCCGTCCCCGGGGTAAGTGAACTCGACGAGGCTGCCCTGCAGATCCTCCTGCTCCGGTACCGTGAGTTCCAGCATCGCGATTCCGGACTCGTCCGTGACGGCGTCCACGCCCTGGCTCGACTGCAGGACCGCCTGCGGTATCCCGGCCCCGGTGTCGTCCAGCAGCGCCGCCTGGAGCAACGTCGTGCCGCCGGGACGCACCTTGCCCACCGGAGTCACGATGAGGTTGGCGGCGGACTTGACCACGAGGGGCGTCGTGACGCTGGCATCCAGCGCCGGAGCAGCGATCACGAGTTCGGTGGCCCCCAGCGGCTCGTCTCCGGCCACCGGATACATGTGCACGAACGTGCCAACGTCGTTGGACCTGAAGGCTATGTGGGCGCCGACGGTCAGTTCGGCGCCGGGCACAGGATAGGTCCCCAGCAGGACGGTCCCTCGGAGGACCGCCTCGCTGCCACGCGCCACAGGTTCCAGCGGTTCCACCAGGATCCGCGGAAGCCCGACTGCAACGTCCAGGGTGGCACGGCTGGCACCCAGCCGCTCCGTATCCTCGAACACCACCTCGACGCTCAACGTGGACTCATACGGATCGTGTGCGGCGCCCTCGTCGAACGCCGCCTGAACGTCCCACGCGAACCTGCCCTCGGCGTCGGTCGTCAGGGAGAGCGGCTCATCGCTCACCACCTGCACGGCGGCGCTCGGGACCGGGCTCCCGCCACTCTCGCGCAGCGTTCCGGTGAGCCGGAATCCCTCGCCGTCACGAACGACCGTGGGCCCGTCGAGCGTCAGGATCGTGGGTTCCAGCACCTCGAAGGCGAAATCGGCCGATGCGGCTTCGACGAACTCTCCTCCGGCAAAGCGGACCGTGAGCGTGTGTGCGCCCGTGTTGTCGAAGGAGGGATGCTCGTATTCGAACGTCCCGTCCTCACCGACGTTCGCGGCGGCGCGCCACCCGTCTCCGGCGTCCTCTATGGTCAACTCGACCTGTCCGGTGGGCGAGAACGTGTCCGACGCAACCCTGCCCTGGAACGTCGCTCCTTCACCGCGCTCCAACCGGAGCGGGCCCTCCAGCGTCAGCGCCACGGCGTGGAGGGCTGCAGAGCGAACCGTCCCGCTGGAACCGAGCACGGACCCCTCGCCCCGGAATCTGGCGCTGACGACGAACTCACCTTCCGTCGATACCGTGCCGGCAACTTCGAACCAGCCTTCCCCGTCCGTTGTGACCGACTGCTCAGTACCGCGGCCGACCCTTACGCCGACACGTCTCCCCGAAAGCGCGACTCCGTCGCTCCCGCGCAGTTGACCCGTCGCCAGGAACTCCTCTCCTATCACCACCGAGGCAGGTGCATGGATCTCGACCTCCGTCGGGCGGACTACCTCGAATTCCAGGCGGGCCGTGTTGTCCAGCAGGAACTCCTCTCCTTGGATCTTCACCTCCACCCAGTGCTGTCCAAGGCGCGAGAAAGTCCCGGAGAAGCTGAACCGGCCCACCGCATCGGTCACCACCGACGGGGCCGCGTTCCCATCGAACGTCACCGCGAGCTCGCGTCCGGCCACTCCTTGTCCGGCGTCCTCGATCAGCCTTCCTTCGAATCGGGCTGAAGAATTCAAGGCGACCTCCGCGGGGCCGCTCAGCTCGATCCTGTTCCCGGAGAAGACCTTGATGTCGGGGTCGCTCCAAGACTCGTTGAAGCGGTCGTTCCCAACGGCGCGGGCCAGGAGCTGGTATCCGCCAAGCTCCATATCCGCCGGGAGCCGCACCTCCGCTTCGAAGCGGCCGGAGCGGGACGTGGTCGTCCCGATCTTCGTGCCGCCGTGCTCCTTCGTCTCGTTGATGTAGATCTCCACCGTCATCCCACTGACGCCCACCCCGCCTGGCGTGAGCACTGTTCCACCCACCACGAACGGCGTCAGGCGCCGGATCTCCGATGGCCACTGGGTGATGTTCGTTAGCGTGGCAGAGGGGCCGCGCCAAACCGCTGCGGCGCCTGGGTCGCCCGCCCGGGACGGAGGGCCACCCGGTGCCGTTGGTTCGAAGCGGACCCAGCCGATGCCCTCCAACGCGACCTCCGCCCACTGGTGCGCCTGGTCCATATAGACCGTCTGCCTTCCGGGCGTCGCCGCACCCCCCCATCCCGAAACCACCCTGGCAGGTATACCCACGGAGCGGGCCAAGACGACGAACGCACTACTGAACTGTCCGCACGTGCCCCGGCGCGTATCGAAGAGGAACCAGTCCACCGGGTCCTGCCCCACGGACGGCCCGGTCGGGTTGGAGCTGTCGGCGTATTCGTAGGTGAGCTGGGTGCTGAGGTACCGCTCCAGTGCCCTTGCCTTGGCGTACGGAGAGTCGTGGGCCTGGGTGATCCGCTCAGCGAGTTGCCTGATCCGGTCGGGCAGGCCCGGGGGCAGCTGCGTATAGGTGGGGTCAGTGACGGCGGCTGCGGCCCGGTATTGGCTCTGGGAGAACGACGAGACGCGGGAATTCCAGGAGTAGCTCGCCGCTGGAGTTTCTGCCGAGAAAGTGCCGCTGAAGGGATAGTAGACCCCGTCGACGTCCGTCTCCTGCAGGTCGGGCGACGTGGGCATGATGCCGATCGGCAACTCGTCCAGTTCCCCGACAGGAAGGACACGGATGCGGTCGGAAACAACGCGCACCGCCTCATCGCGGAATCCGAAGAGTGACCGGGAGGTGCGCCTTTCCGAGGGGACCGCGCCGAATCCGCCTGAGGCGGCCGTGTACCGGTCCCATACCCCTCCTGGAATGTCGTCTCCAGCAGCGAAGGGAATGCCCACCGGGTCCAACTGTCTCCAGCCACCGCTCTCGTAAACGTCCCCTGTGGCCATCCGCAGGTAGCCCGTGTGGGCGGCCCCGATTATATCCATGACCGGGATGTGGGGCGGCTGTGAGGCCTGGGCCGTCGTCGTCCCAGAGGTGTGGTATTCGACATCGCCCTGTCTCAGGATCGCCCCGCCGTTCTCCAACCGAGTTACATCGGCACCCTGCTCCTCCAGGGCCTCGAGCGCGGCATCGCGGGTCGCTTCGTTTGCCCAGGCGAGCGACGCGATGTCCTCCGCCGACAGCCGTGGTCCGGTGCCGCCGTCGCCCTCGCCGCCCTGTCCGTCGGTGCCTTCGCTGCCCTCCGGTTCAGTCGCGTCCGCGCCCAGTCTCTCCAGGGCTTCCCGGGCGACATCGCGGACTTCCTCAGCGGGATCGGCCAGGGCCCTCGTCAAGGCCGGTATCGCCTCCGTGTACCCCCGCTCTCCCATGAGCTGGGCCGCCGCAGCCCGCTGGGCCGGATCAGCCGCGTTTGCGAGGGTCGACAGCAGGGCGGAGAGGTCCCATCCGGCCAAGGCCTCGGCTGCCGCGTTCCTGACGACAGCCGAACCGTCATCGGAACGGGCATCGAGCAGAGGACGCAGCGCCACGCTGTGCCCGATCTTGCCCAAGGCTGAGGCCGCCGCCGCCCTGACCCGGGCGGACTCATCCGTAGCCAGGGCTCGCACCAATGCCTCCAACGCTCTGGTGTGGGAGTACTCCCGCTCCCCCATGAGCTGAGCAGCCGCAGCCCTCTGGAGTGGGTCC
>VXQP01000081.1:0-71913 GCA_009838965.1 Chloroflexota bacterium | reverse complement strand
GCAGCCGCAGCCCTCTGGAGTGGGTCCTCGGCAGTGAGGAGTATCTCCAGCAGGGCGGGATAGTCCCACTCATCCAAGGCTTCATTCGCGGCAGCCCTCACCTCAGGCGATGCGTCGTCGGCCCGGGCGTCGAGCAGCGGCAACAGGGCTACGTTCTCCCTGATCTTGCCCAGGGCCAGCGCCACTGCTGCGCGCACCTCCGGGGCAGCGTCGGAGGAGAGAACAGGCACCATCCTGTCCGCCGTCCACTCGGTCTTCAGAGTGCCCAGTGCCCGGGCCGCGGCCTCTCGGACGGTGGTGTCCGGGTCCGCTTCCAGGGCCTGCAGCAACGGCTCCTCAGCCCTGCCTTTCCCCAGGATGACCAGCGCATCGACCGCTTCCAACCTGACCCGGGCGTCCTCATCCGAAGCCAGGGCCTGTATCAACGCGTCCAGCGCCTCGGTGTCGGCCAGTACCCCTAGGCCGTAGGCCGCCGAAGCCCGCATGAGGGGGTCCTCACGGTCGAGCAGGATTCCGATGGGCCAGTGAAGGGCCAGCACGCCCACTGCGGTCTGCGCAGCTTGCCGGGCGTTCGCTTCCTCGGCGATGTCTATCTCCTTGAACAGCAGGCGCAGCGCATCCGGGTCGTCCAGTCCATTCCACAACCCGGCCACCGCATCCCGCACTTCCGGCGCCGAACTGGTGGCCAGCTCGTCGAGCGCAGTCACCAGCGCGTGGTCCACGTCGTCGTCCGTGAAGGCGTCTCTGGGCAGGGGATCCACTGTCACCCAGCCCAGGCCATCAAGGGCGATCTCCGCCCACTGGTGGGTCTGGTTTCGATGGACCGTCTGCGTCTCCTCCTGTCTCGCCACGACCCAACCCGACACGGCCCTGGCCGGGATTCCCGCCGCCCGCGCGAGCACCACGAACGCACTGCTGAAGTTCCCGCTGGTGCCCACGCGGCGGTCGAACAGGAACCAGTCGACCGGGTCCTGGCCGGCAGGCGGCTGGACCTCTTCTTCCGTGCCTGCGACTCCGTAGGCATACTCCTCCTGCAGGTGTATCTGGAGCAGGCGTGCCTTCAGGTACGGGGAAACGACACCGCCGACCTGCTCGGCCAGCTCATACACACGCGGGGACAGTCCATCCGGCAGTTGCAGATACGTCCGGTCCGCCACCGGATGCGCCTCGAACTTCTGTCCCAGCGCGAACAGCGGAAGAGTCGACTCCATCTGGTAGCCGGGCACACGACTATCGACGGCAAGGGTTTCGCTGAAGGGGAAGTACGTTGCGGACGTGCTGACGCTCTGCAGGGTCCTGGCTACCGGGAGCACGCCCGCCGCGAGAGTGTCTGCCCCTTCGATCGGCGAGACCACGATGTGGTCGGCGAATTCGTGAAGCGGAATCGCCGTCGGCAGATGGAGCTCTCCGGCCAGCGGCCCCAGCGCATCAGGAACAGGGGTGTTCTCCTCCAGGGTGACGGTGGCCGGGTCCAACTGGCTCCACGTTCCGTCACTGTAGCTGTCGCCCGTGGACGTCCTGAGATACCTGGTATGGACCGAGCCCGTCACCTGGAACACAGGACCGTTGCTCGGCGGAAGGAGCTGCAGCGCGGTGACTTCTGACAGCAGGGACGTGTCCGAGGGTGCGCTCGCAGCGGTGGTTGCTGACCCCGCAGGCTGTCCGGTCGACACTTCCTCCGTCTGCCGGAAGCCCTTCACGACCGCCGCGAAGCTGGGGGGCACCTCCAGGAACTGTGTCCTGGGGAACAGGAGCAGCCCGTCGATGGGTTTGGTGTCCAGGAAGCCGAAGACGCCCGCGGCGGCCAGCCAGACCACGAGAGACACCGCCAGCAGCCTCCAGTTGAGTATCCCCGCGATCGTGACAGACAGGAAGAATGCTGCCAGGAGGACCAGGCTCTCCGACTCCAGGTAAGTGCGTTGCACCATGTGCTCGTCGTAGGAGACCGCGCTGCCCAGCATCCCCGAGAAGGCTAGGTACGCTCCGGCCGCGATCAGGACTGCCGCAGTCAGCGCCCCCAGCGCGAGCAACCACGATGGCCGGAGGGAAGCCCTCCGCAGCGGCCAACCGACGGATACAACCAGCGCGGCCGATGCGAGGACGATGGACACGGGCAGTACCAGAAACTCGATCAGTCCGACACCGTTGGGTACGCCGAACGTCCTCTCCTGCGAGGATGTGGCGGCCAGTATGTCCCTGGGTCCCGTGGACACCAAGGCGACGACGAACTCGAGCAACAGGAAGAAGCCTGCCAACGCTGCCAACAGTAGAAGCAGGAGACTGGCTTGACGTGCCGGGCCGCTGGATAGTGGCAGCTTGGGGCTTGCGATCAGTCCTTGCATTCGTTCGATAAGCCCACTGTAAGGCCTCCCAGGCGTCGGCGTTCAGGCGTGGTGATGGTGATGATATACGAGCCAACCCTGCCCTCGGCTCCCCTCACCGCCAGTGCAACGCGCAGATGACCTGGTCTGCCAAGGGCATCGGCGGCTCATGCCTACGCAGACAATGGGCTTGCACCCGACTCAGTGAATTGCTTGCTGGAATGTGACAATCCGGGCGTCACGCCAGACTCGCTGCCGCGGGACCCCGTCCAATAGCAGTGACAACGAAAGTGACAACTGATGCGCGTTTCCCCTTGATTTACTCGTAATCCAAGAGAGTTCTGGTGCCCCCAGCGGGATTCGAACCCGCGATCTCCACCTTGAAAGGGTGGCGTCCTAGGCCGCTAGACTATAGGGGCACGCGTGCGTGCGGCGGCGGCGCGCCTTGTGGCGCATGTAAGGATAGGCGCGCTACGGGTAGATGGCCAGTTGCTCCAGCCCCGTCGCCTCCGGCAGCCCGAACATGAGGTTCATGTTCTGCACCGCCTGCCCCGCAGCGCCCTTCACGAGGTTGTCCAGCGCGGAGAAGACGACGAGCTTGCCCGTATGCCGGTCCACCGTAGGATAAACGAGGCAGTCGTTGTTACCCCAGGTCTGCTTCGTCTGGGGCGACTTGTCGGTCACCTTCACGAACGGCTCATCGCGGTAGTACTCGCAGTAGAGCTCGGTCATCGAGGCCGACGCCTCCTCCACTGAGCCGAACGCGCCATCCACGAAGTCGGCATAGATGGTATCGAGGATGCCGCGCGTCATGGGGATGAGGTGCGGCTGGAAGAGCACCTTCGGTGCATAGCCGTCCTTGATGCGGCGCAGTTCCTGCGTAATCTCCGGCAGGTGACGGTGCCCGCCAACCGAGTAGGCGAAGACGTTCTCGTTCACCTCGGAAAAGTGCGTCGTCATGCTCAGACCGCGACCCGCGCCCGAGACGCCGGACTTGCAGTCGACCACGATCTGCTCGCCGATGAGGCCCTTCTCGACCACCGGCGCAAGCGCCAGCAGGGCGGCGGTGGGGTAGCAGCCAGGGTTCGCCACAAGCTGCGCCGAGGAGATGCCATCCCTATCCAGCTCCGTGAGGCCGTAGACGGACGTCTCAAGCAGGTCGGGCGCGGGGTGCTCGGCACCGTACCAGAGCGCGTACTCGTCGGGGTCGTGCAGGCGGAAGTCGGCGGAGATGTCGACGACCTTCACGCCGTCCCGCGCGAACGGGACGCACGCCTCAGCCGAGGCGACCTGCGGCAGCGCGGAGAAGACGACGTCGACGCTGCCGGTGATCTCCGGCTCGATGGTGATGTCCATCCGCGACAGATGCGGCAGCGCGTCGCCCAACTCCTCGCCGGCCTGGCTGCGCCCCGTAACGCTGACGACCTCAGCCTCAGGATGGCGGTACAGGATGCGTGCGAGCTCGATACCCGCGTACCCCGTCACGTTGATGATGCCTATCTTCATACACCTTCACCTGACCCGTTGTGTGTAACCTCGTCATCCCAGCGAAGGCTGGAATCCAGTGCGACGGGCCGCATGCCCCATTATAGAGGAGAGGCCTACGCCCCCAGCGGCACGAGCTTCTGGTGGAACGGCTGGACGATGGCCTCGGCCTGCAGCCGCATCTGCTCCAGCATCTCGTCCGCGCCGCAGGCGGGGTTGAACACGAACTTCGACGCGCCCGCGTCGATGTACTCGCGCAGCCGCGCCATGATCTGGTCCGGCGTGCCGAGCAGGTTCAACTGCTCCGGCGGAACATCCGAGCGACGCCGCAGCAGGTAGCGCTCCTTGATATGCTCCGGGACCGTGCCGCTCTCCACGAGGTAGCTGTTGATCTGCAGGCCGAAGTGGTCATCCTCTATGTGATTGCCCGCCTCCGCGGCGTACTCCCGGATGCGCGCGATGCCCGCCGCGACCTCCTCCGGCGTTATCTGCGTCGGCAGCCAGCCGTCGCCAAGCCTGCCCGTACGGCGCAATCCAGCCTCGGAGCGGCTGCCCATCCATATCGGCACGTTCGCCTGCTTCGGGCGCACGCCTATCGTCGCGTCCGTCAGCTTGATGAACTCGCTCTCGTAGGTGACGCGCTCTTCCGTCCACAAGCGCCGCATCAGCACGATGGCCTCGTCGAGCCGCCTGCCGCGGTCGCGCTTGCGGACGCCCATCGCCTCGTACTCCGCGGGCGACTCCTGTCCGACGCCGACGCCCAGCACGAGGCGTCCGTTGGAGAGCAGGTCTATCGTGGCAAGCTCGCGCGCGGCGGTGACCGGACTGCGCATCGACATCAGCAGCACGCCGGTGCCGAACTTCAGTGTCTCGCTGCGTCCGGTGACGATGGCCATGCCCGCGATGGGGTCCATCCGCCACGCCGGGCCGACGATGCGATCCGAGAACCAAATGGAGTCCCAGTCCAGCTCCTCGGCGGCGTCGACGTAGCGCAGAAACGTCTCGCGTCCCTCGCGCGCCATCACCGAGGCCCCGGCCAGCCCTATCTTCACCGACATGCCATCCTCCAACCGCTATTGGGAAGGCTGCGTTCCAACGAAATGTGATTCTACCGCAGAGGTCGCCTTCTCGCCGTTCCCACACGACGCGCTCGTCACTCCTTCGCCTTAAACGAAGCGCCCCGGCTCCATCAGGAGCCGAGGCGCCCGTCCTGTTCCCCATGTCAGCACCGCCGGAGCGGGCCTCCACGGGGTGCACCCTGCCGCGCCTCCCGCAAGGACCCACCACTGAGGTCCCACGGGACACCGCGGGGCGACCGACATCGACCGGTCGGTCCCTAGCGGCGAGCAGCGGGTGACGCAGCAGTGCTAGGTAATGATGTATGCACTACGGATCACCCCCTTTCTGCGGCCTATCGCCGCACGCGCCATGTTAGGGGGCGAATCCCCGGTTGCCAAGCCCATCTCATGCAACTTTCGGGCGATATGTTCCCCTACCCATCCCCCTTCGCCCATGTGGCGACCTCCGCGTACGGGCCGCGCACCGCTCGCGAGAGCATCCCACGCCTCGGGCCGCACGCTCGACAGTAGAGGCCGCGCAGCACACGGAAACGGACGATGCGCATGCCGCAGCCGGGGCACTCCAGCCCGGAGCAGCGACGGTCCGGCGCAGGCTCCGGCGCGAGCGCGGGCCCTCGGTGAGCGGTCGCGCGCGGGTCGGCCCCCAGCTTGACCGCCCACGCCTTCCATCGAGCGCCGTGCGGACGCCGTCCCCTTCCCACCGCGACGTGCGCCAACTCGTGCCGCAGCGTCGCCTGCGCCTGCTCGTGGTCGAGCCACGCCGAGAGCCGGATGAGTCGACGGTCATGGTAGGCCTTGCCGAGCACGCGCCGTAAACGGCGGGACCATTCCAGGGCGGGCTGCGGCGATATGCCGTGTTCCTCGCACAACGCCACAAGCAGACGCTCGACCGAGGCGCGTTCCAGCGGCGAGATGGGGCGCGGTTCGCTCATAGCGGCTTGTGACTGAGCGTAGCGGTCGGCACGCGCGGGTCATCCTCGCGAACGTGGCGGGGACGCTCCGGGCAGCGCTCACCCAAGGGGCAGGCGTGGCAGAGCGGGCGCTGCGCCTTGCAGACGCGGCGCCCGTGCGTGATGAGGTAGACGTGCAGGTTCAGCACGCGTTCCGGCGCGATGGCCTGCTCCAGCACGTCGTGCGCCTCGTCCGCCGTCACCTTCGGCCCGATGAGCGCGAGCCGCTTCGACACGCGATAGATGTGCGTGTCGACCGCCATCGCGGGCTGCCCCATCGAGAATGACAGCACGACGCCTGCCGTCTTCGGCCCGACCCCAGGCATCGCGCGCAGCCAGGCCTTCGCATCCTCCAGCGGCATGGTTTCCAGGAAGGAGATGTCGAACCCGCCCGTGCGCTCGCGCACGGAGCCGAGCACCTGCTGGATGCGCGGCGCCTTCTGGTTGGCAAGCCCGCCGCTTCGGATCGTGTCGGCGAGGTCCGCCTCCGGCGCGTTCAGCACGTCCTCCCACGTCTCGTAGCGGTCGGAGAGCGCGGCGAACGCGCGTTCGGCGTTCACGTCGGACGTGTGCTGCGACAGGATCGTCCATACGAGCTCGGACATGCCGTCGAGCCGCTGGCGACGGCTCGGTACGCCGTAGTAGTCCTCAAGCAGATCGTAGACTTCGTCCGGCGAGTATGGCTTCACGCCGCGCACGCTGCGTGGACGCAGCACCTTGCGGCGGGTCCTGCGGGGCGCGCTCGTCATTGGATGCCCGCCAGGTGCGCCACGTCGTTGTGAGACGCCAAGCGCACCGCGCCATCCTCCACCTCCAACGCCGTCACCGAGGCATACGCCGTCTTGATCCACTCTTCGCGGTGCGACGAGTCCGGCAGGCCGCACGCGACGGCAACCGCCATCCGAACCGGCGAGTCGTGCGTCGTGGCAACGACCGTCCCTTCCGGATGCGCCAACGCCATATCACAGATGAAGCGCTCAATGCGGACCCTCAGCGCCGCGAGGTTCTCGCCGCCGTCGAACGTGACGTTCTGCGGTTCGGTGCGCCAGCGGTGCAGCAGGTCCGGGTCGTCCCGCATCACGTCTGCGACGAACGCGCCCGCATACCGCCCGTAGTCGAGGTCGCGCAGCAGTCGGCGGCGGCGGACGAGCAGTCCGAGCGCGTCGGCGAGCGGCTGGGCAGTCTGGCGGGCGCGCCACGCGGGCGAGGCGTAGACGGCGGTGATGGGCTCGGCGGCGAGGCGCTCCGTCAGTGCGGCGACCTGCGCCCTGCCCACCTCGTCCAGTCCGCCGCCGCCCTGCACGCGACCCTGCACGTTCCACGAGGTGCGGCCATGGCGGACGAGGATCAAGCGAAGCATCGGTCAGGATTGTAGCGCGACCGAACCGTTCGTGGTGAGCCTGAAGCCCTCACTGGATGTACTCGCGGACGGCCTCGCCGTAGCGCTCGTCGAAGGCGTTGCGGAGGCGCTCGAAGAGGGCGCGGTAGTCCGCGGAGTCGAGAGCGTCGGTGGTCATGATGACGGCGTCCTCGTGGTTATCGGCGTAGTAGCGGCGGCGGATGCCGGCCTCATGGAAACCGTACTTGGTGTAGAGCGCTATCGCGGGCTCGTTGGAGACGCGCGCCTCGAGCGTCACGACCTGTGCGCCGCGCGCCATCCCCATCTCGATCGCGCCGATGACCAGCAGTTCGCCGAGCCCGCGCCGGCGGTAATCCTCGCGCACCGCTACCGAGACGATGTGTGCCTCGCCCGCCATGTGCCACACCCCCAGGAACCCGGCGAGCAGCCTCCGCCGTTCGGGTGGCCCAGGCTTGTTGCGGCGGAAGAGGCGCCGGAGCGCGCCCTGCTTGCGCTCCAGCGTAAGGTACTCGCCGTCCCGCACGCAGACGAGGTACTCCGCGGTGCGGTTCCGCATCTCGCGGCGGTAGTTGGTCGGAGGCCAGAGTGTGGGGAACGATTCGCGCTCCATCGCGGCGACCTGGTCGAGGTCGGCCCAGTCCATGGGGCGCAATGAGTAGGGGAGCACTGCTTCTCGGGGCACGTCGTCAGAACCACCTGTGGGGAACGATTCCGATTCTAGCACCGGCGCGCGAAGACGGGTGGCGGGTACGTCTCATCTCTTTGTCCCTCACTCCTACGATTAGCAGTAACCACAGCGTCTTAACGAGTCCCTAAAGGTGGCGTATACTAATCAGGATTCGTACCCTCGCTACCGTCCCTTAAACTCGATGCGAAGAATCCTCTGGCGCATAACGAAACTCGCCGCCCTGGAGAAGGGGCGGCTCATCATAGCCTGGGTCTCGCTCATCACCGCATCAGTGCTCTTCCTCGCAGTGCCACGGCTGGTCGGGAATGCGGTCGACGCCGCGGTCGGCGCCGGGGGGCAGGGGGACAGCGGCGACCTCGTGCGGCTGGGCTTGTTGGTGATCGGCGTCATCGCCGCGCGGAGCGTCTTCAACTACGGAAACCTCTACATGGCGGAGGCCGTCTCCCAGCGGGTCGCATACCGCATCCGCAACATGCTGTACGACAAGCTGCAGCACCTGAGTTTCGCGTTCCACGACCGCGAGCACACCGGCAATCTCATGTCCAAGTCCACGGTGGACGTGGAGATGACGCGGATGTTCGTGAGTATGGGGCTCATCCGGGCCGGGCAGATAGTCCTGTTCACCGCAGGCTCCGCGACGATGATGCTGCTTACGGACCCCCGGCTCGCGCTCATCAGCCTGGCGTTCGCTCCCGTCATCGCCGCTCGCGCCATCTGGGCGAGCAGGCGGATGCGCCACATGTGGCTCCAGACGCAGATAGAGATGGGCAAGCTCACCACCGTGCTGCAGGAGAACCTCTCCGGCCAGCGCGTCGTCAAGGCGTTCGGCGCGGAGGACCACGAGGAGCGTAAGTTCCGGAGCCAGAATGACGAAGTGTTCAACCGCACGTTCGAGGTGCAGAAGGCGCAGTCGTTCAACACCTCGCTCATGCAGATAGTCTTCTGGAGTGCGTCCGGCGTGATCCTCTGGTTCGGCGGCAGGGCCGTCATAGAAGGGCGTATGACGCCGGGTGAGTTGACAGAGTTCTTCCTCTACATCAGCCTGCTCGTGCAGCCGATCCGCATGCTCGGCTTCCTCGTCAACACGTTCGCGCGGGCGGCGTCCGCGGGCGAGCGGGTGTTCGCGGTGCTCGACGCCGACTCACCGGTGCGGGACCTGCCGGAGGCTGTGCCTATCGGCGAAGTGCGCGGCCACGTGCGGTTCGAGGACGTCTCGTTCGGCTACACCAACCGTGACGCCGTGCGGAACGTCTCATTCGAAGCGGAACCGGGACAGGTGACCGCTCTCATGGGGGCGCCGGGTTCCGGAAAGACGACGCTGATGAGCCTGCTCGCGCGCTTCTACGACCCGGACGGCGGGCGCATCACTGTAGACGGCAAAGACATCCGGGAGTGCCAGCTCGCCTCACTCCGGTCGGCCATCGGGATCGTGCAGCAGGACGTCTTCCTGTTCAGCGCGACGGTGGCGGAGAACATCGCTTACGGACGCGAGGACGCGACGATGGACGACATCATCACCGCGGCCACGACCGCCCAGATCCACGACGAGATCATGGCGCTGCCGGAAGGCTACGAGACGGTTATCGGCGAACGGGGCGTCTCGCTCTCCGGCGGCCAGCGGCAGCGGCTTTCCATCGCACGGACGCTGGCGCTCGACCCGCCGATACTCGTGCTGGACGACTCGACCTCCAGCGTCGACGCGGGCACGGAGTCGCGCATCCAGGACGCGATGGCGGAGGTGGTGAAGGACCGGACGACGTTCATCATCGCGCACCGGCTCTCGTCCATCCAACATGCCGGGCTCGTCATCGTGATGCAGAACGGCGAGATCGGCGAGATGGGGACGCCCGACGAATTGATCGAGTCCGGTGGGCTGTTCACCCACGTTACGGAGTTGCAGTACGCCACCAGCCTGAACGGCGTCGCCGCCGTGCGCATGGGCTCGCCCGCGCAGAGGAGCGCCGCGCCATGATGGTGAACACCGGCACGGGCGGGAACTGGGTATCGCGCGGCCAGCAGGGCGACATCGACGAGGACGGTACGAAGCTGTACGACCAGCGGGTCATCCTGCGCCTGCTCAGCTACGTGGTGCCGTACAAGTTCCCGGTCTTCCTCGCCATGATGGCTGTGGTCGTCTACACCGGAGCGACGGTTGCGATACCGCTCATCATCGCCATCGGTATAGACCGCTACATCGAGAACGGCGACCTCTCAGGTCTCAACACGCTCGCCGTCTGGTTCGGCGTGGTACTGGTGGTGCACTACGCGGCGAACTACGCGCACCAGGTGCTGCTGGCGCGCGTGAGCCAGCGCGTCATCTACGACCTGCGGAACGACCTCTTCAAACACCTGCAGGACCTGCCGATGTCGTTCCACAACCGGCACAAGGTCGGGTCCGTGATGTCGCGCGCCCAGAACGACGTCTACCAGTTGCAGGAGTTCCTGGACATCGTGGTGCTGAGCATCGGCGACCTGCTGAGCCTCAGCGGCATCATCGCATTCATGCTGGCCAGGGACTGGCAACTGTCCCTGCTCTCGTTCGCCAGCCTGCCCGTGCTGATGGTCATCATCTGGGTGTGGCAGAAGCACGCACGCCCGGCATTCCTGCGCGTCCGCGTCGCCATCTCGCAGGTGAACGCATCGCTCGCGGAGAACCTGGACGGCGTGCGCGTCGTGCAGAGCATGAACCGCCAGCGGACGAACATGGGGGCATTCGACGAACTGAACGACCACCACCTGCAGACGAACCTGCGCGCCCAGCGGCTCGCGTCCTCACTCATGCCGGTGGTAGAGATGTTCATGTCGTTCAGCCTCGCGGCGACCATCATCTTCGGCGGGAGGCTCGTGCTCGGGGGGGCACTGGGCGCCGGCCAGCTCGTGCAGTTCACGCTCTACATCCAGCGCTTCTACGACCCGATCCGCAGCCTGACGATGCAGTTCACGCAGCTGCAGCGCGCGATGGCGTCCGGTGCCCGCATCTTCGACCTGCTCGACACCGAGCCGGACCTGGTCGACGCGCTCGACGCAAAGCCGATGCCGCAGATACAGGGCGCGATACGGTACGAGAACGTGTCGTTCGAGTACGAGCCGGGCAAGCTCGTGTTGACCGGCGTGAACCTGGACGTGCAGCCCGGCGAGACGATCGCGTTCGTCGGACGCACCGGCGCGGGCAAGACGACGATGGCCGCGCTCGTCTCACGCTTCTACGACGTGGTCGATGGGCGCATCACGATCGACGGCCACGACGTGCGCGACGTGACCCGCGAGTCGCTCGCGAAGCAGATGGGCATCGTGCTGCAGGAGCCGTTCCAGTTCTCCGGCACCATCTTGGAGAACATCCGCTACAACCACCCGGAAGCGGACGACGAGAAAGTGTACGAGGCAGCCAAGGCCGTGGGCCTGCACGACCACATCGTGAGCCTGCGGGAAGGCTACGAGACGATGATGGAGGAGCGCGGCGGCAACATGAGCCTCGGCCAGCGCCAGCTCGTCAGCTTCGCCCGGGCGCTCGTCGCGGACCCGCGCATCATCGTGCTCGACGAGGCAACGGCCAGCGTCGACACCCAGACCGAACAGCTGATCCAGCAGGCGATAGGCAAGATGCTGCACGGGCGGACGGCCATCGTCATCGCGCACCGGCTCTCCACTATCCGCAATGCGGACAAGATCGTGGTGATGGAGAAGGGGCGCATCGTGGAACTGGGCAACCACGACGAACTGGTCGCGCTCGGCGGGCTGTACGCACAGCAGCACGAGCTGCACGCGCGCCTCGCGGCGTCGGGCGCCAAGCGTGACTACGCTCCCACCAACGAGTTCGATGACGAGGTCCCCGGCCTCGCACCAGCGTAGAGCCCTGAGCCAAGGCCATTGCGCCGGTCACATCCCCTCTCCTACCCTGTACCTCCGCGCCGAGCGCAATCCAGAGTACAGAGGCACCCCGTGGCTGAACCGTACGAATTGACCCTCACTCAGGCCGTCGCCGAGATCGCGGCGCGACGGCTCTCATCCGTCGAACTGACCGAGTCGCTGCTCGCGCGCATAGAGGCGCTGGAGCCGCGACTGCAGGCATGGGCCACGCTCCTTCCGGAGCAGGCGCTCGCTGCCGCCCGCGCCGCCGACGCCGCAAGCGCCGGCTCGCGGGGCCCGCTCGCGGGTGTCCCCTACGGCGCGAAGGACATCTTCGACACCGCGGGCATCCGCACGGCGGCAGGCTCGAAGATATGGGCCGAGCGCGTGCCTGACGCCGATGCTGCGCCCATCGCGCTCGCGCGGAACGCGGGCGCGGTGCTGCTCGGCAAGCTGCACACAACCGAGTTCGCTGACGGCGATCCCGCACCGTGCTTCAACCCATGGAACGCCGCGCACACGCCTGGCGGCTCAAGCACCGGCTCCGGCGTCGCTGTCGCAGCGCGTATGGTGCCGTGGGCGTTCGGCTCGCAGACCGTCGGCTCGGTCCTGCGCCCGGCCGCGTACAACGGCGTCGTCGGCTTCAAACCGACGCTCGGACGCATCCCACGCCTCGGTGTCGTGCCGATGGCAACGTCGTTCGACCACGTCGGGGTGCTCGTGCGGAGCGTCGAGGACGTCGCGCTGCTGCTGAGCGTGCTCGCCGTGCACGACCCGGACGACCCGTACTGCGCCGACGTTCCCACGGACGACTACCTCGCGGCGGTGAGCGGCGACCTGCCCGCGCCGCGCCTCGGCCTCGTGCGGGGCTGGTTCGCGAACGAGGCGGACGCAGAGACGCGCCTCCTGATGGAGGAGACGGCACAGGAACTCGCGAACGCAGGCGCCTCCGTCGAGGAGATCGACCCCGGCGTGGACTTCGCGCGCTCCTACGCCTCGCACCGCATCATGCAGGAGTCGGAGATGGCCGTCTGGCACACGCCGCTCTACATGGGCAACGAGGAGCTGTACGGCCCGAAGATCACGGTCTACATACAGAACGGCTTCTCCCACACGGCGCGGGACTACATTGCGGCGTCGGACTACCGTCGCGAGGTGCAACGGTTGACTGCCGAGGCGATGGAGCAGGTGGACGCCCTCATCATGCCGACCGCATCCGGCCCGGCGCCCCGCGACCGCACGCAGACCGGCGACACGCGGTTCCAGAGTCCGTGGAGCTACACCGGGTTCCCCAGCATCTCGGTGCCCACCGGGCTTGCCAGCGACGGCCTGCCGCTCGGCGCGCAACTCGCCTGCGGCCCCTTCCGCGAGGCGCAACTCCTGCGCGCTGCCGCATGGGTCGAGAAGGCGCTCGGCGTCGAACTCAACCCTCCGGTCTAGGCGCAGGGGAGTGACAAAACAGGGTCCGAGGCAGGGGCCTAGCGGACGCGCTTGGTGAATCCGAACCGGACGCGCTTACCGTTGCGCGTCTCGTCCTTCTTGCTCACCCGCGCGACGAACTGCTCGGTCGTCTCGGCGGGCTTCTCTTTCTTCGCTTTCTTGATGCGGGGCATGGTCTGCTCGCTACTGAGTGAGGTGTGCGTGAGAGAGTATACCAGCACCGCGTTCGGCAGGAGGAACGTCGAGGTGGCCGGCGTCGCTCCATGCGAAGAGCGCGGTGCGGCCGTCGTCGCGTCGCCGGACGCGGGATACGCTCGCGGAGCGCAGGCCGCTGAGCGACCAGAACGTCTCATCCGGCAGGCCTAGCATCCGCACGGCGAGTGCGCGGAACGCCGCGCCGTGTCCTACCACGAGCACGTCGTCATGGGCGTGGCGTTCTCTGACCATCTCCGCGAACTCACCCAGCCGGTCCAGCATCCGGCGGTAGGACTCACCGCCGGGCGGCGCGAAATCGAGGTTCCGCTCGTTCTGCACCGCCCTGATCTCGTCGTCCATCTCCGTCCACGTCTTACCCTCCAGCTTGCCGAAGGAGACCTCGCGGAGGCGCTCGTCGAAGACGATCTCGTACGGACCGGTGTTGCTGGCAGCAACGATGATCTCCGCCGTCTCACGGGCGCGGATGAGGTCGCTGGAGTAGACCGCGCCGAACCGGATATCGGCGAGGCGTCGGCCTGTCAGCGCTGCCTGCTCCCGGCCGACGTCGTGCAGGGGAACGTCCGTGTGGCCCTGGACCCGCCGCTCGGCGTTCCACTGCGTCTCGCCGTGGCGGATGAGGTACCAGTCATTCATCGCGGAACGTCCGGGCGCGGAGGAGGAGTGGCACTGTCGATGATGGCGTTGCGCCCCTCCCACCAGGACGTAAGGGAGTCGAGCTCGTCCATGTCCTCGGCAGTGAGCTTCCAGTCAGCACCCTTGACATTCGCCTCGACGTGCTCCGGGCGGTCGAAGCCGGTGAGGGCAAGCACGACCTCCGGGTGGGCGATGACCCAGGCAAGTGCAAGTTCATTGACGGTGTGGCCACGCTCTCCGGCGAACGCTTCGAGCAGGGGAACGAGGCGCTCGACACGCTCCGAGCGCAGGCGCGTCACGATGCCGGTTGGCACCTTCGCGGCGCGGCTCCCCTCCGGCGGCGGTTCGCCGGGACGGTACGTGCCGGTGAGCCAGCCTCCGCCGAGCGGAAAGTACGCAAGGAGTGACCTGCCGTATGCGCGGCAGAACGGGATCAGTTCGAGTTCGGCGTGGCGGTAGAGGAGGCTGTAGTGGTTCTGGGTGGACTGGAACTCGGCCATGCCGTTGGCGCGGGAGGTCTCGATCTCCTCCAGCCAGCGCCACGACGCAGTGTTGCAGTTACCGATGTAGCGCACCTTGCCCTGCCGGACGAGGTCGTCGAGCGGGCCGAGCAGCTCCTCGTGCGGGACCTCGGGCGTCGAGAAGTGCACCTGGAAGAGATCGATGCGGTCCGTACGCAGTTTGCGCAGGGCTTCCTCGCAGCGCGCGAAGATGCGGTCGCGCGGGGTCTGATCGCCGAGATCGCGCAGGTTGAACTTGGTGGAGAGGTAGATGGCGTCGCGCTTACCGGCAAGGGCGTTGCCGAGGAAATCCTCGCTCTGGCCGCCGCCGTAGACGTCCGACGTGTCGAAGAAGTTGATGCCGCATTCGATCGCGCGGTGCACGACGGCGGTCGTCTCGTCCTGGCCGAGTAGCGGCGGGCCGAACGGGTAGCCGCCCGCGCCGATGACCGAGACGTCCATATCCGTGCCACCAAGCCGCCGGTACTCCATGATCTGCTCCTACACGCCGTCCTGCTGACCGGGAAAGACGAGCGACTTGATGACGACCGGCGCGGCGCCGGACGACGGTATGAGCGCGCCGATGTCGATGTAGTCGAACTCGCGCAGTTCGATGCCATCTATGGAAATGACGGGGTTGGGGAGGCCGACCTCCTCTCGGAGGTGCAGACCCAGCAGCCCGCCGATGTCGCCATCGCTCACGAGAACGAGGGGGTTGCCCTTGTCCAGCAGCGCGCTCATGGCGGAGGCCGCGCCGCGTGTGAAAGCATCCAGCCGGTGGAACGTGGCCGAACCGCCCCACCGGAAGCCGATGGCGACTGCAGTGTCCGCGTCGTGGAGGTCGAGCCGTGTGAGCCCGGCACGCACGGCACCGGCGATGGTGTCGGAGTCGAGGTCGTCGACGGTGAGGTCGAGGTCGGGCGTCATAACGGGGATGTTGCGGATGGGCACGGTCTCGATGGGAGAGATGAAGATGGTGCTGCCGCTCACCTGCACGGTGTACTGCGACGCACCGACGACCGTCGCACGGATGCCCGCCGTGGGCGCCATGAGCATAGCCCCGAGCTCCCCGATGCGCTGCCGCATCGTGCGGGCGAACAGCGGGCCCAGGTCGCCGTAGCTCTTCCTGTCGTAGCCGTAGACGAACTCGGATACGCCGCCGGAGAAGATGACCGTGCCGATCGGGCCCTCATACGACAACTCCGGCAGGCGCAGCAGGCCCTTCGTCTCGTCGGAGACGCCGTTGCGCAGCACGACCTCCATCAGGCGGTCCACCATCTTCCCGGCGATGGCCTGCTTCTCCTCGTCGGAGAGCGTCGCGCCGAGCTCGACGTTCACGCCAGCCTCGTTCGCGTAGAAGCGTCCGGCGTCCTCGATACGGACGATGCGGTCGTTCTCGTCGAATGCGAGCAGGCGCGCGCCCGCGTCGAGCGCGGTTACCTCGAGCGTCCTGCCGCCCTGACAGACGGCGACCTTGCTGGTGCCGCCGCCGATGTCGACGTTCATCACGACGCCGTGCGTCTTCTCCGATTCGGCAATCGCGCCTGAGCCGTGGGCGGCCATCGCTGCCTCGAGGCCATCGCCCGCGCTGACGGCAACGAACTTCCCCGCCTCCTGCGCGAAGAGCTCCGCTATGGCGCGGGCGTTGTGCCGCCGGACGGCAACACCGGTGAGGATGAGCGCACCGGTGTCTATCTGCTCACGGCGGAGTCCGGTGGCACGGTACTGGGCGTCGATGAAGGCCCCGAGCGCGGTGGCGTCTATCGTCGCGCCGTCGTCCACGTAGGGCGTCAGGAGGATGTCCGACTCGCGGATGATGGTGCGCTTGACGATGACGTAGCGTGTGTTGCGGCGTTCCAGTTCCAGCGCGGAGAAGACGAGGTGGGACGTGGACGAGCCGATGTCCACACCAACACTGGTGAGGTGCAGTTCTTCCTCGCCCATGAAGGAGCGGTCAGAGCCGGTGAAGCCTTCGCGTTGCGGTTGCGTCAATGGAACTCCGGGGCGCGCGCGTCCGCTCCAGGGCAGGACTGCGGCGCGACAAGTGTAGGAGCGGGTCTGGGGAGCGTCAAGGAACGCGCAGGATAAGGAGTAGACTCCGCTACGAGGTCGGCACAGGCGTATGAGACGGAGCATGCGGGCAGGGCCCGGTTCGAGCATGTTCAGCAGGCAGGGCCTGCCGCTCTTCGCGACGTACCTCATCTGGGGGACCGGGAGCGGGGCGCAGACGCTGGGACGATCGCTGTTCGCCTTCGAACTCGAGAACTCGATCTTCCTCGTCACGCTGCTCTTTGCGGCGCTGGGTGCGTCCCGCATCATCTCCGCTCCACTCACCGGCTTCCTGACAGACCGCGTCGGACGCAAGCCGCTGGCGGTGATAGGGGCCTTCCTCAGAGGCGCCGCGTCGTTCGGCGTGCTCTACATCGACAGCTACGCGGCGTTCTTCGTGCTGGAGCTCATCGGCAACACCGGTGTGTCGATGTGGCAGACCACCTCGCAGGTGGTCATCGCGGACATGAGCACGCCCGAGAACCGGGGACGCGCCGTTGCGATGCGGAACTCGTCGATGCGTCTCGGCCAGCTCATCGGGCCGGTGCTCGGCGGAGTGATCGCCGTAACGTGGGGCCTGCCGCAGGTGTTCGTGGTGAACGGCGTCTCCAAGTTCCTGGTCATGTTCATCACGCTCTACATGATCGGCGAGACGCGCCCCACCCGCGAGCGCCGTCCCGCCGCCGAGCGGACGACCCTGCGCGCCGACCTGCTCCCCATCGTTATGAGCCGCGCCTTCATCGCGCTGGCCCTCACCACCATCGCCGCAACGCTGATCGGCCAGAGCATGGTCCAGGCGATGTTCCCCATCGCGGGCAAGATCGAGGCAGGCCTGATCGAGAGCGAGATCGGATTGCTCATCACCGTCGCCGGCATCGTCACGCTGCTCGGCTCCTTCCCCAACGGCATTCTGGTCGACCGGTTCGGACGAAAGACCTCGCTGGTGCCGGGGCTGCTGATCGCCGCCGGAGCGGCAACCCTCCTGGCCACGATGGACGGCTTCGGCAGTGCGCTGCTGGGGATGGCGGTGCTGGGCCTGGCGATCGCGATGACGATGGGCTCCACGCAAGCCTTCGCGATGGACCTTGCCCCGGAGGACAAGCGCGGCGCCTTCCTCGGCGTCTGGGCATCCTTCCAGAGCTTCGGCTCCGCAGTGGGCCCGCTGACCGCTGGCGCCGTCGCAGAGATCTGGGGTTTCGGGACGGCATTCATCGCCGTCGCGGCGTTCCTCGTGGTCTGCGCGCTGGCGATGGCGGCGTTCGGCCCGGAGACGCGCTCACAGCGTCGGCGTGAAGTGGAAGCTCCTTCAGACGCGCCGGGGCGCGAGTAGTCCGCACCCCGGCGCGGTACGCCCGTCGCGCGTTAGAGGTTCAGAGTAATGGACGCGAACATCTCCTCGATGTTGGCCCGCTTCTTCGTCAGCCCCTGCTCATGCGAGTAGTCGATGAGCGTGTTGAGCATCGCCTCGTTCGCCTTCACCCCGTAGGGGTACGGGTCGTTGCCGAAGGTCGCCCGCGTCTGGCGCATGTAATCGTTACCGAAGACGAGGTCGGTCGGCATCCGCGCGGGCAATGTCCGCATGGACAGGTCCTTCGCCTGGACGAAGGCGTTGTAGAGGTTGAGCGCCACCCATGGATACTCGCGGTAGACGTCGCCTCGTATCACGTAGGTGTGGTTGGCAGGGATGAACCCGTGCTCCTTGAAGAACCGCGACCCCTCCGCTATGCGGTCCGGGAACATCGGCTTGATCTTGCTCAGGTCACCCTGGCCCTGGATGCGCCACGAGCGGTCGACGAGGTTGGGCCCCTGCCCGCCGGGTTCGTTGAGGGCCGCCGGGTTGACCGACGCGATGTCCAACTCGTTGGCCAGCAGCATGGATGCGAGGCTCTTGTCCGGGGGGACGCGCTGGAAGGAGATGCCCTCCGGCGGCTCGAAGCCCGTCGCCCCGCCGTGGCTCATCTCTTCGGTGCGCTCCATGTACCAGTGCACCTTGTACTGGGACACGCCGTGGTCGTGGTCCATGATGCCGCGCATCCAGAGGGCAGCCGTCTGCTGGTACTCCCCTACTCCGATGCGCTTGCCGACCACGTCGGACGGCTTCTCGATGCCGGAGTCCGTGTTGTAGTGGAGGCCCATGTGCATGAAGCTGCGGTGCGGAAAGACGGGTATCGCTATCCAGTCCGCTCCCTGCTCCCGCGAGATGAGGTACGACGAGATAGACAGTTCGTGGAACTCGAACTCGTGGAAGTTCAGATGCCGCCACGCGCCTTCGGACATGCCTCCGAACGTGTGGATCAGCTCGATCCCCTCGGGCTGGACCCGCCCGTCGAGCAACGGTGCGATGCGGTCGCTGGTGGACGACATGAAGCTGAGCCGGAGCTTCGGTTTGCTGACCATGACCTCTCCTCCTGTTGTGCGGTGCTGTCTCTAGAAGCTGTAGAAGCGGCGGGTGTTCTCGAAGAGCACCGCGTGCTTCTGATCGTCGGTGAGCGTCTCGTCCTCCAGCGTCTCCTCGATCTCGTGCATCGCCGCGGCGAGGTCGACCTCGTGCGGGTAGTCGGAGGAGTAGGCGAACGGCTCGATGCCGATGCGCGAGGCCACGTACGGCAGGCTCACGTCGTTCCCCTCGCAGCCGATCAGCACGTTCCCGCTTGTGATGTACTCGTCGAAGGGACGCTTCGCCACCTTACCGAAGAACTCGTCGTCGCGTATCGCGCGGTCGAGCACGGGCACGAGCCAGCCGGGGCCGCCTTCCAGGAACGCGAGCTTGAGGCCGGGGTACCGGTCAAACACGCCGTGGTAGACCAGCGCGACGAGTGAGTACATGAGCGGCACGGGATGGTGCAAGACGTGCGAGCCCACGAAGTCGGTGAACGTATCGAGCCCGATGCCCCGGTTGGAACCGCCGTGCAGCGCGAGCACGCAGCCGAGGTTGGCAGCCTCCTCGTACACCGGCCAGTAGTATTCGTGGGCGAGGTGCAGCGGCAGCCCGGTGGTGGGGAGCATCGCGCCCGGCATGCCGAGGTCGCGCACGATGCGGCGCAGCTCCGCGACCGCAAGGCTGGGGCTCTGCAGCGGTATCAGCCCGACGGGGTGTATGCGCGCGTCCACCTTGTGGTAGCGGTCGTGCACGTAGTCGTTGTAGGCGCGGCAGAGACGGTCGGCGTACTCGGGCGTCTGGATGAAGCCGACAGCAAGGCCGCGCGTGGGGAAGATGACGGTCTGTTCGATGCCGGTCTTGTCGAGGAAGTGGGTCCAGTCTTCGCCGGAGCCGGTGCGCTCCTCGCTGGCCATCGTCCGCTCTCCGCCGAACCGTCCGCCCTCACCCTTGAAGAAGTTGTGGATGCCGTCCAGTGTCGGGAACGGGCCGTCCTGTGCGGGCACCTGTCCAGTGGCAACCGCCTTGATGGAGTCGTCAACGTACGCGCCGAGTTCGCTGTTCGACTCGATCAGGTGGCCGTCCGAGTCCAAAAGCCTGACCTGTGTGGTGGTCATATTCTCCTCCCCTGCCCGGCTTGGCGGCATGCTATCACCAACGGTGCGCCCACGCGCGTGATGGCACATGTGAGCTGCGCCTGCCGCAAATCGGTCTGTAATCCGGCATTTTCCTTGACACAAGCCCGCGATTTCCAAGTATGATTCGCGCGCCTGTGCCCACCATAACGGCGCAGGAGTGGGAGGGCATGATGGCTAACCTGGAGATCGTGATCGATGGCGACGGACACATCTTCGAGGACTCTGAGGGGCTGCGCAGCCACCTGAGGAGCCCGTTGGCGGATGCCAATATCGCCAAGCTGTTTAGCATCTTCCCCCAACTGGACCACTTGCACCACAGCGTCGTGCGCAACCCGGAGGACTCCTTCGGCATCAGCAACGGCGTCTTCACGGACCCGGGCGTCGAGGGCTGGGGCGAGTTCATGGACAGGGCAGGGGTCGAGTCCGCCGTGCTCTATCCCACCTCCGGCCTCTCCTACGGCAAGATCATCGACCTGGACTTCGCCATCCAGGCATGCCAGGCGTACAACGACTGGATCACCGATGCGTATTCCTACAGGGACAACCGTCTACACCCGGTCGCCCTGATCCCGATGCAGGAGCCGGATGCCGCTGTCGAGGAATTGCGCCGCGCCGTGAAAGACCTCGGCATGTGCGGAGCGATGCTGCCCTCCACCGGACTGATGACGCACCTCGGCGCAAAGACCTACTGGCCGATCTACGCGGAGGCCGAACGCCTCGGCGTACCGCTGGCGGTGCACGGGGGCGCCCACCACGACCTGGGCATGAACACCATGAACGTATTCGCGGCCACGCATGCCATCGGCCACCCCGTCGGCATCATGATCGGTCTGGCGGGGATGCTCTTCAACGGCGTGTTCGAACGCTTCCCCGGCCTGAAGGTCGGTTTCCTGGAGGGCGGGGTCGGCTGGTTCCTGATGGCACTGGAGCGGTTCAACGGCTCCTACGAGGCGTTCACCCCGTTCGACCCCCGCGGCGAACTGCTGCAGCTGCCGGAGGGCATGAACGTACGCGATTACCTCATCAGCCTCTGCCGCCAGGGCCGCGTGCGCGTCGGCGTCGAGGGCGACGAACCCGCGCTCGCCTACGCGGTGCACGTCGCCGGGCCGGAGGCGTTCATCTTCTCGTCCGACTTCCCGCACGAGGTGAACCTCGGCAGCATCCGGCACGAGATTGAGGAGTTAATCGAGATCGAAGAGCTCTCTCCGGAGGAGAAGGAAGCCATCCTCTGGAAGAACTCGCTGGACTTCTACGGCCTCAGCTCCGCGGCGGCTTAGGGTCAGCCGGGGGTACGTCAGAACAAACGCCCCTTGATTCAGGGTTAGGGAGGAATCATGAGAGTCAGCAGGTACCTGGTAGCAATCGCACTGATCGCCGCTCTCGGTCTCTTTGCGAGCGCATGCGGCGACGACGAGCCGACGGCCACGCCCGTTCCCCAACAGGCTGCGGCCACGCCAACGCCAACAGAGGCGGCCATGATGGAGGAGAAGGCGAGGCGGGTCACCATCGACCTGATCGACGCCTTCCCTGAGGTGCTGGACGTCTCCAAGGCGACCGCATTCTTCATTGAAGAGGTGAGCAAGCTCTCCGACGGGAGCGTAACCATCAACCGCGTCGGCGGCCCCGAGGTCACCCACTCCCTCGAGCAGTTCGCTCCGACTCGCGACGGCGTTTACGACGCCATCGCCACCGTCGGCGCGTACCACACCGATCACACCAAGCTCGGCCTCGGCGAGAACGTCGCCGCCAACTACACCCGCGTCGCGGACAACTACACGCCGCGCGTGGAATGCGGCCTGTACGACGCGCTGGAGGACATCTACGCGCCGCTAGGCATCCAGTACGTCGGCTCCATCGCAGGCGGCTGGGGCGCGAGGCTCTGGACGATCGACCCGGTCCGCGACGTGGGCGACCTGGACGGGGTACACCTGCGGGCGGCTACCATCTACCAGCCGTTCCTCCACGCCTACGGCGCAACCACCACACCGCTGCAGTTCTCCGAGATCTACCCCGCGCTCGAGAAGGGCGTTATCAAGGGGCTCTACTGGGGCGGCGTCGGCGCCTTGAACGGCAAGTGGGACGAGGTCATCAAGTACCAGTACCCCGACTCGCTCGCGGGCGGTGGCGGCGTCTCCATCATGTTCAACCAGGACGCCTGGGACCAGCTGTCCGAGAAGCAGCAGCAGGCGGTCAGGGACGCCATCAAGAACGCCGCCGAGTTCTACACCGAGTTCATCGACGGCGTTGAGCGCAACGAGGTTGCAGTCCTCGGAGAGCGCGGTATCGAGACCATCCCCTGGCCCGAGGACCTGAAGAATCGCTGGACCAACGACCACTACGACAAGATCATCGATGACTTCATCATCGCGCCGGATCCGGTGCTCGGTCAGCCGCTGGCCGACGCTATCCGCTGCGTGAACGACATCGTGCTGCCCGACCGCGAAGTAGTCGACGAGCCGGTCACGATCGACCTGATCGACGCGTTCCCGACCGTGCTGGACGTTGCCAGGTCCACGGCCTTCTTCATCGAAGAGGTCAACCGGATCTCCAACGGCACGGTCACCATCAACCGGGTCGGCGGCCCGGAGGTCACCCACTCGCTGGAGCAGTTCGCTCCGACACGTGAGGGTGTCTACGACGCCATCGCAACCGTGGGCGCATACCACACCGACCACACCAAGCTCGGCCTCGGCGAGAACGTCGCCGCCAACTACACCCGCGTCGCGGACAACCACACGCCGCGCTTGCAGTGCGGCATGTACGACGCGCTGGAGGACATCTACGCGCCGCTGGGCATCCAGTACGTCGCGTCGATAACGGGCGGCTGGGGCGCACGCCTGTGGACGGTTGACCCGATCCGCGAGATCGGCGACCTGGACGGCGTACACCTGCGCGCTGCAACCATCTACCAGCCGTTCATACACGCCTACGGCGCAACGACGACTCCGCTGCAGTTCTCCGAGATCTACCCCGCGCTCGAGAAGGGCGTCATCAAGGGTCTCTACTGGGGCGGCGCCGGTGCGCTGGCCGGCAAGTGGAACGAGGTCATCAAGTACCAGTACCCCGACTCGCTTGCGGGCGGCGGCGGTATCGGAATCATGTTCAACCAGGAATCCTGGGACAACATGTCGCCTCGCCAGCAGGAGGCGGTGCGCGCCGCCACCAAGACCGCCTCGAAGTTCTACACCGAGTACATCGACGAGGTTGAACGGACCGAGGTCGAGACACTGGCTGCGCAGGGCATCGAGAGCATCGATTGGCCCGACGAGTTGCAGCAGAGGTGGAGCAACGACCACTACGACAAGATCATCGAGGACTTCATCATCGCGCCGGACCCGGTGCTCGGTCAGCCGCTGGCCGACGCCATCCGCTGTGTGAACGACATCATCCTGCCTGACCGACAGTAGGAAGAACTCATCTACGCGGGCCGGGCTTCCCCGAGGAGCCCGGCCCGCGGCAACCCGCTCTACTCCTTGAAAGAGCAGCTAACGGCGATGGAATAATGGCAGCGAAGAGATACAGCCTCGCCAAGATAGTCCTGGCCGTCGTCCTGGTGCTTGACATCGGAAGAACGCTGGTCTTCTTCGTGCAGGAAGAGAAGTTCCCGCCCTTCTTCTTCGTCCAGGTCTTCCTGTGGGCGGTGATACTCCTCTTCTTCATCGGGGCGTTGGACAAACTGCTGGACATCGCGGAGCAGCAGCGGGAGGCGCGCGCCGGGAATCCGCTGCTCACCCGTATATTCGACGGGGTCATAGATATCTCTGCATTCGCGGGCGCGCTCATCGTGCTCTACGTGGCATTCGCTATCGGCGCGAACGTGCTCATGCGCGCGCTCCCGTGGACGGAACCGTTGAAGTGGGCCCTGCCTACGACCGAGTTCAGCCTGCTCTACCTTACGTTCCTCGCGGCGCCCATCGTGCTCCGGCGCGAGGGCCATGTGCGGATGACTGCCATCACCGAGCGGCTTGGCGGCACCGCGCGGCTCTGGTTCTACATCGTCGGCTCGTTCATCTCCTCGGGTGTCTGCGGCGTCCTCACGTACAAGGCGTTCGAGAAGACCGTGGAGGAGTTCCAGTCCAACGCGATCCTCCTGCAGGGGATAGAGGTCCCGCGCGCGGAAGTCACCTGGGTCATCCCCTACGGCTTCACGCTCCTTGGCCTCCAGTTCCTCCGCATGGGCGTCAACGCCGTGCGCCTGCGCCGCTACAGGGAGACGGTTGAGGAGGCAGGCATCTAGGCCGGCTCATGGAACTCTTCGGCTTCGAATTCTCCTGGTGGCTCACCCTCATCATCTTCTTCGCGCTCCTGCTTGCGCTTATGTCGACAGGCATGCCGGTGGCGATGGCCTTCGCCGTGCTGAACATCGCCGGCCTCCTCCTGGTCGTGGACGGACTCAAGGGCCTCGAGTTGCTGGCAGGCAGCGTCTATAGATCGGTGGCGACGTTCAACCTGCTCGCCATACCGATGTTCTTCCTGCTCGGCGAGGTGCTGTTCCAGTCCCGCGTCATCGGGCTGACGATCGACGTGATGGACCGGTGGATAGGCAAGGTGCGCGCGCGCCTGCTGTTCACTTCTCTCGGCGCGGGAACGATACTCGCGACCCTCAGCGGCGCGGGTATGGCGGACACCGCCCTCCTCGGCACGACGCTCCACCCGGAGATGGAGAGGCGGGGCTACGACCGCCGCCTCTCGCTCGGCACCATCATGTCGTCGGGACTGCTCGCCGCCATCATCCCGCCCAGCGCGCTGGCGGTGCTGCTGGGCAGCCTGGCGGAAGTCTCCATCGCGCGGCTCCTCATCGGCGGCTTCATGCCGGGCCTGCTGATGGTGGCCGTCTACGGCACGTACATCTGGGTCCGCGTACGGATGAACCCGAACCTCGCGCCGCCCTACACGGGAGAGTCGGTCACTTGGCGCTACCGCTTCCTCGGACTCGCACAGATGAGCCCGCTCGGCATCATCATCATCATGGTGATGGGCTTCATCCTCTTCGGCGTCACGACGCCGAGCGAGGCCGCTGCCACGGGCGCGATCGGCGCGTTCATCGTCGCGGCGCTCTACCGACGGCTCACCTTCAAGGTGGTCAAGGACTCCCTCTACGGCACCCTGTACATCGGCGGGATGATCTTCCTCATCATCACCGGCGCCGTAGCGCTCGGCCAGCTCCTGGCGTTCACGGGCGCAACGCGCGAGTTCCTGGCATTCATCGTCGAACTCGGCCTCTCCGCCGTCATGCTCGTCATCATCGTGCAGCTGGCGGTGCTCATCCTCGGCTTCTTCATCGACCAGCTCTCCATCATGCTGGTGGCGATCCCGGTGCTCGTGCCCATCCTGGAACCGCTCGGCATAGACCCGGTCTGGTTCTGGGTGCTGTTCCTCATGAACATCTCCATCGGCGCGATCACGCCGCCGTTCGGCATGATGCTGTTCGCACTCAAGGGAGTCGTCCCGCAGGCGTCCATGTCCGACCTGTACCGCGCAAGCATCCCGTTCGTGATCCTGGACATCATCGCGGTCGGACTGGTCATCGCCTTCCCGCAGATCGCGACTGCGCTCCCGGCCTGGGCTTTCGACTAACGGCGGATGTCGCCTGAACTCACCGGCGGGCTGATAGCGCTCCTTGTACCGCTCTGCTTCGGCACCGGCACGGTGCTTGCGCGCGCCGGCCTCGTGCACATCCCCGCGGGCGCGGGCAACTTCGTATCGCTCGTAACAGGCTGGCTGCTCATCGCCAGCATCACAGCAGTGCTCTACCCGGACGCCCTCTTCGGCATCACCCTGGGCACGTTCGGCTGGCTCGCGATGATCGGCGTCGTCAACTTTCCCGGCGGGCGCTTCCTGAACTTCGTCAGCATCAAGTACCTCGGCATCCTCAGGGCCAACCCCATCCTTGCGATGGCGCCCATCGTCTCCGCGTTCGAGGGAGTCGTCTTCCTTGGCGAACAGCTCAACTGGGCGATAGCGATAGGGACGCTGATGGCTGTCTCCGGCATCATCTTCGTCGTCTACGGAGAAGTTTCCGCGCGCGGCAGCGGAACTCCTCAGCCCGTGGCGCCAGTACCGGCCTCCAGCGAAAACCATCACGGGCTCATCGAGCGCCACCCGCGCCTGTTCGGCTACTTCGCGGCGGCGGGCGCAGCTTGCGCCTACGGATCGGTCCCCGCACTTGGGCGCGTTGCCGTAACCGACTTCGCCATCCCGCTCGTCTCCGCGACGTACACGATGCTCGTCGGTTTCATCGTCATGGGCCTGCTCTCTGCCGGGTCGATACCGGGGATGGTGCGACACGCCCCTCGCCGCTCGCTGCTCCTGGTCGCGCTGGGCGGCGCAGCCATGTCCACGGGCGTCGCGTTCCTCTACCTGGCGTTGAGCAAGGCGCCGGTGATCGTGGTCTCGCCGGTCTTCTCGCTCACCGCGGTCGTATCGCTCGTGCTGGCGCACCTCTTCCTGCAGCGGCTGGAGCGCATCACCCTACCGCTCGTTCTCGGCACCTTCTTCGCGGTCGCGGGCGTCATCGCCGTTATCATCGGGACACAGTTATGAGTACTCGACCGCACACCGAACCTGGCGGGCCGGCCACGCATGTCGCCTGAACTCACCGGTGCACTGATAGCGCTTCTGGTGCCGCTCAGCTTCGGCACCGGCATGCTGCTTGCGCGCGTCGGGCTCGTACACATCCCCGCGGGCGCGGGCAACTTCGTATCGCTCGTTGTCGGCTGGGTGCTCATCGCGAGCATCACGGCGGTCCTCCACCCTGACGCGCTCTTCGGCGTCACACTCGGTACGTTCGCCTGGCTCGCGATGATCGGCATCATCAACTTCCCCGGCGGCCGTTTCCTGAACTTCGTCAGCATGAAGAACCTCGGGATACTGAGGGCGAACCCCGTCCTCGCGATGGCACCCATCATCTCCGCGTTCGAAGGCGTCGTCTTCCTCGGCGAGCGCCTCAACTGGGCTATAGCGGGAGGAACGCTGTTGACTGTCACCGGCGTCATCGTCGCGGTCTACGGCGAGGTGAAGGCGCGCGGGGGAGAAACGCAGCGTCCAGCGGCTCCCACGCCGCCCCCTGACGGGAAGCGGCTCGGGCTCATCGAGCGCCGTCCCCGCCTCTTCGGTTACCTCGCGGCGTTCGGAGCGGCATGGGCTTACGGCACCATTACCGTGCTGGGGCGCGTGGCCGTGACCGACCTGACCGTACCACTCGTCACCGCGACGTATACGATGCTCGTCGGCTTCATCGCGATGGGCGTGCTCTCCTCCAGGTCCATACCCGTGATGCTCCGGGACGCGCCGCGGCGGGCGCTCCTGTCCGTGGCGGTAGGCGGCCTGTTCATGTCCTCCGGTGTTGCATTCCTCTACCTGGCGCTGAGCAAAGCGCCGGTGATCGTGGTCTCGCCGGTATTCGCGCTCAACCCGGTCGTGGCGCTGGTGCTGGCGCACTTCTTCCTACAACGGTTGGAGCGGATCACCCTGCCGCTCGTCCTCGGCACCCTCTTCGCCGTCTCCGGAGTCATCGCCGTCATCATCGGGACGCAGCTGTAGTGCACCGAAACGTTGTTGGTCGTAAGGTATATCGCTATAATAGATATGTCGGAGGTGGACTGATGGGCGCGAAAACACACGTCTCCCGGTGGGGAACCAGCCTCGCCGTCCGTATCCCCAAGGCGATTGTCGAACAGTGGGGTGTCCAGGAAGGCTCAGCAATAGAGTTGATCTCACGTGGTGGAGAAGTCGTGCTTCGTAAGCAGCCCTACGACTTGGAGGCCATGCTCGCTGAAGTGACTCCGGACAACCTGCACGCAGAGCAGGACTTCGGTAAGCCTCAGGGCAATGAGGCATGGTAGAAGGCGACTACGTTCCCCGCCGAGGTGACATCGTTTGGCTTGACTTCACGCCCCAGGCAGGACACGAACAAGCCGGCCATCGTCCAGCCCTTGTCCTGAGCCCACAGGTCTATAACGAAAGAACCGGGCTGGCACTTTGTTGCCCTATCACTTCGCAGGTGAAGGGCTATCCGTTCGAAGTCCTGCTTCCCCCCGACAACGTGGTTACGGGTGCCGTCCTTGCCGACCAGATCAAGAGCCTGGATTGGCGAGCGCGATGGGCACGCTTCGCATGCCAAACTACCTTGCAGGCAGTGGCCGAAGTCCAGGGCAAGGTCGATGCCCTTCTGCACTGAGGTCCCTGTCCCATTCGTGCGCCTTCTCCCGACGCTTCCCGCGTGATACCCTCCGCCCCGCTACGAACGCGCGGCGCGCGATGCGTTCGATAGACGGAGGAGACGCGGCATGACGATGCGCGTAGTCGGCAAACGCACCCCTCGCATCGAGGGCCCCGACAAGGTGAGTGGGTACCTCCGTTACGCCGCCGACCTCGCTCCCGAAGGCTGCCTGTGGGGCAAGGTGCTCCGCAGCCCGCACGCCCACGCTCGTATCGTGCGCATCGACACCTCTGCCGCCGAGCGCTTGCCCGGCGTGCACGCTGTCCTCACCGGTGCGCAGCGTCCCCACTGGATCGGGCGCATGGTGCGCGACCTCCCCGTCCTCGCGATCGACAAGGTGCGCTTCATCGGCGAGCGCGTCGCCGCCGTCGCCGCGGAGTCGGCGGACGCCGCGGACGAGGCGCTCGCGCTCATCGAGGTCGAGTACGAGGAGCTGCCCGCCGTGTTCGACGTTCCCGAGGCGCTCGCGCCGGACGCGCCGCGCGTTCACGACGACCCCACGCAGTACGCGGGCGCGTTCGTGCACCCGGAACAGCCCGACCTGCCCAACCTCAGCTCCTACGGACGCTGGACCCACGGCGACGTCGAGACCGAGCTTGCGGGCTCGCGCCGCGTGTTCGAGAACACGTTCGCCACACAGAAGGAGCACCACGTCTACATGGAGACGCACGCCTGCGCCGTCGCCGTGCACGCAGACGGCACGGCGGATGTATGGGCCTCCAACAAGAGCCCGCACATGCTGCGCGGCCAGCTGGCCGCCGCGATGGGGGTGGAAGTGCCGACCATCCGGGTGCACCCGATGCCCGTGGGCGGGGACTTCGGCGGCAAGGGCTCACCGATGGACACGCCGGTTGCCTACCTCCTCTCCCAGGCAACCGGACGCCCCGTGAAGATCGTCATGTCGTACCAAGAGGAGTTGCTCGCGGCGAGCAGCCGTCACCCCGGCGTAATCACGGTCCGGACCGGCGTCGCGGAGGATTTCCGCGTGACGGGAATGCAGGTGGAGGCGTACTTCAACAGCGGCGCTTACGCGGCATTCAAGCCCGCCCCCAACCTCAACCTGCACGGCCTGGAGCAGGTCGGCAGTTGTTACAGGTTCACCGCGCTCGACGTGACCAGTCACATCGTCTACACCAACACGCTTCCTTCCGGCCACATGCGGTCGCCGGGCGGGCCGCAGGTCAATTTCGCGGTGGAGTCCCAGTTGAACATCATCGCAGCAGAGCTGGAGATGGACGCTGCCGAGTTCCGCAGGCGGAACCTGCTGCGTCCCGGCGACACGGCCCCGAACGGCGATCAGTGGGGCGCGATCTATGCTATCGAGGCGCTCGACGCGGCGGTCGAGGCGATAGGCTGGAGCGAGCCCAAGCCCCCCTACGTCGGGCGCGGCGTCTCCATGTACGAGCGCGGCCCCATCGGCGGGGACTCCAGCTGCCGTCTCGTGCTCCATCCGGACGCCTCGATCACGCTGTTCGTGCCCATCGCCGACCCTGGCCAGGGCGCATACACCGCCATGCAGCAGGTCATCGCGGAAGAGTTGGGCATCGAACCGGAGACCATCAAGGTACTCCCCGCGCCGACGGACGAGTTGGCGTTCGATTTCGGCGTCTCCGGCAGCCGCACAACGTTCGCACTCGGCGTGACGGTGCAGGAGTCCATCAACAGCCTGCGCGCGCAGTTGCGCGAGGTCGCGGGGGACGCCCCGTTCGCGGAGGCGGCTGCGGAGCTCTGCCGCGCTAACGGCGGCGAAGTGTCGGTGAACACGTACAAGAAGGTGCCGCTCTTCCCGGACCCGCCCACCACCGAGTTCACGGCGCAGGCCGCCGAGGTCGAGGTGGACCTGGAGACGGGAAACGTCATCGTGCGCAGGATAGTGAGCGCGCACGACGTAGGCACCATCATCAACCCGGAGGGGCATCGCGGCCAGATACTCGGCGGCGCGATACAGGGCCTCGGCATGGCCACGGTAGAGCAGCACGTCATCGAGGACGGACGCCCCATCGCGCTCAATCTCGCGGACTACAAGATACCCAACATCGCCGACATACCGGCGTTCGAGACCGTGCTCATCCCGAGCGGTGAGGGGCCGGGGCCGTTCAATGCAGGCGCCATAGCCGAGTCCGCCAACGTGCCGACCGCCTCCGCGATCGCGAACGCGGTGCATGACGCCATCGGCATGCCGGTGCGGTCGCTCCCGCTCACAGCGGAGCGGGTCTACAACATGCTCCACGGAGACAGCTGACACACAAAGGAGAACGACATGGCAGAGGGAGTGCTGAACGGCAAGACGATCATCGTAACGGGCGCAGGCTCACCCATCGGCATGGGACGGCACATGTCCATCGCTCTCGCATCCGCAGGTGCGAACGTGGTGATGATGGACATCGACGGCGCAACGCTGGAAGCGAGCGCGAACGACGCACGAGAGGCCAGCAGCGACGAGCAGATCCTGACCGTGGTCGCCGACGTGACCAGCTACGCCGACGCACAGCGCGTCGTGCAGTCGGCGTTGGACCACTTCGGCGGGCTGCACGTGCTCGTCAACAACGCGGGCACGAACCAGCGGAACGTCGGCATGAGCAACACGCTCATGGAGCCCTGGTGGGAGGTGTCCCCGGAGGCATGGGCGCGCGTCATCGCGGTCAATTTCAGCGGCCCGTTCCACATGGCGCACGCCGCTGTGGGCCACATGCTGGAGCAGGGTTGGGGCCGCATCATCGGCGTCACGACCAGCCTGGACACGATGATCCGCATCAACATGTCGCCCTACGGCCCGTCCAAGGCCGGACACGAGGCGCTGGTCGCGACGATGGCAACGGAACTGGAGGGCACCGGCGTCACCGCAAACGTCCTCGTCCCCGGCGGCCCGGTCAACACGAACCTTCTCCCTCCCGACTCGCCGTTCGACCGCGCGAAACTGATCCAGCCGGACATCATGCGCGTTCCCGTCGTCTGGCTCGCGTCCGACGCCGCCGACGGCGTCAACGGCCGACGGTTCATCGCCTACTTCTGGGACGAGTCGCTCCCCATCGAGGAGCGTCTCGAGAAGGCCGGCGCTCCCGCCGCCTGGCCGCAGATCCCCAGCAAGGCGGTCTACCCGGGCTAGGGAGCGGCCCTACCTCCCCGCGGCTCGCGCGAAGATCTCTTCCGCAGTGCGGGCGATGGGCCCGTACTTGCCGGTGGGGCTGCGCACGAGCTTGCCCGTGTCCGGGTCCTTCTCGCCGGACATCGGCAGCGCCTGGAACGCTCCGCCTATCTGGCGCCGTCCCTTCAGGCGACGCTCGCCGGGCGCCCGGTGCTCGTCGAACGTGAAGATGATCTCGTTCTCCACGGGATCGCGGAACGTGTTCATCGGGTCGATGCCGTCCTCCACCAGCCGCATCTGCTCCTCCAGCAGCTTCCGGTAGAGGATGATGCCAACGTCCGACTGCCCCAGCTTCTCGAGTTCGCGCCTGGCGATGGGGCCCTGCGTCCACCACGCCGCCGTGTCCTGGCCGATGACGAAGTTCACGGCGGCGCGCCCTTCCTCGTCGACGTACGGCACGTCGTAGCCGGGTATCTCTTCCTGCGGCTCCAGCTCAACGCCCTCCGGTGGCACGTAGACGTTGTAGAGGATGTGCCACGTGTGCGTGTCGTCTATCGGCACGCGCATCTGGAACCCGGTCGTGCCGCCGAGCCAGTTCGGGAAGATGATGGGATGGCCAACCGTCCACTCCACGTCGTCCTCGGTCGTTCCCTCAACGACGCGCTTCTTCACGAGTCCGTTCGCGTAGCGCTCGAACCCGATCTTCTGGTGCGTACGACGGGCGATCTCGCTGCGGTCGGCTATCGCTCCCTCGCGCTCCAGCACCGCGCTCGTCAGGTAGACGTGCAGCCACTCGGTGTGGACGGGGTCAAGCGAGTTCTCCATACACTGCAGCCAGTTGCACGGCAGAACGGTAGTCCCTATGTCGCGCAGCACGTTGTCCCACGCGAGCAGGTCCCAGCGCGGCAGCAAGGGCATGGGCTGCGGTCCCATGTACGCCCAGAGCAACCCACCAAGCTCCTGCACCGGATAGGCGGCAACGCGCACCTTCTCTTTGAACCTGCCGTCCGGGTGCACCGTCTCCTCGAACGGCTGCTCGATGCATTGGCCGGTCTCGTCCATCATCCAGCCGTGATACATGCAGCGCAGGCCGTGCTCTTCCGGTATGCCGTAGGAGAGGTCGACGCGTCGGTGGGGGCAGAAGCGGTCGATCAGGCCGTACTCGCCGGAGCGGTCGCGGTAGAGGACGAGGTCTTCGCCAAGGATGCGGACGGGACGTGTCGGTCGCGTGTTCAATTCCGACGTGACGGCGACGGGCTGCCAATAGCGCCGCATCAGCTCGCCCATCGGCGTGCCTGGCCCTACCCGCGTGAGTCGCTCGTTCTCAGCCGTTGTCAGCATGACCGCACCCCCAGCCTGTGAACGTCGGGTGCATCATACGTCGAGGCATGCGGAGCGTCTACGCGGACGGCGTAGCCCGCCGCCGGGCCTGTGCGTATGTCTCCTCCGCCGTAAAGGCGAGGGGGCTGTACCTGCCCGTGAGGCTGCGGACGTGCCTGCCCGTCTCCGGGTCGCGCTCGCCGGACATGGCAACGGACATGAACGCGCCGCCGAGCTGCAGGATGCCCTTCTCCGGACGCTCGCCCGGAGCGCGGTACTCGTCGAACGTGTAGAGGACCTCGTTCTCCGCGGGATCGCGGAACGTGTTCATCGGGTCCGCGCCGTCCTCCACCAGCCGCATCTGCTCCTCCAGCAGCTTGCGGTACATGATGACGCCGACGTCTGACTGTCCCAGCTTCTCCCTCGTCCGGTCCGCTATCGGCCCCTGCGTAACCCAGGCCGACGAGTCCTGCGCAACGATGAAGTTCTGCAGGTAGCGCCCGTCCTCACCGACGTACGGCACGTCGTAGCCGGGTATCTCTTCCTGCGGCTCCAGCTCGACGCCCTCCGGAGGCACGTAGACGTGGTAGAAGAAGTTCAACGTATGGGTGTCGTCTACCGGCACACGCATCTGGAAGCCGTTGATGATGCTCACCCACGTCGGGAAGATGATGGGGTGGCCGACCGTCCACTCCCGGTCCTGCTCGGTCGTGCCTTCGACTACCCGCCTCTTGATGACGCCGTTCTCATAGCGGTCCAAACCGATCTTCCGGTGTGGGCGGCGCGGCATCTCACTGCGGTCGGCTATCGCGCCCTCGCGCTCCAGCACCGCGCTCGTGAGATTGATGTGCAACCACTCCGTGTGGACGGGATCGACGGCGTTCTCCACGCACTGGAGCCAGTTGCACGGCAGCACCACGACGCCGATGTCGCGCAGCACGTTGTCCCATACCAGCAGGTCCCAGCGTGGCAGCAGCGGCGCGGGCTCAGGGCCCATGTACGCCCAGAGCAGCCCGCCAAGCTCCTGCACGGGGTAGGCCGTGACGCGCACCTTCTCCTTGAACCTCCCGTCCGGGTGGACGATCTCTTCGAACGGCTGCTCGATGCACTGGCCGGTCTCGTCCATCATCCAACCGTGATACATGCAACGCAGGCCGTGCTCTTCCGGTATGCCGTAGGAGAGGTCGACGCGGCGGTGTGGGCAGTAGCGGTCGATCAGGCCATACTCGCCGGAGCGGTCGCGGTAGAGGACGAGGTCCTCGCCGAGGATGCGGACGGGCTTCGTGGGCCTGGCGTTCAGTTCCGACGTGACGCTGATGGGTTGCCAGTAGCGCCGCATCAACTCTCCCATCGACGTGCCCGGCCCCACCCGCGTGAGCCGTTCGTTCTCGGCCGCTGACAGCATGCGCCGCATCATACGCGGGGCTGGTGGGAGCGTCTATGTGCGCATCCTGACCACGCCTCGGCTTCATTCTGGTGGCACCGTGATAGCGCTGCGGTCGCATCGTGATAGCGCCGTGCGCGCATCCCGGTCCACGCGCCCTCCGCCGTCCCGGACGGCCCTCCCGGTCCACCCCCATTGCTCCACTTCTCCCCTCTGCGAGAGAGCCTGCCCTGAGCTTGTCGAATGGGTCGCCGCGCGTAGCGTATGGCGGGTGAGGGCTCAGCACAGGCGTATGTCAATAGTATGACATACAGCGGTTGCACAAGATACACCGTCCCCGTACAATTGACCCTGGCCCCAGGAACAAGCGCCGTGGACCTTCGGGAGGACGCTATCAAATGCTATCAATTCCGGCGCTGCGAAGAATGGACCCGCAGCCTCACCTCTGCCCTTGCCCTGCGACCCGTATCGGCGTACTCTCCCAGAAAATGATGGCTGGGAGCGTGCAATGTACGACCTGCTGATCAAGAACGGGAGAGTCGCCGACGGCTCGGGCATGCCCTCGTTCATCGCCGACGTGGGCATCGTGGACGGACGCGTCGCGGACGTGGGTCGGCTCTCGGGCCCGGCACAGCGCACCATCGACGCCGAAGGGCGTGTCGTCGCGCCGGGGTTCATCGACAACCACTGCCACTTCGACGCCCAGGTGACGTGGGACCCGCTCTGCACCTTCTCGCCGCAGCACGGCGTCACCAGTGTCATCTTCGGCAACTGCTCGCTGACGCTCGCACCGGTGAAGCCGGAGGACCACGACGCCCTCGCGATGATGCTCTCACGCGTCGAGGCAATCCCGATGGAGAGCCTGCAGGAAGGCATCCCCTGGGAGTGGACGACGTTCGGGGGCTACCTCGACTACCTCGACCAGCGCCTCGGCGTCAACGCGGGCGCGCTCGTCGGCCACTCCGCCGTGCGCCGCTGGGTCATGGGTGACGAGTCGTTCCAGCGGGCCGAGGCCACTCCCGCCGAGATGGAAGAGATGAAGCAGCTTGTCCGGGACTCCATCCGGCAGGGCGCGCTCGGCCTCTCGTTCAACCGCAACAGCGGCCACATGGACCTGCTGGGACGTCCCATCCCCGGCATCGTGCCGCCTGTCGAAGAGCTGTACGAGCTCGCGACCGCGCTCCGCGACGTGGGCGCCGGCGTCGTGCAGTGCGGTGCGGCGTACCCGCTGGAGATACGCGACGGCTTCGCCACGAAACTCGGCGAGCACGCGCAGCGTCCCGTGGTCTACAACCAGATCGTCTACCACCCCAGCGAGCCCGACCGGTGGCAGCGCCACCTGGACATCGTCGAGCGCGGCATCGCCGAGGGGAAGCAGGTCTACCCCGTCATCAACCCGCGTCCCCAGGCACAGCGCTTCACCATGCGCAACGCCCAGATATTCGACCGCATGCCCACTTGGCGAGAGGTGATGCTCGGCTCCGTCGAAGAGAAGGCTGCCGCCTTCCGTGACCCCGCGGTACGCGAGAAACTCCGGGCCGAGGCCGTCGACGGCAAGAACCTGCCTTCCGGTGCGCTGCCCGTCACATGGGAGCGTATCTTCATCACCCGCACGCTCAAGGAGCGCAACAGCGCATACAAGGGCATGAGCATCGCGGAGATGGCGGAGGCCCAGGGCAAGGACGTCATCGACGGCTTCCTCGACCTCGTGCTTGACGAGGACCTCGGCACCGGGATGCAGAACAGCCAGGCCGGCGCGGACGGCGGCATCATGGGCAGGCTGGTCGCCAGCCCCTACACCGTCATCGGCCTTTCGGACGCCGGCGCGCACGTCGTGTTCGAGGCGGGCTACGGCTACAGCACGCTCGTGCTCGGGAAGTGGGTGCGCGAGGAAGGCGCGCTCTCGTTGGAGGAGGCAGTGCGCAAGCTCAGCTTCATGCAGGCGTCGCTCTTCGGGCTGCACGATCGCGGCCTGCTGCGCCCCGGCTTCGCCGCCGACGTGGTGGTGTTCGACCCGGACACCGTCGGCGCGGAGGAGCCGGACGAGGTGAACGACCTCCCCGGCGGGCTCATGCGCCTCCGCCAGAAGGCGAACGGCGTGGACTACACCATCGTCAACGGCGAGGTGCTGCTGGAGGACGGCGAGCACACGGGCGCATACCCGGGCCGCACGCTTCGCAGCCGCGCTCCGGTACCCGCATAAGGAACCGGATGGACTACCGGGCCTTGACCAAACAGGAGAAGCCGCCCAAGGGTCAGGGCGGCGTCGTGGGCGACGAGTACGTCACCTACGAGATAGAGCGCGACAAGGCGCCGAAGCTCGCCGAGTGGCTGAACCAGATGGACGCGAACGGCTACGAACTCGCGTGGCTGTCAGGCTACGGAGGCGGCGGTTCGGTGTACATGATGGCGGTAGTCCGCCGGAAGCAACGGTGAGCAGGAGGTTCTGACCATGTCGACGGAGATGGCCACCCTGGCCGGAGGCTGCTTCTGGTGCTTGGAGGCCGTGTACGAGCAGGTGCGCGGCGTCGAAAAGGTTGTCAACGGTTACACGGGCGGAACGACCGTCGACCCCACTTACTACGAGGTCTGCTCCGGCAACACGGGCCACGCCGAGGCCGTGCAACTCACATACGATCCGGACGTGGTCTCCTACCGCCAATTGGTCGAGCTCTTCTTCACGATGCACGACCCGACGACCCTCAACCGGCAGGGGCCGGATACCGGCACGCAGTACCGCTCCGCCATCTACTACCACGACGAGGAACAGCGCCGGATAGCGAAGGAGGTCATCGCCGATTTCACGGAGCGCCGCGTCTGGCGGGACCCCATCGTCACCGAGTTGCAGCCCCTTGACGTGTTCTACGACGCCGAGGACTACCACCAGCAGTACTTCCGCAACAATCCGTGGGCGGGCTACTGCCAGATCATCATCGCGCCGAAGGTCGCCAAGCTCCGTAAGGAGCACCTCGAAGCGCTCAAGGCCTGATCCGGCAGGCCTGGTTCCCTCTCCCTCGAGGGGAGAGGGCTAGGGTGAGGGTGAACCAGGCAACACGGCGTTGACCGGCGGATGCAGCGACGCTGATACTTGGCGAGGGTCGCGAACGAGCGGCCCACATCTTCGGAACGATCCCCCAAGGAGGAGTTATGGCAATCACCAGATCCGCGCACGCCGTCTGGAGCGGCGACCTGTTCTCCGGCACCGGCACGGTGACCGCGTCGTCGTCCGGCGCGTACAGCGAGCTTCCCGTATCGTGGAAAGCGCGCAGCGACGAGACCGCAGGTCCCAGCACGAGCCCCGAGGAACTGGTTGCGGCGGCGCACGCGAGCTGCTTCTGCATGGCGCTCTCCGCTCGCCTGGGAGCCGACGGCAAAGTCGCGACCAGACTGGAGGCGGACGCCACGGTAACGTTCGAACTGTTCGAAGGCGGCGCGAAGGTCGCATCGAGCGCGCTCAAGGTCGTTGGCGAAGTGCCGGACATGAGCGAGGACGACTTCCGGCAGGCCGCGGAGGACGCCAAGAACGGCTGCCCCATCTCGACCGCGATGGCGGGCAACGTCGAACTCAGCGTCGAGGCATCGCTGGCGTAGCGCCTCACTGACGGAGACCTAAGCAAGGAGCCCTCCCGGTCGGGAGGGCTCCTTCGTGTCAACGCTTCTCGCGTTATGACGCTAGTCGACGCCGCCCGCGAGCGTGATGAAGCCCTCGCGCAGCACCGGGTCCTGCAGCGCCTCCGTGCCTTCCGCGAGCACCTGTACGATCTCATCAGGCCCGGAGTAGCCAACCACGCGGTTGAGAAGCCCCGCAGCCTCGATGAACGCGGGGTCGTGCGCCGTCGCACGGAAGGCATCCACCCAGAGCTGGTAGATGTGCTCCGGTGTGTCCGGGTGCATGATGAACAGGCGCGACATGTCCTGGTTGATCGTCAGCGTGATGCTGAACAGCGTCTTCTGTTCATCCGTCAGGTCGATGATGTCGAACAGGTGCGGTGGTATCTCCGCCCCCAAGTCGTTGATGACGTAGTTGGTGAAGTTCTGGTCGTCGGCGGGGTCGGCGCCCCAGTAGAAGAGCGGCACGATCTGCCGACCCGTTACCCATTCGGGGAAGAGGCTCTTGGCAGTGACTTCTCCTCCGCGGGTGGTGATGTCGATCTCGCCCCGGTCGAACGCCGCTGCGATGTCGGACGAGCCGGGGTACCCGTAGACAATCTTTACCGGTCCGCCGACCAACTCGATGAACGCCGTGGCAAGACCACTGCCATCGCCCGGCTCTGTGGCGCCAACCGTGAGCGTGCCCTTGTTCGCTACAGCCTCATCCCACGTCAGGCCTGTGTCACGGAAGGTGAACTGCGCGCTGGTCGATTTCACTGCCGAGGCCGTGCCGATAATCTTGACGGTGCTCGGGTCGAAGTCGGGCACGTCTATGCCGACCAGTTCACGCTTGAAGAAACGCGGGTGCACGACTGCGGCAGCGTAGCCCTCGGGTGCGATATCCACCAGCGTCGGTTTGAAGATGCGCTCTCCTCCTCCGCCGGTGAGGTTCCGCACCACGAAGCGCGGGTTGCCCGGGATGTGGTTCGGCAGGAACTTCGCCATGAGCCGCGCGAAGGTGTCATAGCCCCCGCCCGGAGAGAAGCCGACGTTGATGGAGATACGCTTGTTCTTGAAGTGTTCTTCCGGGTCCCAGCCCGGGATGGGTGTCGCCGTCGGGACCGGCCTCGGCGTGGGAGTAGCAGTCGCCGGAGGTGCCGTTGCACCCGGCGGGAGCGGCGTCGGCGTAGCCGCTGGCTGCTCCGGGTCCTTGGGTTCCATCGCGTCCGCAGGCGTAGGCGTAGGCGCAGCAGCCGCAGGTGCTGGTGTGGGTGTGGCCGTGGAGTCGGGCTCGGGTTCGTCGCCTCCACAGGCAACGACGAAGAACGCCGCGCACAGCAGCGCTAAGGTCAGTGCCAAGAATCGCGTCAAACGCATAACGTCCCTCCCGTCCTTTGATTAGTCCACGCCGCCCGCGAGGACGATGAAGCCTTCACGGAGCACCGGGTCCTCCAGCGCAACCAAGCCTTCCTGCAGCACCTGCACGATCTCGTCAGGCCCTGCGTAGCCAACCTCGCGGTTGAGGAGAGACATCGCCTCCAGGAAATCGGGGTCATGCGCGGTGGCGCGGAACGCATCCACCCAGACCTGATAGATGTGGTCCGGTGTGTCCGGGTGCATGATGAACAGACGCGACATCTTGTCGTTGATCGTCTCCGTAACGCTGAACAGCGTCTTCTGCTCGTCTGTCAGGTCGATGATGTCGAATATGTGCGGAGGAATCTCGGCACCCAAGTCGTTGATGACGTAGTTGACGAAACCTGGATCGTCAGCAGGGTCCGCTCCCCAGTAGAAGAGCGGCACGATCTGCTGCTGCTCCACCCACTCGGGGAAGAGGCTCTTCGCTGTGGCCTCGCTCCCCCGGGTGGTGATGTCGATCTCACGCCGGTCGAACGCCGCAGCGATGTCGGACGAACCAGGGTAGCCGTAGACGTTCTTGATCGGGCCTCCGACCAGCTCGATGAACGTCGTGGCGAGTCCTCCACTGTCGCCCGGCTCGGTGGCGCCAACTGTGAGCACGCCCTTGTTCGCTACTGCCTCATCCCACGTCAGGCCCGTGTCGCGGAAGGTGAACTGCGCACTGACTGTCGATACCGCCGAAGCCGTGCCGATGATCCTGACCTCATTCATGTCGAAGTCGGGCACGTCTATGCCGACCAGTTCGCGCTTGAAGAAGCGCGGGTGCACTACGGCAGCGGCATAGCCCTCAGGTTCGATGTCGACCAGCGTCGGCCGGAAGATCCGCTCTCCCCCACCGCCGGTCAGGTTCCTGACGATGATGCGCGGGTTACCGGGCAGGTGATTGGGCAGGAACTTCGCCACCACTCGCCCGAACGTGTCGTAGCCGCCGCCCGGAGAGAAGCCCACATTGATGGAGATGCGCTTGTTCTTGAAGTGCTCCTCGGGATCGAAGCCGGGGATGGGCGTCGCCGTTGGAGGCGGGGGCGACGTCGGCGTGGCCGTTGGCGGAGGTGGGGTGACGCCCGGTGGGAGCGGCGTCGGCGTGGCCGCTGGCTCCGTCGGTTCCATCGCGTCCGCAGGCGTCGGCGTAGCGGTAGCCGCCGCTGGCGCAGGTTGAGGTGTAGGCGTTGCTGTGGGATCAGGCTCCTCGTCACCTCCACAGGCGACGGCCAGGAGCGCCGCGGAGAGCAGCACCAGTGTCAGGGCGAAGAGTCGCGTCAAGCGCATGGCTTTCCTCCCGTCCTGCGAGTGGGCTCGCAGACGCGGGGGGAACGATAACAGGCGTGGACTGTCAATGCCAGCATTGCGCGCGATATCACGACTGAAGTCCGACAGTCTTGATTAGTCGTCTCGTAGAGTGATACTCTTTCTGCAAATCTTCGCAAGAGCTATTCGATGCAACACCAGAACGACACGGCTGAAGCGCTACGTGCCACAGGGCACCGCGTCACGATACAGCGCGTCGCCGTGCTGGATGCCATCCGCGGGATGGAAGGGCACGTCGCCGTTGACCAGGTCGCCGCAAAGGTGCGTGAGAAGCATCCCCAGATGGACCTGGCAACAGTCTACCGCACGGCGGGATTGCTCAGCCGCCTGCACCTGCTCAACGAGGTCTCCATCGGCGGGGTGAGCCACTACGAATACGCCCTTCCCGGCCAGCGGCACGGCCATATGGTGTGCGAGCACTGCGGCAGGACGATCCACGCCTCAACCACGCACCTTGACGAGTTACGCGAGGCGCTTCTGCGCGACACCGGCTTCGAATTGCACGTAGAGCATCTCACCATGAGCGGGCTCTGCCGGGAGTGCCGGCAGGACGAGGGGCACTCGCACAGCGGCCACACGCACGCTCAGACGCAACACCACAAACATCCTTCGGCAACCGAAACAGGGAGGCAGCAGTGATAGAAGCTAGTACCGGCGTATGGGCCATCCTCGCTATCGGCATGCTCCTGGGCTTGAAGCACGCGACCGACGCCGACCATGTCGTGGCCGTCGCCACCTTCGCCACGGAGCACGGCAACGTCTGGCGCGGGATGTGGATTGGCGCGTCATGGGGGCTCGGTCACACGACGCCGCTGCTTATTCTTGGCATCGTCATCCTGCTCTTGAAGGAGGCGCTGCTCGATCGCTACGAGGCCGTTGCTCCCGTCCTGGAGTTCGGCGTCGGAATCATGTTGGTCTTCCTTGGAGCACAGGTGTTCTACAAGCTGCGGCGCGGCTCACTGCACACACACGTACACGAGCATCAGGGCCAAGCGCACGCGCACGTACACGCCACGCACCGCGAGGGCAGTGAGCCCGGCAACGGCCTCCACGAGGCGCTCCGTCCCAGCTTCCGCCTCAAGTCCTACGGGGTCGGCATCGTACACGGCCTTGCCGGGAGCGCGGCAGTTATGTTGGTGCTGTTGCCCCAGATCGAGGTGTTCTGGGTGGGACTTGGTTACCTCGTGCTGTTCGGCATCGGGACGGTCGCTTCGATGGGCGTTATCACCATCATCCTTGGGGTGCCGTTCGCGGTCATGTCGCAGACACGGCGGTGGTATCAGATCATCGCCGGGGTCGCAGGCGCGGCGAGCCTGCTCTTCGGCGTCGCGCTCATGGTGGAGATAGCGACGGGCATGACGCTCATCCCGTTCTAGAGCAGGTGGCGGAGATGCCACCTCTTGCAGTTCTGGACTATAGTGCCGCGTGAACAGGCCAGCCGGAACGGCAGGGGGTGCGCGATGCCAACTGTGATCGATGCCGATACCCACGTGGTCGAGTCAGAAGCGGTCTGGGAATTCTTCGACGATGACCTCGCACACCTGAAGCCGGTGCTCGTGGGCACCATGGAGCCGTCCTCGGGACTCCCGCGCAACCGGTGGGTCATCGGTCGGCGGCTGATTCCGCAGCCTGCCGGACCGGGAGGGCACAACGCCCAGGCACCGCCTGCGGATGCCGAAGTCCTGGCCAGCAAGTTCTGGGGCGGCAAGTCGCTGCAGGACCTGCCCTACCGGTTGCAGGCGGCCGACGAGATGAGCGTGGACGTGCAGGTCGTCTACCCCACCCTCTTCATCGTCTATCTCACCGGCGACCCGCAGCTGGAACTCGGGCTGTGCCGCGCGTACAACCGTTTCATGGCCGACGTCTGGTCGAAGTCTAACGACCGTCTGCGCTGGATACTCGTTCCGCCACTCCAGTCCATCGACCGGGCCATCGAGGAGATGCACTACGGCGTTGCGAATGGCGCGGTCGGTGTCCTCTTCCGCGGTATGGAGGGCAGCCGGTCACTCTGCGACCCGTACTTCTTCCCGGTTTACGACGAGGCGCAGCGGCTCGGCCTGCCTATGTGCATCCACACCGGCGCGGGCAACCCCGCGATCACCGAAGCGTTCGACACGACGATCGTGCAGTCGTTCCCGCAGCAGCGCCTGCTGCCGCTCATCGGCTTCCATGACCTCGTCTCCCACCGCGTCCCTGAACGATTCCCAGACCTGCGCATCGGTTTCATCGAAACGAGCGCATCCTGGGTGCCGTACCTGCTGCACTACCTGAAGCACCGCGTGCGCGACGGCAGCGACCGCTGGGAGGGCGGCGTGCTGAAGGACTACCGGCTGTTCGTGGCGTGCGAGGCGGACGAGGATATCTCCTACCTGGCGCAGTGCATCCCGGAGGACCAGCTCCTCATCGGCTCTGACTGGGGCCACACCGATCCCTCCGCGAACTATTCCATCGTCGATGAACTCAATGCGCGCGAGGACGTGGAGCCGGAGTTGAAGGAGAAGATCCTCTCCCACAACCCGCGGGACTTCTACCGGTTGTAAACACGGGGTCAGCCGCTCAAACCGACAACCCGCGCTCCGGCGCCGCTGGCGACTATGTCGTACAGTGCCTCGACGAAGTCCGGCGAGTTGTTCGGCATCTCGATACGCGAGAAGCGCACGCTGAGGTCTTCCGCCGCTCGCTTCGCCGTGATGTCGACGTCGAACAGTATCTCGAGGTGGTCACAGACGAAGCCGAATGGGACGACGAGCACGTTCTTCCCGCCCTCGCGCGCGATCTGTTTGATGCTTTCGAGGATGTCCGGCCGCAGCCACGGCGTGCCGGTCTTCGCTGCACTCTGGTAGGCGAAGCGCCACGACGCGATGCCCGCTGCCTGCGCCACCGCCGCGGCGCTCTCCGCCAGCTCCTGCGGGTACCGGTCACCCTCATCGATTATCCGCGCGGGCAGGCTGTGTGCGGTGAACAGAACTTCCACGTCCGGCGGGGCAGCGTTGGACCGCACCAGCGCGTCCCTGATCCGCTGCACGATGAGCGCTGTGAACTGCGGGTTCGCGTGCCAGCTCTCGATGAACCACGTTGGCTGGGACGACGAAGCCTGCGCCATGCTGCGCTTCACGGCATCGCGGTATCCGCCGGTGCTCATCCGTGAATAGTGCGGCGCCAGCGGAAGCGCAACAAGTTCGTCTAACCCGTCAGCAACGATGCTCTTGACTGCTTCCGCGATATACGGATGCCAGTGCTTCATGCCGACGTAGACGCGCCAGGAGGCGTCTCCGCCGTCGCGGTTCAGGCGCTGCTCCAACAGGTCCGCGACGCTCCGGGTGATCTCCAGCAGCGGCGTCCCGCCGCCCACAGCGCGGTACCGCTCCACGAGCGTGGCTACTGCTTCCGGGCTGGGTTCCCGCCCGCCGAGTATGTCGCGGTAGTACGGCTCGACCTCGCTCAGGTGCTCCGGCGTCCCGTACGCCATCAGCAGAACGCCTTTCAACCCTGACACGTCTCCTCTCCGTTCTTCGCGCTCAGACGCTCGCGGCCTGCGCTGCGCCTCGACGCGCGAACGCATGGACGCGCTCCGCGGCGTCGCGGCCCTGCCGGATGCAGTCGGGAACGCCGACGCCCCGGTAGGACGCGCCGCACAGGAACAGACCGGGGTGGGCATCGAGTTCCCTGTCCACGCTCTCCAGCCACTCCGTGTGGTCGACCTTGTACTGGGGCAAGCCGTCCGCCCATCGGTGCACCCAGACGCGTTCGGGCGCACCGCTTATGCCAAGGAGAGAGTGCAGCGCTTCGGTTGCCGCCTCGATCAGCACTCCATCGCTGCCACCGGCGGGTGCATCATCCTCGGTCCGCATGAACACGCGCAGCAGCACGTGGCCCTCTGGACTACGACCCGGCCATTTGGACGACATCCACGTGCACCCCGCGATCGGCCCTTGCTCGAAGCGCGGCGACAGGAAGCCGGAGCCGTCCAGTGGGTGGGCGACGTTCTCGCGCCGGAACGCCAAGTAGACACTGACGGCCGGTGCGCTCTGCATCCGCCCCAGCAGCCCAGCCAGTCCCGGCGCGAACGAGCCGACGAGGTTTCCCGCATCCTGCGCAAGCGCCGCGACCACAACAGCGTCCCCTTCGAACGACCGCTCGTCGTCCAGCGTGACGCGGTAACGCGCAGGCTCTTCCTCGATACGGTTGACCGCAACGGCAGCCCTGCCACTGACGACCTCCGTCCGCTCGAGTCCTTCCGCGACCGCTTCCACGAGCCGGTGCGTTCCTCCTTTCAGTGAGAAGAATGCGCTCGGCGCCTGTTCGGCGCCGCGCGCTGCTTTTCTGGCCTCCCGCATCCCGCGCGTGATGCTGCCGTAGCGCTGCTCCCACTCCTCCAACATCGGGAAGAGCGCGTCGAGGCTCATGTCGTAGGAGTCGCTCCCGTATATCCCGGCGGTCAGGGGTTCGAGCAGCGTGTCGGTGAGTTCAGCGCCCAAGCGCCTCCGCAGGAACCCGCCCAGTGACTCGGGGCCACCAGCCTTGCGCCTGCGCACCAGCGGTTCGAGACTGGCCCGCAGCTTGCCCCGCCACGACAGGAACGACGCATCCCACACGTCCTTCCGGCTGGCGGGGGCAGGCCCCATGAGGCCTGCGGGTATACGATGCAGCTTCCTCTTGTGGAGAAGCGATGCGCCGGTCACCTGCATATAGACGACATCGTCCGCGATGCCGAGTTCGTTCGCGAGTTCGAACGCCCACGGCTTCCTCGTGAGGAAACCGTCCGGCCCGCCCTCCACGATGAAGCCGTCCTCATTCAGCGTGCTGATCTTGCCGCCGAGGACCTTCTCGCGCTCCACCAGAACGATGGAGAGGTCGGTCCCGCTCTGCCGGGAGGCCTTTTCGAGGTACCACGCTGTGGCGAGCCCGGTGATGCCGCCTCCGACGACGGCTACCGAGAGACGATTCTCGTCTCGTGTGCCATGGTCAGGAGGCATGGGAGGCGTCCCACTCCCGTACGCAATCGATCATCTGCATGATGTTGTTGATCGGGGTCTGGGGCAGGAAGCCGTGGCCCAGGTTGAAGATGTGGCCGGGCCGTCCTGCGGCGCGCCTCAGCACGTCACGCGTCTGCTCCCGCACCACGTCCGGCGGGCCGAGCAGAACGGCGGGGTCGAGGTTTCCCTGCACGGCGACGTCTCCCAGCGATGCCCAGGCCTCGTCCAGCGGGACGCGCCAGTCCACCCCGATCACATCCGCGCCGCTCTCCCTGATGACCTCGTTGAGTCCGCCGGAGCCCGTCGCGAAGTGGATGACCGGGACGCCCGCCTCCTTGACCGCGGCGAGTATCCCGCGGGTGTATGGGAAGACGTATTCGACATAGTCGCGCCTGCTCAGCCAGCCGACCCAGCTGTCGAACAGTTGCAGCATCTGGGCCCCTGCGCCCGCCTGGGCGCGCAGGTAAGCGACGATCATGTCGCTGAGCCTGCTCATCAGGCCGTGCCACAGGTCCGGCTGGCCGTACATCATCGCCTTGGTCGTGGCGTAGTTCCGGGACGGGCCGCCCTCGATGAGGTAGGTAGCGAGTGTGAACGGAGCGCCGGAGAAGCCTATGAGCGCCTTCTCTTCAGGCAAAGCGTTCCGCACGAGTTTGAGCGCCTCCAGCATGTACGGCACGTCTTCTCCGGGATCGAGCGGACGCAGGCGTTCGAGGTCGCTCTTCGAACGGATCGGCGGGTCGATGACCGGACCGACCTTCTCGACCAACTGCACGTCGATACCGACCCCCACCAGCGGCGTCACGATGTCCGCAAAGATGATGGCGGCGTCCACGTCGAAGCGCTCGACGGGCTGCATCGTTATCGTCGCTGCGAGTTCCGGGTTCCGGCAGATGTCCAGCAGACTGTGCTTCCCGCGCACCTTCCGGTATTCGGGCAGCACCCGCCCGGCTTGCCGCATGAACCACAGGGGAGTCCCTTCGGTCTTCTCCATCCTGGCGGCCTTCAGCAGCGCAGGCTCATATCCGGTATGTGTAACGAGGGTGCTCATGGCAGATGCGCCCGGCTATCCGAGCATGTCCAGGATACGTTCCGGGGCTCTCTTCACGCACGTGAAGATGGGAGTATCCCGCAATGTGTGACGCCTCGCCTCGGTGGAGCGGAGCTCGACGACGAGGTCCTGGAACTCGGCGAGCGAGTCGGTCTCGTACCCCACGATGAACTCCTGATCACCCAGCCCCGTCGAGTAGAGCAGGATCTGGCTGATGTCTGGGTGCGTCCGCCCTACGCGGATGTGCTCGTTCATCATCCCCTGCCGCGCCTCGCGGGACATGAGGTACCACTCGATGGTCTTGGTGAAGGGATAGAGCACGAAGTACCTGCCCTTCTCCTGCGACTGCTCCGCGTGGTCCTGGTCCGTCCGCGCCTGGCCGTAGGTTGAACGCCGCAGCAGCCCGAAGTACGAGTGGCTGACCTCTAGGAACCCGCCCAACCCTGTCGAAAGCAGCGCCCCAAGCGTCTCTTCGAGGCATTCGAGTCCTGTGGACGTTCGCCACAGCATGAAGTCGGTGTCGGCGCGCAGCCCAAGCGTACTGTAGGAATGCGCTGGAACCTTGGCGTCCGTCGCCTGGAGCGTGGAGAGGAACTCCTCTTTCTGCTCTATCCTCGCTCCGGCGGGCTGTCGCCGCCACGAGGCGTCCAGCTTGAAGAACACGAACTGGACGCAGTTGTCGTCTGTCCCTGTGCCGTTGTCGGTCAACTCATCCCATCCTTGTTACCAGGCAGAGTGCCGGTCTGGCTGCCCCGCCTGGATTCGAACCAGGGTCAACAGATCCAAAGTCTGCTGTGCTACCACTGCACCACGGGGCACCGGAGGCGTCCCCTTATTCTACCGCACCGCCGCTACCGCGCCGGTGCTACGCAGGGAGCTGTGGCGAGAACGATGTCGCTTCCCATATCGAGTTCTCTATCCGGGCGACGATGAGGCCGTCTTTCTCCGATTCGGCGAACGCGCGGATGCGTTCCGGGTCGTCCCGGAACTCGGCCCACTTTGCGCGCCGCTCCGCGTCATCCTCCCACGCCAGCATGTAGTGGAACTTCGTGTTGTCGCCGACCGACTCCGTCCAGTATCCCACGGGGCGGAACCCGTACTTCAGGAAGAGGTCATGGGTGACGTCCGCGAACCGCTGCACGACCGCGCGCAGCTTGCCCGGCATCGCATAGTAGGTGCGCATCTCGTAGATCATAGGTGCCTCCTCAACCGCGTGAGGATACTCCACCGTCGCAGGTGCTCGCGAGCATCATTATGCTGTCCCTCACGGGAGCGGTGTGAAACTGACTGCCGACCCCTCCCCGATGCCTAACTCCTCGGCGAGTCCTGCGTTGATCTCCAGCACGTACCGTATCGGCACGCCGGAGGAATAGCGCGGCAGCGCTGAGTCCGGCGTCCCCGGTTCGGGGAAGGGCAACCGCTCGGCCACTCCCGTCACGACGAAGTCGTCCGATATCCACACGATGTCTATCGGGAAGCGCATGCCGCGCATCCAGAACGTCGCGTTCCCGATGCCGGGCATGTCGAACCACATCCCGACCTCGCGCGCCATCTCGTCGCGTCCGCCAAGCCCGAGACTTCTGCGCTCATACGTGTCCGCCACGTCCACCAGGAACGTAGATCCTTCGATAGTGACCTCGGCCTGTGGGTAACCGGACGGCGTTGCTGTCGGCGCGGGGGTAGGCGTTGACGTCGGCGCCGGAGCGGGCGTGGGAGTCAAGGTGGGTGTTGGAGTAAGGGTCGGCGTGGGCGTTAACGTGGGAGTCGCCGTGGGCGTCGGTATGGGCGCAGGCGTGGGGGTTGGCGTCGGATCCGGTGTGCACCCGAGCGCCGCGAGCAAGAGCACAGCGCAGAGCGACAGGACAGCAGCGCGAGGTATCGTGAACGAGGGCACGGTGGCGGTCGTCAGGCCCCTTGTGCCTGCCGCAGCTGCAGCTCCTCGGTCTCCCGGTAGAGCTGCACGATGGTGTCGCGGTCCGGGCAGTACCGGTCCACGTCGTCGTCGATGTAGAGCCAGCCTCCCTTCGAGACCTTGTGGAAGTTGGCGCGGTAGTAGATCGTGCCTCGTGCTCCGCGGCTGGCCAGCACTTTGGCCGCAGTCTCGCTGTCCTGCTCCAGCACCCGTTCGGGACGCTCGATAGCGGCTGGGTCGCGGAACACGTTCATCGGTTCGCCCCCGTCCTGCACCACTTTGATTTGCTCCTTCAGCAGGTTCCGGTACGCGATGACGCAGGCATCCGAGACGCCCAGATGCTCCTGCGTCCTGTCCGCGATGTCGCCCTGCGACCACCACGCGATCATGTCCTGGGAGAGCACGTTGTCCAGGATCGGCTCACCGTTCTCGTAGTCCAGCGGCACCTCAGCATAGGGCACGCCGTCCTGCTCAGGCACGTCCACGCCGGGCGGGAAGTCGTAGAAGAAGTACTGGAAGTGCCAGGTGCTCGTGTCGTCCAGCGGCACGCCGATCTGGTACGACTTGCGTATGGTCCCCGGCTGGTACGGCGCAAACGTGAGGATGTACGGGAAGAGGAACGAGTTCGCGCCGATCGTCCACGACGCCGAGTCCTCGCTCTTGTCCGATTCCAGGTTGCCCTTGCTGAACCCGAACTGATTCCACACGGGCTGGTACTTCGTGTAGACGCCCCTGTCCAGCCGGTCCTGTTGCTGACGCATCGTTGCGTTGTAGCGCGCTCGGGAGTCGTCGGTGAGCCTGCCCTGACGTTCGAGCGCGTACTGCGCGAGCCGCCCATGCAGGTAGGTCGCGTGGCCCAGGTCGCCGCGGTTCTCCATCACCTGCAGCCAGTTGCACGGCAGGCGATGCGCGACGATCTGGCGGAAACCGCCCGGCCGCACGAAGAGGTCCCAGCGCGGGAGCAGCGGCGCGGGCGATGGGCCCAGGTACGCCCAGACGAGCCCACCCATCTCCTGCACCGGGTAGTGGAGCGCCTCCACCTTCTCTCTGAAGGTGCTGTCCGGCGGCTCCAGCGGCGTCTCGATGCAGCGCCCCTCCTCGTCGAACATCCAACCATGGTAGCCGCAGCGCAGCCCCTGCTCTTCAGGGATGCCGTACTCCAGGCTCATCAGCCGGTGCGGGCAGCGCAGGCCCAGCAGCCCCAGCGTACCGGAACGGTCGCGGTAGAGAGCTAGCTCCTCGCCGAGGATCTTCACCTTGCGGACGGGGTTCTCGTCCAGCTGCTGCGTCGCCAATATCGGATGCCAGTAGCGGCGCATCATCTCGCCGCCGGGAGTGCCCGGCCCTACGCGTGTCAGCAGCTCGTTATCCTGCGCAGTCAGCATGGCGTCTCCCTCGGTGTAACCCGTTCACTGTCCCGTGCTGTCCCACAACTGCGGCTGGCCGACAGCGAGGCGCGGCGGGGGTGTGAGGCCCAGGTGCTCGTACGCCGCACGAGTCAGCATCCGCCCGCGCGGCGTGCGGTTCAGGAAGCCGAGCTGCATCAGGTACGGCTCGTACACGTCCATGATGGTGTCGGCCTCCTCGCCGGTGGACGCCGCGAGTGTGTCCAGCCCCACAGGGCCACCGCCGTACTTCTCCGCGATCATCCGCACGAGGCGGTGGTCGACCTCGTCGAGTCCGAGCGCGTCCACCTCCATCAGTCCGAGCGCCTGCGACGCCACGTCCTGTGTGACGCGGCCGTCGGCGCGCACCTGCGCGAAGTCGCGTACCCGCCGCAGCAGCCGGTTCGCAACACGGGGCGTTCCCCGCGCACGCTTGGCGATCTCTTCCACGCCGCCCTCGTCGGTCTCCAGCTCCATGATGCGCGCCGAACGCCGCACGATGGCCTGCATCGCGGCTTCGTCGTAGAAGTCGAGGCGGTACACCGAGCCGAACCGGTCGCGCAGCGGCGCGCTCAGCATGGAGTAGCGCGTTGTCGCGCCCACGAGCGTGAACGGCTCCACCTTCAGATTGATGCTCTGCGCCTGTAGCCCCTTCCCCATCACCCAAGAGAGCGAGTAGTCCTCCATCGCCGGGTACAGGATCTCCTCCACGAGCTTGCTCAGCCGGTGTATCTCGTCGATGAACAGCACGTCGCCGGGCTTCAGCTGCGTGAGGAGCGACGCCATGTCGCCGGGGCGTTCGATGGCTGGGCCCGCCGTCGTGCGGAGGTTCGCGCCCATCTCCGCCGCGATTATGGAGGCGAGCGTCGTTTTGCCGAGGCCGGGCGGACCGTAGAGCAGCACGTGGTCGAGGGGTTCGCCGCGCTGCAGGGCGGCGTCCATCGAGATGGTGAGCGTCTCCTTCACGCGCTCCTGGCCGATGTACTCGGCGAGGCGGCGGGGGCGCAGTCCGCCCTCCGAACCCCGGTCTTCCTCCCGCGCTACTCCAGAGACGATGCGTTCGTTGGCCATCCCGCCGCGATTCTAGCGCATGGGGCGCGTACGAGAGCACGCACCCTGTACACTACCCCTCATGACGGACGACGCCCACGAGCGCTGGCAGCGCGAGACATACGACCCTGCCGTGCGGCGCGTGCCGGAGCGCAAGCCCGCCTTCTCCACCGAGTCCGGCATTGAGGCTGCGCCCATCTACGGCCCGGACAGCCCTTCGACAGGCTCAGGACGAACGGACGAGGACTCTCAGGAAGACCGCCTCGGATATCCCGGCGAGTACCCGTTCACCCGGGGCGTGCAGCCGTCCATGTACCGGGGGCGCCTCTGGACGATGCGCCAGTACGCCGGCTACTCGACGCCGGAGGACTCCAACACCCGCTACCGCTTCCTCCTCTCGCAGGGACAGACCGGCCTCTCGGTCGCGTTCGACCTGCCCACGCAGACCGGCTACGACGCCGACCACGACATGGCGCGCGCCGAGATTGGCAAGGTCGGCGTGCCCATATCCAGCCTTGCCGACATGGAAGCGCTGTTCGACGGCATCCCCCTCCGCGACGTCACCACGTCCATGACCATCAACGCCACCGCGCCGATGCTGCTCGCGCTCTACCTCGCCGTCGCGCGCAAACAAGGCGCGCCGTTCGCCGAGATCGGCGGCACGACGCAGAACGACGTGCTGAAGGAATACATCGCGCGCGGCACGCACATCTTCCCTCCCCTGCCGTCGCTGCGCCTCGCGACCGATATGTTCGCCTGGTGCGCCGCAGAGGTGCCGCGCTGGAACACGATCAGCATCAGCGGCTACCACATGCGCGAGGCGGGCGCGACGGCCCCGCAGGAATTGGCATTCACGCTGGCCAACGGCATCGCCTACGTGCAGGCCGCGGTCGACGCCGGGCTGAACGTGGACGACTTCGCCGGTCGGCTCTCGTTCTTCTTCGCATCGCACAACAACCTGTTCGAGGAAGCCGCGAAGTTCCGCGCGGCGCGGCGGATGTGGGCCGGCATCATGCGCAACCGCTTCGGCGCGAAGGACCCGCGCTCCTGGATGCTCCGCTTCCACACGCAGACCGCAGGCGTCACACTCCAGGCACAGCAGCCCGACGTGAACGTCGTCCGTACGACGGTGCAGGCGCTCGCCGCGGTGCTCGGGGGGACGCAGTCGCTCCACGTCAACTCGAAGGACGAGGCGCTCGGCCTGCCTACCGAGGACTCGGCGGCGCTCGCGCTCCGCACGCAGCAGGTGCTCGCGAACGAGTCCGGCGTCGCGGAGACGATAGACCCGCTCGGCGGGTCGTACTACGTCGAACACCTGACGAACGCCATCGAGCGCGAGGCGTCGGCCTACATCGAGCGCATCGACGCGATGGGCGGCGCGGTCGCGGCGATCGAGGCGGGCTTCCAGCGCGGCGAGATCGAGGAGGCCGCGTACCGTCACTTCCAACTGGTCGAGAGCGGCGAGCGCGTCATCGTGGGCGTCAACGCCTTCACGTCGGAGGAGGACGAGCGCATCGAGCTGCAGACGATCCCCCCGCACGCGGCGCAGCGCCAGCTCGACCGCCTCACGCGCGTCCGCAACGAGCGCGACACCGCCGCAAGCGAGGCGTCGCTGCAGCGGCTCGGCGAGGCTGCGCGCTCGCCATCGGTCAACCTGATGCCGCCCATCCTCGAGTGCGTCGAGTCCTACGCCACGCTCGGCGAGATCTGCTCGACGCTGCGCGACGTCTTCGGCACGTTCGAAGCACCCGCCTAGCGGCACCTCTCTCACGCTGTCCGTAGTACTGGGATTGGGCTCCGTATCGCGGTATAGACTAGTCTGGTCTGGATGATATAGACTAGTCCTGACAGGAGATGATGAGGAGGAATACTGTGACCACACGGACCGCACCTCAACGTAACGACCCCACCCGCACGTGGACGGTCGCCGACACCAAGGCGCGGCTGTCCGAGGTCCTGCGCCTCGCCGAGGAGGAAGGCCCGCAGCGCATCGGTGTGCAACGCGCGTTCATCGTTGTGCCGGAGCGCGTCTGGCAGGAGCGGGCACACCCGCGCAAACCCCTCGGCCAGTGGCTCGTGGAGAACTTCCCTCGTGGCATTGAACTGGAACTCCCTTCCCGTGATGATGACGACCGCGAGATTCCCTTCGCTGACGAAGCCAACCGATGAGCGGCTATCTGCTCGATACCAACGTCATCTCGGAGTTAGCCAAGACCCCACCGGACAGGCACGTGGTGACCTTCCTCAAAACGATGGATGACCTCTGGGTTCCTGTCATCGCACTGTATGAGATCGAGTATGGGTTACAGCTTCTTCCGCAGGGGAGACGGCGCAACTCCATCGCAGCCGCAATGGCTGGGTTCTTGGATGAGTACAGCGAGCGCACTCTGTCGCTGGACGGTGAAGCGGCGGAATATGCTGGCGGGTTGCGCGCGGAAGCACATCGATCCGGCCGACGCCTCAGGATTGCCGACGCGCTCATCGCCGGGATAGCCGCGGCGAACGACCTCTCGCTCGCCACACGCAACGTCGCCGATTTCGACTATCTCCCCATCGAAGTGACTAACCCCTGGCAGAGTGCGTAAGCGCCCGCCCGTGCTACAATCCCGCCAATCTGCCTGCATCGGGAGGATGAAGGATGCTTTCCGCACAGGACAACGAACGCCTAACGCAGGTCGGCCCGGGCACGCCCGGGGGCGAACTCATGCGCCGCTACTGGCACCCCTTCGCGGCCGCGACCGAACTCGACGAGCGCCCCACCAAGCCGGTGCGCCTGCTAGGCGAAGACCTCGTCCTCTACCGCGACAAGTCCGGCACTGTCGGCCTCATCGAGCGGTTCTGCCCCCACCGCAGGGTCGACCTCTCCTACGGCATCCCCGAGGAGCACGGACTCCGCTGCATGTACCACGGCTGGATGATGGACGAGACCGGCCAGTGCATCGAGCAGCCCTTCGAGGAGACCGTCCACCCGGACGGGCGCTTCAAGGAGAAGGTGAAGGTTGCGGGCTACCCCGTGCAGGAGATGGCGGGGATGCTCTGGGCGTACATGGGGCCTGCCCCCGCGCCGCTCATCCCGATGTGGGAGCCGTACACCTACGAGAATGGCTACTCGGACATCGGCATCGCTGAACTACCCTGCAACTGGCTCCAGTGCCAGGAGAACTCGCACGACCCTGTCCACCTCGAGTGGCTGCACGGCTACTGGGGCGTCGTGCAGCAGCGCGAGAAGGCCATCGCCCTGGGTGGAGAGCCGGACCTCAGCCCCATCATCCCGCGCAACCACAAGGAGATCGGCTTCACCGAGTTCGAGCACGGCATCATCAAGCGCCGCGTCGTCGAGGGCACCTCGAAGGAGGACCACGACTGGAAGGTCGGCCACCCCGCCCTCTTCCCGAACATCCTGTTCGTCGGCGACGGCGTGAAGTGCAACTTCCAGTACCGCACGCCGATCGACGACACCACGACGCTCCACGTCACCTGGTTCTTCTACAAGGCCGCACCGGGCACCACGCTCCCGAAGCAGGAGAAGATCCCGCACTTCATCGTCCCCATCTACGACGAGTCCGGCAAACTCATCCCTGACCTCGTGAACCACCAGGACTTCGTCGCGTGGATCACCCAGGGCCCGAACGCCGATCGCGTCCAGGAGAAGCTCGGCGAGTCCGACCGCGGCATCATCCTGCTCCGCAAGCAGCTGGCAGAGCAGATGAAGATCGTAGAGGACGGCGGCGACCCGATGAACGTCATCCGCGACCCCGGGAAGAACAACAGCATCGAACTGCCGCTGGAGCGCTGGCCGTCGCTGCAGGAAGTGAGCCGGATAGCCGTCTACTTCACGGCACAGGCCGGCGAGACCGAGGAGGTCAAGAGCGACATCCAGGGCGTGCTCGACACCTGGGCGAGCCACGCCGACGAGGTGGTCGCCAGCAACAGGAGTTAGGGGACGGGAACACGAGAGACATGCGGCCCTGAATAGGCCACAGAGGAGGAACAGCGATGGCTAAGGATGGCTTCCTCATCTTCGACAGCGACATGCACATCATGGAGCCGCCGGACCTCTGGCAGCGCTACATCGACGACCGTTACAAGAGCGCCGCGCCGGTCGGCATCACCTCGGAGAACGTGCGCGACCTCCGCATCAGCTGGCCCGACCTCGAACGCATCGCCGACGGCACCGGCGCGGGTGCAACCACCATCAACCGCAAGGGGCACAACTACGAGAAGAACCAGGTGCTCTACAGGGACCACTCCTCGCGCGGGTGGGACTCCTACTGCCAGCTCGAGGCGATGGATATCGAGGGCATCGACGTCGCCGTCATGTTCCCCAGCCGCGGCCTCAGCGTCCTCACCCGGCCCGACATCGACCCCGGCCTCGGCGCGGCCATCGCCCGCGCTTACAACGACTGGATGTACGACTTCTGCTCCGTCGACCCCAACCGCATGTTCGGTGCGGGCATGATCTCCGTCTACGACGTCAACGACGCCGTCGCCGAGACCCGGCGCGCCGTGGAGGAGCTCGGCTTCAAGGCCGTCTTCGTCCGCTCGAACGTCGTCAACGGCAAGAACTGGCACGACCCGTACATGGAGCCGCTATGGAACACGCTGGAGGAGTTGGACGTGCCCATCGGCTTCCACGAAGCCTCCGGCTCCATGTCCAAGCAGGCCGGCGAGCACTTCGACAACTTCATGCTGCGCCGTGTCTACGCCCAGCCGTTCGAGCAGATGATGGGCCTCGGCAGCTTCGTCGGCGGCGGCGTTCTGGAGCGGCACCCCAAGCTCCGCGCCGCGTTCCTGGAAGCCAACTGCGCCTGGCTGCCCTGGCTCCTCTGGCGCATCGAGGAGATGCACGAGCTCGAGCTCGACGCCTACATGCCGGAGCTGTCCGAGAGCCCCATCGAGCTCTTCAAGCGCCAGTGCTGGGTCTCCATCGAGCCGGACGAGGGCCCTGCAAAATACGCCATCGACTACATCGGCAGCGACCAGATCGTCTTCTCGACCGACTACCCCCACGGCGACTCGCGCTACCCGAACGCGGTCAAGGCGTTCCTCGAACTGGACCTCACCGACGAGGAGAAGCGCAAGATCCTCTGGGACAACTGCGCCCGCTTCTACAAGGTGGAGGCGCCCGTTCCCGTCTAGGCTTCCGGCAGCGTTCGCACTGCAGGGGCAGGCAATAGCCAGTTGCCTGCCCCTTCTATTTGTGCGCGGTGCGTTATTGCGATACGCTTGCCCCACATTTACGGAGTGAGGTGACGCCTGATGGTTATGCAAGGCACCGACATGAAGGTGGCGGAGACGCCTACCGGCCAGCTCGAGGACTTCCGCATCCCCGACGCCTACGAGGACTGGCTGGAGAAGGAGAAGGTACTGGTCCACAAGACGTACTACGTCCCCAACTGGCACGAGGTCGAGGTCGGCCCGTGGGAGCGCAAGGGCGGCGAGGGCGCAGTCATCCACATCGACAACGCCCACATGCCGAACGACCTGCACGTGGTCGACATCAAGCCCGGCGGACGCTCCGAGCCCGAGCACCACATGTACGAGATCAACTTCTACATCGTTCAGGGGCGCGGCGCGACGACCGTCTGGATGAACGAGGACAGCAAGCAGACCTTCGAGTGGAGGACGGGCTCCCTCTTCACCATCCCCCTGAACGCCTGGTACCAGCACTTCAACGGTTCCGGCGACGAGAAGGTGCGCTACATGGCGACGACCAACGCTCCGCCCATGATGCGCCTCTTCCGCGACACCGACTTCATGTTCAACAACGACTTCATGTTCCGTAGCCGCTACTCGGACGACGAGTCCTGGTTCTCCGGCAATGGCAAGCTCTACAACAAGCGCATCTGGGAGACCAACTTCATCCCCAACGCGCCGGACATGGCGCTCTACGGCTGGAAGGAGCGCGGCGCCGGCGGCATCAACGCCATGCTGCAGATGGGCCAGAACGACATGGGCAACCACATCTCCGAGTTCCCCGTCGGCACCTACAAGAAGGCCCACCGCCACGGCCCCGGCGCGCACCTCTTCCTCCTCAGCGGCGACGCCGGGTACTCCCTCCTTTGGACGAAGGAAGACCGTTCGGACATGGTGAAGTGCGACTGGCAGATCGGCACCATCGTCATCGTTCCCGGCGACGGCACCTACCACCAGCACTTCAACTCCGGCACGACGCGTGCCCGCTACATGGCGCTGCGCGGCGGCAACGGCGGCTTCTACGCACCCAACCAGCGCGCCACCGCCGACGTCAGCATCAAGGAGGGCGGCATCCAGGTGGAGTACGAGGACCAGGCCCCTGAGATTCACGCGCTCTTCCTTGACGAACTTGCCAAGTCCGGCGCGGAGTGCAAGATGGATTCTTTCCTCTCCCACTGTGAGTGGTACGCCGGCGTCACCAGCGAGCGCCAGGCGTAATACACCTCTCCCTAGAGAGGAGAGGTCGCCGCGCAGCGGCGGCGGGTGAGGGTAAACAGCGAAGGGCGGGGGCTGGTGCTCCCGCCCTTTCACTTTCAGAGCAGAAGGAGCAACGCCATGGCCACCAGCGCAGGCACGCAGGACAGTCGGATGCTCCGGGCTGCGGAGCCCGCGGAACCTCTCGGCGACTTCGAGGTCGACGACCCGTACATGGCGTGGGTTCGCGAACAGGGCGTGCCGCTCATCGTCGAATACGCCTTCGAGAACCTCAACGCGCTCGAACTCTCGCCGTGGGAGCCGAAGGGCGGCAGCGGCGCCATCATCAACATCCCGAACCGCCTGCTGCCGAACGACGCCCACGTCGTTGAGATCGCGCCCGGCGGCAAGTCGGAGCCCGTCCACCACATGTACGAGACGCAGATGTACGTCCTCTCCGGCAGGGGCGCGACGAGCATCTGGGTGGACGAGAGCCGCAAGCAGACGTTCGAGTGGAAGGCGGGCAGCGTCTTCGCCATCCCGCTGAACGCCTGGTACCAGCTCTTCAACGGCTCCGGCGCCGAACCTGCGCGCTACATCGCCGTCACCAGCGCGCCGCCCATCATGCGCCTCTACCGCGACAACCACTTCATCTTCAACCTGCCGTACGTCTTCTCCAACCGCTACGCGGACGACTCCTACAACGGCAGCGGCAAGCTCTACAACGGGCGCGTCTGGGAGTCCAACTTCATCCCCAACGCCGACAACATGCCGCTCTACGGTATGCCATTGCGCGGCGCGGGCGGCATCAACGCGCAGTTGGAGATGGCCAAGAACAGCATCACCGCGCACATCTCCGAGTTCCCCGTCGGCACCTACAAGAAGGCACACCACCACGGCCCCGGCGCGCACCTCATCATCCTCAGCGGCGACGCTGGCTTCTCCCTCCTCTGGAACGAGGACGACCGCTCCGACATGCGGAAGGTGGACTGGAAGAAGGGCTCCATGGTCGTCGTCCCCAGCGAGCGGACGTTCCACCAGCACTTCAACGCAGGCACGAAGCGGGCGCGTTACCTCGCACTGCGGCAGGGCGAGCACGGCCTCGTCCCGCCCTACGGGGGCTCCCGCCCCGGCGCGGACGTCAGCATGAAGTCCGGCGGCAGGCAGATCGAGTACGAGGACGAGGCCCGCGAGATACACGACCTCTTCGAGGCCGAACTCGCCAAGACCGGCGCGATCTGCCACATGAAGAACTTCATCCCCTACTGCACCGGCGACGCCAGCGTCACCAACGAACGCGAGACGTAGGGCGCGACACCCGCGCAGCATCGCGCGACGGAAATGCGACACCGCACACCGCGGATACGACACAAAGCGACACTTATGCGACAGCCTCTCCACTCCTAGAGCGGAGGCCGCCAAGAGCGACGGCGACCGGGTGTTTCTGACAACTGTCGCATTCTGTCGCTTTCGCCACGGCCGGACTCTGATGCCAGTACGACAGTTATGCGACCAGCGTACCGCCCGGACGAGCAACCGCGAAACGGGCGCGTGTCACTAATCCGGGGAATCTGCGCCAGCCTCCTTTGCCCCGTCCATGGTGAACCTGAGGCTACCGTGTTGCGAACTTTCCAGTGGGAGGTAGCGCTGTAGGGTGCGAAGTGCCCTGCTCTGTACCACGTCAGCGGGAGGCTCGCACTAGCGCCCACGCACAACAGGGCATTGAACTCCGCCCTCGCCCTGCAGGCTTTGACCTTGCTCCGCATCTGCCCGAAGTGCGTCGAGGCCCAACACGCTTGACGAAGCCAAGGAACTTTCACCCTCAGATTCACGCTGTCGGTGGCCGCGTTCGAGTCGCTCAAGGACCAGCTACGCTGCAGATGGAGTGAATCCTTGGCTTTGCCACCACGCGACAGCTCTACTGCCCGGCATCAATAGGTCAATCTCCTTGGCCTTACGCCCACCACGCCCGTGGTTGTTCGAGATTCCCGCATGAGGGGCCGTAGTGCTTCGGATCAGGAGTTTCTTCCGAGGCCACACCTCCCTCATGGCCGCCATACACATTTCCGCAGTGCTTCGGCGCTGGTCACTTCGAATAAGAATCGCGGCTCCCTTCTTCAGGTGCTTCTTGGACTCCTGAAAGACAGAAGTGATCAGTTCTTGGTACTCCTTGTTGTTGTTAAAGCGTGCCGATCTCTTCCAATTCTTCTGGAATGGAAATCCAAGCATCCACAGCCTGATCCAATGGTCATTCCAGTAGTCGGTGACACCACAGTAAGGTGGCGATGTGACCAACAGCGCGGCATCAACGCGGATCCGCTGGGGGAGTTCTTGGCGAGAATCACCTAGCAACACTGTTCCGGAAGCCTGTGCCGGGATACCTCGCTCGTAGCGACGATAGATCTTGTCTTCCAGCATTGCAACTGGATCTATATCCGGTGGTTGAAGTAACCCCTTTTTCGTCCACCATTTCACAGCGTACGTGGGTGAAAAGGCGATAGTAGGGGACATAACATTCGATAAACCACAGCCCTGCTTGTCCTGCATATGCAACGTAAGGAATGCCATTAGAGTTCGATCCACGGTCGAATCTCGCCAATCAAGTTCCCGACGCGCCGCCTTCAACAGTGCTCTTACCGCAGGAGCCCAAGCCATTGCTTCAAACCGGCTGCGGCTCCGCCGGTCGTTAGGACGACGCGCCTTAGCGATTTCGGCCAGTCTAGCCATGACCTGTTCAGGAGTCCCTGCGGGCTGCAGTTTGGCTGCCGCGAACAACCACGCAATGGGATTGACATCTATCCCGAGGGCGCCTCGACCTAGCACGGTCGCAGCGAAGGGTCCGTTGCCTCGGCCACAGAACGGGTCGAGGATGGTTTCCTCCGCCCTCGTGAGATTAAGGATCGCGTCGTGGACAAAACGCTGGGGGAACATCGCATAGTAGCGACCGAATCCGTACCACCGCCCGGCAGCTGTATTGCGATGCCAAATGCTTGTGCTCACGGATTCCACCTGTGGCTTGGCCTTCATGTTACCAAGCTATGGATGAGGTCTGTGCCGGTCTTTAGCGGGATTGCAGCCCAACGGTGCGCCCTCCGCAAGGCAAGGAACTGGTCTGTACCTAACCCCAAGGGTTCGGCAGTACCGATTGCGTCCCCGAGGACATGAGGTATCCCCCGGTCGGTGAGCGGCGGTTCAACCTCCGGCTGGGCAATGTTTAGTACGAGGCGTTGCCCACTACCAGTCTTGAGTATCACGGGGCGCCCGTAATGGGTCACCTCTCCCCATGGCGCAGGATCATCAGAATGGCCAGCAACGATGTGGTCTCTTATGTACTGGTTGTTGGGCAGCCAGTAGTGGTTGAGTGGAATTCTCTTGTTTGGTGCTGGAGCCCTATCTAGCTCTTCAGCGTGGTTCACGAAAGGCCCGCTCTTAACGCCGGACATGACAAGCAACTGAGCGTCTGGATGGCGTTCCTCTAGGGTTTTTTGGATGACCTGCAGCTCCTTCCGGATAGCCTGAGCTAGGACCGCGATTGTTCCGAAGGCAGCGAGTTGGCCGTCCATGACGAACGCCGTGTTGGTTATCGCCGTTAAGCCCATCTCAGATTTCATCAAATGGCGCAAGCTATTAACTAGAGCCAGCATTTCTAGAGTCTGCATTACTCTGATGTGACACTCTACCGCAGACTGGTTCTCTATGAACTGTTCATGGATTCTGAGAGCATCGGTCGTCAAGATTGTTGTATTGCACAGTGAGCAAGTTCCCTGGTTACCTGGCGAAGGCATCACCAGATTTCGGGCACTGCACTTTGAGTTAGGGCATCGTCGGATTTCGTGGTCTCTACCAAGAATGTGGTAGAGGCTTTCAGCAAATGTTTCTCCACCTAATGAAATGTTGTTCAAGATGTCGTTGAAGCGTTGGCGGAACCAGTCCCTAGGGCTCAATCCGTCCACAGTTCCAGCGTTACTGCCTGGCAATAGTGCTCCCAAACTTCGGCCATCTTCGGTATTCCTTAATTCCCTTGGGTCTACCGAGCGACTTTGAGGTAACTTCTGGAGGGACGCCAATTTCCCCAAGTTTATTACCACTACGCCGAGCGACACTACTCCGGCTTGGGTGTCCGGAAGGCTGCCAGGGAAATGGTCGTACACTTGGGAACCATCTATAGCCACTAGGTGAGTCCTCGATCTGCCAGCGGGGTTCGGCGCAAAAGGTGGAAGATCCAGTACTGCATTCAGCCTAGGAGGTTGTAGCCGAGCACGGAAGTCCTCGAATTCATCGCTATCGGCTATCGCCTGTATGGCTGCTAGCCCAGCCCTCTCATCTGCGTATGGCATTGCCTCTCCTACCGACCCACACGCCTCTAGGGTTGCCCGTCGGCGTTTTGATTGGGCTGAGTAGACGCATCAGTGAGCTGGAATCGGTCCAACTGAACTGGAACTGTGTATGCTTGTGAGAGGGTTCTAATGCGCACAAACCCCTGTTCGCTCACTTTGCCAATCTGCTCTACGAAGTCAGCAAAATCCATGTAGTCGGCCACTACACGTCGTTCGGAAGCGGAATTGAGATATGACAGAACCCAATTGTCCGTCTCGCTAAGAATTTCCGGCATTACCGAGCTGGGAGCTTGCGTCGCCAGTACCATTCCAATGTTGAGCTTACTCCCTTCCTTTGCTGCCCTGGCCCATACGGTAGTCAGGTTGTCGCGAGAGTTGGCACGGGGCAGCAGGTTATGAGCTTCTTCGATGTAGATAATGATGTGGCCTTCGGTTGCCGTGTCCTCGTCGGGAGGCGCGGTTGGGTCGTAATTGACCAAGACGCTCCTGAATCTCTCTTGCTGAGACCGGAAAATACGCCACATCACCCGTTCGGCAGCGGCCAAATTCTGCTCTGGGTCTCCAGCGGACTGGTCGATGATGACCAGCTTACCACTTCTGAGGTCATCTACAACAGCTTCAGCAAAATCGTTGGTGGTGCTAGGGTCGTGTTGCTCTTGGGCTGTCTGAAAAGATCGAGGTCCGTTTCGGGATTCGAAAATGCGCAAGAGAGCGCGAAATCTGGGGTCAGCCCACGATTCTTGAGTTGAGCTCTGTGCGATGTAGTCCTGTTCAAACCTTGGGAATCGGCTTCTCCGGTCATCGACGAACCGAGCTAACGCCGAGAAAAGTGCAATGAGCTGATCCCAATTAATGTTGAACTGGTTGTTGACCGAGTTTTCGATGATTGCGGCTGCCTGTATGTAATCCGTCTGGTAATCACTGCTGGCATTGTCGTTGTGTCTAAGTGCAGTGACTAGATCCTGTGAGAAAACAGGGTTTTGTCCAGGTCCTTGTATGGAGGGTTGCCAACTGGGCGTCTGAAGACCTGCCGCTGCAAGCGCAGTCCGGTATGCCAGGATGGCTCTATAGTATCGTGTCTGGGCACTTCTGTTTCCGGCTGCACTCGCCTCAACTGCAAGATCAGCGTCACGGAAGGCGGTCGTGTAGCGGGCTGTCTCATTGGCCATGATACCCCGAATGATTTCCTTGCCTGCTATCATCTGGTCAAGTGCTTGCTCAACGGCAACAGTGTCTTGCGGTGTTTGCCACGATCGAGGAACTGGGTCTCCAAAGAAGTTCAGCTTCATCACTTTGCGGTCAGTGTCCCATGGAACGGGGATAAGCCCATAGGTGGCTATTTCGGATTGCCTAGGTCAGCCCAGCGTCTCGTGTACCCGGTGTAGCCCCTTACCGTCTTGATAATTGTCCTGAGCATACTCGCCGCTTAGGTCGAATATGATCTGCCCGACTCGATGAGCTGGATTGTCGTCTCGTATCCGGTAGATGTTTTCCGCTACGATCTTGAGGCCATTGGACTTGCCGGAACGTGACATGCCAAAGTATGCAGTCCGCCTCTTCATGATGTCCGTTGGGTTGATCCTGAAGTCCGCCTTGGTTGCATTAGACGGTTCAGCTGCTGCAAACCTAGTGCGGCCTATTTTGGCAGCCTTGCGGGCGACCGGTATGTCGTTGGTGCGGTGTTGGTGATTCACTATCACGTCCAGCGATACAGCATCTGGTTTCCACACCATCAGCTGATTGACAGCGTAGTAGTTGTCGATATCCTCGGCATATCGGTAACGGCCGTTGGATTCAGCTACGAAAGTACCCAGCACCGAGCATTCCAATCCATGCAAAGACATCTTGTCTCTTACCCAATCGGGCAGCCTATCCGACCAGTGTCCCTGATTACCTGAGTCCTCGATAGTCTCTTGCCTTGTCTGGTCGTTGGCCGCAGCTGATGGAAGCCGGGCCTCCTTCTGTATTCTGAGCAATACAAATGATTCGTCTCCTTCGGGCTTTGCTGCCATAAGAAACGTGCTCTTGGGCAGGCCACCAGCTTGCTCCCTATCGTAGTCGTATACGGCGACTATGGCCTCTGTATACGAAATCGTATACACAGCACCGATCATGCGAGCGCGCTCCCGGAACGGCCTGCTATCCGGTTGTCCGGCACTCTGTATCAGGTTGTCCATTACAGTTACCGATGGGTCTTGCCCGTGTGACTGCATGCTTCGGTCTCCTGGAGTTCGAAGGGATTCTCCAACTCAACGCCAAGCTGGTTGAAGTCACTAACGTTCCGGGTGGATCACTGCCAGCCGGTGGATAGTGGCTGCCGCCGAAATCATGGCATCCTCGCTCATGGTACTCGACCGCACGTCCGCTTGTCCTCCCCGCTCGGCGGCTGTGGGCGCCAAGAGCAGAAGATACTGGGCAGCGAGGACATCCCGGTGACACCCGACCGCGTAGTGGCCTCAAGGGCATTGCGCCTGAATCGCCGCATCTGGGTGATTATCGGGTTGGCGATCCCCGCGGTATACACGAGTATCGCCTTTTGCTGTGGTGGTGATCTTGGCGCTGAAGGAGAATCCCTAGTGGCCCGCTATCCGTGGACATTGATTAGAGCAAGGCGTTCTGCCGGCCACAGCTGTGTGGTGGAGGCGCCGCGTAATGTGGTTGTTGGAATCGTCGTACTCACGGTAGTGGTGGTGTTGCGACGCCCATGAGGGTTGTTCGGCCTGTGCGCTGCTGCCCATCGTCGATGCCTAGGGGATGCTCTCGAGGCCCGAACAGGTGGTGGTAGAATGTGCTCTGGGAGTACACCATGCCACCGAAGAGAAGACCACCCCAGTCCAAGCGACCTATAGAGTCCTATGACCACCGGGACAAAGATCGGCTGAATAACCCGCCCGTCGGCCTAGTAACACCCGAGACGGACCGGGACGCCGGACGGAGGACGTATACCTACGACTACCACCTCGACCCGCAACTCCAGTGGGCGGGAAAGGCGGAGCATACCTCTTTCGAAGTGCCCACGGTGTCGCTCCACGTCCACGAGCGGGTCGACCCCCGCACCATCATCGAGGCAACGCGCAAGCGCAACGACGACGGCACTCCCGTGCAGGGCAGCCTGTTCGAATTGCCGGAGGAGAACCCACCTGTCCGCAGCGCCATCGAGTTCTACCGGCACCGCCACAACTGGACCAACCGCCTCGTGGCTGGCGACAGCCTGCTGGTGATGAACAGCTTGCTGGAGAAGGAGGGCATGGCGGGCAAGGTGCAGATGGTCTACATAGACCCGCCCTACGGCATCCGATACGGCTCCAACTTCCAACCCTTCGTCAACAAGCGCGACGTGCGGAACGGCAAAGATGAGGACCTGACGCAGGAGCCGGAGACCATCAAGGCATTCCGCGATACGTGGGAGTTGGGTATTCACTCCTACCTGTCCTACCTGCGCGACCGCCTGCTGCTGGCGCGGGAGTTGCTGACGGAGAGCGGTTCGTGCTTCGTCCAGATTGGAGATGAGAACGTCCACATCATTAGAAGTCTCATGGACGAGGTATTCGGCTACGAGAATTCTATTGCTCAAGTGTCTTTTCGCAAGAAGCTGATGCCTCTTGGCAGTAAGACACTAGAAGGTATGGCTGATTACTTGGTTTGGTACGCCAAAGACAAATCCAAGGTCAAGTACAACCAGTTGTACATCGGGACTGAACCCGATCCTAGGGGTCGGTGGACTGGAGTCCTGCAAGGGTCGGGCGAGTTCAGAAGACTAACTCCTGACGAAAGGAAGAACTTCAGTCGGATTCCCGCTGATTGCAAGATTTTCGGAACAGTATCACAGTGGGCTCCATCTTTCTCTGAGTCTAACGTCTATGCTTTTGAATTCCACGGCAAGGAGTATCTCCCTACTCCAGGACAATGCTGGATTACCAGTAAAGAGAAAATGGGGGTTCTCGCTCGCATAAACAGGTTGTACGTAGAAGGAGATTTCCCAAGGTATGTAAACTATCACGATGACTTTCCCTATCGCAAACTCACTCATCCGTGGCATGATACTGCTCCTGCACAAGGGAAAGAATATGTTGTCGAAACAAATGAAGGGGTTGTAGCCCGCTGCCTCTTGATGACTACAGACCCTGGTGACCTTGTGTTCGACCCCACCTGCGGCTCCGGCACGACTGCCTACGCCGCTGAGCAGTGGGGGCGCCGCTGGATTACGTGCGACACCTCCCGCGTCGCCATCTCTCTGGCCAAGCAGCGGCTGATGACTGCTCTCTTCAACTACTACGAGCTGGCCCATCCCGATGAAGGGGTGGGTAGCGGCTTCAAATACAAGGTGGTACCCCACATTTCCCTCAGTTCCATTGTTAACAACCCGGATATCGAAGAGGGGATGACCTCGGCAGAGATAGACGCTGCCATCAAACACCACGCCCCTCAAGAGACATTGTACGACCAACCACTGGTGGACAATGGCAAGAGACGGGTAACCGGTCCTTTCAGCGTGGAGGCGGTGCCCGCTCCGGCGGTGAGGCCCATCGACGACATCGATGACGCAGAGCCCCTCCCCGCCGATGATACGGTGGCCCGTTCCGGTGAAACGTTGCGCCAAGCGGACTGGCGCGACGAACTGCTGAGGACCGGTATTCGGGGCAAGGCGGGACAGTTCATCCGGTTCGCCCGCCTAGAGCCGCTGCCGGACTATCGCTATCTGCACGCTGATGGGGAGTCACTGCCGAACAACGACGGCGCTTGGGTCTTCCGGGACGGGGCAGCGAGCGCCTCACAGCGCATCGTCGTGTCCTTCGGGCCGGACCACGCGCCGTTGGAGCAGCGACAGGTGAACCAAGCGCTCCAGGAGGCAGAGACGCTGAGGCCTACGCCGAAGGTAATCGTCTTTGCAGCATTCCAGTTCGACCCCGAAGCGGCCAAGGACATCGACGAGACCAACTGGCCGGGCCTCACCCTCTTGAAGGCGCAGATGAACGCCGATCTCCTGACCGAGGATCTGAAGAAGAAGCGGGCGAGCAACGAAAGTTTCTGGCTCATTGGGCAGCCGGACGTGCGCGTCGAAGCGATGGGCGACAGCGAAGGTGAGGGCAAGTACCGCGTTACTGTCCAAGGATTCGATTACTACAACACCAAGACCGGCAACGTCGAGTCGGGGGGCCAGTACCAGATAGCCATGTGGATGCTTGACACGGACTACGATGGCCGGAGCCTGTTCCCGCGTCAGGTGTTCTTCCCCATGGCGGGAGACAGTGACGGTTGGGCGCGCCTGGCGCGTAATCTTAGGGCGGAGATAGACGAGGAGTTGATAGAGGCATATCGAGGCACGGTGTCCCTGCCCTTCGACGCAGGGGAGAACCGGCGGGTTGCAGTCAAGATTGTCGACGACCGGGGCATTGAGAGCCTGAAGGTGATGGCTTTAGAGACCGAAACCCCTGTGACGAAGCCCGAGAGAACGTTGGAAGAGATCGTCGCCGGACGCTTCAAGGAAATCCCTCGGGAGGAATGGGAGCGGCTGCCGGACGACTTGATCGACAATCTGGATCACTACACCGCCGGTGCCGATCCTAGATGACCACGGTATTCGTAGACACCGCGTACCTCATCGCTCGAGCCAGGCCTGATGACCAGTGGCGAGACGCGGCAGTCGCCGCCCGGAACAGCCTAGGTGCAGTGTCTTTGGTGACCACCGACGAGGTACTCACCGAGTTCCTGACCGCGATGTCGAGAGCCGGTCCCGGACTAAGAGTAGCTGCCGCGGGGACAGTCAGGGAGATCCTGCAGGCCGGCGCAATCAGGGTTGTTGCTCAGACACACCGGTCTTTCCTCGACGGCCTCGGTCGGTATGAGGAGCGGGTGGACAAGGGCTACAGCCTGCAGGACTGCGTCTCCATGAACGTTATGGAGGCTGAGGGAATCACGGAGATCCTGACCAGCGACCGCCACTTCGAGCAGGAAGGATTCACCGTTCTGATGAAGCAGGGCAGGTAGGGGTTTGAGATGGAACAGGCAACGATAGACCAACTCATCATCAACAAGCCCTACGAGGAACCGGGGGAGCACTGGCGCTACAACCGGGAAACGCGAATGTTCTCCCGTGAGCGTGGCCGTCGGCAGGCGGGCTATCTGGTCGCGTCGGGGGACTCCCAGACCTTTGACGACCCTGGTGTCTTCCACGAGATTCCTCTGGTCAATCAGGTTCGGCCACGCGTCAAGGCGTGGCGCGAAGCAGGCTATCCTGGCGTCACTGCCATCACCAAGCGTCTGCTGGAGTACTGGGGGGATCCAGAGGAGTTCGAGTCCCGGCGATTCTTCTTCTGCCAACTCGAGGCTGCGGAGACGCTCATCTGGCTCACTGAAGCTCCGGACAGCGAGAGGGTGGGCGTCGACATTCCTGGTGACGGTGGAGAGTTCAGGCGCCTGTGTGCCAAGATGGCCACCGGGACGGGTAAGACCGTCGTCATGGCCATGGTCATCGCCTGGCACATCCTGAACAAGGTCTTCTATCCCCAGGACACCCGGTTCGCCAAGAACGTGCTCGTGGTTGCTCCAGGCCTGACCATCAAGAACCGGCTGGCGGTACTACAGCCTTCACACGAGGACAACTACTACGAAGCGTTTCGTGTGGTTCCTTCGCCTCTACTGGACAAGCTTCGCCAGGGGAGAGTGCTCGTCCGCAACTGGCACGCCCTCAACTGGGAGAGCGACGAGCAGGTCGGCAAGAAGCGGAGCGTGGACAAGCGCGGGGCCAAGAGCGACGAGGCCTATGTGCGCGACGTCCTCGGCGGAGTGGCCAGGGCACGCAACCTCCTCGTCATCAACGACGAGGCGCACCACGCGTGGCGAGTCCCTGTGGGAGCCAAAGTTCAGGGTGTGAATAGGGACGAGTTCGAGGAGGCTACCAAGTGGGTAGGCGGCTTGGACCGAATTCACCGGGCAAGAGGCATCCTCACTTGCTATGACTTTTCGGCCACTCCGTTCCCACCTTCAGGCGAGAGAAGCTCGGAGGAGGCGTTGTTCAGCTGGATCGTGAGCGACTTCGGATTGAACGACGCCATCGAGTCTGGGCTGGTCAAGACGCCGAGGGTAGTGGTCCGTGACGACACGCCGGTCGATGCCAAGACCTACAGATCTCGCCTGTATCACATCTACAACGACCCAGATGTGAAGAGCGACCTCAACCGTCCTGCCCAGCCTCACGAGCCGCTTCCGGACCTAGTGATTCAGGCATACCACCTGCTGGGCTATGACTGGCGAGAGACCGCTAGGGAGTGGGGGAAGGCCGAGACGCCACCGGTGATGATTACGGTGGCCAATCGGACCGAGACTGCGGCCCGGGTCAAGCATGCCTTTGACCGCAAGAGCATTCACATAGACGAGCTCTGCGACCCGGCCCGTACGCTGCACATTGACTCCGTCGTCCTGAAGCGAGCGGAGGAGTCTGAGGAACGAATCGCCGAGGTCTCGCTGGACGGCGATGACGAAGCTGGCAGCGGAACGCCCACCCTGAAGCTCACCGCGGATCAGAGGGCCGAACATCTCAGGAGGATGGTCGATACCGTGGGGCGTCCGGGCTTGCCCGGCGAGCAGGTGCAGAACGTCATCTCCGTGAGGATGCTCTCCGAAGGATGGGACGCCAAGACGGTGACGCACATCATGGGGTTGAGGGCGTTTACCAGCCAGTTGTTGTGCGAGCAGGTGGTCGGGCGCGGCCTTCGACGCACTTCCTACGAGGTAGACCCTGAGACGGGGATGTTCAAACCCGACTACGTCAACATCTTCGGCGTGCCGTTCACCTTCCTGCCCCACGAAGGAGGTAAGAGTGGGCCCCCAGAGCCTCCTCCACCCAAAACGGCAATCCAGCCAGTGGTGGGAAAGGCCCAGTTTGAGATCAGGTGGCCCAACATAGTCCGCATCGAGTATGTCTATCGGCACCGACTCTCTCTTGATTGGGAGCGTATGGAACGCTTGGAACTGGACGCAGGCGAGACGGCGCAGGTCGCCGAGCTCGCCCGGGTAGTGGACGGCAAGCCCGACGTGTCCAAGCTGACCCGCATCGACCTCGAACCGTTAGCGCACGAGTATCGGACGCAAAAGGTCATCTTCGAGGCGGCGCGGGATGTATTTGATCTAATGAAGCCATCTTGGCCGGGGAGCCGTGAGTCGCTCATCGCTCAGCTGGTGAGGTTGGTCGAACAGTTCCTTCGGTCGGACAGACTGTCCATCACGCCCCCGCTGTTCTACCAGGACGACATTAGCCGACGGCTCATCCTGACGCTCAATATGACCAGGGTAGTGCAGCACGTTGCGGATGCTGTTCGCGTCGAGAATACAGAAAGGCTAGAGCCGGTGTTCGACCGTAGCCATCCTATTCGTTCGACTGGGAACATGGCGACTTGGTACACAGGCAAGCCATGCCGCTTCACGGACCGCAGCCATATCAACATGTGTGTGTTCGACAGCACGTGGGAGGCTTCGGATGCCTTTGAACTGGACCATAGTTCCTTGGTCGATGCCTGGGTCAAGAACGACCACTTGGGCTTCGAGGTGCTCTACGTCTATCGGGGCGTGGTGCGCAAGTATCGTCCCGACTTCATTGTCCGCCTAAAGTCGGGCAATCTGTTGGTACTGGAGACCAAAGGGCAACCGAACGAACAGAGCCACGCTAAGCGCCGTGCTTTGGAGCAATGGGTTCAGGCCGTCAATCAGCAGGGTAGCTTTGGGCAGTGGTCCTCAGACGTCTCCTACAAGCCTGGGGATATCAAGGGCATCTTGGCGAAGCACACAGAGGGTTTGAAGGTATGACTGCCTCTCGTAGAGAGTAGCTGGGTATTGCACGCGTGGCGATGGCGCACCACTGCCGCGGGATCCTCGGTGGAGCTCCGCCAGTCGACGGGCTTCCGTGACAAGCCACAGCAAGTCGCCGTAGTTGGGACAGCACACAGGCAGCTAATCGGAACGAGGGACAAGGCGCATACAGCCCATTTCACGGGAGTTGACTGGCTCTCAACGGGGCGTGATGCCCTAGCCTTCTTCCTTCCAAGTGCTACACCCGGCTTGGTAGTGCCGATTCGTTACATCGACATTTCCGCATTCATCTCCAATGTATCGCTCATCTGCAATTGCACAGGTAAGCACAACAACCAAGGCCCTCCTTCCTCTGGGAACCTCAGCCCAAACGCGCGGAAGGGTTCGTCAAGCGATGCGCTAAAGTCCTCAGAACTGCTCTCCCGCATCGTTCTTTCCAACCCGTCGTGCAGCATGCGAGATACTCTGTGCTCTGATGTGTGCCCGACAATCACACAGAGCTTCTTGCCGGGACGTGTTGGTATTTCTGCTAGCAGCGCATAACCGACATGTTCCGTCATGTCAACGTCCGCATCTACTATTACGAATGCAACGAGCGTTGCGAGCGGTTGGTGAGGAGCCTGCACGAGCAAGTGGCGAGCCGACCACGTATTGGGATAGTCTCTCCGCCATGCTTCATCAAGAGACAGCCCGAAATCAGGAAATATCAAGGTGAAACTGGGCCGTGCGCGATTATCCCTATAGTGTGGGTGCTCTTTCCACCACCGGACGTAGTCTATCCTGTCACCCCGCCAAGTCGCTCGATAGGCAATCTTTTGTTCTCCGGATTGGTGCAAACTCACCTTGATATCCAGGTCTTCTTCTCGGCAGATGATGTAGACATCGCCCTGATTTGTGACCTTAATGACCCACGACTCAGAGCTGAGCCTGTCCGAATTCATAAGCGCGAACTTCAGGGGACCTTGTCGTAAGGGCAAGTCTTCCCGAGCATAGGCACCCTCTGTCACATAGCGGACAGGTTCCACATCAGCTCCGATCCCGGGCAACTCCTCTTGTGCGTTCATGGTTCGGTCATTTGCTGACACTCTCAAGTGTGAGTCTCGGGCAGATATGATACACCTGTCGCCTAGGAGGCCGCTGCGGCCTAGGTGGCGGTTGGCGAGGCGGAACAGCGCTCCTTTCTCAACTTCCCACAAGCTGGCCACTCTGGGAAGTGTGCGATGATTGCCTAAGGGCAGGCCCGGCAGGGCTTCCCTTCGTCTTGCAGCGCATCACCCAACGACCACGTCCCCGGGCATCGGCTCGGCAGACAGCCCGTTCGTTGCGTCGCGCCAACGCCCCTATCGCGATGGCCTTAAATGCAAAAAGGAACCCCGCACATGCCGGGGGTGCCGCCGGTTGTCACCGGCGGCATCCCCTCAGCCAACACCGTCACCGTGACGCTGTCACGAGTTCGGCTTCGCGCTCCCGCTCCATGCCGAGCGCCCACTCGAACATCGAGAGGCTCGCGGGCTGAGGCTTGCGGCTGCGGCCCATCGGCCTCACCGGCCCATCGGCCATGAACTCGGCCCAGGAGAACAGCGTCTGCTGCGGCTC
>VXQP01000001.1 GCA_009838965.1 Chloroflexota bacterium | reverse complement strand
GGGGGGGGCGGGGGGGGGGGTGCCTGGGGCGCCCGGGGGGCCCGGGGGGGGAGGCTTCGGAGTGGGCGTCCCGGTCGGAGTGGGTGACGGGCGCGGGGTCGGAGCAGCCGCGGTTATCGTCGCCACGATGTCTTCGCGTTCCTGCGCTGCTTCAGCGGTTGCTTGAGATGCAGCGATGGCTGCGGTTGCCGTCGCGTCGATATCGGGCTCGTTGCCCTGCGAGCACGCGGCCAGAATCGCGAGGATGAGTAGCAAGGGGAGGTATCTCATAGACATCGGCTTTGGCATCTTACCTGTCGCACTTCGGCGTTCGCTACAACTCCCCCGAAAGCCAGGTGAGGAGCCGTCCTACAGCCGCCGTATCCGCCAGCGCGTAGTCCGCCGATGCCAGCAGCTCTGTCGGCGCGTCTGCTGTTGCGACCGCTGCAGACAGTCCGTGAATGGCCCCGGCGTCGCGCATCTCTCGGACGACCGCGAACGCCTCCGCATCCGTGCGGTCGTCCCCCAGCACGAGCGCCGACGCCAGCCCTCTGCGTCGTGTGAACGAACGCACCGCTTCGCCCTTGGAAAGCTCGACCGGTGGGCGCACCTCCACAACCATCTTCCCTTCCCGGATGCTCATCCCCTGGGCGTGTGCATAGAGGAAGTCGAGGATGCCCGACCGTGCCGCATCAGGCTCAGCCGTATTCCGGTAGTGCACGGAGAGGCTCGCGCCTTTGTGCTCCAGGAGCGTGCCGGGCGTCGTGATGCCTCGTTCCACTGCTTTCGCGACCTCCTGCACCCGTTCCAGGTACGGCTCCGCCGCAGGTTCGATGCTCACCGCTCCTTCCTCCCACCATTCGGCGCCGTGGTTCCCGGAGTAGATAACCGTGTCGAGGCGCAGCACCCGCCGAGCGTCTGCGACGCTCCGCCCGGTCAGCGCGACTACTGTTGTTCGCTTCGCAAGCGCTGCTAGGGCTGAGCGCGTTGCATCGGGCACAGAGGCAGCGAGAGGGTCGGCGATGATGGGAGAGAGCGTTCCGTCTATGTCCGTGAAGATGCAACCGGGGCGGTGCGCCAGCAGCGCGAGCGCTTCATCCCGATGCGCGAGCAGGTCCGGAAGGCCGCTCACGAACTCGCCGGCCCCTGAGCCGCATCAGGTGGGGCAGAGGAGTCGAACACCACCTTCCGCACCGGGTAGTTAATCTCGATGCCCTCCTGCTTGAAGCGCGCGTGCAGCCGTTTGATGAGGTCGTTCGTCACGATGAACGAACCGACCCGGTCCTTCGCCTGCAGGAATACCCAGAAGTCGATGTTGGAGTCGCCGAACCGCTCGAAGCCGAACCACGGCTCCTCCTTCTCAGCCTCGGGGTTCGCGGCGATAGTTTCGTGCGCCACCTCCAGCGAAATTTCGTTGACACGCTGCAGGTCGCTGTCGTAGCTCACGCCGCACGTGACGAGGACGTTCATCCGCGGGTCGGGGCGGCTGTAGTTCACCATGATCGAGCTGGACACGACGGAGTTGGGGATGATGACGTCGTTATTCAGCCAGGTGCGTATCTTCGTACTCCGCAGTCCCACCGACTGTACATACCCCGCAGGGCCGCCCTGCAGTTCGATGTAGTCCCCCTCCGTGAACACACCTTCCGAGAGGATGTTCGTTCCCGCGAAGAAATTGCTGAGCGTCGGTTGCAATGCCAGCGCGACCGCCAGAGCCGAGATGCCGAGACCGCCCAGCAGCGGGCTGATGCTGATGCCCAGCATGTCCAGGACGATGAGCCCGCCGATGGCGTAGACGGACAGCGGGATCACGCGTCTCGCTACCGGGAGTATCCGGTCGTCCAGGTTGGTCTTGGTGGATAGCGCGATCGTAAGGCTGTACCAGTTCGCAATGGCCAGGAAGATGTTGGACACGCCGAACGCGCCCACGATGACGAGGGCGGCTCCGCCGATAGTTGTGATCTGGTCTTGCCAGGTTTCCGCGTCCGGCGAGAGGAGCAGGGAGATCGTTGCACCCAGGATCAGCAGGAAGAGCGCCCCGGGTCTGGAGGTGGCGCGCATGATGGAATGCGCCAAGCGGTAGGTGCGTTCGCTGACGCCGGTTCCGCTGACGTCGGTTCCGCTGACCCCGGCTCCGCTGACCCCGGCTCCGCTGACCCCGGTAAGGTACTTGCGGGTGATGAACCGCGTGATGAAGAGAAAAGCAAATGCGATGACCATGGAGGCGACGAACACGCCGCCGGCGATCAATCGTTGCAGGTGGAGATCTGTTGTCAGCGGATCGAGAGGCACGTTTCACTCGGAGGAGAATCTGCTTGCTTAACGATACCCTTCCTGCCGCGCCGCGTGCAGTCGCTAAGGCTCGCTCTTCCGGCCAACCCTCGGGCGAGAAGCGGGCCTCAACGCCTTGCGGCGCGCCGCCGCCTATAGTAGCGTTACGAAGACGGTTCGATACGATACCGATGCTCCGCCGGAGGCCCGATCACCCATGTCCGTAGCAAGCGCCGCGCCTCGCAACGCTCGCCTCGTCTATCTTTCGCTCATCATCCTCGGTCTGCTGGCCGCCATAGTGGCCGCAACCACCATAGGCGTTATCTCCTACAACTACCTGACCCGCGACGAACTCCGCAACCCGGTCCCCAAGGAGAGCGACTACGGCGGCGGTCACGCCTCGCTTCCGGCCGGGTTCACCTACCTGTAGGACGGGGCGCCCGCAGCGCCTATAATCCCCACCATGACAGAGGGGCCCTTCAGACTGGACGGCATGGTCGCCGTCGTTACCGGCGGCAGCCAGGGCATCGGCGGGGCCGTCAGCACCGCGCTCGCGCAGGCAGGCGCCACCGTTGCGGTCACGAACCTCCCTGCCAAGCGCCCGGACGTCGACGCCTTCGTGCGGGAGATCGAGGCCACAGGCGGGAAGGCGCGTGGCTACGACCTCGACGTAACCGTCACTGCCGACATAGCCCCGGTCTTCGACTCAATCGCCGACGACCTCGGTGGGCTGCATATCCTCGTGAACAACTCCGGCGTCAGCTCCCGCTTGAGCGCTCTTGACGTGTCGGAGGAGCACTGGGACGCAGTGCACGGCGTGAACCTGAAGGGCGTGTTCTTCTCGGCGCAGGCCGCAGCGCGACACATGCTGAACGCGGGCTACGGCCGCATCGTCAACGTCGCGTCACAGCTGGTCGTCACATCAGGCCCGAACCGTGCCGTGTACGTCTCGGCCAAGGGAGGCGTGGTTGCACTCACGAAGTCGCTCGCCACGGAATGGGCGATGCAGGGCATCACCGTCAACGCCGTCGGCCCCGGCCCCACCGACACGCCCATGACTCGAAACCCCGACTCCGCCCGCAACGATGCCGACTTCCTGCGTCATTCGCCCATCGGCAGGCGGCTGCAGCCGGAGGAGATCGCCGGCGCGGTGGTGTTCCTGGCGAGCAGGGAAGCAGGCGCTGTCAACGGCCATCACCTGCTGGTGGACGCGGGCTGGAGCGTCAGCTAGCCGCGTATACCGCGGTCGCCGGCCGGAACGCCGACCAGCACGACCAGAAGCTGTTGACGTGCGGGAAGACGTCGAGGCGGCTGCCTGCGAGTGGCCCGCTCAGCGCCTCCCCGGTGATGCTCCAGGTCGAGCCTGTCTGTTCATCGACGAAGGCGCCCCTCTCCCCTCGGAACGTGAGCGTCCGGTTCCCGCTCCGGGCGTCGAACGCTACGGCTGCCCCGACATCCCGGCCCTGTGCGATGTCCGCGCTGCTGAGCGGGGACGAGGTGCCCCGTTGCCAGAACACGGCAACGGATGCGCCGTCGAGTTGTACGTTGACTACGCCGGAGAAGAAGAGCTCCGAGAACGGCACCGCGAGCGCATCGTCGTCATTCACCAGTCCGAGCACCCGTGCTCGGAGCGGCAGCCTCTGGTCGATCTCGCCTGCTGATGGCGATGGCTGAGTGAAGTCGACGTTGAAGTACGGGTTGAACTCGTAATCGAGGTCGAACCCCGATGACCGGGAGAGGACGGTCCCGTCCGCGTAGGCGCGCTTGAAATCGCTCCAGGAGATGAGGGCGCCTTCGGCCGGCCGCAGTTGGAGCCCCGCGAACTCACCCGCGATGGCCTTGCCGGTCGCCTGTTGCCACCACGACTCGGTAGTCTCGTCGAAGAGCACCCGGTTCTCGAAGCGGAGCGCACTGGCGGCGCCGAACTCCGGCGTGAGCGTCCCTGCGTTGCGCTCGAACACCGCGGCGCTGTTGCAGCGTGGACAGTACGTGACCAGCAGCGGCAAGCCGCCGAGCCAGTCGTTCACTGCCTCGTTCAGGAGCAGGAGGCGTATCGGATACGCCCGCGCCTCGCCTCCTGCGAATGCCGCCAGCACAGGTTCGTTGTCACTGATCCAGGCGTCGGCCTGCTCGGTCGTCTCGTAGCGTGGTTCGGTGACGACGGGGATGGCTCCGCGCCCGCCCGCGACCACGACCGCGTCACTCAGGTCAGCCGTCACGCGTGAGAAATCTGTGCGCCATGCGCCAGGTGAGATAGACGCCTCGCCCAGGACGCGAGCCGTCTCCTCGGGTGTGAGGTCGCGCACCAGTGGTTCACCCCCACGTTCTACCGTGGGTAGGCGCCACCATGCCAGAGCCTCGATGCGCTCGCCGGGTCGCGCGAGGGTCCACGCGAGCCGTGGCGAAGGATCGCCCTCCGCGACGAGGAAGCGGCCCGTGATGAGATGGCACGTGACGCCGGTGTGCTCCGTGCCGGGGCAGACCTCGGTGCTCACCGGGCCGGACTCATGCAGGAACCAGCCGTCGAACGATGCGGCGTGGAACCCGGGGGGAAGGCCGAGCTGGGAGCCGTCCGCAGACTCAACGCGCACTTCTGCATAGGCGTGCTCGTAGCCCTGTTGTGGGGGTGCAGGGCTGACGCCTCGCTCCGCTCTGGTGAGAGTAACGGTGATTGCGCGTCCTTCCGGCGAGACTGCACTGGCTGGCGTTCCCATCGCCAGGGGACGTTCGAAGGAACCACCGCTTTCGACGGCATAGCCGGAGAGGGGTGCGCTCTCTTCACGGACCTCGCTGCCGCAACCGGGCGCGACGCTTTCGGGCTCCAGCCACCAAGCGCCGTCCTCCACCACCCAGCGGTCCTCGCGCACCAGCGGCGGGACGGAGTCGCGTCCCAGGGCCTGCGCCCGGCGGTGCACCGTGGCGTCTCCGCCCTCCACGTCCATGCTGGCGATATGCCACTCGACGGCAGGCAGACGGACGAACTGTGCGCGTCCCGCGTCTTGGCGAGCTATCGCAGCCTCTATCGCCTCCCCTGCTTCACGCTGCGCAGCTTCCGCATGAACGCTGAGTGACTCCAGCGGGCACGTTGCCTCGCTACCGGGAAGCAGCGAGAGAGCAAGCCCTTCCCAGTCCTCCTCGGAGAGGTCCGCGTATGCGAACCCGGCGAATTCACGCAGTAGTTCGGCAGAGATGAGCGGCGACTCCTCGGACGGCACGATGGGGAGCCGCTCTACTTGCGGCTCTTCCAGCACAGCATCCAGCGTCGCGATGAGACCCAGCACGACGGCGGCGAGGAGAGCGGATGCGAGCAGACGGCTCTTCATCAGCCGCTGTTGCGATGGCGTCGCAACTCCTCAACGAGCGCGGGCACGAACTCCTGCCAGTCTGCCATCACGCCTATGTCCGACTGGCCACGGAAGAACGCGGCGCGGCGGTCGTTGTTGACCGCAAGCACCGTTCCCGCGCGTTGGATTCCCACTGCGTGGTTGAAATCACCCCGCACCCCGATACCGAGATAGAGGCGCGGTGCGATGGAGCGCCCCGTCAGTCCCACCTGGCGCTGCCGCGGCATCCACCCCGCTTCCACCACGTCCCGCGTGCAGATGAGGTCTGCGCCCAGCAGCGCCCGCAGTTCCTCCAGTTCAGAGATGTGCTCCGGCCCGCCGACGCCCATGCCGATGCAAACGACCGCGCGCGCCTTGTCCAGTGCGGCCGCGTCGTCGCCCGGCGCAGCGTGAAACTCCACTCGCATCAGCCCGTCGCTCGGTAGAGTGACTGCCTCTATGGTCTCCACGGGGGCGCTTCTGGTCGGGTTGGGCTGCAGGGCGCTGAACACGCCAGGCCGCACCGTCGCCATGTTGGGGAGTGTGCGCGAGTAGATGGGCGCGACGATGTTGCCGCCGAACGCCGGTTTGAGCTGCGCCAGCCCCGAGTTGTCCACGTCCAACCCGATGCAGTCGCCGGTCAGGCCGAGGTTCAGCCGGGCGGAGACTCGTGCCGCCAGGTCGCGACCATTCGGTGTCGAAGGCAGCAGCACGGCGAACGGCTGCCGCTCAGCGATGGCCCCCGCCAGCACCGCTGTATATGCAGCCGTGGAGTAGGCCGTCAGCTCGCTGCCGCATGCCGCCATCACTACGTCGGCGCCTGATTGTGCCAGGGCAGTCGCGTGTCCCGTGGCATCCTCTCCACCGATGACGAACGCGGCGACAAGGCCGCTCAGAGCATCCGCGACAGGCTGTGCGGCTGCCAGCATCTCGAACGTAACGGGGCGCAGCCCGCTCTCGTCGGCTTCTGCGACCACCCACAGCTCCGGCCCGCCGCCGGGGCGGGGAGTGTCGGCTGCCGTGTCCGAGGCGTCCGCTGCATCGGCATCCGCGTCGAGCGCGCCTCGTTCAACGAGCGCTGCGACCGCCTCACGCGCCATCTCTGCCGCGCTGCCTTCCTGGATCAGTCTGCCCTCGCGCGACGGTTCGATCTGCCGCACCTCCGCGACCCACGTAGGCGAGCCTGCTGCCCCGAACTGCGAAAGGTCGTCGGCCAGCATCGCTGCGGTCAGCTCTGCTATCTCGCGCTCTTCTGCGGCGCGTACTGCATCGCGAGGGGCTTGCGCATCGTGTGCGACCCCCTCCGTGACCGACACGAGTAGAGGCAACGCTCCTTCTATAACCTCCGTGCCGTTCTCCAGCGCGCGCTCCGCGCGGACCGTGCCGTCCGCCGCAACCTCCAGGTGGCTGACCGCTGTGATCTGCGGGATGCCGAGCATCTCCGCGACCTCCGGCCCGACCTGTCCGGTCTCCGCGTCGACGCTGTTGTTGCCGAACAGGACGAGGTCGTACTCCTCGCGGGAGAGTGCGAGCGCCAGCGCCCGGGAGGTTGCGAGCGTGTCGGCGCCTGCGAACGCGAAGTCGTTCAGATGGAAGGCGTCGTCAGCCCCCATCGCCAGGCATCGCACGAGGCCTCGCCGCGCATCGGGTGGCCCCATCGTGTAGACCGCGACGCTGCCGCCCAGCGCCTGCTTCAACTCCACCGCGCGGTTCACGGCGAGCACGTCATAGGCGTTCAGTTCGCTCGGCACGCCATCCCGGACGAGCCGTTTCGTCTCCGGGTCGAGGCGTATGCGGGATATCGCAGGCACCCACTTGACGCAGACGGCTATCCTCACGCTTCCTCCTGGCAGCACCGTGACGGGATGCCGCACAGTTTAGCGTTGCGCCGCGTCTGACGTACGTTCCTATTCGGCCCCGCGCTGGCGGTACTGCACCGCCTCCGCGAGGTGCGGCATGCCGATGACGTCCTCGCCAGTGAGGTCCGCGATGGTGCGCGCGAGTTTGAGCGTGCGGTGGAACGCCCGTGCGGAGAAGTGCATGCGTTCCATCACGGCTCGGGCCAGCCCTTCGGCCTCGTCGTCCATACGGCAGTACTTCCACACGTCGGACGGCCCCATATCTGCGTTGCACTGGACGCACGACTCACGGAACCGTCCCTGCTGCACCTGGCGCGCGTGACAGACGCGCTCCCGGATTCGTGCGGACGGCTCGCCGGTCACGTCTCCCGTAAGCTTCTCGTACTCCACTCGGGGAACATCGATGAAGATATCCATCCTGTCGAGCAACGGGCCTGATATGCGCTTCTGGTAGCGGCTGAGCAGTTGTGACGAGCAGGTGCATGCCTTCCGCGGGTCGCCGTAGTTCCCGCAGAAGCACGGGTTCATGGCCCCCACCAGCATGAAACTCGCCGGATACGTCACGGAACCGTTCGCCCGGCTGATGGTGACGACCTTGTCCTCTATCGGCTGCCGCAGCACCTCCAGGACGCTGTGCCCGAACTCCGGTAGTTCGTCGAGGAACAGCACGCCGCGATGGCTCAGCGACACCTCCCCCGGCTTGGGGATCCTGCCTCCGCCCACCAGCCCTGCGTGCGAGATGGTGTGGTGCGGCGCACGGAACGGGCGCGTCGACACGAGTGGCGTGTCGTCACGCAGCATCCCCGCGATGCTGTAGACCTTGGTCGTCTCGAGCGCCTCGGTCGAGGTGAGCGGTGGCAGTATGGAAGCCATCGCTCGGGCGAGAAGCGTCTTGCCACTGCCGGGTGGTCCGGTCATCAGGAGGTTGTGCCCGCCGGCGGCGGCGATCTCGATGGCGCGCTTCGCCTGGTCCTGTCCTCGTATGTCCGCCATGTCGATGGCGTAGTCCTGAGGCGCGATGTGGGAGAGTTCCACGGTGGGAGTGTGCGTCAGTATTGGCGCGTCGCCCCTGATGTGCTCTACGAGTTCGCGGAGCGTACGCGCGCCAAGTACGTCCACGCCGTCTACGAGCGAGGCCTCGTCCGCGTTCGTCTGCGGCACAACTGCTGTTCGCATCCCCCGGTCCCGCGCGACACCCACCATGGGGAGGATGCCGTCGGTGTGCCGCAGATTGCCCTCCAGCGACAGCTCTCCTATGAGGACCGTCTCGCCGAGCATGATGTCGATCTGCCCGCTGCTGGCGAGGATCCCCACCGCGATGGGCAGATCGTAGGATGGCCCTTCCTTGCGGATGTCGGCGGGGGCGAGGCTCACCGTGATGCGGCGCATCGGGAACTCGAACCCGGAGTTGCGCACTGCCGACCGCACCCTTTCACGCGATTCCTGTACCGCGGCGTCCGGCAGCCCCACCACGACGAAGTGCGGCAGGCCGGGCGCGACATCCACCTCCACCTCGATGATCTGACCGTCGAGTCCGGTCAACGCACACGTGTTCACCTTGGTCAGCATTCCGAGTCACCTCTCTGTAGACTGCCCGCATTACTGTTCGGGCGTGTCACAGGAGGTTAGGAACCGGACCGTCGACCGCGAAAGGGGCGGATGTCACAATCCCGCCGGATGTGGCGCGTCAGCCGGAAACGAGTTCGATGAACTCGCGCATCTTCGCCACGCATTCCTCCGGGTGCTCCAGTTGGAGGAGGTGCGTCGCATCGGGCAGGAAATCGTAGTCCACGCTCAGCATGTCGCTGAGGTCCATCGTCGGGAGGTATGAGAACGGAAGGGTCGGGTCCGCTCCGATCACCTTCGTTGGACACTGAAGCGACCCTAAGTCCACCGATACGGCGAAGAGCCTGGCGTAGTCCATGATCTGGGCCTCGTACTCGGGAGGACACCGCAGCACGTAACCATCCCCATCGGTCTCCTCGCGGAGCGTCGTCCTCTCCATCAGATCGTGTGTTCCCGGGACAACGCTTCTGAAGACCGGCGACATTTGCAGGAGTTCGGCGAAGTCTCCCCGGTTGCGGAACCGGCGCGAGCGGCGCCGGGCTGACGCTGACGCGCGTTTGACCGCTGCGTCGAACGCCTCATAGCTCTCACCTGGCTTGCACAGCGGAGGATCGAACAGGACGAGGGCCGAGAACCTGCTGCCCTCGGTGGGCGACAACAGCGGCGCCAGGGACGAGAACGAATGAAACACCCCTATCTTCGGTTTCTCTCCCAGGTGGCGGTCGATCGCATCGATGATGATGTCGTGGTCGTCGATCAGCGTGGGGATGGTGTGCTCCTTCAGGTCCGTTACGGCGTTCCAGCCATGGTTCCTCAGGTCGTAGACCACGACGTCGAAGTCGCCGGTCAGCAGCGACCAGAAAGGATAGTAGAGATCGATGGCGAGGCTGTTGCCGTGGCTCAGCACCAGCCGGGGACCGTCCGGATTGCCGTGCCGCCGCAGGAAGATGCGCGTCCGATCGGCCATCTCTATCTCATGGACCGAGATAGGCTCCGGGATATTCCAGGGAGGTTGCGGATTATCGGCCAATCTACGGGCTCTCCAACTCATGGGCGAGGGCGGCGGCGAACCGCTCGTCCCCGATGTCCTCCAGCCTCCAGGCGACAGACGGCAGGTGCGGGAAGCTGAATACGCCGGCCATGCCGCCCCTGCGCATCGCGGGAGGCGCCTGAAACCCGGACGGATCGGTGGAGAACCCCGTGCCCAGAGCCTTGATCAGCGCCTCCTTGAGCGTCCACAGGCGGTAGAACAGGCACAGTTTAGCGGGCTCTCGAAGAGCGGCAAGTTCCGCCTGCTCTTCCGGTCCCATGACCGCCTCTATCAGTTCGTTCAGGTAGCGCCTCGGGATGCGCTCTTCGATGTCTACCCCCAGCCGTCCCGTGACCGACAGGGCGATCAGGCCGTGGCCGCCGCTGTGACTGACGTTGAAGTTGAGCGGAAGACGCGCTCCTCCCGCCATGGCGAACGGCTTCCCGTGACGGGCTGCGCCGAACGAAAGCTGGTCGTTCCGGCAGCCGAACTGTTCGGAGAGGATGGCGCGCAGTGCGGCGCGGCAGAGGGTGAACTGACGGCGCGGCTGGGGCAGGTACTTCTGCCATGCGTCCCGCTCTGTCTCGTTCAGCCACCCGTACGCCTCGGCCTCGCGCGCCGGATCGGGGCTCAGGGCGACGTGCATAACCTGCACACCGGATCTGGTCGTGAACGGACTCCACCAGGGGCCCGGAACAGGCGAAAGGCTCTCGGGAGAAGCCGGGGCAATCATCGCCATGCCCGCATCTCTCCTGAGAGCCTCTGCCTGCTGCTGGATCGCAGGGGACTAGCCGCGGGAGTCCAGATGCGCTACGAGGTCTCCCAGGCTCTGGAACTTGACGCAGTCTTCGGGGGTGAAGGTGAGGTTGAACTCTTCCGCGACCACCTTGGTGAAGGCGACGAAGTCTGCCGAGGGGACGCCGGCGTCCCGCAGGCTCGAGTTCAGGTCGAGTTCCCGGCCCAGCGGCCGCCCTTCGATCTCCAGGTTCTCGTCGACCAGCTTCCTGATGCGTTCTTCGGTGGTGGCCATTAGGTAACTCCTCTCCTGTGTGATGGGGTTGCGCCCCGGTGTCCAGACACCCTAGCAAGGGGTATATGGAGTGTCAATCTGCATCGCTCAGCATCCGCCCGAGCCCGGTATCAGCCGCTCCAGGGGTTCGATCCAGTGGCGGCGGCGCTGGAACGGGTAGCCGGGCAGAGCGACCCGCCGCCGGGATTCTCCTGCGAACAACCCCGGGAACGAAAGCGGGAGCCCGGCCTCGTATGCTCCGGCAACCGTCTCCACGAAACCGTGATTCAGGTCCAACTCGACTACGAGATCGATCCCCGGCTCTCCGGTAAGGGTGCTCACCAGGGGTATGGACGGCGTAGCAACCGCGATCCCGTCGAGAGCCGTTTCCAGACCGTCCGGCACGCCCGATGCCACCAGTTCGCCACGTCGCGCAGCCACGCGTAAGCCATCCTCGAGGCTGAACACGCCTGCCGCCTGCGAAGCTGAGATCTCGCTTGGGCCATCGCCCACGACCACGTCTGGACGCACCCCCACGCTCGACCAGAGCGCCGTCAGCGCGCACTCCAGTGCATAGATCACCGGCTGTGACCACGCAGGGTCGTCGAGGTCACCCGCCGCACCGGGACGCCCGAACATCACGTCCAGCAGCGAGGCCTCACGGAACTCCCGCAGCGCTGCGTCGCACCGGTCCAGCACCGCGCGGAAGGCTGGCTCGTTCTCGTACAACTCCTCTCCCATTCCCGGCCGCTGGCTGCCTTCGCCGGTGTAGACGAACGCCACCCTGGACGCGGCTCGCGGCTCCTGCTCTTGGGGCGTTTCGTCGCGCTCCGCAACCGCCCGCAGCCCATCACGCAGCGACGCGGTGTCGCGGAAGACCACCCCCGCGCGGTACGGGAAGTGACTGCGGCCCACGCTCGCTGTCCACGCCATATCGGACAGCGCTTCATCGTTGGCGCCGTTGTCAGGCGGGAACTGCTCGGGATGCTCGTCGAGCCATGAGAGGTAGCGCTCCGCCAGCTCCCGCAGGGCGCGGTCCGTCTTCCCCGAAAGTGGCAACAGGCGTGCCCTGCGATCGGCTGACACTCCATCGAGGGCGGGCTCCTGCGCGGGAACGGCAACCGGCATCGAAGGCCCTGCAGGCCAGCCGTTACCGGCGATAGCGCCCTCCGGCGCTCCGTAGCCCTCCACTATCACGTGCGAGTTCGTACCCGACATACCGAATGCGCTCACACCCGCCCGTGGCGGACGGTCGGCGACGGTGGGCCAGTCGGTTATGGCCGTCGTCACCCGCACGGGAAGTTGGTCCCAGTCCAGGTTGGGGTTTGGGTTGTCGAGGTGCAGCTGCTTCGGGATCACGCCGTGTTCCATCGCGAGCACGGCCTTGATGAGGGCGGCTATCCCCGCTGCGGACTCCAGGTGTCCGATGTTCGTTTTCACTGACCCGACGAGCAGTGGACGGTCTGCCTCGCGCCCTCTGCCGTACACTGCTGCCGCCGCGCGCACCTCGATGGGGTCGCCCAGGTTCGACCCGACCCCGTGCGCTTCCAGGTAGTCCACTTCCGAGGGTTCGACCCCGGCGCGGGCAAGCGCCTCCTCGATCACGCGCTCCTGCGCCGGTCCCTTGGGGACGGTCAGCCCCATGCTCGCGCCGTTCTGGTTGACCGCCGAGCCACGGATGACTCCCCATATCCGGTCGCCGTCGGCCTCCGCATCGCTCAGGCGCTTCAGCACCACGATGCCGCAGCCCTCGCCCCGTACGTAGCCGTCCGCGGCTGCGTCGAACGTCCTGCACTCGCCGTTCGCCGACAGCATGCCGAGCTCCGCCATGAACCTCGTGACCTGGGTGGACAGCACCGCGTTGACCCCGCCCGCAAGCGCCAGGTCCACCTCCCCGCGCTGAAGACCTGCGACCGCCTGATGCACGGCGGCCAGCGAAGACGCGCACGCCATGTCCATCGGCATCGCAGGCCCTTCCAGGCCGAGCGCGAACGCAACCCGGCCGACGGTCACGCTGCCGGTGGTGCCGAGGTAGCTGTTGAACCTGCCGCTGGTCTGGATGAGGTCCCGGTACTCGCTGCCGCCGACCCCCGCGTAGACACCGGTGCGGCTGCCTCGCAACCGGTCGGGGTCTATGCCCGCGTCCTCGAGCGCCTGCCAACTCGTCTCCAGCATCATCCGCTGCTGCGGGTCCATCATCCGGGCCTCGATCGGCGCGATGCGGAAGAACCGGGAGTCGAACAGGTCGATGTCCTTCACGAACGCGCCGCGCAGGAAGGTGTTGTCTTTCGCCGCGGGGTCGCCGACCGCGCCATACCAGTCGCCGGAGCCCACGCGGCCATCTGCGATCGCGCTCTCGCCCGCTATCAACTGGCGCCAGAAGTCGGAGATGTCCTCCGCGCCGGGGAACCGGCACGCCATCCCGACGATGGCGATGCCGTCCTTCACGTCGGAGCGCGGTTGCGCTTCCGGCGCGCGCCGTTCCGGGAGTGCCGCCTCGGCAGGCTCTCCGAGTTCTCCAGCCAGGTGACGGGCGAGCGCCGTGACGCTCGGGTAGTCGAAAACCACGGTGTTGGGCGCTACGTATTCTCCGGCGAACGCGCGGTTCAGACGGTTGCGCAACTCCACCGCCATCAGCGAGTCCATCCCCAGTTCGGAAAACTCCACCGATGCCGCCGGTGGCGTCGGCAAGCGCATCACCGCCTGCAACTCCCGTTGCAGGAACGATGCAAGCATCTGCTCGCGCTCTGCCATCGACGCGTCCCAGAGGCCGGACAGCACGTCGCCCCGCGAGGTCGCTGCCTCCGAAGCGCCGTCCTCGGCGGCGGCAAGCAGGTCCTCCAGCAGTGGTGGACGTTGCTCGTGACCCTCCGAGAAGACCTGCCAGTCCACTGACGCCACCATCCCGGCGGTCATGTTCTGCCGCAGTATCTCGTCGAAAGCCTTGAGTCCTTGCTCCGGCGTGATCCAACCTGTTCCCGCCGCCTCCAATTGCCTGGCGATGCGCTCCCGCTGCTCCTCAGCCTCGCCGAGTCCTGACCACGCGCCCCACGCGATGGTCTGACCCGGAAGCCCCAGCGCGCGCCGGTGACCGGCGAGTTGGTCGAGGAATGCGTTGGCTGCGGCGTGGTTAGCCTGGCCTGGATTGCCGAGCACGCCTGCCACGCTCGAGAACAGGACGAACATGTCCAGGTCCCGCCCGATGGTTGCGCGGTGGAGGTGCCAGGCCCCCAGCACCTTTGGCCACAGCACCTCCTCGAACCGCTCCCAGCTCTGGTTCGTCAGCGCCGCGTCCGACAGCACACCCACGCTGTGGATGACACCCGCCAGCGGCGGCAGCGTCGCGTCGATGCGCTCCAGCATGCGGTTGATCGCCCCTGCGTCCGTGACGTCCGCTATCTCCACCTGCACGGTAACGCCGCGTTTCTGCAGGGCGTCGATCGCCTCCGCAACCTCGGGGTCGGGAGGGCGGCGCCCGTTCAGCACGATCGCGCCCGCGCCCCGCTCCGCGAGCCATTCCGCCAGCGCGCACCCGATGCCCCCGAGCCCGCCGGTCACGAGGTACGTCCTGTCCTCGCGCAGCCGTCCGCTCTCCAGCGGCGACGTCGTAAACACGATCTTCCCGATGTGCCGCGCCGCCCGCATGAACTTCATCCCCGGTCCGGCCTCGGTCATCGACCACCGGCTGTGGACAAGCGGCCTCACCTCTCCTGCCGCCAGCTGTTGCATGACGCGCCGCAGGGCGTTCCCGGGAGTCTCAGGATCGTGCTCTTTCAGCACGTCCAGCATCAGGATCGCGTAGGAGACGTCTGGCCGTACTGCCGCCATCTCCTCCTCGGTCAGGATGTCCAGCCGGCCCAGCTCGATGAACCGCCCCCCCTGTGCGAGGCACGACAGGCTCGCGTCGATGAAGCCCTCTCCCGTGAGGCTGTTCACCACGACGTGAACGCCCTCTCCGCCTGTTGCGTCGAGTATCTCCTGTCCGAACCTCGTCGAACGGCTGTCGAAAACGTGCTGCACGCCCAGCGAGCGCAGGTACGCCTGCTTCGGCGCGCTTGCCGTCGCAAACACTTCTGCGCCTGCGGCCTGCACCAGTTGGATGGCGGCCAGCCCCACGCCTCCCGCGCCGGAGTGGATGAGCACCCGGTCGCCGGGGTTCAGCCCCGACAGATCGAACGACAGCGCCGCCGAAACGAACGCCGTCGGGATCGTGGCAAGATCCGATACCGGGAAACCCGCAGGGACGGGAGACACCATCTCTTCACGCGTGATCGCCTCGGAGCCGAATGTGCCGAACGCCAGCCCGACGATCCGCTCGCCCACCGAGACGCTGGTCACGTCGGAGCCCACTTCGAGCACCCGGCCACAGAACTCGCCGCCCAGCAGGCCTTCGTCGATGAGGCCGAGTGCGCGGAACAGGTCCCAGAAGTTGAGTCCCGCAGCCTCGACCGCCACGCGGACGTCTCGCGGTTCCAGCGGACGGGCAGGGAAGGGCTCGATCTGCAGTCCTTCAAGCGCGCCTCCCGTGTCCGGCTCCAGCAGCCAGGCCGAGTCTTCGGCCAGCGTCAGTCGCTCCGTTGCGCTGCCGGCCCGGACGAGCCGGGCTGCCTGGCGGTACCCGAGGCGATAGGCGATGTGCGTCTCCTCGTCCGGATACAGCAGTTCGTTGACCAGATCGGACAGCGGGGCCTGCGCTCGGGGGTCAAGGTCGATCATCCTCGGCTGGAGGTGCGCCGCCTCCCGCGCCACGACCTTTCCGAAACCCCACAGGGTTGCCCCGGCGATCTCCCCGCCGTGCTCCTTCTCCAGCACCTGCCCGCCTCGCGTGAGCAGCCAGAACCCCTTTGCGGGAGTCAGGTCCGCGTCGGTCATGCCCTGCACGAGTGCCAGCCCGCTCGCTGTCGCATGTCTTACGTCCTGTGAGAACTCGTCGGCGGTGGCGTCCTGCCCGTGTCCGTCCAGCGCCATGAGATGCACGACGCCGTTGAGCGGCACGTCCGCTGGCAACCCTTCGAGCAGCGACCGCCACGACTCGCGATTCTCCGGCTCCACCTCCGGTCCCGCCAGCACGACGGTCTGGTTGCGAGCCGACAGTTCCGTTGCGAGTTGCTCCGCCACGCCGTGGCCGTCGCCCGCGAGCACCCAGACGCCCGCCGGTTCCATGACTTCCGCCGGGCCTTGCGCCATGATGACGCCCCTGTCCGGCTCCGCCGACGCGGACGCCTCCACCCCCAGCGCCTCCGTCTCCACGAAACCGGCGTCGCTGAGTGCATGCCGCCACACGGCGGGACTCGCCAGTGCGTGGTGCGGGCGGTAGGAGTCCGCGAACCGCCACCAGCCGTCCAGCTGTCCGAACGTCAGGTCGAGCCAGCCCTGGCCGCGAAGGTTCTCGAGCGCCAGCAGCTGTCCCGACGGCGCTAGCAGGTCGCGACAGTGTCCGAGCGTCTCTTCGAGGTAGCGGGTTGCGTGCAGCACGTTCGACGCGATGATGAGGTCGTACCCGTGCGAGTCGTAGCCCTGCGCGATCGGGTCTTTCTCGATGTCCAGCACCCGGTACTCGATCGACGCTTCACTCCCGCCGAAGCGCCCCTCCGCCTCCGCGAAGAAGCCTGCCGATATGTCCGTGTAGACGTAGTCGAACCGCCCCGTCGGCAATTCCGGCAGCACCAATTCCGTCGCCGACCCCGTTCCCGCGCCGACCTCCAGCACCCGCAATCGCCGTCCCTCGGGGAACGCTTCAAGCAGCGCCGCGACGGCGTCGCCCAGCATCCGGTTCGCCGCCTTCGCCACCGGCGCCCGCATGTACAGGTCGGCGGCGGTCGGCTCTCCGCTGCTGAACAGCAGCGTCAGCGGGTCTGCTCGTCCCACGAGCACGTCTGCCAGCGCATTCGCGGACCGGCGGAACAGCCCGACTTCGACCGAGCCGTGCGCATAGCGCGATGCCATCTCGTCCGCGAACGCTTCGGGGTCGCTCGGCACCGCCTCCGGCAGGGAGTCGCCGGGTCCAACGAGCACGACGAAGCCGTCGCCCTGCGACTCCACGATGCCTGCCCTTGCCTGCAACTCGAACAACCGCCGGAACAGGCGCGTGTGCTCCTCCGATACCCCGAACCGCTCCCGCAGGGGTTCGGGCTCGACTGTTTCGCCAACCTTGCGTTCCCACCCCAACTGCTCAAGCGCCGCGAGCGCGTACCTCCACGACAGCCGCTCCAGGTCCGTCAGCAGCGCCGTCCGGGTGGCGGCTTCGACACCCTCAGCAACCAGGTACTCGGAGAACGGCTTGGAACCCGCCGCGATGGTCGATGGGGCCGGAAGGAAGTCCGCGGACGGCATCCCCTCTGGAAGCGGCTTGTCGCGCCAGACGACCTCGTAGAGGAGGTCGTTCACGCCCTCGGTCCCCGACAGCACGGCTGCGCGCGTCGCCCGCTTCACCGTGTACCCGCTCAACCCGCCGAGCTCGACCCCGTCCGGGCTGTAGAAGCGCAGGTCGCCCGCGAACACTTCCCTCGGCTCGGTGGACTCGCTGTCGCTGCCGCTCTCTCGAATGCGTGCGTAGCAGAGCACCCGCTCCGGCAACTGCTCCGCCAGCCGTAGCGATTCCCAGCCGAACGGCAGGTAGGTGGCTCCGTCCTCGAGCCCCGCCTGGTTCCGCGCCGCCGCCATCACCTGGAAGCAGCCGTCCAGCAGGACGGGGTGCACGGGCAGCCCCGCTCCGTCCACGGCTTCCGAAAGCGCTATCTCGCCGACCGCCTCGCCTTCCCCGGACCACAGTCCCTGGAGCGTGCGGAACAGCGGACCGAGGTCGATGTTCGTCTCGGCGCGCGCCCGGTAGAACGCTGGGACGTCCTCTTTCGACATGCCGGCCTTGAGTTGATCGACGTCGACCCGCTCGCGCGACTGCCCTGCCGTCCCGGACGACACCTGCCCCTGCGCGTGCAGCGTCCACCCTTCTTCCCCGTCTCCACGGCTGAATATCTCGAACCCGCGCGGCGACGTTCCTTCCGGGGCATCGAGTACCACCTGGATGCTCCGGCCCTGCTGCGCGCCCCCGCCCTCTGCGTCCTCGGGGAGCACCAGCGCGGCCACCAACTGCATCTCCTCCACGACCACCGGCCCCGGTTCGCCCGAGACCGCCGACGCTGCCATCGCTCCGTACAGCGCGCCCGGCGCGATCACCCGTCCGAACACGCGGTGATCGTTCAGCCACGCCGGGTCGGTCGGGAGTAGCTCCGTCTCGAACAGTGTCTCGCCCCGGGGCGACTCGTGCCGGGTCCCCAGCAAGGGATGCCCCGTCGCCGCTCGCCGCCGCCGTCTCGCCTCGTCGACCCAGTGCGACTGGCGTTGGAACGGGTAGCCCGGCAGCGCCACCCGACGCCGCGACTCTCCCGCGAACAGTCCCGCGAACGAGAACGGGATGTTTGCCTCGTACGCTGCGGCGACCCCCTCGACGAACCCGCCGGTCGAGTCCGGGATCGGCTCGTTCGGGTCCCGTGGCGGTCGATGGAGGCTCGACAGCACCGCCGGGGCGGCGCTCGACTCCGGCCAGGCGAGGTTCGCCATCGGCCCAAGCACTGCGTGCGGCCCCAGTTCGACTACGGCGTCCACGCCCATCTCGGCCAGCGTCTCGACGCATCCCCGGAACGCCACCGGCTGACGTGCGTGCCGACGCCAGTACGCCGGGTCCTGCACGCCGCCCTGCTCGATGAGTCGGCCCGTCACGTTGCTCACCAGCGGGACGGACGGCGCCGCGACCGCGATGCCGCCGATCACCGCAGCAAGGTCGTCCAGCGCCGGCTCCACGAGTACGCTGTGATAGCCCGGGCTGCTCCGCAGACGGTTCACGCGAAGCCCCTCCGCCTCGAACCGCTGCACGATCTGCTCGACCTCCCCCGCCTCCCCGCTCACCACCTGGTGCGCGCCGTTGTCCGCCGCGACGCTCAGCCCCAGCCCTTCGGACGACGCGTTCCACTCCGCCAGCGCCGCAAGCACTTGCGAAGCTGGCGCGAACACTGCGGCCATCGCCCCCGCTACCGGCAGCGATGCCATCAGCTCGCCGCGCGCCGACGCGAACCGCAGCCCGTCTTCGAGGCTGAACGCGCCCGCCGTCTGCGACGCCGCGATCTCCCCGAGGCTGTGCCCCATCGCCACGTCCGGATGCACGCCGAGGCTCGACCAGAGCTCCGTCAGTCCGCACTGGAGCGCGTAAGTCGCGGGCTGCGTCCACGCGGGGTCGTCCAGGTCGGCCGCCGCGCCGGGTCGGCCGAACAGCACGTCCAGCAGCGACGCGCCGCGATGCTCCTGCATCCACCGCTCGCACCGGTCGAACACCGCGCGGAACACCGGCTCGCTCTTGTACAGCGCTGCTCCCATCCCGACCCACTGGCTGCCCTGGCCGGTGTAGACGAACGCCACCTTCGACGGGGTTCGCGGCTCCGGTCCGTCGGGCGTCTCGTCGCCCTCCGCAATCTCCCGCAGCCGCTCGCGCAGCGACGACGCATCCCGGAACACGACCCCCGCGCGGTGCGGGAAGTGGCTCCGCCCCACGCTCGCCGTCCACGCCATGTCCGACAGCGCTGCGTCGCTCGCTGTGCTGTCGGGCGGGAACTGCTGCGGGTGCTCGTCGAGCCACGCGATGTACCGCTCCGCCTGTTCCCGAAGGGCCTGCCTCGACTTCCCCGACAGCGGCAGCAGCCGCGTTCCGCGCGCGCCCAACCCCCGCTCTTCCGGTCCCTTCCCCCTCGATGAGGGAAGGTCAGGATGGGGGTGGATCGGCATCGAAGGTCCCGCGGGCAGGCCGTTCTCCAAGCCTGCGGCGATGGGCTCGCCGTACCCCTCCACGATGACGTGCGCGTTCGTGCCGGACCACCCGAAGCCGCTGATGCCCGCCCGCGGCGGACGGTCGGGAACGATCGGCCACTCCATCGTCTCCGACGCTACCCGCACCGTCAGCCGCTCCCACTCGATCTCCGGGTTCGGGGTGCTGAAGTTCAGGTGCTTCGGGATGACCCGGTGCTTCATCGCCAGCATCACCTTGATGAGGCTGGCCGCGCCCGCCGCCGACTCCAGGTGGCCGATGTTCGTCTTCACCGACCCCACGAGCAGCGGGTGGTCTGCGTCGCGACCCCTGCTGTACACCGTCCCCGTGGCCTGCATCTCGATGGGGTCGCCCACCGGCGTCCCCGTTCCGTGCGCCTCCACGTAGTCCACTTCCCACGGCTCCAGTCCCGCGCGGAGCAACGCCGCCTCGATCACCTGCTCCTGGGCGGGCTCGCTTGGCACCGTCAGCCCCGGACTCGCCCCGTCCTGGTTGAGCGCCGACCCGCGGATGACGCCCCATATCCGGTCGCCGTCCGCCTCGGCCTCGCTCAGCCGCTTCAGCACCAGGATGCCGCAGCCCTCGCCGCGCACGTACCCGTTCGCCGCGGCGTCGAACGTCTTGCAACGCCCGTCCGGCGCCAGCATCCCGGCGTTCGCCCGCAGCTCCAGCAGCCGCCCCGACAGGATCGCGTGCACGCCTCCCGCGAGCGCGAGGTCCGCCTCGCCGCGCTGCAGCCCGGTCACCGCCTGGTGTACCGCCACGAGCGACGAGGAGCACGCCGTGTCCACCGCTATCGCCGGCCCCTGCAGCCCGAGCGCGAACGCAACGCGCCCGATGGCCGTGTTGAACGACGTGCCCGTGACCGTGTAGAGGCTCGCCGCAGGGTCGGCGGTGTCACTGACGCCCAGGATCAGCCCCCGGTACTCGTTGTTGCTGATCCCCGCGTAGACGCCCGTGCGGCTGCCCTTCAGCGTGTCCGGGTCGATCCCCGCGTCTTCGAGCGCGCGCCAGCTCGTCTCCAGCATCAGCCGCTGCTGGGGGTCCAGCAGCTGCGCCTCTACCGGGGAGATGCGGAAGAACCCCGCGTCGAACTGGTCGATGTTGTCGATGTAGGCACCGAACCGGCACGCCTCGGCTTGCACCGCAGGGTCGGGGAACAGGTAGCCCACGCGCCCGACGCCCGAGCCCGGAACGCCCTCGATGACCGCGCTCTCGCCCGCTTCGAGTTGACGCCAGAACGCAGGGAGGCCCGTCGCGCTGGGGAAACGGCACGCCATCCCCACCACCGCTATCGGTTCAGCGGGCTCCCCTTTGTGCGCCTGTGCATTCCCCTCGGCTGCCATCGCCTTCCCCCTCTGACCCGCGCCGGGTCATGGACTGACAAGCGCATTATAAGAGCAGCGCGCCATCGTTCTGTTGCAGCCCTGGCGTTCGGGCCTTGCATCCCTCTCCTGAGGGAGAGGGAAACGCGCTTTAGCGCGCGGGTGAGGGCCTTCCTGTGCCTGGTGTAGGGGGGCCCCTTGTGGGTGCCCTGCCTGGCCCCCTCTCCTGAGAGAGAGGGAAACGCGCTTCAGCGCGCGGGTGAGGGCCCTCCGGGGTGCCTGGTGTAGGGGCGTCCCTTGTGGGCGCCCTGCCTGGCCCCCCTCGCCCTCTGGGAGAGGGGCTGGGGGTGAGGGTTCGCCCGCGTTGACTGCCACCCTCGCGTCGGTTAGTTTCACGCCGAACCCATGAACCGCGCATCCCTCGCCCCCTACAACCCGGAGCCCGTGCAGCGCCTGCTGCGGCAGGCCGCCGAACAGTGGCCGGACGACACCGCCATCGTCGACGGCGAGCGCCGGTTCACGTTCGCGGAGCTGGACGCGTACGCCGGCAGGTTCGCGTCCGCGCTCGTGGCGATGGGCCTCGGCAAAGGCGACATCGTCGGCATCCTCTCCCCCAACTGCGCCGAGTTCGAGATCGCCTTCTTCGGCATCCTCAGGGCGGGCGCAACCGTCACGACCGTCAACTCCGGCTACCGCGAGCGCGAGATCGCCTACCAGTTGGAGGCGTCCGGCGCGCAGGCGCTCATCGTCCACCACACGCTCGCCGCCGCCGCCGACCTCGCGCTCTCCGGCTCGGAGCAGGTAAGACACCGCATCCTCATCGCGGAAGATGCGGACACCGAGTCGTCGTTCTGGTCGCTCATCGAGGCGCAGGACGGCCCGCCGACCGAGCCCGCGCTCGACCCCCTGGAGGATGTCGCCGCGCTGCCCTTCTCCTCCGGCACCACCGGCCTGCAGAAGGGCGTCATGCTCACCCACGCCAACCTCCGCACCAACGTCCGGCAGAACCTCGGACGCACCGGCGAGGAGGGCGTCGTCCGCCGCGGCGACGTGATGCTCGTCCACCTGCCGCTCTTCCACATCTACGGCATGACCGTCCTCCAGCTGAGCGCCATCGCCGCCGGGGCGACGCAGGTGATGATGGGCCGCTTCGACATGCGCGAGATGCTGTCACTCATCGCCGAGCACCGCGTCTCGGTGCTCTACACCGTGCCGCCCGTCTGCCTCGGCCTTACGCTCACGCCGCTGCTCGACGAGTACGACGTCGGATCGCTGCGCTTCCTGCTCACCGGCGCGGCCCCGCTCTCCGGCGAGATGCAGTCGCGGCTCGCGGACCGGCTCGGCTGCGCCGTCATCCAGGGCTACGGCCTCACCGAAACGTCGCCTATGACCAACACCGACTTCACTGACGAGCGCGGCAGGCCCGGAACGATAGGCCCCGCGCTGCCCGACACCGAGGAACGCGTCGTTGACCTGGAGTCCGGCGAGCGCGACCTGCCTCCCGGCGAGTTGGGCGAACTGCTCGTCCGCGGCCCGCAGGTGATGAAGGGCTACTACCGCCAGCCCGAGGCGACCGCGGAGGCCATCACCCCGGACGGCTGGTTCCACACCGGCGACATCGCCAGCATGGACGAGGACGGCTACGTCCGCATCGTCGACCGCAAGAAGGAGCTCATCAAGTACAAGGGCTTCCAGGTCGCGCCCGCCGAGTTGGAGGGCCTGCTGCTGGAGCACCCCGGCGTCGCCGACGCAGCCGTCATCCCGAAGGCCGACGAGGAGGCGGGCGAGGTGCCGAAGGCGTTCGTCGTCCGCAAGCAGGACGCAGAACCGTCCGCCGACGAACTCATGGCGTTCGTCGCCGAGCGCGTCGCGACCTTCAAGCAGCTGGGTGAGGTCGAGTTCATCGACGCCATCCCCAAGAACGCCTCCGGTAAACTGTTGCGGCGCGTCCTCATCGACCAGGAGCGGGCGCGCGAAGCCTGAGGAGGAAGCCCCGTGGCCTACGATGAACGACTGGCGGAGCGCGTGCTCGATATCCTCGGAGCGGAGCCGTCGCTCGTGCAGAAGAAGATGTTCGGCGGCGTCGCCGTCATGCTGCAGGGCAACCTCGCCTGCGGCGTGCTCAGGAGTGACCTGATGGTCCGCGTGGGGAAGGATGAGTACGAGGCTGCGCTCGCGAGGCCCCACGTCCGCGAGATGGACTTCACCGGCAGGCCGATGCGCGGCTGGGTCGTCGTCGGCCCCGAGGCCACGGACGACGACGCCTCGCTGGAGGACTGGGTCGCCACCGGCGCCGCCTACGCCCTCAGCCTCCCGCCGAAGTAGCCCCCGTCGTTCCTGCGCAGGCAGGAACCCCGCAGCCCACCTCTCCTGGGGGAGAGGTCGACGCGCTTGCGCGGCGGGTGAGGGCCTTGGGGAGTGGGGCGTGGTGCCCGGTCCCTTCCCCCTCAACGGGGGAAGGCTAGGATGGGGGTGAACCTTCCGCGGGGTATGGATGTGTTTCGCATGGACCTGTTCTCATGACCGACGCCTATGCACTGGGTGACTCCGGCGAACGCCTCGCAGTCGTCGCGCGCTTCTTCGACGCCGAGATGCGGGCGTTCATCCGCGACGCCGCGCCCGCGCACCCTGACCTTGCCCTCGACCTCGGCTGCGGCCCCGGTTACACCACCCGCCTCCTGCACGAGGTGACCGGCGCCGCCGCGACGGTCGGAGTCGACGTGTCCGAGCACTTCCTGCGCCTCGCCGCGGTCGACGTTCCGCCCGCGCTGCGGTTCGTGCAGCACGACCTCGCCGCAGGCCCGCCGCCGGTCGACCCTGCTGACGTCGTTTTCTGCCACCTCCTGCTCTCCCACCTGCCGGACCCCGCGCAGGCCCTCCAGTCGTGGGCGACGCTCCTGGCGCCCGGCGGCATGCTCCTCGTCGACGAAGTGGAGGCCATTCACACGGATGACCCGGTCCTCGTCGAGTACCTCGCGCTGGTCGAGACGGCCATCGTCAGCAGGGGAGGGGCGCTCTACGTCGGCCCGCAACTCGCCGCGATGGACGCGCCGGACGGCCTGCGCGTCCGCTCCAGCCGCGCCGTGCCGCATCCCGCCGCCGTGGCGGACGCAGCCGCCATGTTCGGCCTGACCTTCCGCACGCTCCGCGACGACCCCGCGGTGCAGGCAGCAGCGAGCCCGTCAGAGCTCGCCGCGCTGGCGGACGCCCTCGACGATCGGACGCGGCTCGACGGCCAGCCGTCCGTCGTCTGGAGCATGCGCCAGATCGTCTATGAACCCAGCGACCGCCGGATGTCCCACTCGTGATGCGCCGTGTCGTGCGCGACCGTCAGGATGACCTCGGCCAGCGACAGCATGCCCCGCTCCGGGTGTTCGAGAACGAGGTCAAGGTCGTCTATGCCCGCCACCGCGTCCGCCCAGATGTTGGCCGAGTGCCCGAGCGACCAGAGCGCGGTCTCCAGCGCCATGTGCTCATAACCGCGGACCTCCGCGAGGTCGTCCTGCTCGAACGGCCGCACGAGCGTCTGCCCCGCCGTCGTCGCACTCACGATGCGCTCGGCCCAGGTGCGCAGGTTGTCGGCGACATGGGACACGTACGCCTTCACCGACCACGTCAGGTCCGGGTGCCGCGCGCTGCCGTCCGCGCCGTCGAGCAGCTCCGCGTACCGCCGCGGCGCGTCGAGTATCAGCGCCGTCGCCTCCTCCGGCGATATCGCCCACGAGTACCCGCACTCCCGGCACGGGTCTCCGTAGAACCTGGCTCCCCACGTCGTCATCGATTACTCCCCTTGCCTGTCATGTTGAGCGGAGCCGGAGGCGTAGTCGAAACATCTCTCGGGGGAACGTTCGCTCACTATGGGGCGTCTCCTGAGAGGATTCCGCGCGCTGAAGCGCGGGACTCCGCTGCGCTTCGCTCGGAATGACAACAAGCGCCATCCCCCTACGCCCCCCACGCCCGCCGCGCCGTCTCCACCACGAGTTCCAGCTTCCGCAGCTGGTCGTCCCACGTGATGGGGTTGCCCTGCAGCGTCGACGAGAAGCCGCACTGCGGGCTGAGCGCGAGGTCGGTCCCGTCCATGAACTGCGACGCCTCCTCGATCCGGCGCAGCAGCGTGTCCTGCGACTCCAGTTCGCCCGCCTTCGTCGTGACGAGGCCCAGCACCACCGTCTTCCCTTTCGGCATGAACCGCAGCGGCGCGAACGTTCCCGCGCGCTCGCTGTCGTACTCCAGCAGGAACGTATCCACCTCCAGTTCGCTGAAGAGTTGCTCCGCGATGCGGTCGTAGCCGCCGGACGTGTGCCACGCCCCGTAGGCGCCGTTGCCCCGGCAGACGTGCATCGCCAGGAGCGTGTTGCTGCGGTCGAACCCGCGCAGGCACGAGTTGTCGGCGTCGATGTCCTCCTGCAGCGCACGGTCCTGGTCGACGCCCTGCGCGGCCCACTGCGCGCGGCGCTCTTCGGGGATGTAGTCCGGGTAGTGCGGATTGTCCAACTGCACGTATGGGCAGCCCTCGCCGATGAGCCCCACGACCTCGTCGCGAATGATCGACGCGGCGTCGGCGAGCACGGCTGCGCGCGACTCGTACACCGTGTCTGTCACGCCGGGCTTGTAGCCGCGCGCGACCACGTAGCTGGCGGCGGGCATCGTCACCTTGTACGGCCCCGGCGCGTGCTCCCTGGTGAACGCCGACTCGTGGCCGGTGAGGCGACGCACCTGCCGCAGACGTTCGCCGATGATGCGTCCGCCCGCCGTGCCCGGCATCCCCATCGGGTTCTCCGGCGTGATGCCCGGCCCTTCCCAGTCGCCCTTGCCGCCCTGGAACGGCATGCGGACGGGAGGCTCGCCGACGATGAAGCCCTCGACCGCCTCGCCGAAATCCCCCGCCCAGCCGCTGCGCCTTAGCTCGCCGTCCGTGTAGATGCCGATGCCGGCCTGCCGCTGGAGGTCGATCACACGCAAGATGTGCTCGTTCTCCACCTCCCGCAGCGCCTCCTCGGAGATGCCGCCGTCCTCGAACGCCTGCCGCGCCTCCTTCACCTCCGGCGGCCGCAGGAAACTCCCGACATGGTCCGCTCGAAACCGGGTTGCCATACGTCCTCCTTGGCTACCGCAGCGTGAACCCGCTCACCGGGTGGTCGTCGTCGATGCCGGGGCCGCTGCCGCCCTCGATCCACCCGAACTCCCGCAGCAACTGCTGGCTGTAACAGACCCGACCGCTCACCGCGTCGAGCGGCTCCGTCGCCAGGAGCAGCACGGCCTGCGCCAGCACGTTCGGGTGCTCGCCGCGCGGGTCGTCGTAGCCCGTCACGAGGTTGTGGAACACCGTGCCCGGCGTCGGCACGATGAGCGACGGCGCGACTGCTGCGACGCCCACGCCGTCCGCGTACACCTCCGACGCGAGCCCCTGCGAGAAGCGTTCCAGCGCCGCCTTCTGCGCGCCGTAGCCCGTGCCGCCCTTCAGCCGGTACTCCTCCTCGCGCGCGCCAGCTCGCGCGCCCTCGCCCTCGTATGGGCCGTGCCCCGGTCCGATCGCCGCGACCGACGAGATGTTGACGATGCGTCCGCTCCGGCGCGGCACCATGTCCTCCAGCGCGAGGCGGCTCAGGATGAACGGCGCGTGGACGTTCACCGCCCACGAGCGCATCCATCGGTTCACGGCGTAGTCCGTGACGGGCAGGAAGTACGAGAGCGCCGCGTTGTTCACCAGCACGTCGACCGGCCCGTAGAGCGACCGCGCCTCCTGCACGAGCCGCTCGCACTCGTCGGCCTCCGAGATGTTGACCGCGACCGCCGATGCCTCGTGCCCCGCGTCGCGGATGCCCGCGACCGTATGCTCGAGCGAGCCTTCGAGCGGGTGGTCGCCCTCGTGGAGCGTGCGCGCCGCGCACACGACGCGACCGCCCTCCGCCGCGAGCACCCGCGCGATCTCCGCCCCGATGCCCCGGCTCGCCCCGGTCACGATCACCGTCTGCCCGTCCAGCTTGCCCAACGCTCACCTCCAACCTAGCCGACGTCTCCAACCTAGCCGACGTATTGTATGCGCCACATGGGATGCCCGCTCATGGTGAGCCTGTCGAACCATCCTGTGGAGGCACGTCGCGGATAGAGACTCGTTCGAGTGTTCTATACACTGTCCTAGCTCACCCCACCCCAAAGGAGATAGTAAGCACTTGACGTACGAATATGGTAAGCCGGTAATTGGAATGGCCTTGGGCGATCAACCATTGCTCGTTGGTGCCAACTCCCGCTGGGAGAACTGGAAGCCAACGGAACCAGAAGCAACTGCCACGCTCTGGCGCTATATGAACCTCGCGAAGTTCTGTTCTCTCTTGGACCGAAGTGCGCTGTTCTTCTCCCTGGTAGAACACATGGCAGATGTATACGAAGGATTTGTCTACCCGCCGATACCCCGCGAGCAAGAAGACCGTCTCGACATGGCAGAGCGCTTCGCGTACAACTGGTTGAGCAAGCAGGCACGGGCCTCCCTGATAAGTTGTTGGACGCAATCCGACCACGAATCCAACCTCATGTGGGACGCCTATGCTGGCAAAGAAGGCGTGGCGGTGTGCATCACCTTTCGTGATTTGCAAGAGGCACTTCGCTCGATTGCCGATCTGCCAGTAACTTTCGGACAAGTCAAGTATGTCGACTACCGCCAAACGGAAGTACCAAGGTTCGGTTGGGGGCCGCTCTTTCATAAACGGATGGAGTACCGTGCAGAAATTGAGGTGCGTGCAGTCCTGCCCCCGCCACCCTTCGAACCGGACAGCAAATCGTATCCAGAAGTGCCCAATGTTCCGCTCGATCCAGATGTTGCCGAACAGCGAGGCCGGTATGTGCCAGTGAATCTCGAAATCCTAGTACAGGAGGTCGTGCTGCCACCTTATGCTACGCCACGGTTCGCCCAAGTTGTGGAGTCGATCGTAGATGGTTCTCCAGTCAAACCCCATGTCAGACGATCAAACATTGAGTCTCTGCCCTATGAACCGAACAAACAAAACACCGAATAACAAGAGGACCCGTCAAGAAGAGAATCAGCGTGAGGGCTGCCCCATATTGTGCTCCACTAATCATGGACTAATTCATCTCTCGCATCAACTCCAATGCATGCTGGACATAGAATCCGCCAATAAAGCCAGTATGGACAGGATTAGGGCCGAATGCTTCACGAATGGTACGCCAAGAAAGCCTTGCTGCAATTCCGATAATGCTAGCTCTGCCTTCCGGGGTCCAGTAGATAATCGGGCTCCCACTAAAACCTTGGTAAGCCTCCATCTCTACCAGAAAATCACCCGTAAATCGTCCGCGCCTTTCGGGCCGAAATATCTTGGCAATTGTACCGCAACGAACGGGAATACCGAATTCGTGGCCGAAGTTGATCCATTGTTCCGCAGTGGGCATGGCTACCCTTTGAGTTACAAATATGTCCTCCTGTCGACCAATAGGTAGGGCTTCGCTGCTGAAGATCACCGGCTCGGCCAGTTCCAGAACGGCCACATCCACGTCACCCGAATCAGGATCACCGGGACTAACCGCTAAATGTTGCACCTGCGCAGACATCGCTTGGCCGTTATCGCTGAACAATTGGACTGCCTCTCCAGGCATCAATTGGTCAGTATTTGCACCTACAATATGCTTGGCTGTGACCAAGTATTGGTGATTGCCTTGCTCGATGGCAAAAGCCGTTCCGTTAAGCAACCGAGTACGTATATGGAAAGTTCGTTCTATCATCCTGTTGATTTGCGATTGTGCTTGACTCACGTCGAACCTCCTGCATTCGACACCTAGTGTAACTCAGTACCTCCCCCCATCTCCCGATCCTGCCCCTCTCCCGTCAAATCTCTGACACGCACCCGTTGCGCGGTCGACGCACCCCTCCCTACGATGGGTGCATGACTACCCAGCCTGTGCCCACGTCCGACAATTCCATAGCGCCTTACACCCTCCCGCCCGAGGACAGGGCCTACGGCGATCGCCTTG
>VXQP01000046.1 GCA_009838965.1 Chloroflexota bacterium | reverse complement strand
CCCCTACCCCTACCCCTACTCCGACTCCCGAGCCCATCCCCGAGGTCTGTACGCAGACCACCTTGGGCAGCCAGCCTGAGCAAGTCCCCGACTTCGCGAAGGACTGCAACATTCTCATGGCCGCGAAGGACACGCTGCGGGGCATGGGCACGCTCAACTGGAGCGTGGGCACCGCGATCAGGGACTGGGACGGCGTCACCGTCTCAGACACACCGTCGCGCGTGACGGAACTGGCGCTGCCGCTGCACGGCCTCACGGGCAGCGTGCCCGCGCAGCTCGGTTCGCTCAGCGCGCTGCTCACGCTCGACCTGTCCTGGAACAAGCTGACGGGGGGCATCCCCGCCTCACTGGGTGACCTCGGCGAGCTGCGCAGCCTCTCGCTCTACCGCACCTCGCTGGGGGGGAGCATCCCGCCCGAGCTGGGCGACCTGGCGAAGTTGGAGCATCTCAGCCTCAGCCAGAATTTCCTCAGCGGCGCCATTCCGGCCGAGCTCGGCATGCTGACCAAGCTCGAGGGCCTCTATCTGTACCAGAACAGGCTGACGGGGACGATCCCGAAGGAGTTGGGGTCGCTCTCCAATCTCGAGAACCTCGTCCTTGGCAGCAACCGGTTGGACGGCGACATCCCAGAGGAGCTTGGGAACCTGACCGGTCTCGCCAGCCTCCACCTGAGCGGGAACACCTTCACGGGCTGCCTGCCGGGTATCTGGGCGGATGTGGCGAGCAACGACCTCGCGGACTTGAACCTGCCCTACTGCAGCACGGCGCTCGAATACAACACCTACGACACCTCTGGAGGAGCAACGACGGCTGGAAGCCATGCCCTTTTGGAGGACTCGACTGACATGACGAGCGCTCCTACGTCCTACAGCCGTCCTGCCTCACGCGTCACAGCGATTGTGGTGAACACCATGGACGGTGGGGGGCAATCACGAGCGGCCTTCTACAGCAGCATCAAGGTCGGGGACATTGTTGAGTGGGTATCGACTGACGACGAGTTCTGCTGGCAGCGGTTCAAGGTCACGGGGCTGCTTCCTGACCCACCGGGTGAACCTCCCCGCAAGCTCTTTGCAGTCGCGTGGCTGCCTGTCGACTTTGACCTGTGCACCAAGCGCACCATCGCGGGCGAGCAGGGGACGGTGGAAGTAGAACTCCGCTGGCATCCCCCTGCCGCTCGGAAGTTCCCGGACACAGGGGACATCCCCGTCATGCTGATGGACCAACCCGTGGGTCCAGGTACGTACTACGCCGCGATTGGCGCCTGGCTGGTCATCGACGTACCAGCGGGCATGACGCTCGTGCGCACAACGGGATTCGTGTTGGCCAGCACTGGGTTCTACCCCGTTGCCCTGCAGGACGTGAAGAGCGGTTCGTCGATCGTGCTGGCGCTCGGATCCGGCACGGAACTCGGTCGCACCATCGAAACCGTTGAAGGCGATACCCGCGACATCGGAGCCCTCTTCGACCAGATCGTCGCCTCGGCGCGCATCGTGGAAGGCAAGTAGTCATGAGGGCAGTCAGGCACGTAGGCCTGCTTCGACTCATCATGCTGGCCCTGGCGCTATTCTCCGCGGGAGCCGTCACAATCACCCTCCTCGATTCGCCATCAGAGTCTGATGCGGCTCACAAGAACGCCCATGTAGTGCACTCCCCGAACAAGGAGCACTACTTCATCACGAGGAACCTCGTGCTCGGCAACTCCATTCCCGTCTGCAGCACCGAATACTCTGTGAGCACCCCGATTGCGATAGCGCGCTGGGAGGCTGCACTGGGCATCGATGTGTTCGACTTCCAAACGGAAGGGGGCCTCTCTGCCTGCACGACAGACCAGACTGACGAATCAACCGGCCTGGTCAGCGTGATTGTCGTGAACGACTCCAACTATGCGCAGAAGAACTGCGGAGAGAACCTTGGGGGTAGGGCCTTCATGTGCGTTGACTGGGGTGGGGTAAACACGGCATGGCACACGCTCACGGGCCAGATACGAGTCGTCGTCGACGACGAGCACCCCGAGTCTGGGTATCGAGGCGACGCCACGACTGCCGAACACAGGCTGGCGTCTATGCGGCGCGATCTCACCCATGAACTAGGCCACGCCATCGCCCTCGACGACTACTACTGTCACCCGAGCACCAAAGGCGATCCCGAGGACAGGACATCCGCAGTCACACTCATGAATTCCGAAACGGCCATTGGCGCGTGCAACTCGCCCCTTCCGACTGCCCATGACCGAACGGACTACTGTGAGGCCTATGTCCCCAACGCCGTGGCTGACCATCCCACAGCAAGCGCGGGGGACGTTGGCGAGGTGACGTTCATCTGGGACCCCACAGAGGTCCACGTCGAGAAGGGCTTCGAGGTATTGCGCTACAACGGGACAACATGGATTCCTGCTGTCATGGATGGCGAAACGGACCCCGACGAGACGACAACCACCCTCTCGCGCCAGCCAGCAGGGACCCAATACTACGCCATCGTAGGGACGACCAAGGCCCTCCCGCACCCGGGCTCACAGCACGCCCATGGACACTCCTCCTCCGTGATTACGGTCGTGGTGGCCGGAGAGAACCCGGCCGCACCTCTCGAAGAGACCCCTGACCGTCCGGCCTCGGGAGCTTGTGACGCACTTCCTGAATTGCCGGTCCCGCAGTGCACCGTAACCGGCATGCCCGCGACAGCGGGAACGGGCACGGTGACTACTGATCCCCCAAACGGCACTGTCGATTGCGGCGAGTCTGTGACGCTTACCGCAGATCCAGCAACTGGACACTGCTACACCGGGCACGGGCAACACCCGGACACCACCTGCGATCTGTCCCACTCGTGGCAGGTCATGACCATGAGCAGCAGGCTCACTCAGACCATCACTGTCACCTTCCAGGAGGCGTGCACGGCGGCAGGCCAACCGAAGGTAGCCGGTACCGGCTCTGTGACTACGGAACCGGAGAGCGGAAGGGTCGTCTGTGGACGGGACGTCGTGGTCACGGCAGAAGCCGCAGATGGGTTCTGTTACTCCGGACGCGAGCCTGCCCCACTTCCCGACAGCGGCGCGAGGGGCGCTACGGACTGCAACAAGGAGGAGGAGTGGACGGTCACGACCAGTGCTGAGACCCCGGCCGTAGCGTTCCTTGTCAACTTCACGGCAGCTCCGGCCCGACCGACGCCCACGCCTACGCCAACACCAACCCCCACGCCTACGCCAACACCAACCCCCACGCCT
>VXQP01000084.1 GCA_009838965.1 Chloroflexota bacterium | reverse complement strand
ACCCCCGACCCCTTCCGTCCGCTCCCGACCCCAACAATAGACTCCCTGCTGCGGAGTACGGACCTGATCACGGCGGCGGCGTTCTTCATCGCCGACACCGTCGAGAGGACCATGCCCGCCGTCGTGCAGGTGCTCGCTACGGTCGAGGAGACCAATGTCTTCGGCCAGACGACGCCGGGCGTCGCCCAGGGCTCCGGCGTCTTCTTCCACGAGGACGGCTACCTGCTGACCAACGACCACGTCATCGCCGGCGCGACCGACGTGGAGGTTGTGCTTGCCAACCGCCAGCGGCTGCCCGCCGAGATCATCGGCACGGACAGGCAGACCGACCTCGCGGTGCTCAAGGTGGACCCGGAAGAGGTGGAGGACCTGGTCATCCTGCGCCTGGGGGATGTGAACAGGCTCCGCATCGGCGAGTGGCTGGTGGCGATCGGCAGCCCGCTCGGGTTCCAGGGTTCCGTCACCGTCGGCGTGCTGAGCGCCAAGGGGCGGTCGCTTGGGACCGGCGACGAGCGGCTGGACAACCTGCTCCAGACGGACGCGGTCATCAACCCCGGCAACAGCGGCGGGCCCCTCCTCAACGTGAACGGCGAGGTCGTCGGCATAAACACCCGCGTCATCCGCGAATCGTTGAGCGGCGGCGTCTCTATCGACGGGATGGGGTTCGCCATAAGCGCCGACACCGCCATCCCCGTCTCCCAGCACCTCATCGAGTTCGGACGCGTGGTGCGTCCGCGCATGGGCATCACCGTGCAGGACGTTACGCCAACGGCAGTCACGGAGCGCGACCTGACGGTCGACGAAGGCGCGCTCGTCATCTCCGTCGCCGACGACAGCCCAGCCCAGCGCGCAGGCATCGAGGTGAACGACGTCATCGTGCAGGTGGACGGCGTCCCCATCACGGGCACGAGCCAGCTGGTGCTGATGCTCCTCACCGACTACCGCGTCGGAGATACCATTGAGGTGGAGGTCGTGCGCGCGGCGGTGCGCTTCACGTTCGAGCTGACCCTGGAGGAGGTCAACTTCGAGGAGGAGGAGTCCGGAGACGAGGCAGAACCCTAGGCGTTCCTCGCGAAGATGCGGTCTGGCCGCAGCAACACGGCGACGCGCCCTTGCTCGAGCATCACTCGGTCGTACTCGTCCCAGTCGGGGTGCTCCTTGCCCGCCGCGACACGGTAGACCTCCCGTAGCCGGAGGCGGAGCGCCTCCGCATCCGTGTTGTGAGCGCCCTGCACCTCGGCGCTGCCGTCGAGCACGGCGAACCCCCGCATGTCCGGCTTGACGAGCATGATTGCGCAGCGCGGGTCGCGCGCCAGGTTGTACGCCTTCGCATTGATGGAGCGCGTCGTGAAGGCGAGCCCGCCGTCCATCTTCCCAACGGTGACGAGGCTCTGCTGCGGCATCCCGTCGCGCCGGAACGTCGTGAACACGACCACGTTATTCTGGCCCAGCAGTCCGTCCAGGTCGTCGAGGGTCGCCATCGAGCAGCCTCCGCAAAGTAGGGTGGGTGGCTCACGATAGAAGGCCGCGGCGCCCGCTGTCAAAGCGCCGCGCGGTTTCCCTCAGGGCCGCGCACGGCTACTATGCGGCGATAGCGGCCTGCACGGGGCCGCGTGGAGACGCCCCCTTGGAACCCCAGACCCCGGCCTCCGGCACAACGCGCCAACCGCGCATCTTCTACGGCTGGTACCTCGTTGCCGGAAGCATCCTCACGAATACCGTCCTCTCAGCAGCCTACTTCCAGGGGATGAGCGCCTTTGCCGTCTCCATCGAGGCGCACTTCGGCTGGTCCCGCTCAGTGGTCGGCGCGGCGATGTCGATGCGGCAGATGGAGTCCGGTATCACGAGCCCGCTCGTCGGCATTCTTATGGATAAGGTGAAGGCTCGTACGCTCCTTTTCTGGAGCGCCCTGATCACCGGGCTCGGCCTAGTCGGCCTTGGACTGATCAACGGCGTCGCCACATTCTTCCTCGCCATCTTCGTCATCTCCATCGGCACGTCGGGGATGAGCCACGCGGTGACGTGGCCGGTGCTCATAGCGCGCTGGTTCCGGCGCAGGCTGGGCACGGCGACGGGATGGGCAGTGATGGGGCCCATCTTCGGGTCGCCGTTCGTCATCCTCAACACCTCGTTGGAGGAGACCTATGGCTGGCGGACCATCATCATCGCCTACGGGCTTATCGTCCTCGTGTTCCTTACGCTCATCAGCCTTATCGCTCGCGAACGACCGGAGCCTTACGGCCTGCGCCCGGACGGCGACCCGCCGGAGCGCGACGCACAGGGCGTAGCGGTAAGAACGCCAGCACCGCTCCGGGGCATGACCGCCCGCAGAGCGATGCGCACCAAGGAGTTCTGGCTGTTCATGGGCTACCTCTCCGGCATGTTCATGGTGAACTCCGCGTTCCAGGTTCACCAGATCTTCTATTTCGTAGAGGACACGGGCCTCACCAAGAGCGAAGCGGCGGTAACGTTCACGCTCGTCTTCCTCCTCAGCGGCATCGGGCGCCTGGGGGCAGGCTACATGCTGGACAAGGCCGACTACCGCCTCGTGCTCGCAGTGGTTGCCGGCATGCTGACGGCGTCCATGCTCTACCTGCAGTTCGTGACAGTAACCTCCATCCTGCTGGCGATGCCGTTCGTCACACTGTTCGGCATCGGGTTCGGCAGCGTCATCCCCACGCGGGGAACGCTCGGAAGCATGATGTTCGGCGGACGCTCCCTCGGTTCGATCGTGGGGATACTGCAGGGTGGTTCGGTCGCAGCAGGCGTCGTGGGGCCGATCTTCATGGCCTGGGTGTTCGACGTAACGGGCGACTACCGAGCGTCCATCTGGGTGCTGGCGTTCATCGGCGCACTGATGATCCCGACGGCATTCGCGATGGGTTCGCCCCGGCGTCTCAGTGCGGGCATCCGGCTGGTAGAGCGGCAGACGGCCGCCGCCGCCCGCCAAGGCGGGGAGCGCGGGTAGGCGATGCCGCTCGCGTGGCTGGGGCTCGGGTACGCGCTAGGGCTGTTCGTGCAGTCAGCGGTGAGCGCCCCTCTCTGGGGAGCGGTGCTGGCTGCGGTTGCGCTCGGAGCAGGCGGACTGCGGCTGCGGTTCGCGGGGCTGCGCATCGGGATGGCTCTCCTCTTCTTGACGGGAGGTCTGCTCGGTCTTGCGCGGCCCCTGCCCGACCTGACAGCCCCCGACGGCCTCACCGTGCAGCACGGAACAGAGACCACGCTCCGGGCAGAAGTCACTGGCGCACCGGAACTGGCGGGCGGTTCACTGCGGTTGAACATCGAGAACACGCAGATGCATGGGCCGGACGGATGGACGCCCGTTTCCGGTAAGGCTCTGGTCTGGGCCGACCCGGAGCCGCCTGCGGTAGATGAGCGCCGGCACCCGTATCTACGCCACGGCGACGAGATCGTTGTTCAGGGATTCCTCGACGCCCCGCGCAACATCGGCCCATTCGATTACCGGGAACATCTCGCGGTCCGGGGCATCCGTACCGTGGTGTCGAGAGCGGAGGTTATCTCCGTTACACCCGGACAAGATGGCGGAGCTTCTCTGCTGCACCGCACCCGGTCGCGGTTGGAGGACGTCCTCCAGCGCTCCGTGCCGGAACCGGTCGCACCGGTGGCGTCTGCGGTCCTTCTGGGGCTACGGGCAGGGATATCGCCGGAGACTTACGCTGACTACCGGAAGGCCGGGCTCGCCCACCTGCTTGCAGTGTCCGGGCTGCACGCCGGGCTGGTGCTCGGACTCTCGCTGCTCGTCTCACGGGCGCTGCTGGGGCGCCGATACGGCCTGTACCTCATCGCTCCCCTGGCGCTGCTGTGGGGATACATCCTGCTCGCAGGCGCCCCACCGTCTGCAGTGCGAGCCGGCATGATGGGTTCGGCGTTCCTGCTTGCGCTCGCGGTAGGACGGATGCCCGCGGCAGTCAACGCGCTCGGGCTATCGGCTTTCCTCGTGCTCCTCGTAGAACCACTCTCGCTCTGGGACCGCTCATTCCAATTGAGCTTCACAGCGATGTCCGGCGTCCTGCTGCTGGGACTGACAGGAAGCGCCTGGGCACTGGAGCGGACATCCGCGCTGCGTGAGCGACTGCCGGAAACGGCAGGGCGGGCGCTGGGAGCGGCTATAGCAAGCCTCACGGTTTCTCTTGGCGCGTTCGTGGGGTCGCTGCCGGTGGTGGCTTTCAATTTCGGCGAGGTGCCGCTGCTCGGCGCACCCGCGACCCTCGTGGCGATGCTGCTGATGCCCGCCTTCCTCATCGCCTCTGCGGTCACAGCAGTCGCTGGACTCGCAGTCGCTCCGCTGGGAGAGGCGCTGGGACTCGTGACATGGTTGGCAGGAACGGCGCTCACCGAACTGGCTGGGCTCTTCGCAGCAGTTCCAGGCGCACTCCTCACGATAGACGGGATGAGCGCGACCTGGGTGTGGGCTGCGTACGCGCTGATAGCGTGCACAGGGGCTGTCGTAAGCCGCCAGCGATGGCTACCCGCTGTTTCTGAGGCTATCCGGGCCGCCTGGGAAGGACCGTCCCACTCCGTCGAGCGCCTTGCAGTGCTCGGCATCGCGGGCGTCCTCATGGGAACCGTCTGGATCGCTGCACTGACTCCCGACAGTGACCTTCTCCACCTCCACGTGCTCGACGTGGGGCAGGGCGACGCCCTGCTCATCGTGGCGCCGGACGGAGCTACCGCGCTGGTGGACGGAGGCCCCGACCCGCGACAGACCGGCAATCTCGTGGATGCGCTCCTCCCGCTGGAAGGACTGCGGATGGACGTGGGCGTGATGACCCACGGGCACGCCGACCATTCAACGGGGTTGCTGGGGTTGGCCCGCGAGGGGCGGTTCGAGTTGCTCCTCGCCACGCCGTCACTTGCCGACGAGGACATCTCCTGGCGCACCGAACTTGATGCTCTGGGCGTGGGCGTGCAAGAGGGTATTCGCGGCATGTCGCTGACACTGGGGGAGCACGTTGCCCTGGAAGTGCTGAACCCTCCGTTGCCACTGCATTCCGGTACCTCCTCGGACCTGAACAACAACAGCATCGCGCTGCGCCTGACGTACGGTGAAGCATCGGCGTTGCTGATGGCCGACCTGTTCACGGAGGCCGAGTACGGGCTCCTCGACGCGGGCGTCGACCTCTCGGCAGACGTGTTGAAGGTGGGCCATCACGGCAGCGCGACCTCCACCTCGCCGGAACTGCTGGCCGCCGTCGGTCCTGTCGCTGCCGCGGTTCCGGTAGGGGCGGCGAACCGTTTCGGGCACCCTTCGCCTGAAGTGATAACGCGGCTGGCTGACGCGGTCGGACAGGAGCACCTGTTTACCACCGCCGATGACGGTTGCATCAGCTTCGCGAGCGATGGCGAGCGCTGGTGGGCTTCGACGGGTTGCGATTGACACTCCCAGAGGCGGATTCCTATAATCGCGTTCGTTTCTGAGCACTCTTGCCTCGGGCCTTACACCCACAGAAAGTCAGGCGATCCCATGGCGACCCCCACTGCGTTCATGAACGGCGACTACGTGCCTCTGGAGGAGGCCAAGGTCGGCATCATGACGCACGCGCTGCACTACGGCACGGCCGTGTTCGAAGGCATCCGCGGGAACTGGAACCCCGAACACGAGACGATGTACATCTACAAGCTCCGGGAGCACTACGAACGGCTCCTGCGGGGCTGCAAGATGCTCTGGATAGACGTGCCCTACACCCTGGATGAACTTTGCGAAGTCACGGCGGGGTTGGTCGAGCGTTCCGGTTACACGGAAGACCTGTACATCCGCCCGGTCGCCTACAAGTCTCAGGAGATGGTGGCGAACCTCAATCTCCGCTCGCTGGGCGACGGCTTCTTCTGCCTCGCGGTGCCGTTCGGCAACTACCTGGACGCCAGCGGTGCGATCAGCTGCTGCGTTGCTTCATACCGCCGCATCGACGACACGATGGTGCCACCCCGCTTCAAGCTGAGCGGCCTCTACCTGAACTCCATCCTCGCGAAAACCGACGCAATCGCAGCCGGGTTCGACGAGGCCATCATGCTGAATATGGACGGCCACGTGTGCGAGGGCACGGGGGAGAACATCTTCTTCGTACATGGCAACACCGTCGCGACGCCTACACTGGAAAGCAACGTGCTCCCGGGCATCACACGCGACACGGTGATAACGCTCCTGCAGGACGAACTGGGGATGAAGGTGGAGGAGAGGCTCGTGGACCGCAGCGAGTTGTACACCGCGGATGAGGTATTCCTCTCCGGCACCGCTGCACACGTGCAGGGCGTCGGTTCGGTGGACCACCGCCCGGTCGGCAACGGTGGCGTAGGGCCGGTGACACAGCGCCTCCAGGAGCTCTATTTCCCCATCGTGCGCGGACAGAACCCCTCGTATCTGCACGAGTGCACTCCCGTGCAACCCAAGGCATTACTCGGGGCATAACTTTCCGGAATGTCCGACTTCGAGGCCGCGTACGCCCTGTGGGTCGCCCTCGGTACGCTTGGGGTGGCGCAGTACGCTGCGGTCAGCAACGGCCTGTGGGGAATCGTGATCCTGCGGCGGTGGCCTGGCGCAACGAAGGTCTGCTCCACACTCATCGTGATCGGGGCATTCGCCTGGTTCTTCATCAGCGAGGACCGCAACCTGCCCGATACGGGAGCCGGCCTAGACGGCGTCGAGCAGGCACGGTGGTTCGCGCTGGCAGCAACGGCATCTCTCCTCGTTCAGCTCGGCGTGTCGTCCATCGTCAATCACCGGTGGGGCGCTTCCCACGGCTGGGACCCTACTGAAGAGCGCTGGCCGCCTGCAGGATTCACGTGGCTTGAGCACACAACGTTCGCCCGAGCGCTTGCTGCGCGCCTACGGGCAACGTTCGGGGGCTCACGCTGATGGACGGCGCCATCGTCCGGTTCCTGAATGCGGGTGTGGGGAACGTTGCCCTGTTCGACTGGCTGATGAACGTGCTGGTGAGCGACTATTTCGTTCCAGTGGCGGGGAGCCTGTTGCTCGTCGCCCTCTGGATGACAGGCACGCACGAGACGCGCCCGCAGAACCAGATCACGACGATGATTGCCGCAGGAGGGATCGGCGGCGCCAACGCCATCACGACGATCATCAACGGCATCGTCGACCGGCCACGACCGTTCGTAGACAACGACCTCACACTGCTCTTCTACGCGCCGACGGATCCATCGTTCCCTTCGAACACGGCATCAGTCGGCTTCGCACTGGCCACTGCCGTCTTCCTGAAGCACCGGCGGCTGGGTGGCGTGCTCTACGCGCTGGCGTTCTGCTGGGGGTTCGCACGGGTCTACGCCGGGGTGCACTACCCCACCGACGTGCTGGGAGGAGCTGCTGTCGGAGTCGTTGCTGCGCTGGCGGCGACAGGCCTATTCCGCCTGCTCTCGTTCGTGCCACGCTATGCCCTGCGCTGGCTGCGGCTCGTGTACGCGGCATAGTAGCCGCGCGGGTCAACCTTCGGCGATGCTGCCTCGGTAGAGCCGCAAGAGCCCCAACTGCTCGCACGCGGACAGGCGCATGCCCTGCGCTCCGGTGAGACGCCGCGCCTCCCGGGCGAACGAGTTCTCCGGCAGCGAGGGATACCGCAGGAACAGATCCTCAGCCTCGGAGTTGCCCGTTGCCGCAAGCAGCGGCAGCACAGCGTTCACCACGATCTCCCGCGCACGGCCTGTGCCGATGAGCGCTCCACCCGGAGAGTCCACGACGAACAACCGCTCCAGCACCGCATGTCCTTCAGCGGCCATGCGCTCGCAGCGGGCCAGTAGCCCTTCCGCTGCGGTACGGGCGAGCAGCACCGCCGCTCCACGGATACGCCGGCGAGGGTGGTTCACGGGGCGGACGCCCGCGGTCTTCCAGGAAGGACGCTCTCCCGCAGAGGTATGCGGTTCGTCGTCGAGTCCTGAGGCATCGAGCAGTATGCGTTCCAAGGCTGCAGGGCGCTCGTCAGGAGGAAGGCTGATCGCCAGCCGCCGCAGTTTCGATTCAGGAACTGCCCGCGCGAGCCAGCGGAAGGGGGCGCGGTTCTCCGCGTAGCCGAGCGCATCGAACACTGTCTCGTGCAGTGCCTGCTCCACCCCGGCCTCCCCCATACCGTGAACAGCTGCCTGGACGCGTTCACGGAAGCGGGCCATGCCTGAGCCCACGAGCATCTCCCGAAACTGGGCGGATGAGGCGCGGGCGAGCCGGGCCATGAGCGGAGGCTCAAGTGCTTCACGTGTCCCGGGTCGGCTGAGCTCCGCGAGCGGGAGGTCAGGACCTGTTTCGTCCGCCTGTGCAACGATGTGCAGCATGACGTCGTCGTACGCGGGGTCTGCATCGTGTCCGTGCGCGCGCCAGTCCGAGGGCCGCCGGTGCAGTTCCACGTTGCCCGATGCACGCTCGCCGTCCATGCGAACGACGGCATCCTGAAAGTCGGGTCCGTGACCAGGCGCGGGGCGGCCTGCGTACAGCACCTTCACGCGTCTGCCGTCCACCGTCCGAAGCGATCGTCCCTCTTTCGCGCGCCACAGCCGGGCGAGCAGATGCTCCGGGAGCAGTGGGCCCGAACGGTCCGAGCGCCTACGTGCGCCGTACCGGCGCCGCTCCTCTGCCAACAGCGCCCCACAGTTCACGGCCTGCCACTCCTGAAGAACCACGATACCTCTCGTCTTCCTCCGCAGGCAGAGGGTCCGCCTCCGCACTCCCCATATGGTAACGCAGACAAATCCCCTAATCCGGCGTTAAGTGAACCGGCGCCGACGCTTAAGCCTGCGTCTACTCCCCCGGCGCAGCACGTCGTAGGTGGCCGCATCACCACAGGAGGCAGCAACCGATGCTCACCACTGACGCCGGTTACGAGACCACCGTTGGGGGTGGTCAGCCCAGCATGTCGGCAACGGTTGCGCCGATATCGGCCGGGGTCGGGATGACGCGGCAGCCGGCCTCTTCCAGCGCGCGCATCTTCTCTGACGCGAGCGCCGCCTTGCCGGTGATGACCGCGCCCGCGTGGCCCATGCGGCGGCCCGGCGGAGCGGTCTGGCCGACGATGAGCGCTGCGACGGGCTTGCGGACGTTCTCCCTGATGAATGCGGCAGCCTCCTGCTCCTTGGTGCCGCCGATCTCACCGATCATGACGATGGCCTCGGTCTCCGGGTCGTCGTTGAACATCGCGAGCACGTCCACGAATCCGGTACCGGAGACGGGGTCGCCGCCGATGCCGACGCAGGTGGACTGGCCGATGCCGCGCTTCGTGAGCAGGTCGACGCCCTCGTAGGTCAGCGTCCCGCTGCGGGAGACGACGCCGACCTTGCCGGGCAGGTGGATGTTGCCCGGCATGATGCCGATCTTCGCCTTCGCGCCGGGAGTGATGAGCCCGGGGCAGTTCGGGCCGAGCAGCCGCACCGGCTTGTCCTCCAAGTAGCGCATGACCATGGTGGAGTCCCGGACGGGGACGCCCTCCGTGATGCAGACGACGAGCGGGACGCCCGCGTCCGCCGACTCCAGGATGGCGTCGGCCGCGAACGGCGGGGGTACGAAGATGAGTGCGACGTTCGCCCCCGTGCTGTCCACGGCTTCTCGCACGCTGTCGAACACGGGGACGCCGTCCAGGACGGTCTCCCCGCCCTTGCCCGGCGTGACTCCCGCCACGAGGTTGGTCCCGTACGTCTTGCAGCGCTCCGCATGGAAACTGCCCTCACGCCCCGTGATGCCCTGCACCAGCAGGCGCGTGTTCTCGTTCACCAAGATGCTCATGCTTGCTCCGTTATCCCTTGATGGCCGCCGCCGCCTCTTCCAGGGTGTCCACCATCGTCGCCGTCAGTCCCGACTCGGCGAGGATCTGTTTGCCTTCGTCCACGTTGGTGCCGAGCATCCGCACGACAAGCGTGGGCTGCCGGTCAGCCCTGCCGTAAGCGTCGACGATCCCGCGTGCTGCGATGTCGCAGCGGAGGATGCCGCCGAAGATGTTGACCAGCACCTTCTCGACGTTGGGGTCCGAGAGCATGAGGAGGATGGCGTGGCTGATCTTGTCTTCTGCAGCTCCGCCGCCCACGTCAAGGAAGTTGGCGGGCTCGGCGCCCGCGAACTTGACGATGTCCATCGTGGCCATCGCGAGCCCTGCCCCATTCACCATACAGCCAACGTTGCCGTCCAGCTTCACGTAGGCGATTCCGGCCTCCGACGCCTCCACCTCGAGCGGGTCGTCCTGGGTGGCATCGCGCAGCCCGGCCTCCGCCTTGTGACGGAAGAGTGCGTCATCGTCGAGGTCCATCTTCGCGTCGAGCGCAAGCAGCTGCCCATCGTTCGTGAGGACGAGCGGGTTGATCTCGATCATCCCGGAGTCCTTCTCCACGTAGGCGCGGTAGCACGCGTCCACGAGGGCGGAGAACGGGCGTATCTGCGCAGGAGGAAGGCCGAGTCCCGCAGCCAGCCTGCGTCCCTGGAACGGCTGGAAGCCGATGGCAGGATCTATAGACTCGGTGAGCACCTTCTCGGGCTCGGTCTGCGCTACCTCCTCGATCTCCATGCCGCCCGCAGCCGACGCGATGACGACCGGGCGCCGCCGTCCGCCGTCCGTGGTGATGCTCAGGTACAGCTCGCGATCGATGTCCATCGTCTGTTCGACGAGCACCTGGTGGACGGGAACGCCCTGCGGGCCCGTCTGGAAGGTCACCAGCGTCGAACCGATGAGCGACTCGGCGATTTCTGCGGCTTCCGCAGGGCTGGCCGCAACCTTGACGCCGCCTGCCTTGCCCCGGCCTCCCGCGTGCACCTGCGCCTTGACGACGCCTGTGCCACCGAGCCGCTCCGCCGCTTCTGCTGCCTCGGTACCCGATGACGCCACGTAGTTCTCCGGCACCGGGACGCCGTACGCGGCCAGCAGCTGCTTGGCCTGGTATTCGTGGAGTTTCATCGCTGCCCTCTCGATAGACTGGCCCAACCGGAGGTCCCGGCGGGCCGTGGAGGATGATAGCAGAGGAGCGGACGACGATGGGCCCGGCGTGTCCTATCCCGCGATGACGCCGGCGACCTCTGTCGCGTAGTGGTCCACGGCGTCCTGGTCGACCTCGACGCCGAGGCCGGGGAGGTGTGGCACGGTGATGTGCCCACGCACGGGCACGAGCGGCTTCGTGAGCAGGTCATTCTCGAGCCGCGCACCCCCACCGAGGCTTGCCGGGGCGGCCTTGCCGAGCGCAGTGGCGAGGTGCAGCCCCGCCGCGATACCGACACCCGTCTCCAGCGACGCAGAGACGGTGCTGCGCAACCCGTTCTTCACAGCGTAGGCCATGATGGCCTGCGCGGCGCGGATACCACCCGCCTGTGCGGCTTTCACCACCAGCACGTCTGCTGCCTCCGCCTCCACCACTCTGACCGCGTCGTTCATCACGCCGACGGCCTCGTCCGCCGCGATGGGCACGGGCGACAAGCTGCGGATGCGCGCGAGGCCGCTCATGTCCTCGGCGATGACCGGCTGCTCCACGAAGTCCAAGCCGAAGGGAGCGAGTCGCTCGACCGTGTGGATGGCGCGCTCTGCCGTCCAGCCTTCGTCCACGTCGGCGCGGAGGATGATGTCGTCGCCAACAGCCTGGCGGATGGCGCGCACGATCTCGACGTCCGTGGCAGCATCCCGCGCACCCAGCGAAGCCTTCACGCACTCGTACCCGTCCGCCACCGCCGCGCGGGCCTGCTCCGCTGCCTCGTCCGGCGGGAGGAAATCGAGGAGGCCCACCATCGGCGTCCAGTCGATGACGCCGCCCAGCAGGTCGGTCACGGGGCGTCCGGCGTTCTTGCCCATCGCGTCGAAGGCGGCGGTCTCCAGCCCGAAGCGGAGTGCGTTTCCGGTCGCGCCGGATGGGGCGAGGGCGGAGAGGATGTCGAAGGCGACGGCGGGGTGCAGGCCAAGCGCAGAAGGGGCGAGGTCGTGCAGGAGCGAGGCGAGGTCGGCGATGCGGGGAGGACGGCCCGGTCCAGCGGTGGCCGCCTCGCCGACCCCCACGAGGCCGTTGTCCATGTGCATCCAGATGAGCAGCGCGTTGCGGCCTGCCTTGGAAGGGTCCAGGGCAAGCTCGGGCTGCCGCAGGGGGACACGGACGCCCCGCCATTCCATCTTGCTGACGCGCATGGCGCGCATTATGTGCGCGGCAGAGAGGCAGGGCAAGTGCGCCTGCGGCCGGGTCAGGCCATCTCGTCCGTTACGGCCGCAGTGAGGCGGTCGACGGCGTCCCGCAAGCCGGAGAGCGTGCGCAGCTCCGGGTCGGCATCGAGGATACGCCCTGCGTGCTCTCTCGACGCGTCGAGCAGGTCGCGGTCGCCGGGGCGCGCCATCCTGACGGGGGCGATGCCGGACTGGCGGGTGCCGAAGAAGTCGCCCTGGCTCCGCATCTCGAGGTCGGCCTCCGCTATCTCGAAGCCGTCGTTGGTGCGCACGAGCACCTTCAACCGTTCTCTGCTCGATTCGGCCTGCGCGAGGGCCGCGCGGAACCACTGTTCGACCTCCCGCCAGTCGTCGCCGTTCGCGACGCGGCGCTGCCGGGCCTCATTCAGGCGTTGGAAGGTCTCGTCTTCCGATTCCGACACGATGAAGCAGTAGCTGCGGTGCGCGCCGCGCCCGACGCGCCCGCGCAGCTGGTGGAGCTGGGCGAGTCCGAACCGCGTGGGGCTCTGTACCATCATCACGGTAGCGTTCGGCACGTCGATGCCGACCTCGATGACCGGCGTCGAGACGAGCACGTCAAGGTCGCCGCTACGGAAGGCATCCATGACGGCCTGCTTCTCCGGGAGCGGCATCCGCCCGTGGAGCAGGCCGACGCGCGCGTCGGCGAGCGTGGTCGACCGCAGGCGCTCGTACTCCGCAACCGAGGTGAGCGGAGGGAGCGCCGCCGACTCCGGGATGAGGTCGGAGTCCTCGTCCGTCGCATCGTCGTCGTCATCGACGCCGCTGTAGCGGTCGTCCGCGTCGTCGATGCGGGGGCAGACGATGAAGCACTGGCGCCCCTCCCGCACCTGCGTCAGCAGATAGTGCTCGGCATCGGCGGCTCGGGCGAGGTCGACGCTGCGCGTCAGTATCTCCTGGCGGCCCGCCGGCAGTTCGCGCATCGTGGATATCTCCAGACCGCCATAGAGCGTGAGTGCAAGCGTGCGCGGGATGGGCGTGGCGGACATGAGCAGCAGGTGTGGCTCGCCGAGCGTGCTCTTGCCCCGCAGCGCCTCGCGCTGGAGGACGCCGAAGCGGTGCTGCTCGTCTCCCACGGCGAGGGCAAGGTTCGGCAGCGCGACCTGCTGCTGGATGAGGGCGTGTGTACCGATGAGCAGGTCCAGGGAGCCATCCTCCGCCATCCTGAGTATCTCACGGCGGGCGGGGGCGCGCGTGCTGCCGGTGAGCAACGCGACGGTCACTGGCTCGTCCCTGCCGTCCAACGTTGCAGGGAACCAGTCCGGGTTCTCCAGAGAGTGCTCCGGGCCGCCGAGCAGGCGCCGCACGTTGAGGAAGTGCTGCTGTGCGAGTACCTCAGTCGGGGCCATCATCGCGCCCTGATAGCCGCCCGCGACGGCGGCGAGCAGCATCGCCACCGCGACCACCGTCTTGCCGGAGCCGACGTCTCCCTGCAGCAGGCGGCTCATCGGCCTGCTCCCGCTCGACACGTCCCGCATCGCCTCGTCGAGCGCGTCGCGCTGTCCCTGAGTCAGGGTGAATGGCAGCGACGCGATGAACGACTCCACCATCGGCGGGAAAGCGGCAAGGACGATGCCCTCCTGGGTGGACGAGTAGTTGCGCTCCATCCCCACCCTGAGTTGGATAGCGAGGAACTCGTCGAAAGCTAGCCGCCGCCGTGCCCGCTCCTTCGCATCCTCCGAGTCCGGGTAGTGCGCCTGCTCGACGGCCTCGCTGAGCGTGAGCAGCCCTACGTCCTCGCGCACGGCGTCCGGCAGTGGGTCGGGTATGCGGAGGCTGCCGCCGCCGTTCTTGGTGCTGTCCAGCGCCTCGCGCACGATCTCGCGCATCCTGCGGGGCGGTATCCGCCTGCCCTTCGTTGTGGCAGCCGACGGGTAGAACGGCACGAGGCCCGCCGTATGCAGCCCGGAGGCGTTGGCGCTCCCCTTCAGTTCCCACTCCGGCGACTCCATCTGCCTCTTGCCCTTGAAGAGCGTCACCTTGCCGCTGAGCACGATGCGGGGGACGCCGCTGGGCGTGTGCGCCGTTGCAGCGATGGCCTTCCTGAGCTGCTGCGCGATCCACGGGTTGCCCCACCAGATGACGCGGATATTCCCGGTGTCGTCGCCGACGACCGCCTCGGTGGCCCGGATACGCCCGCCTCGTCCGAGCCGCACCTCGTACGCATCCCAGAGCACGGCCTCGATCGTCTGTTCTTCCCCCGCGCGCAACCTGGCGACAGCGGTCCGCTCCCTGCGGTCGACGTGCCGCAGGGGGAAGAGATAGAGCATGTCGCCGACGGTGGGCTCGCCGGTGTGGGTGAGCATGCGTCGCCTGATGAGCAGGTTATGGATGGCGGTTGCCTGCGGGCGATTGACGGACCGCAGCGCGCTCAAGGGCACGTCGAGCGGGTTGCCAACAGGTTGTGACGGAGGCGGCTCCGGCGGCGGGGTAGGGCGTTTAGTCGGACGAGCTGTGGGGCGGGAGTCTCCGAGGAAGCGGCGAATCTCATCTGCCCAGCGCTCGCGTCGCGCTGCGTCCAGTTCAGCGTAGGCGACGGAGAGGAGGCCGCGCTCGTCCAGCGATCTGAGCGCCGGGTCCGCGCCCGCCTGCCCGCGCAGCGTTTCGAGGAAGCGGTCGAGTCCGCCGGCGACGGCCTTGTTCCTGAACCCGTTGGCCGCCTCCATGTCGAGGATGTTCCGCAGGGCCCGCACCTGGGAGGAGCCGGCCCGTCCGCCGCGCTTCGTCGTCACTGTTCCCTTGCTAGACCTCTTGCATCCGGCCGGTGTCCGACGCGCGCTGGACGGCGTCCATGAGGCGGTGGTGCTCGACGGCGTCGGCGAAGTCCGGGTGGAACTCGCGATCGTTGACGATCGCATCGGCGTAGGCGGCCCAGAGCTTGCCGATGTGCACGGGCGGGCCCGACAGTCCGGCGGCGGTGACCCACTCGTCCTCCGGCGCGACGGCGGGGCGCAGCTCGTTGCCGCCGTCCACAGCCACGCGCAGTTCGCCCGCACCGAGATGCGTGGAGCCGGGAGCGTCGAGCGTGATCGTGCCCCGTGAGCCGTGTATCTGCATGCTGTGGCCAGTGCCGACCGCGGCGACGGATGCGATGTACACAGAGAAGGCCGCGCCGTTCGCCAGCGCGCCGCTCACGATGACGTTGTCCGGCGAAGTGACGGAGAACCGCTCTCCGGTGTCGGACGCGGTCCATTCCTTCGTCTGGGTGCTGACGGCGGCGGCGATGCTCCGCGCGGGGCCGAGCATAGCGTGGAGGCCGTCCATGGCGTGGCCGAAGGTGATGCTGAGTGTGTTGGCGTGGGCGTCGGCATCGCGCATCCAGATGCGGCCGGAAGGGCGGGCGAGCGCACCGCTGGCGAACTGGGTGAGGCTCACGCTGAGCACGTCCCCGATCGAGCCGCCCTCGATAAGCCTCCGTATCTCCTGATACTGAGCGGAGTGGCGGGACTGCAGCCCGACGCATGTTCGAACGCCCGCTGCGTTCGCGAGGTCGGTCATCTCTTCCGCCTGTGCGACCGTCGTGCCGAGCGGCCACTCGGTGTAGACGTGCTTGCCCGCCGCGATGATGTCCTTCGTCAACTCGTAGTGGGTCGGCAGCTTGACGGCAACGGCCGCTACATCGACCTCCGGGTTCGCGAGGAGGTCGTGGTGGTTGTCGTACGCGTACCTCGCGCCGAACTTCGCCGCAGCCTCGTCCGCGGACTCCTGCCGCGTGGTGGAGACGGCGACCAGCTCGACGCCGGGGATGCCCGCCGCCATCGCGGGCATGTGGGCGCGCCCGGCCCAGCCGTTCACGTTGCCGCCGATGATGCCGACCCTGATGTTGTCTGCCATATGCTTCGCTCCGCTCTCGAATCTCACTAACCCGGCCATGCTATGCGCGGTGGGCACTCCGGGCAACCGGGCCGATCAAGGATCTCAACGCGTCCCGAATCTGACATCCTTAATCGGCATTTCACGAGTAGTCTGCCCATTCCTTTTGACATTCTTAATCGCCCTTCCCCGGGGCTTTTCTGTGGCCGTAGCCTGCTTCCCGCGATTAAGGAACTAACAATCTCATCGAATTTCAAAGTTCCGCGCCGGAGCCATAGGTCCTGTTGATGGCTGCGCCCACGAGGTATAGGCGCTGTCTATGGCTGCTGCGTGTGCGCCGGTCATGCAACCAGCGTAGCGGACACGGGGGCGACCGCGTAAGGGGCGGGTGTCACGTGCAGAGGGGCACGCCCCTCTGCACTCTCCATTCGAGGGTGCGCGGAGGGACGCCCCTACACCGGACGTCAGCGGCTATATCCCGTAGAGCGCACGGGGATTGTCCGACAGGAGCTTGTCGACCAGTGCGGAGGGATACTCTTCCCGTGAGCGCAGGGTCTTCACCATGTGCAGCTGCGCCGAGGGGTCGGCGATGACGCCTTCCCTCCCATGGTGCCCGTAGTCCGTCCCGACGACGATGTGGTCCTCGCCGATGTAGTCCACGAGGTACGGGAGGTCCTCGTCGACCTCGTAGGAGACCCACATGTTGTACTGCTCGAAGAGCCGGGGACCCCATCGCCACGGCTCTTCGGTCGACAGGGTGCGCAGGCAGTGGAAGACGAACGGCACCCAGGAAGCGCCTGTCTCGATGAACCCGAAGCGCAGCCGGGGGAACTCCTCCGGGATCCTGTTCGCGACGAGGTTGCGGAAGGCGGACAGGGGCGGCAACCGACCGTGGGTGAAGCTGGAGCTGCGGCGGATGTCGACCAGGTTGTTCAGGGCCGGCGCTCCCTGTCCCTGGTGCACGCAGATGGTCAGCCCCAGCGACTGCGCCTCCTCGTACACGGGGAAGAAGTAGGGGTCATCCAGCATCAGGTCCTTCTCGATGCCGCGGAAGAAGAGGCCAACCGCTCCGTGTTCGGCGCCGAAGTGCATCTCACGGATCGTCGCGTCGATGTCCCGCAGTGGCGGAACCAGCGCCCAGCGGATACGCCCTTCCGAGCGGTCCGAGATGCCGCCCAGGTGCCGGTTGTAGGCCTGCGCCAGGGCCGCCTCCAGGGTCGGGTCGTCCGTGAGCCATGCCAGGAAGAGCGTCGGATAGATGACCTGGACATCCGTGCCCATGAAGTCCATGTGGCTGTAACGGAGGTCCATGTCCGTCATGTCACGAGACGTGACGTCGAGGTTCTTCTGCACGAAGTCCTGAAGCGTGGGCGTGACCAGGATGTTGCTGGCGCGACCTGCCGCCTTCGGCACGATCTTGCCGTCTATGAGCCACATCGCATTGAAGTGGCCATAGACGGTATCGCCCGGGATCTGGATGAGTACGGGCCTGCGGTCGTAGAAATCGGGGTCCAGGTGTTCCCACATCTGCGGCGGTTCAGCGATGTGCGTGTCGGCATCGATTATCTGCGTCATGAGCGCCTCCCTCATTCTTCCGCGCGGCCAGTCATCACACGTTCCCCTAGTCCATCCGGACCGACGGCCAGTCCTTCAAGAGCTCGAAGCAGAGCGCTGCGACGGGCATCTGGACGTTGTGGGCGTTCGCAATCGCGAGCGTCGTCTCGAGGTCCTTGTGCACCCACGGCGTCGGCCCCAGGCTTCCCCAGTCCTTGACCCAGCGATTGTAGCCGGGAGAGAACTGCAGGGCGTCTCTCACGGCCTCCGGGCTCATGCCGTGCTCGGCGGCGAACCGCAGGGCTTCACGCGTAGCCGCGAGCGTCGTCCAGAGCAAGACGTTGTTGACGTTCTTCACCACCTCGCCGGTCCCGAGGGGGCCAGCACAGACGATGTGTTCACCCATGGCCCGAAGGACCGGGGTCACCCGCTCTATCTCCCCTTCATCGCCTCCGACGAGGAACGCGAGCGTCCCATCGATCGCTCCTCGCTCGCCTCCCGTAACCGGCGCATCCAGCACACTGACGCCTTTCGCCTCCGCCGAGGCGCCCAAGCTGGTTACCGTGGCCGGCCGAAGCGAGCTGCACAGGACCACAACAGTGCCGGGTCTCGCGCCGTCGAGGATGCCGTCGGGGCCCGTGACTACGTCGGTCGTCTGCTTGTCGTTGACCACCATCACGACGATCACGTCGCTGGATTCGGCAACTTCTTTCGGACTGCCTGCCTTGTGTGCACCGTCCCTGACCAGCGCATCGACCGACGATGCAACGACGTCATGGACGGTGACGGCGTACCCGTTCTTCAACAGGTTCCTCGCCATCGCGCCGCCCATGTTGCCAACCCCGATAACGCCCACGTTGTCCATGATGCCTCCTCACCAGCCACGCCGAACCGCGCAACCACCATATTCGAGCGGCCGTCTACTCGAACGGCAGCGCATACAGGCGGCGAGCGTTCTCGCAAAGGATCTTGTCCGCCACCTCAGGGGAGAGGTCGCCACGACCGCGAACCACCTGTTCCATCTGGCGCTCTTCGGACGGGTCCTGATGTCCATAGTCAGACCCGATGACGATGTTGTCCTCTCCGATGTGGCTTATGAGATAGGGGATGTCCTCGTCCGCTTCACAGGCGATGAAGAGGCGGTAGTCCCGAAAGAGCTGCGGCCCCCATTCTTCGCTGGGAGTTCTTGCCCACCGGTGCAGCTGGTGCAACAGATAGGGGACCCAGGAGGCGCCGGCTTCGATAAAGCCGAACCGCAGCGTGGGGAAGCGTTCGGGGACCCTGTTCGCCACGATGTCGCGGAAGCCGAAGATGGGCAACGACCTCACGTGCGGGAAGGTCGCGCTCAACGCGACGTCCGTGATGTTCGTCCAGGCCGGGCACCCGGCTCCGGTGTGCACGCACACGGGCAGGTCGGCCTGCTCCAGTTCGCCATAGACAGGGTAGAAGTACGGGTCGGCCAAGGAGAGGTCCTTCTCGATACCACGGAACAGGGCGCCGACCGCCCCATGCTCCCTGGCAAAGCCCACCTCCTGCAGAGAGGCCTCGATAGAGCGCAGCGGCAACACCGCTATCCACCTGATGCGCCCGCCGGTCCTGTCGCACGCTTCCGCCATCCACCGGTTGTACGCCTGGCAGAGCGCCACCTCGAGCTGCGGGTCGTCCGTCAGGTAGATGATGAACAGTGTCGGATAGACGACCTGGACATCGATCCCGAGCTTGTCCATCTCGGCCACACGGGCCAACGGGTCTGTCAGTTCCCTGGCCCCCAGCGGGATGTCGTCTCGTTTCTGTTCCCGTACCGCCAGCGAAGGCGTGTGCAGGAATATGCCGCCGCGTCCGCCGGGCTTGGGGATGATGCTCCCGTCGATCAGCCAGAAGGCGTTGCTCTCCTTGTACAGCGTATCCGTGGGGACCGAAACGGGTATCGGTCTCCGCGCGTACATCGCTTCAGGGATCTCTTCCCAGATATCCGCGGGCTCGATTATGTGCGTATCGGCGTCGACGATGCCTGCCATATTCCCCTCCCCTTCCTTTATGGACGGAATACTCCATCAGCCGTAGTTCAACCTAAAGCACCGGGACCAGCCCTCCTCCGAAAACGCCATGCATGACTTTCGGCGTGATGCCCGGCCATATCTCGATACCCAGGAAATAGGGGAACACGAGGTAGAGCACCGCAGAGATCACCAAACTCGACAGGACGGCGATGACGGCGGGGGTCTTCGCTTCCACCACGAAGAATGCGACCAGGAAGATCGGAACCGTCACATAGAAGCCGAACACAAACAGCGAAATGCTCAGTGCGACCAGCCAACCGGCAATCACGAAGATGCGCGTCCAGCTTGCGGCGATGTCCTCGTTGAGCGCGTCCTGCAGGCTGCCGAGGCTCGCCATGGCAAGTATCCGCTCCAGCCTGGGCGAGAAATCGCTCAACAGTATCGCTACGAGCATAACGAGCGTGGGGATGCCGATGACCAACGGCACGATGCGCTGGCGAAAGCCGTACTGCAGTGACGCGATGACTATCGTGCCCGCCAGAACAAGCAGAAGTATGTTTACTATCAGCACCGCCGGCTGCACGTTCTTCATCGGCTTGCCAACTTCGCCTTTCTCATAGCCGTGAATCTCTCGTACCAGTACTTGATAAGCGGGGAGCCGGCAAAGATGAGGATGGTGATGATGATGATGATAGAGATGGGGCTGGAGAAGAAGATGGTGTAGCTTCCCTCCGAGACCTGCAGGGACTGCACGAATGATCTCTCCGCCGTGTTGCCGAGGACGAAGCCGATCACGAACGTGATGAGGGGGAACCCTGCCCTTCGCATCAGATAGCCAATGCACCCCGCGACGACCGCGAGCAGTATGTCCCAAGGGTTGCTGCGGATGGCATAGACGCCGAGGAACGACACGACGGCGACGATGGGGGCCAGGTACCGGACCGGGATCAGGCTTATCTTGGCCAAGAACCCGCCGCCACTCACCACGATAATCGTCGTCAGTATCTGTGCTGCTATCACCCCCAGGATGATCGCCCAGACGATGTCCAGGTTATGCACCAACAGTTGTCGCCCGGGGGTTATACCGTGGAGGACGAAGGCCCCCATCAGAATCACCATCTCAACGTTCCCCGGTATGCCGAACGTCAGTGTGGGCAGCAGGATCCCGCCATCTTTCGCATCGTTGGCGGACTCAGACGCAACGATGCCGCCCGGGTACCCGGTGCCGAACAGCTCCGGTGTCTTCGACGCCTGCTTGGCTGTGGTGTACGCGAGGAAGTTGGCAACCGCACCACCCACACCCGGTACCGCGCCCAGCACGGTCCCAATGATGGACCCTCGCAGGAGCACCCGTTTGTACCGGAACACCTCCAGCGCTCCGCCTACGGTCTGACGGATCCCCGGTTGCGACAACCCCTCCCCTACGGTCGCGATGGAACCGCCCCGTGACGTGTACACCATGAGTTCGCTCAGGGCGAAGAACCCCACTACCAGCGGCACAACCGGCAACCCGTCGTAGAGGAACTCGCTGTCCAGGGCGAACCTGACCTGACCGAAGACCAGACTCAGGCCGATCAAGCTCAGCAGTATCCCCACGCCTCCAGCTGCAAGCCCCTTGACCAGATTGTCCCTGGAGGCCAGCGTAACGGCGACCAGCCCCAGGATGACCAGCCAGAAGAACTCAGGTGAGCCAAAGGCCAGAATCAACAGCTTCGCCGCGGGGAGCAGCATCGCCAACACGATGATGCTGAAGAATGTGCCCAACCCCGAAGCCATCGCGGCGAGGCCCAATGCTCTTCCCGCTTCACCGCGCCGCGCCATGGGATGGCCGTCGAGGGTGGTGCACACGTTCGCGATAGTGCCCGGAGTGTTCAGCAGGATCGCCGGAATAGCGCCGCCGGTACTTGCCGTGCCGAAGATCCCTGCGAACAGGAACATGGCGATGTAGGCGTCCCAACCGAACGTGAACGGAAGCAGGACGGCCATCGCGATGACACTGCCAAGGCCGGGTATGGCACCGAACAGTACCCCGACGATGGTGCCGGCGACGATGGCCGCAATCGCCGCCGGCTGGCCGAGCTGTGCCAGTCCTTCCAGGAACGCCTCGATCATACCGAACCTACCTCAAGCTCAGTCCGCTGCGAGGCGTTCCGGAAGTCTTCTGAGCGGCAGCACCACCCCTATTGCGCCTCCTGTCGAGCTTTCACCACGTCGGTGAACTCGGTCAGCAGGGAATCCATGCCTCCAACCGCCTCGTCCGTCGCCTGGCCGGACATCGGCAGTACCTCCATGCCTCCTTCCCTCAGCCGGGCAACTACGTCCGGGTCGTTCAGAGCCCTCTGGAAGGAGTCCTCTATCAGCTTCACTATCGCAGCAGGCGTCCCGGCAGGGGCAGCCACCAGTCCGCTGTTCAGCAGCTTCGGGCCACCAAGCTCGGGGTAACCCAGTTCAGCAACCGTTGGTGTGTCCGGAGCCCAGTCAAGGCGTTCATCCGAGTAGACCCACAGGCCTTTGAAGTCATCCTCAGGAGATATCGACGCGACAACCTGCGGGTTAGCGACTGTCCACGAGATGTCACATTCCCCCCGAAGCATTGCGGCTCTCGTGTCTGCGCCTCCCGCGAAGCCGGAGACGACCTTCCACGGGATGTCCATGACCTCTGTCGAAACGGCCGCGACAAGGAAGTTGTGCCCGGCAAGCCCCGGCATACAGATGCGCGGCTCCGCCGCCGCCACTTCCTCGGGGGTGTTGAACGATGCCGTCTTCGGCGCCGTCACGATGTTCTCCTGACGCACCGCCTGACCGATCCACTCGAAGCCTTCGAAGTCAGCTCCGGCAGGATCCAGCTTCTCCGCCATCAACTGCATGGGCATGTTCATGATCGAGATGGTGTAGCCGTCAGGCGCGCCTCTCCGCACGGCGTCAACCGCACGGCGGCCACCGGCGCCGGTGTGATTGCGCACCACGACGTCGACACCCAGTTCTTCGCCCATGAAGTCGCCTATGGTGCGGGCTGCCAGGTCAAACCCGCCGCCAGCCGGCCATCCCACTATCCATTCGATCTCACGTTCCGGGAATTGGACCTGCGGTACGGGTGTTGGCGTGGGCTGCGCCGGTACGGGTGTCGCTGTCGGCTCGTCACTGCCACAGGCGGCGATCACCGTGCCCAATACGACAGCGAGTGCCGTTGTAAGCAAGAGTCTCCACCAACGTGTCCCGCCGAGTCGCCCGCGCTCATGGATTGTATTCATGGGGCTCCTCCTCTTGCATCACTAGTGTTCGCCGTAGCCAAAGGTTCTCTATCCAAGGGCATCAATCTTGCGAAAAGCAGCGCCAAGCATAGCATAAGCGGAGTGATAGATGGCTGCTTTTGGGGTTATGTCAGCGGAAATCGACATCATGATGGTCCGGTCCTATCTGCTTTCTCCAACCCTCGCTGGGTAAGAACGGGCGCGTTGACCCTCAGGGGGGCGCGGCCTAGACTGCGCGGCGGCGCACCCCGCCCCGCGGGGAGGGCGTTGGACGCCGTCAGGCAGCGAAGGGGAGGCAACCATGCGCATCGGGTTCATCGGCCTCGGAAACATGGGCGGGCCCATGGCCACAAACCTGCAGAAGGCAGGACATGAGCTCATCGTCAACGACATCGACGAGGCAAAGACGGCGCCGCACCGGGAGGCGGGCGCTACATGGGCCGACACGCCCGAGGAGGTCGCGCGGCAGGCACCGATCGTGCTGACGTCGCTGCCGGGCCCCGCCGAGGTGGAGGAGGTCGCTCTCGGGCCTCAGGGTCTCTCGCTGGGACTGCAGCCGGGGTCGGTATACGCCGACCTGTCGACGGGGTCGCCGACGCGGATACGGCAGGTGGCGGAGCGCATCGAGGCGCTCGGCGCGCACATGCTGGACGCTCCGGTGAGCGGCGGCACCATCGGCGCGGAGCAGGGCACGCTCGCGGTGATGGTGGGCGGCGACCAGGAGGTGTTCGAGGCGATGCGCCCGGTGTTCGATGCCATCGGCACGGGCGTGAGCTACGTCGGGCCTATCGGCTCGGGGACGGTGGCGAAACTCGTCCACAACTCCATAACCCTGACGACGCGCGTCGTCGTGCAGGAGGGGATGACGCTCGCGGTGAAGGCCGGGGTTGCGCCGGGAGTGATGCTGCAGGTGCTGTGGGACGCGGCGTTCGGGAAGCAGACGCTGCTGAGACAGATACCGGACGTAGTGTTCAAGGGCGACTTCGAGACGCCGCGCTTCTCGCTGCGGCTCGCGCACAAGGACGTGAGCCTCGGGCAGGAGCTCGCGCAGGAGATGGGCGCGCCGATGGAGCTGGCGGCGATGGCGAAGCGGGTGATGGAGGAAGGCATCGGGCGTGGCTGGGGCGAGTGGGACAACCTGGCGACGTTCATGCTGGCGGAGGAGCGCGCAGGGATCGAGGTGCGGGAGTGAATGACCTCGTGCGGATGACGGCGCGGGAGGCGGTGCGGCGGCTCGCGGCACGGGAGGTGTCGCCGCTGGAGCTGATCGACGCGGCGGTCGAGCGCATCGCAGAAATCGACGGGGCGGTGAACGCGCTGCCGACACTTGCGGTGGAGCGGGCGCGCGAGCATGCGGCGCGGTTGACGGCGTCCGGCCCACCCGCCGACGCTCCGCCGGGCTACCTGCACGGGCTCCCGTTCGCGGCAAAAGACCTGAAGGACGTTGCGGGCGTGCGCTCCACGAAGGGGTCGCCGATCTACGCCGAGCACGTGCCGGAGCGCTCCGACTACCTCGTCGAGAACATCGAGGCCAAGGGCGGCGTCGTGCTGGCGAAGTCGAACACCCCCGAGTTCGGGGCCGGTGCGAACACGTTCAACGAGGTGTTCGGGAAGACGCGCAACCCGTGGGATACGCGGACGACGTGCGGGGGCTCGTCGGGCGGCGCGGCGGTCGCGCTCGCGACGGGTCAGGTCTGGCTCGCTACGGGGAGCGACCTCGGCGGGAGCCTGCGCATCCCGGCGAGCTTCTGCTCGGTCGTCGGGCTGCGCCCCTCGCCGGGGCGGGTGCCGCACGGCCCGAAGGAGCTGCCGTTCGCCGGACTGTCGGTCGAAGGCCCGATGGGGCGGACGGTGGGCGACGTTGCACTGTTCCTCGATACGCAGGCGAGCGGAGTGCAGGCCGTCGACCCGATCAGCCTGCCGCGGCCGGAGCGTCCGTTCGTCGAGGCGGTGAACGCGCCACATGGGCCGAAGCGCGTCGCGTACTCGCTAGACCTTGGCATCGCGCCAGTGGACTCGGAGGTACGGGAGATATGCGCTCGCGCTGTGCGGCTTTTCGAGGGGTTCGGAGCGTCGGTGGACGAAGACGCGCCGGACCTGCATGACGCTGAGCCGATATTCCAGGCGCTGCGGGCGGCGCAGTTCGCGGCGCTGTACGGGAAGCACCTGGACTCGAACCGGCACCTGCTGAAGCCGGAGGTCATCTGGAACGTGGAGGCGGGTCTGGCGCTGTCGGCGGAGGACGTGAACCGGGCGGAGGCGGCGCGCGGGGCACTCTACTACCGCACGGCAGCGTTCTTCGAGCGGTACGACATCCTCGCGTCGCCGACGGTGCTCGTGCCGCCGTTCGACGTCGACCAGCGGTATGTGGAGGAGGCCGGAGGAGTGCGGTTCGAGACGTACGTGAGCTGGCTGGTGATGTCGTTCGCGCTGACGCTCACGTCGTGCCCGTCGATCTCGGTGCCGTGCGGGTTCACGTCGTCCGGGCTGCCGGTGGGGCTGCAGCTGATGTCTCCGCGCGCGGACGAGGCGGCGCTGCTGTCGGCGGCGGCGCTGTTCGAGGAGGCGTGCGGGCTCGTGGGCAATGTCCCCATCGACCCCATCGTGAGGCACTCCGCGTAATGTGGCGTGTCTCCGTAGCAGGCGGCTTACTGTGGGTACTGGTCACGGTTCTGGTGACGCTCGCGCTGTTCCAGGGAGCGTCCGACGCCGCGGACGAGGGCCTCATCGCGGAGCCGCAGAGCGGCCAGGTGCTGGTCGCCGTGCTGTCCGCCATCATCTTCGGCGTGCCGGGAGTCGCGCTGATCGTCTACGGGTGGCGCAGGCGGGAGTGAGGCGTCAGGCGCGGATCTCCTCGCGCATGAAGCGGATGTAGGAGAGGGCGAGGAGGACGGCGACCATCGCGACGAGGACGACGATGTGCGGCCAGACGAGTTGGAGGCTCTGTCCCGCCGACACGGGCGTGGAGAGCAGCCCCTCGAGGCGTCCCGGCTCGATGGTGAAGAGGTTGAGCGCGCGTCCGCCGATGGGGTCGAGGAGGATGGAGGTCGCTTCGGAGTAGAGGCCGGCGGGAGAGACGCGATTGGCCCACGACTCGATGGTCACATGGCGCACGGCGTCATCCGGGGTCTCGATGTCCGGCACGATGCGGTCGGCGAGGACACCCCCCAGCAACGTGATAAGGAAACCGAGGGCGAACCACATGCCGATGGAGGCGAGCGCGGAGGTAACGGTGTTGCGGAAGAGGACGGAGGCAGTGATGGCGAGGGCAAGCCAGAAGGCGAGGTAGGCGACTGAGACGAGCCCGAGGCCGGTGAGGCGCAAGACCTCTTCGCCGGTGGGGGCGATGCCCATGCGGAACATGGTGAGTCCAATCACGACGATCATCATGCTCGCGACGACCAGCGCAAGGGTCAGGAGCGCAGCGAAGAACTTGGCGTTGTAGACCGAGTCGCGGTGGAGCGGCTGCGCGAGGAGGCGCGCCAACGTACCCTGGGTGCGCTCGCCGTTGATGGCGTCGAATCCCAGCGCGATGCCGATGACCGGCCCGAAGAAGCTGAGGAACGACAGCAGGGAGATGGGGACGCCTGCGGTGGTGGTGAAGACGTCCAGGAAGAAGAACCGCCGCCCCGAGCTGGCCAATTGCCCGAGGTCGACGAAGGCGCCCCAGACGAGACCGAGTGCGACGAGGCCGAGCAGCAGGGTGAACCTGCGCCGCCCGAAGTGGTCCGCGAGCTCCTTCCAGAAGAGGGCGCTCACTGGAGGGCCTCCTGGAAGTAGCGGAGGTAGATGTCCTCCAGCGTGCGGTCGTTGGCGCGCATCTCCAGCAGCCGCGCGCCGTGCCCGTGGACGGCCGCTGCGGCTGAGGCACGCACGTCCTCGTCGCTCTCGATGACCACGTCGATGCCGGAGCGGGATGTCTCGCGGACGGACGGGAGCGAGGCGAGCGAGGCGTCGAGGGCGTCGTTCGCGCCCTCGACCTTCAGGGTGATGCGGAAGCCCCCGGCGTCGGTCTGGGCCGTGAGCGCCGCGACGGTGCCCTCCAGCACGATCCTGCCGTGGGACATGATGCCGACGCGGTGACAGACGCGCTGCACCTCCTGCAACTGGTGCGACGAGAGGAAGACGGCGATGCCCTGCCGAGCGCTCAGCTCCTCGATGATTCCCAGCAGCCAAACGATGCCGGCGGGGTCGAGGCCGAGCGTAGGGTCGTCCAGGATAACGAGGCGCGGCTGCTTGAGGAGCACGTCGGCGAGACCGAGGCGCTGGCGCATGCCGCGCGAGTATTGGGCGACGGGCTGGTTGGTCGCATCCTCAAGCTCGACCATGTCGAGCAGTTCGGCGATGCGTGCATCGGCTTCGGAGCGCGGTATGCCGTTGAGCTCGGCGGTGAAACGAAGGTTCTGCGCGCCGGTCATGTCGCCGTAGAAGCCGACGGACTCCGGAAGGTACCCCACCTGCCGCTTTACGGCGAGCGGGTTGCGGGAGGGGTCGTGGCCGCAGACGCGGACGGTCCCATCGGTAGGCTCGGTGAGGCCGAGCATCATGAGGATGCTCGTGCTCTTGCCAGAGCCGTTGGGGCCGAGGAAGCCGAACACCTCACCCTCGCCGATGGTCAGGTCGATGCCGTCCACGGCGGTGAACCCGCCGTAGCGCTTGGTTAGCCCGCGGGCCTCGATGAGCGGCGCAGTGCTGGTCATCGCCTGCCGAGCCTCACAAAGAGCCCACCAAGGATGAGGATGACCAGGACGACCAGGACGATGCCGAGCCAGCCCCAGATGGTGGACTGGGCTACGGTCACGCGCAGCTCGAGGGAGGCGTTCGTGTCGGGGTGATCGGCGTGCAGGGTCACGAGGTAGTCGCCGGGGATGGCGTCGGCTGCGGGGAGGATAGTCGTGATGATGTCTATCTGCTGGTCGTTAGGCAGCGACGGGATGGGCGACTGCTGGAAGGTCACTTCCCAGCCTTGAGGTGGCGTCGCACGCAGGTTTATGTCCGCAAGATCGCCGGTGCCGAAGTTGGTGAGGCGGAGCTTGGTGGAGGCTTCCTCGCCCGCCGTGGCGTCCAGGTTGAGCAGGCCGGTATCCGTGCCGAGGAACACCTCCCCACGCCCCCGGATGGTTACCAGTAACGGGGCCTCCGCCTCAAACCCTGCTTCGTCCTGCACCTGGACCAGGATGAGGTAGTCGCCGGTGTCGGTGTTGCGCGGAGGGGAGACGCGCACGTCGACGCGCTCGTTGAGCGCGTCGCCCACGCTGATGCTGGAGATGACGCGCTCCTGGCCGAAGGAGGGGGAGAAGGTGATGTCCCAGCCGGAGGGCGCCAGTCCATTCTCATCAATCACTCCGGCGGTGAGGTTGAAGGAGGTATCCGCGCCGGTGTCGTTGTCGATAACGATCTCGAACTCGAACTCGCTGGTGGCAGGGCCGCTCAGGGCGGGGAACGTCACGGTGATGGACACTCCGGTGTCGGTGGGGGCAGGCGGCTCAGGCACGATGATGGTATAGCGGGCGCTGTCGTACTCGATGCTGCCGTCCGGCGACGTGATGCGCAGACCGAAGCGGTAGGTCCCCGCGGGCGGACGCTCGTCCGGCAGGTCGACACGGAGGCGGAGGCTCTGGCTTGCGCCGGTGTCGTCGGGCGCAGGGGGCTCGACGACAATCTCGCCAACCTTGAAGTCGAAGAAGCGGTCCCAGACGGCGATGTCCCAGCCGTCCGGGATGTCGTCGAGCTCGATCCTGACAACCCGCCGCTCGGAGGTGGTGTTGTAGAGGTCGACGGTCAGGTCGGTTCGGGTCTCGCGGGGGCCCATCTCCAGCGAGCGCACGGCTGAGTCGAGCCGCACATCGCTGGACTGCTGGGCGGACACCGAGGTGGAGAGGAGGCCAAAGACGAAGGCGAGCGTGGTAAGCACCAATAGCAGTCGACCGATACGCATACTTCCGGTTACCTCACGATGTTTGTTCGTCCTACGGGCGCCCGAACGAGCGTCCAACTCCGAATTATACCGCGTGTCAGCGGGACGGGAGTGATGCCGCTGGGGAACAGGTGGGCAGTCTCTCCCAAATGCTGTACGGCCGAGAGGCCTTCACGGTTCTCTTCACTCTGCGGCCTTGGCCTCTTCCCAGAGCGCGAGTTTGGCGTCGACCGGCATCTCGGTGAGCGTGCGGCCGTCCCGGCGCAGGGCGTCCTCCACGTGATGGAAGCGCGTGGCGAAGCGGTCGTTCGCGCCGCGCAGGGCCTGCTCCGCGTCGATGTCCATGCGGTGCGCCGCGGCGACGAGCGCAAGGAGGAGGTCGCCGAACTCTTCCTCGCGGCGTTGAGGGCTTTCGCTGTCCCGGAGTTCGCCCGCTTCCTCAGCGACCTTGTCGAAGACGGCATCCGGGTCGTCCCAGTCGAAACCCGCCCGGCGGGCGCGGCTGAGAACGGACTGCGCGTAGGCGAGCGCGGGCATGGCGCGGGAGACACCGGCGAGCATGGAGCGGTCTCCCTCGCCCTTCTTCGAGCGCTCCTCGGCCTTCAGGCGCTCCCATTGCCCGGTGACCTCGGTTGCGGTGTGCGCGGTGCTGTCCTCGAAGACGTGGGGGTGGCGGCGAACGAGTTTCTCGTTGAGCTGAGCGGCGACGTCGTCCATCGTGAACGTTCCCTCGTCCGCGCCTATCTGCGCGTGGAAGATGACGTGGAGGAGGAGGTCGCCGAGTTCCTCGACGAGCGCTGCGCGCTCGCCGGAGGCCATCGCGTCGAGGGCCTCGTAGGTCTCCTCCAGCAGCGAGCCTCGGAGCGAGTCGTGGGTCTGCTCGAGGTCCCACGGGCAGCCGGAGACGGGGTCGCGCAGGCGGCGCATCGTTTCCAGGAGGGCGTCGAAGGTGTAGGACAAGGGAGGCTCCGCGAGGAGTAAGGTGCGCGGATTATAGCGGAGCGGGGCGGGATAGAATCGGAGGATGGAGCGGTTTTTCAAAGAGCCATGGCGCATCGCGGGGTGGGTGGCGGCAGTGGCGCTGGGGCTGCTGCTGGTGACGACGACGGTGCGGTGCGCCGCGGAGAGCCTCCCGCTGTACGAGGCGCTGTTCGAGCGGCACTCGGTGTCGGAACGGACAGGCATCACGCCGAAGGGGCTCGCGCACGTGGGGCGGGAAGTGCAGGCGTACTTCGCGAGCGGCAGCGACGACCCGCTGCTGGTCGAGGTGGAGGTCCACGGCGTGCCGCGCTCGCTGTTCAACGAGAACGAGGTCTCGCACATGGCGGACGTGAAGGCGCTCTTCCTGCGCGTTTACCGTGTCCAGTGGCTGTCGGCGGCCCTGCTGGTCGCGCTCACGCTGCTGGCGGCATGGCGCTTGCGGAGAAACGCGTATCTCGTCATCGCATCGTGGCTGCGACGGGGTGCAGCACTGACGGCGGGGGTCATACTGGTGCTCGGGCTGTTGAGCGTCGTGGCATTCCGGCAGGTGTTCATCGTGTTTCACTACATCGGGTTCCCGCAGGGAAACTGGGTGTTCGACCCGCGCACGGAGTACCTCGTACAGGTGTTCCCGTTCGGCTTCTGGCGGGACATCACACTGCTCATCGGCGTGTTCATACTGCTGGGGACAGCGGTGCTGTGGGGTGCCGACGGCGTGCTGCGGAGGTACTGCAGCCGGGAACGTCCAGCCTCGTGAGGAGCTTATGAATCTCGCACGCCTGCGGATATATCCGAACGAGTTGGAGGCCCGCCTGGCGGAGGGGCTGCTGCTCGAAGCCGGGATCGGATCGGTGGTGCGTCCGGAGCTTGGGGGATACGGCCTCTGGGGGCAGAACCAGTTCACGCTGCATGGGTTGTGGGTGCTGGACTCACAACAAGAGGAAGCAAGAGCGGTGCTGGAAGGGGACTGCTAGCCGCAGCCGCATGAGCCTCCGCAACACGCACTGCTGAGCGGGCCGACGGGCGAGGGGCCAGCGCCCGCGCCGACAGCAACGGGGGCGGCAAAGAGCGACAGAACGCGCTTGGCTTCCTCGCCGCACTGCGGGCAGTCGCTCACGTGGGCCGCGGACATGGGTTGCAGACGTTCGAAGCGGGCGTCGCAGCCGTCACAGAGGTACTCGTACAGGGGCATGGCTCCCTCCTTGCCAACGGGGACATGGTACAACACCCGTGCAACATGGGGCGCGTTATCCGCGGAAGCGGTAGCCGACGTTCCAGACGGTGTCTATGAACGTGTGGGAGGCGTCCTCGATCTTGCTGCGGAGGCGGCGGATGTGGACGTCGACGGTGCGGGTACCGCCGAAGTACTGGTAACCCCAGACCTGCTCCAGCAGCGTTTCGCGGCTGTAGACGCGGCCGGGATTGGCAGCCATGAGCTTGAGGAGCTCGTACTCCTTGAAGGCGAGGACGACGGGTTTGCCAGCGAGGTAGACGTCGTAGCGGCTGGGGTTGATGACGAGGTCGCCGACGCGGATCACGCCCGGTTCGTCGGGCGGAGCCTTGCGTTCCAACTGCTTGTTGATGCGAAGGGCGAGTTCGCCTGTCTCCCAAGGCGCGACGATGAAGTCGTCCGCAGAGATGCTGAGGTCGGGGGCCTGCAGGTGACTCCGGGAGAGTACCGCGATGACCGGGCACGGGCTCTTGGTGTAACTCCGGGACAGCGATTCCGCACGATAACGGTCGGCGTCAACGAGGTCGAGAACGAAGGCGTGGGGTTCGTTCACTTCGTCCGCGGGCGCGAAGCGGACTCCCTCCCGGCGGAGGCTCTCCAACAGCTCTGCGCTGGGCGTGCGGGCGTCGTAGAGGATGCCGACGGCGAGCTCGGCACGCCAGGCAGCCGCGTGATCCCGGAATGCGCTGGCGTCTACCACCAGACCTTGCCCTGCACTTTCTCCCGCAGCCCGGCAGGGTCTTCGTCCGTCCAAAGGCCGGTGCTCAGGTACTTCCAACCGCCGTCGGCAAAGAGACAGACGATGTGCGCATCTGAGACGCGGGCCGCCACACGTTGCGCTGCCGCGAGGACGGCACCGGAGGAGACGCCGGCGAAGACGCCCTCCTTGTGCAGCACTTCAGCGGTCTTCTGGAAGCTCTCCTCGCCGCCGACCATGATGCGCCCGTCGAGCAGCGAGAGGTCCAATATCGGGGGGACGAACCCCTCCTCGAGGCTGCGGAGCCCCTGGATGCGGTCGTCTATCTCGGGGGCGGCAGCAATGACTTCTATGGCAGGGTTGAACTCCTTGAGACGGCGTCCCACGCCCATGAGGGTGCCGCCGGTGCCGAGTCCGGCGACGAAGTGCGTTACCTCGGGGAGGTCGCGGAGTATCTCCGGTGCCGTGGTCTCGTAGTGCGCCTGCGGGTTCGCGGCGTTGCCGTACTGGTAGAGCATCACGTACCGCTCGTCCGCTGCGGCCATCTCCTGTGCAAGAGCTATGGAGCCGTTGGAGCCGCCATCTCCGGGAGAGTAGACGATCTCCGCTCCATACGCGGAGAGGAGTTGGCTGCGCTCCACGCTGACGTTGTCCGGCATGACGGCAGTGAAGCGGTAGCCGAGGCGGTGCGTCACCATCGCAAGGGAGATGCCGGTGTTGCCGCTGGTGGGCTCCAGCAGAATCTTGTCCCGGGAGAGGATGCCGTCGTTCAAGGCAGCCTGCACCATGGAGCGCGCGATCCTGTCCTTCACGGAGCCCGTGGGGTTATTGCCCTCCAACTTCGCGTAGATGCGGATGGAGGGCGTGGGGCTGAAGGTTGGCAGTTCGACGAGCGGGGTGTTGCCGATGGCCTCGATGAGGTTGCCGCTGCGCATAGCCGTAGGCGGTCTTCGTGCAGGCGCGGCCCTGCGTGGGGCGCTGCGCCTGCCTAGTGAGCCGCTGCGACACCCTCCTGGTCAGGCGCTGGGGCGAGGCCGCAGAACACCTCGTAGTCGATGAGCTCCGTCACGGTAGGCTCGTCGCCGCAGAGCGGGCACGAGGGGTTCCGGCGCGCACGGACGACGCGGAACTCCATGTTGAGCGCATCCACCAGCAGCAGGCGTCCGGTGAGCGTTTCGCCGATGCCGAGGATGAGCTTGACCGTCTCCGTGGCCTGGATGCTGCCGATGGTGCCGGTGAGCGCGCCGAGCACTCCTGCCTCTGCGCAGTTGGGGACGAGGCCAGGCGGCGGAGGCTCGGGGAAGAGGCAGCGGTAGCAGCCCTTGCTAGGCTCGTAGACGGAGACCTGTCCGTCGAAGATCAGGATGCTGCCGTCCACGATGGGCTTGCCGCTGAGGTAGGCGGCGTCATTCACGAGGTAGCGTGTGGCGAAGTTATCCGCGCCGTTCACGACGATGTCGTACTGCGCGATGAGGTCCATGGCGTTCTCTGCGTTGATGGGGAACTCGTGGGGAATGACGTTGACGTCCGGGTTGTAGCGGTTCAGGGTCTGGATGGCAGACTCGACCTTCGGCATGCCAACCGTCTCGCTGTTGTGCAGGACCTGGCGCTGGAGGTTGCTGAGGTCCACCACGTCGAAGTCCACGAGTCCGATGGTGCCGACACCGGCGAGAGCGAGGTAGAGCGCGACCGGGCCGCCGAGGCCGCCTGCGCCGACGACGAGCACTTTCGCGTCCATCAGCCTGCGCTGCCCGCTGCTGCCGATCTGCGGCATGATGATGTGCCTGCTGTAACGCTTGACCTGTTCAGGCGTCAGCTGGGGGGCTGTGGTAGTCATCTCTTCTCCTCTCGTTCATGACGCGCTCGGCGGTGCGCCGTGCCTCTTGCCGAGCTGCTGTCGTGCGGGTTCAGGATGCGAATGTCAGTGGGGCTGCTGTACGCGCCTGCTGGCGTTCGGCCAGGTCGGCGATGGTGGTCGTGATCAGGACGGCGTGGATGGCCTCCTCGACGTCGCGCCAGATGTCACGTTGAGCACAACAGCCCGAGAGAGCGCACTCGGTTGCGTCGTCGATACATTCCAACGGGGGATTGCGTCCGTCGAGCGTGGCGACGACCTCGTCGAGGGTGATGTCGGCAGCTGCGCGCGCAAGGACGTGGCCTCCCTGCGGGCCCCTCCGGCTCGAGATGAGCCCGAACTTATTGAGCGTAGTCAGCACCTGGTCAAGATAGGGCTCGGGGATGCCCTGGCGTCCGGCGATATCCGCGGTGCGGACAGGACGGTGAACGTCCGGCTGCCCGGCAAGGTCCACCAAGGCTCTCACTCCGTAGTCCACTTTCATCGGGATCCGCATAGCCGTCCCCTCACCGAGCCGTCAACCGCCTTAACGGACTGATGATACCTGCTCCTCAAGGGTAAAGTCCACTTAACCAGTCGACAATGCGCCGCTCCGGGAGAAGCCAGGGAGCTATATACGGTCTTACCCAAGGTTGGGCCGATGAAACCGGAGGCGGTGACGGGGAGCTAGGCTCAGTCTGTTTCGGGCTTCCGCCTTCTTGGAAGTTGGATCCAATGGGTCGTCATAGGGTTGCTGTCACCTGCATCCTGGGCCGTGAGTCCACCTTTGAAATATGATGGAGCAATGTCTCGAATGAGCTCAGCCCGTCGCTCTTCTGGTACGCGGTCGAGGAACGGCCACAAGAGCAGCATCTCGTTGGCAACGCGGGATATATCCTGTTCCCGCTTACGGTGATGCCCTGACTGTCTGATGGCGTACGTGGCGAGTGCCGCTAGAGGCAAGGCTGTGCCGTAACGACCGAGAAGGGCCACAACGGATAAGGCTCCTTCATCCTTGACTTGGAGCACGTACATCACGAGTACGAGCACCCCCAAGAGAACAAAGCTCCCTACGGCGAGCCTTCTCCACCAATCTGCGGTTTGGCGCTGTTTCAACCCTTCTGCAGAGTAGTGGGCTCCGGTGCTGGCGCCGGCAACTAGCTCAAGCATCCTTCTGGCCTGATCTTGGAGGGAGGCTACGCCGCCCTGGGCCTCGTGGAACCACGCCTCGTGGGCAAGTTGAGTCTCCGTGAATTCATCGGTGCGCTTCTGTTCAGCCTCTCGATGATTCTCGTGAATATCGGTGACGTTGCGTTCCAATCTATCAGTTGCATCCATGACTCGCGCGGTCAAATGATCCGCTGTTACTTCGAGTTCGGAAGCGGTCTGTCGCACGTGTGTGTCTATCTCGGATGCTCGGGATTCCAAAGCATTCGTGTGCACTTCCATCGTAGTCGTCAAGGAGGTCACTTGGTCGGCAAAGCGCGACGCCGCTCTCTGAAGCACCAGCGGCGTAGTGCGAATAGGTAGGACAGGAAGAACTGCGGCGTTGTGCAGCACGTCGTCAAGATAGCTGTTGACTGAATCATGGTCCATCTCGTCAGGGTTCGTATAGGACATCTCCTCCACTGCTTGCAGCAGTCGTGCAACGGGCCGCCGGAGTCCATCCAACATCGATCCTGTTATGAGGTTCGCACTCGTGAGGGTCAACCTTGCCAGCACGCTATTGCTGACCTCTGTCACCCTACCAACCAAGTCTGTCGCACGCTGGTGCTCCCACCGCGTCGGAGGCAATTCCTCTGAGATGAGACGAACGATCTGACGCAGGTCGCGGACAACCTCTGAATTGCGAACACGATCATCGAACTCACTCATTTCTATCCCCCTAGGGCGTCAGGACCCGACAGTCAGGGCCCCGACAGACAGTGGGCGCACCATAGATACGGCCCACGTGCGTGTCAACGTCGGCCAGCATGGAGATCAAGACTCAAGACTCTCGAACCTGCCCCCCATCTGCCCTCGGACAGCCTTACCGAAGCGCTGAGCTTTTAATCGGAGGGCGGCACTGTTAATCTGTACTTGGTTACTCACCGAATTGAGGCTTTTTATCCGAGGCTACCCACACCTGAAGGAGGCTCGCATGACCCCCCACGTAACCACTATCAATCTTGAGGACAGGACGCAGACGCCCGGCTTCGGGTGTGGAATGACCGCGGAAGAGCGCCGACAGCATGCACAGGAGGCAGAGGCACTTCGGCTGCGAACGAGGCCCCGGCTCAAGCGACTCCAGCAGGAAGCCTATGATGGGCTCATGGAGAAGATTGCGGGTTCTCCCTCGCTATCCGCCACTCCGTAAGGAAGCGTTGCATCAGGCTGTAGATTACCCACCCGACCCACTGCGCCATTTCCTCGTTGGCCTCCAGCGACCGTGCCGCTTCGGCATACGCTGCTTCCAATATCTCTTCGGCTGAGAGGTCGTTGGAGTCCACGCACGTCTGAAACAGCAGAGAAGCGTAGTCTTCGAGCACTGGTGATAGCACTGCCTCTGGACCCGCTTTCGCATGATCGAAGATTACATCGTGGCCCGCGACACGCAGTAGGCTTCGCACGACCAGTGGGGCTTCGATGGCAGCCCCGAACAGGGCGACAGACAGTGTCGTGATGAATGGGAGTGTTCCCGGTGGTTGCGTCATCCTTCAGTCCTCCTTGTCCTCAATCATCAGGTTCAGGACGTGGCCCACGAACATCCCCACGATGGGATTGTTCGTCCCACGCTCCTCCATGACGGGCAGCGCCAGTTCGTAGACGGAGTCCGTCGTCGTCTCGGGGGCGTACTTTAGCAGGGCACGGAACATGGCCGTGAGCACTACCGTGTTCGCTTCGACGAAGTCGTCCGCGAACCCGTTCCGCTCGGCAACCTCCTGCCGCTCCTTCTGCCATTGGTCCCAATAACTTGTCATCGGTTGCCCTCCTCTGCACAGGCGTACCCAGCCACCACCAGCACCTTCTCAGCGGTACGGATTGGAGACAGTTCGCTTACCTCCCACGCGCGCCCCGTGACGCGCAAAACGTTGGCCGCGCCGTCCGATACCGTAGCCAGCTGCTCCTCGGTGATGGACTCGAAGAACTCGGGCACGACGATGAGGTAGATACGCTGGCTGCGCAGCTGGTCGATCTCGTCGCACAGGTTCGGTGCGGAGAGCCCGTCCACCCACTCCTGAACGGCCTCTTGGAACTCCTCTGGGCTCGGCGGGTCGAACTTGACCGGACCGGTCGGTCCCTCACCTGGTGTCGGGCTGGGGGTGGGGGGCGGTTCCGAGCACGCGGCGAGTACGAGCAGCAGGCAAAACGCAAGGCCAAGCAACATGGGGTGCCTCCCTGTTGCATGAGCAGAAGGCTGTGTCGCAACGCTCCGTGCACACGTGAACCAACAGGGAGGCGTGAGAGCCTTCCTGCCTCATGCTTGTGGTTCACGCCGAAAGCGTAGGCGTGCATCAAGCGTTGCGACGCGGGGCAGAGTACGCTGGTTCACAGACCGGTGCAATCAGAACAAATGTTTGACATTGCGAGTGGTTTCTGGTACCCTCCTCGTAGATCGTTACACCGCCGTTCGCGGTAGGAGGCTTCTTACACTCTGAGATGAGGTGGATACGGCCCTCTAGTTTCAAGGGAGAACCGCATACCTCAGAAGGCCCCAGGCAAGTATTGGCGCAAGGGAATCTCACTCGTGGATGTGGCGGAGATCATCGCCACGGAGCAGTCAGCAGAACAGTGGTTCGTCAGAATGAGATGGCCGGACGGAGTCGAGTGTCCGGTCTGTGAATCCAAGAACGTACAGGTCAGGGAAACGAGGAAGCCGCAGCCCTTCCGTTGCCGCAGTTGCCGGAAGGACTTCTCCGTTCGCACACACAGCATTATGCACGCCTCGAACCTGTCGTACCGCGTGTGGTGGCTCGCCATCTACCAGCTGGTCACGAACCTCAAGGGCGTGTCCTCGATGAAGTTGCACCGTGACCTTGGCATCTCGCAGCGGGCGGCGTGGCATCTGGCGCACAAGATCAGGCGCGCATGGGCCGTGGGTGCCGCTGGGGGCAAGGCCAACTTCATCGGTCCGGTCGAGGTTGATGAAACCTTCGTAGGTGGCCGTCAGCGCAGCCGTCACTCCAAGCAACGGCGCTACTGGCGCGAACGGGCCAACGAGGTCGATGCGAATGGCGTGACACACTACTGGGGCAGCATGGTCGCAGTCGCTGGCGTGAAGGACCGGCGGACCAACCGGATCTCCGCCGCGGTCATACCCAACATCGAGCGCCACACGCTGCACGACTTCATCACGGAGCGGACGGACAGGTCCGCGATGGTCTACACCGACGACGCCATAGCCTACCGACGCCTGCCTCGGAGGCGCGAAGCCGTCAACCACAGCGCAGGCGAGTACGTCCGCGGAGAGGTAGGCACGCAGGGAATCGAGAGCTTTTGGGCCATGCTCAAGCGTGGCTACAAGGGGACGTACTACTGGTGGAGCGAAAAACATCTGCACCGCTACCTTGCAGAGTTCGCGGGCAGGCACAACAACAGGCCGGTGGACACAGAGGAGCAGATGCGCCGGATGGTGCGGAACATGCACCGCCGCCACCTGTCATACGCACGATTGGTTGCTGGACAGTAGCGAATGGCCCTATCAACGGCGGGGGCCGGGCCACGGGAGGCGCACCTCGACATTGTTGTCCTGGGCACATTGGGTGTACCCGTCGCTCCAGCCCTTACCGTAACCCTTGCCGTAGCCCTTCCGATGCCCGACTGCGTAGCCCAACCCGCCGACAATCAGCAGGCTCAATGGGATGATGACGAGTTCCATCACCTACCCTTGTTTTCTGCTATGCGGGTCAGGACGGCGACGATCTCCTCATGCCGCTCCTGAGCGAGCCGTGCCTGACCATCACCGCTGAGTATCTGGGCCGTAATGCTGCCGTACGCGATGATTACAGCGATCCCGGCCAAGGTCACGACCAAGTCGCTTACGAGCATCAGGAGCGCCGCTATCATCAGGGAGTTGACTACGAACCCCCCGAACAGCGCCCAACCGCTACGAGTCATCTTCATGGGGTCACCTCCGGTGAATCGAGAGGCTACACCGCCCGTTGCAGGCTCAACAACACGGGGGGCTGCAGCGGGTAAGACCGTTTATAGCTCCCGAAGCCAGCAGTGGCAGGAGACAGCCCCGTCTGCTATCATCTGTCGTCAGCCCCGTTGAGGAACGGGGCACGTTTATGGAAGGCGCATCATGGACGAAGTACGGATCGTGGCAGAGGAGCGCGTAGCGCTCGGCAAGAAAGTGAAAGCGCTCCGGCGCTCCGGCATCACCCCCATCCACGTCTACGGACCGGGGGGTCCGTCGCTCTCGTTGCAGTCCGACACCTACGATCTCGTTCACGCACTGGGAGTCGTCGGGCAGACGAGCCCGATGACGGTACAGACGGGCGGCGGTGAACACTTCGTCATGGTCCAGCACATCCAGCGCCACCCGGTGAGCGAGCGGCTGTTGCACGTCGACCTGCTCCGTGTGTCACGCACGCAGCGCATCCACGCTTCGGTACCGTTGCACTTCGAAGGAGAGGCGCCCGGCGCCCGCGCAGCAGGCGCGACCCTTTCCGAGGACCTGCATGAGCTAGCCGTCGAGGCGCTCCCGACCGACATCCCGCACGCCATCGTCGTGGACCTCGCTATTCTCAGCGACTCCGACTCGGTTATCCATGCGGGCGACCTGGAGCTGCCCGTCGGCGTTACGATGATCACCGACCCGGCCGCTTACGTGGCGCGCATCATCACGCACGCGGCCGTCTCCGAGGAAGAAGAGGAAGCCGCGGAGGAGGCCGCAGCGGAAGCTCCGGCTGCCACCGAGGAACCCGCAGCGTCCGAGGAAGACGCCTCCTCGGAGTAAGGCGGGCCCGTCAGGGTCCCAGCCGCGCGCTCCCGAACGACGGGTGCCCGCGGAGGAACTCGGCTGCGCTCATCTCCTGGCGACCTTCCATCTTCACCCGGAGCAGCCGCAAGGCTCCTTCGCCTGTTCCAACGAGCACGTCTTCCCCGCGCGTCCCTATCGCACCTGGTGCAATGCCCGCCTCCACGTCCACTGCTGCGTCAGTGATGGCGAGCCGCCTACCCTCCCAGAGAGTCGCCGTTCCAGGCCAGGGGTCATACGCGCGCACCTTGCGCTCAATGAGCAGCGCTGGGTCGCGCCAGTGGATCATGGCGTCGGCTTTACTCATGCGTGGCGTGTACGTAGCGCCTTCGTCGGGCTGCTGCACCGGAACGACCTCGCCCGCGACGTAGCCAGGGAGCACTTCGGCGAGCAATTCGCAGCCAAGAGCGAAGAGCCGCTCTGTCAGCGCAGGAGTGCGCTCATCGCCGTTCAAAGGGAAGGTCCGCCGGGCCAGGGTGGGGCCCGTATCCAGCCCCTCGTTCATGGTCATCAGGGTCACGCCGGTCTCTGCGTCGTCGGCGAGGATCGCCGCTGCGACCGGCGCAGCGCCCCGGTGGCGCGGCAGCAGCGAGGGGTGGATGTTCACCGCGCCGTGCAACGGCTCGAAGAGAAACAGTGGGGGGAGCAGCAGCCCGTAGGCCGCCAGTACAACGAGGTCAGCGTGCAGTGAGCGGAAGCGTTCCTGTTCTTCGGGCAGCGTCAGGCGCTGCGGGGTGAGCACGGGTATGCCCAGCGCTTCCGCCCGTTCGCGCACCGGGGAGGGCGACAGACGGCGACCACGCCCTGCCGGTCTGTCCGGCGCAGTGTACGCCGCCGCGACCGACCACCCGTTCGCCGCCGCGATCCTGGCAGTCGCATCCAGCAAGCCGACGGCAGGTTGGGGGGTCCCCATGAAAACGACGCGCACCGGCTCCATAGGAGTAATGTTAGCAGCCTAACAGGCCGTGACGGGCTGCCAATCGAGGGCTAGGCCATGATGCCGTTGCGCGCTCGCGGACTTTTTTGCAAGAGTGATTCCGGCGGGAATCCCACCGATTTTCACAAGGCGGCGCAGGCTGGGGATAGTGGTAGTTTGAACTGACCTACCGGACGGTGCCACGCTCTTCTCCCCATAGAGTCCTGCAGTCCACCCGCCGGTTCAACACCCAGCCCCGGGAAGGATCGCCGCTCTTGACGGATAGTTCAGCACGCCGCCTATGGGACGCCGTCCTTGGCCGACTGCAACTGCAGACGCCCAAGGCGACCTTTGACACCTGGCTGGCGGGCACGAGCGGCGAACGCCTCGCAGACGACACCCTGACCGTATCGGCCCCTACCGCCTTCGCTGTCGCGTGGCTGGAAGGCCGGATGCAGGGGCTGGCGGACACCACGACCTCTTCCCTGGCCTCGCGCCCCGTCAACGTGCGGTTCGTTCTGCAAGGCAGTATCCCGACGCAGGTGTCCGGCGCAGAGCCCGTTGCTCCTGCTCCCACCCGCCCGGTCAACCCAACGCTCTCGTCGCTGGAGACCTTCGATTCGTTCGTCGCTCTGCCGGAGAACCAGCTCGCTCATGCTGCTGCGCTCGCCATCGCGCGGGCGCCGGGATCAGCCTATAACCCGCTGTTCGTCTACGGCGGTGTGGGGCTGGGAAAGACGCACCTGCTGCACGCGATCGGGCATCACGCGCACAACGCGGGGCTCTCCGTCGAGTACACCACTGCGGAGGAGTTCACGAACGCTTACCTCGCCGCCATGCGGGAGAAGCGCACCAAGGCATTCCGCAACCGCTTCTGGGCAGCGGATGTCTTCCTCCTCGACGACGTGCATGGATTCGAAGGTAAAAGCGCCCGCATCCTCGACGGCCTCCTACACACGCTCGACGCACTGCGAAGCCGCGGCAGCCAAATCGTACTGGCGAGCGAGCGTCCTGCGCTCTCCATCGCCGTAGAGAAACGGCTGCAATCACGCCTCGCGGCAGGACTCCAAGCGGACCTCGATCCACCCGGATTGGAATCACGCGCCAACCTGCTGGCGGCCTTCGCCGAAGCGGCAGGCGTAACCCTCAGCATCGACGTACAAGCCTTCATCGCTGAACGGCTCGATGCCAACGGGCACGTGCTGAAGGGAGCATTCACCCGGCTCCTTGCACTGGCCGATCTCACCGGCCGCAGTATCACCCCCCACCTCGCACGGCAAGCGCTCGCCGGACACTTCTCCACAAGGCTTGCCCCAATCTCCCCGGATTCAACACTCGCCGCAGTTGCGCGCTACTACGGAGTGCCCGTCGCCACCCTTGAGGGCCCGCGGCGCGACCGGGAAGCATCCACGGCACGGCAGGTCGCCATGCACCTGCTGCACACACTACTCGGACTCTCAGCTGAGGAAATCGGCGCCAAGCTCGGGGGAAGAGAGCGAACAACTATCCTCTACGGCCTCCGCCGAACCTCGGAGCGGCTGCAAGACGACACGGCCACATCCACAGCAATCGCCACCATCCGCACAGCCCTCACATCCAACGACCCTCCAGAGGAACTCTCCACACCCGCTTGAGCGCACTATTACGCCCCGGAGAGCCCTCTCTCCCCGTCGCTCTCCCCGCAGGCTTCCTCTCCACCGGCGACGACGTTCTTATCTACTTATACTTATTAGGTCATGCTTGATAAGAAGAAGATAACAGTCGCCGGAGGACACGGGGGGAATGGCTCAGTGTCATTCCTTCGTGAGAAGTTCCGCCCGCGGGGAGGTCCCGATGGTGGAGACGGAGGGGATGGCGGCATGGTCGTCTGCAGGGCTATGGCGAACGTCCGTACGCTGGACCACTTGGAGGGTGTGAGCAGAGTCGTGGGCGATGCGGGTGCTCCGGGCAGAGGCAAGCAACGTATGGGGCGGAAAGGGAAGAGCACGTTCGTGGATGTCCCGGTGGGGACGGTGGTGTGGGAAGTGTCTGCCGAAGGGGGGCGGTTCCTGACTGAGCTGGCTGCGGATGGTGCACAGGCGGTGGTGGCTTATGGGGGCCAGGGGGGCTTCGGGAATGTGCACTTTGCGAGTTCTACGAACCAGGAGCCGCTCATCGCACTGGGTGGAGAGCGAGGCGAAGAGCGGGAAGTCGAACTCGAGGTGAAACTGTTCGCGGACGTCGCGCTGTTGGGTGCACCGAATGCAGGGAAGTCCACACTGCTCAGTGTCATCTCCCGCGCGAAACCGAAGATCGCGGACTATCCCTTCACGACGCTTGAGCCGGGCTTCGGTGTGGCGAGTACGGGAGAGCGGGTACTCGTTGCGCTGGACGTTCCCGGTCTCATAGCGGGGGCGCACGAAGGGCGAGGGCTGGGCTTGGAGTTCCTGCGCCACTGTGAGAGGGCGCGGGCGTTCGTGCACCTCGTGGACGGGATGGCGGAGGACCTTACCGCAGAGTACCGGATGGTGCGGGACGAGGTTACCGCGTATGGCGCGGGGCTGGCAGAGAAGCCGTACGTTGTGGCGGTGACGAAGATGGACATCCCGGAGGCAGGTGCCCGCTATGCGAGCCAACAAGCTGCCTTGGCGGAGGCCACGGGCTCGTCTCCCGTCGCGATCGCTGCTGTAACGGGGAAAGGGGTCCGGGATCTCATGCGCAGGGTGGCGTCCCTGGTGCCCCCGGATGTGGAGGAAGCGTTGGACGTTACTCCTGTTCCGCGCATGGACCGTCCCGGCTCCAAGCCGAGTGTCTGCAGGGACGAAGCGGGATTTTCTGTGTCGTGCGCGCTGGCGGAGCGCATGCTCGATGTCGTAGACCTTGGCAACTGGCGGGCGCGATTGCAGTTCCACCGCGAGTTGAACCGCCTTGGAGTGATCGAGGCGTTGGAGCGCGCCGGCGTGGCGCCGGGTGATACGGTACGCATCGGTGAATTCGAGATGGAGTGGGAGTAACACGTGCGCAGGGGCATCCTCGGCGGAACGTTCGATCCGGTGCACACCGGGCACCTCATCCTCGCGCAGGAGGTGCTTTGGCGCCTGGGACTGGACGAGGTCTGGTTTATCCCGACCGGACTCCCGTGGATGAAGCGCGACGAGCCGATCACCTCCGGCGAGCATCGGCGCGCGATGGTGGAGCTGGCGATAGCGGGGAACCCGGCGTTCCAGTTGTCGACCATCGAGATGGACAGGCCTGGCGAGACGTACACCGTGGACACCCTGGACGCGCTCCGCGCCGGCCCGATGACCGACGACGAGCTGCTGTTCATCATGGGCGCGGACACGCTGCACACGATGCCGCGTTGGAAGGAACCGAAGCGCATCCTAGAGCAGGTGCGGCTGGTGGTTGCGTTACGCCCCGGGCACGGGACGGTGGACCTCGATGCCCTTACGGCGATAGATCCCGCGGCGGCGGAGCGGGTGATGGTCGTGCACATGCCGCTCATCGAGATCAGCGGGACGGAACTCCGTCGCCGGATGAGCCTGGGCGAGCCGGTGCGCTACCTCGTGCCGGACGCGGTCGGCGACTATATCGAGCAGCACCACCTGTACCGGGGAGCACGAGAGACGATCGCCCTTGCGGGAGGAGACACGGCATGACGCAGACGGAAAGCAGACTGGCGGAAGAGATCCTGGAGCTGGCGAGGGAGTTGGATGCGCTCCTCTACGGGGAGTTCGTGCTGGCATCCGGTCAGACGAGCTCGTACTACTTCGACGGCCGTCTGCTGACGCTCTCCCCGAGAGGGGCGAACCTCGTGGCGCGTGCGCTGTTGCCGGCGATCCGGGAGTCGGGCGCAGTGGCGGTGGGAGGCCCGGCGGTGGCAGCGGTGCCGATGGTGACCGAGATCGCGATGCTGAGCGGTCAGGACGGCGGCGAGCCGATCCCCGGCTTCTTCGTACGCAAGGAGGCGAAGGACCATGGCGCAGGAAAGGCGGTGGAGGGCCCACTGCCCGAGGGCGCCCGGGTGGCGATAGTGGACGACGCGTGCTCGACGGCGGGGTCGCTCTACATGGCGATCGAGGCTGCGGAAGCAGCAGGGCACGAGGTTGTGCTGGTGGGGTGCATCCTCGACCGCAGACAGGGGGGCAGCGAGCGGCTGCTGGCCGACGGGTACGCGTTCCACACGATCCTGGTGGGGGACGACGAGGGGCGTGTCGGCGTTGCGTGACGTGCCCGGCGCGGGCTAGACGTCGAGGTTCCTGACCTGCCGGGCGTGCGTCTGGATCCACTCCTTGCGCGGGCCGACGAGGTCCCCCATGAGTTCGGTGAAGGCGTTGTCGGCGTCGGCGGCGTCCTCCACGGTGACGCGGAGGAGCGTGCGGGTGGAGGGGTCCATCGTCGTCTCCCAGAGCTGGTCCGGGTTCATCTCCCCGAGTCCCTTGTAGCGCTGGAGCCCGATACCCTGACGTTCAGAGTTGCGCTCCAGCACCTGCGCGAGGTCGTGCCAAGGCACGCCCACGGCGACCTCGTTATCGCGGCGGGTAACCATGTAGGTGTGGCCGTTCACCCACTCGGCCATCTGGGGGAAGAGCTGTTGGGCGCGGTGGGCCATGGCGGACTCGAGGACGCGCGGCACGTTGATGGTGCCGAAGCCGGGTACCTCGATGAAGTACTCCTTCTTGCGCTTGTTGACGACCTTCTTGCACTCGAAGCCCTGCGAGGTCAGCCAGTCCACGACTGCGTCCACGGTCTGCTCGCCCTCGAAGGAGAGGCGGTAGGCCCCGTGCTCTGCGCCCTGCAGGAAGGGTCCGACCAGCTCAGGAGCGAGGCCGAGGCTGGAGAGCGGCCGCGTCCAGTTTTCGAACTCCTTCAGCCGGTTGACGAGGCCCTGGATCTTCGCGCCCGAGAGGGAAACCGCCCCGTCACTCGACGTGATGGCAAGCCTGCCGAAGAGCTGCTTCGCGAGCCAGCTGTCCTTCTCGGCCTCGGAGTACTTGTACTCGACTGACCTGCCGCGCGAGGTGCGGTAGAGGGGGGGTTGGGCGATGTAGAGGTGGCCAGCGTCGATGAGCTCGCGCATGTTACGGAAGAAGAAGGTGAGGAGGAGCGTCCGGATGTGCGCGCCGTCCACGTCGGCGTCCGTCATGATGATGACCTTGTGGTAGCGGAGCTTGGGGAGATTGAAGTCTTCGCCCAGCCCTGCCCCGAGCGCGGTGATGAGGGCGCGTATCTCCTCGTGCGCGAGCATCTTGTCAGGGCGGGCCTTCTCAACGTTGAGGATCTTGCCCCTGAGGGGGAGGATGGCCTGCGTGCGGCGGTCGCGCCCCATCTTTGCGGAGCCGCCCGCGGAGTCGCCCTCGACAACGTAGAGCTCGCACAGTTCAGGGTTCCGCTCGGCGCAGTCGGCGAGCTTGCCCGGCAGGGAGCCGCCGTCCATGGCGTTCTTGCGGATGACGAGGTCCCGCGCCTTCCGAGCGGCCTCGCGGGCGCGCTGGGAGGTGAGGCACTTCTCGATGATGCGCCGGGCCTCCTGTGGATGCTCCTCGAGGTAGTACTCGAGACGCTGGACGAGTGTCTGCTCGACGGCGGTCTTCGTTTCGGCGTTACCGAGCTTGCCCTTGGTCTGGCCTTCGAACTGGGGCTCTTCGAGCCGGACGCTGACGATAGCCGTGAGGCCCTCGCGGACATCGTCGCCGCTGAAGTTGGCGATGTCCTCTTTGACCAGCTTGCTCTTCTTGGCGTAGTTGTTGATGGCGCGGGTGAGTCCGGCCCGGAAGCCGACGAGGTGGGTGCCTCCGTCGGCGGTGTTGATGCAGTTGGCGAAGGCGAGCGTGGACTCGTAGAAGCCGGTGTTGTACTGGAGGGCGACCTCCACCATCGCGTGCTCGGTCTTCTCCTCGTAGTAGAAGGGTTCGTCCTGGAGCACTTCCCGGTTCTGGTTGAGCTGCTTGACGAAGCTGGCGATGCCGCCTTCGAAGTAGAAAGTGCGATCGGCGTCGGGATGCGCCTCCGAGGCGAAGGAGAGCCAGATGCCCTTGTTGAGGTAGGCCATCTCCCGGAAGCGCTGGACGAGCGTGTCGCGGTCGTAGTTGGGAATGCCGAAGATCTCGGTGTCGGCCATGAACCGGACGAGCGTGCCGTTCTGGAAGGTCGCGTTCTCCGGGATGGCGCCCTCGTCGACGACGTCATGAAGCGGGATGCCGCGTTCGTATTCCTGCGAGTGGACCTGGCCGTCGCGGCGCACCTCGACGCGCATCCACTCCGAGAGCGCGTTGACGACGGACGCGCCAACTCCGTGGAGTCCGCCGGAGACCTTGTACGCGCCGCCGCCGAACTTTCCGCCGGCGTGGAGGGTGGTCATGATGGTTTCCAGCGCGGGCCTGCCGGTGGTGGCGTGCAGGTCTATGGGGATGCCGCGGCCGTCGTCGCGGACGGACACGGAGTTGTCCTCATGGAGAGTGACAAAGACGTGGTCGCAGTAGTCGGCCATCGCTTCGTCGATGGCGTTGTCCACGATCTCGTAGACGAGGTGGTGGAGGCCGCGCTGGTCGGTGCTGCCGATGTACATGCCCGGCCGCCTGCGCACGGCCTCCAGGCCTTCGAGGACCTGGATGTCGCTTGCGGTGTACTGGGCTTCCTGTTGTTTGACCATGATGGTTCAAGGCTCCCGTGGCTGCGGGGTAGTGCGTGCGTGTCCCGCAGGCGTGCGTAGCACTCCAATTCTACCAGATAGCGATAATTCGGTCAAAGGTAAAGCACAATATATTGTAGTTGGGCTGCACGCCTGTGGGTGGTTGTGCGCCCACTTGCCGCCCACTGTACTATTTTCCCCGTGCTGTACCCCTCTGTCATTGCGATTGACGGGCCTGTTGCCTCCGGTAAGACGACCGTTGGCCGAGAGCTGGCGCGCCGGTTGGGCTACGCGTTCGTGGACACGGGCGTCTACTACCGCGCCATCACCATCGCCGCGCTCGATACGGCGACGCCGCTCGACGACGAGGCCGCGCTCTCGAGACTCGCCGAGGCGATGGCCGTACGCATCGGCGACGGGGGCCTGAGCGTGTTGGTTGACGACGTCGACGTTACCTCCCGCCTGCGTGCCCCCGAGGTTGATGCGGCCGTGTCTCCGGTCGCGAAGGTGGGCGGCGTCCGCAGGGCCATGGTCGCGCAGCAGCGTGCTACTGCGGAAGGGGGCGATGTCGTAATGGTGGGGCGCGACATCGGGACGCACGTGCTCCCGGATGCTGCGAAGGTGTACCTGGACGCGTCGCCGGAGGAGCGTGCGCGCCGGCGAAGTAAGGAACTGGCGGAGACGGCACAGGCACGTTCCGAGGACGAAGTGCTGGGGAACCTGAGGATGCGCGATGCGATCGACTCCGGGCGAGAGGACTCGCCGTTGCGCGTTGCGGACGACGCCCTGCATATCGTGACGGACGGGTTGGAGGTCGCGGACGTCGTGGAGCTCCTGCTTGGCGCGCTGGGGACGAAGGAGGCCGAGTGACAGGCTCTCCGTTCGATTGCTGGTACCGGCTGGGACGTGTTCTCTCCCGTATCTTCATCCCGACGTTCGGGAGCATCAGAGTTACGGGGCAGGAGCACGTTCCCCGGACCGGTCCGCTCATCATAGTGGCGAACCATCAGAGCAACGCTGACCCGCCGGTGATGGTGTACGCGGTCCCACGCCCGGTCTTCTTCATGGCGAAGCGCTCGCTGTTCTGGGGGCCCGTGATCTCGTACCTGCTTCGTGCTGTGCATGTCTACCCGGTGGACCGCGACGGTCGCGACATGGACGCGCTGAGGTGGGCGCAGGGAACGCTGAACAGTGGCAAGGCGCTGCTCATCTTCCCAGAGGGAACGCGCAGCCCCCGCGCGTTGCGCAAGGCGACTGACGGGCTGGCGTACCTTGCGCTGTCGTCGGGCGCGCCTGTCCTGCCGGTCGGAATCACAGGAACAGAGCGTATCCGGGGCATGTTCTGCATCGCCTTTCACTTCCAGCGGTTACGCGTGACGATAGGTGAGCCGTTCACACTCCCGCGTGCGGAAGGCCGCGTCGACAGGGCGCAGTTGCAGGCAGTGACGGGCCAAGTGATGAACCGCATCGCGGGACTGCTTCCTCCGGCGTATCGGGGGGTGTACGCGGAGGGCGTGGAGGATGACGGGGAACGGGAGCACGCGTAGACCGGCCGACGGCCTTGTGCTAGCATCGAACGTTGGCGTGACCGGCGGGAGCCGCATACTCTCGGGCCGGTTGCATGGGGGTTTCGGTAAATGACGGCGACGGTGTCCGGGAAGATGGTGTACCGCCTCGCGGAAGGCGGCGCGGACATGGTGAGTCTTCTCGGGGGGAAGGGAGCGCATGCGAGCGAGATGGCCCGCATCGGCGTTCCGGTGCCTCCGGGATTCGTAATCACGACAGAGACTTCGCTGGAGTATTTCCGGCAGGGGCGGCGCCTTCCAGACGGCCTGTGGGAAGAGATCGTCCGGCACGTTCACGTGCTGGAGGAGCAGACAGGACGCCGGTTCGGAGACGCGGGCAATCCCTTGGTAGTCTCGGTCCGTTCGGGCGCACCGGTCTCCATGCCGGGGATGATGGACACCATCCTCAACATGGGTGTGACGGACGCCACGGTGGGAGGGCTGGCGAAGATGATGGGCGACGAGCGCCCCGCGCTGGATGCCTTCCGCCGGCTGATCCAGGGCTTCGGCGACGTGGTGCTGGGCATCCCCAAGGCCCGCTTTGAAACAGTGCTGGAAGCAGCGAAGGAGCGCGCAGGCGCAGAGTTCGACTACGAACTGCAGCCGGACGCGCTGCAGGATCTCATCGGGGAGTTCAAGGGAATCATCCAGGAGGCGACCGGCGAGCCGCTCTCGGACGATCCCTGGGTGCTGCTGAAGGCGGCGGTGGAGGCGGTGTTCAACTCCTGGAACAACCCGCGCGCCATTACGTACCGCGAGTTCCAGGGCATCTCCCATGACATGGGCACCGCGTGCATCATCATGGCGATGGTGTTCGGCAACCTGGGAGATGACAGCGGCACCGGCGTACTCTTCTCCCGCAACCCCGGCAGCGGCGAGCGCGGGCTGTACGGCGAGTTCCTGCCGAACGCGCAGGGCGAAGACGTGGTCGCGGGCATACGCACTCCCCAGCGCATCCAAGCCCTGCGCACGGCGTGGCCGGAGATATACCGCCAGATAGACGAAACGGCGCGCCAGCTGGAATCACACTACAAGGACGTGCAGGACATCGAGTTCACGGTGGAGCGCGGAAAGCTGTACATCTTGCAGACGCGCTCCGCCAAGCGGACGGCGTCAGCGGCCGTGCGGATAGCGGTGGAACTTGCGGGGGAGGGCGTGCTCACTCAGGAGCAGGCGCTCGGGCGCGTGGAGGCGGGAGAAGTCTCGGCTGTCCTGATGCCGCACTTCGTGGCCGAGGCCAAAGCGGCGGCGATCAAGGAAGGGCGTTTGCTGGCGGAAGGGGTCGGTGCATCTCCCGGGGCGGCATCCGGCGTTGTTGTGATGGACCCGGACCGGGTTGCGGCGGTCGCGGAAGCCGGCCAGCGGGTGATCCTGGTACGCCAGGAGACGAGCCCGGACGACGTGCACGGCATCATCAAGTCGAACGGGGTGCTCACGAGCCGGGGCGGGATGACGAGCCACGCAGCGGTCGTCACACGAGGGCTGGGCAAGCCGTGCGTAGTCGGGTGCGAGGAGTTGCGCTTCGAGGCTGACGGGCGGGCCACGGCGCGCGGAAAGTCCATCTCTGAAGGAGACGTCATCAGCCTCGACGGCGCAACGGGCGAGATATTCGTCGGCGACGTTGCGGCAGTTGCCCCAAGGCCGGATGAACTGGCTGAGTTGAACACGTTGCTCGGCTGGGCGGACGGGGTCCGCCGGTTGCAGGTGTGGGCGAACGCGGACACCCCCGAGGACGCGCATCGCGCCCGCGCGAACGGCGCCGAAGGTATCGGCCTGTGCCGGACGGAGCATATGTTCTTCGCGGAGGAGCGCCTGAGGCATATCAGACGTCTGCTGGCGATCGGGCCGGAGGCGTCACAATTGATACGCCGGGTGAGCGAACTGGAAGAGGCGCTGGAGAACGCGCCCGCTTCCGAACGTGAAGCTATGCGGCACCGGCTCGAGGAGGCGAAGGCGCGCTGCGACTCGTCCGAGGCGGTGCAGGGCTTCCACACGGAGCTGGCCGAACTCGAGCGCTTCCAGACCGAGGACTTCTACGGGATCTTCAAGGCGATGGAAGGCCTCCCGGTGGTGATTCGCCTGCTAGACGCGCCGCTGCACGAGTTCCTGCCGGACTACGGGGAGCTCGTGCAGGAGGTGGGGGAACTGACACGCCGCATCGAGGGCGACAACCGGGTGGATGCGTGGCTGAACAAGGGCCGCGACCTCGTCAACCGCTCTGCATCCGAGTTGGAGAAGCTCGCAGTTGGCAAGCGCATGATGGACTGGCTCTCGGAGCGGGTGTCTCTCCCCCAGCAGGAAGATGAAGTGGCGTTGCGGGCGGAGTTGGAGGAGAAGGAGCGAGCGCTTGAGCTCGTAGCGCACCTGCGGGAGTCGAACCCGATGCTGGGACACCGTGGTTGCCGTGTGGGCCTGACGATGCCGGAGATATACGAGATGCAGGTGCGGGCCATCGTAACCGCGGGTTGCCGCCTGGCCGAGGAAGGCTCTCCGGTGCGAGCGGAGATCATGATCCCCATCGTCTCGCACGTGAACGAACTGAAGTGGCTCCGGCCCCGCCTGCGAGCGGTCGCCAGCAAGACGCGCGAGGCGCTGGGGATATACGTGACGTACCTGTTCGGGACGATGATCGAGGTGCCCCGGGCGGCGCTGACGGCGGACGAAGTGGCCTCCGAGGCGGAGTTCTTCTCGTTCGGCTCGAACGACCTGACGCAGATGACGTTCGCGTTCAGCCGGGACGACGCGGAGAGCAAGTTCCTGAACCACTACGTCGAGACGGAGATACTCCCGCGCAACCCGTTCAACACGCTCGATACGCGTGGCGTGGGGAGACTGATGCGGATGGCGACCGAGGCGGCACGCGAGGTTGACCCTGACTTCCCCATCGGCATCTGTGGCGAGCACGGCGGCGACCCGCGGAGCGTGGCATTCTGCAACCAGTTAGGGCTGAACTATGTGAGTGCATCGCCGTTCCGCGTTCCGGTGGCGCGTCTGGCTGCTGCGCAGAGTGCGCTGGGTCAGATAACGACGGAAGAGGGGTCGCAGCAGCCTCGTCTTTTGTGATGTAGTTCACAAGACTCTTGACGCTCGCATGACGGGACACTACGATTGACGCACGTGCCGGGGTTCCCTGCCCCGGTTTCGTATTTACCGCGCATCAGGTGCTTTGGTGTGGGAGGAGGCGGGCCATGGCCATAGCCCGCGACCAAGAGGCGCGGCAGTACGTCCTCCGCACTGCCAAAGAGAACGACGTCAAGTTCATCCGCCTCTGGTTCACTGACATCCTGGGGACGCTCAAGGGTTTCGCTATCACCGAAGCGGAGCTCGAAGGAGCGTTGGAATACGGCATGGCCTTCGACGGCTCCACGGTGCAGGGGTTCGCGCGCCGGGACGAGAGCGACATGGTGGCGATGCCCGACCCGACGACGTTCTCGATCCTTCCGTGGCGGCCGCGCCAGAACGCGGTTGCGCGTATGTTCTGCGACGTGCTGCGTCCCTCCGGCGAACCGTTCGAGGGAGACCCGCGCTACGTCTTGAAGATGGCGCTGGAGCGCGCTGCCCAGCAGGGCTATGAGTTCCAGGTGGGCCCCGAGATGGAGCACTTCTACCTGAAGTCGGCCGAGGAGCCGGAGCCACTCGACGCAGGCGGCTACTTCGACTTGACGACCACCTTGGATAAGGGCGCCGACCTTCGACGGCAGACGGTGCTCTCGCTGGAAGAGATGGGCATCCCCGTGGAGTACAGCCACCACGAGGTGGCGCACGGCCAGCACGAGATCGACCTCCGTCACACGGACGCTTTGACGATGGCCGACACGGTGATGACCTACCGGCAGGTGGTGAAGGAAGTGGCGATGGGCCAGCAGGTCTACGCCACGTTCATGCCCAAACCGTTCGAGAACCAGAACGGGAGCGGGATGCATATCAACATGTCGCTCTTCCAGGGTGGAGAGAACGCGTTCTACGACCCTGAAGCAGAGAACAAGCTCTCCGCGACAGGCCAGCACTTCATCGCGGGTCTCCTGCGGCACGCAGGGGAGATCGCCTGCGTATGCAACCAGTGGGTGAACTCATACAAACGGCTCACCCCCGGCTATGAGGCCCCGGTGTACGCGACCTGGGCGGGGGTCAACCGCTCGAACCTCGTCCGGGTTCCTGCGTATCGCCCCGGGAAGGAAGCGTCGGTCCGCATCGAGTTCCGCCTGCCCGATCCGGCGTGCAACCCGTACCTTGCGTTCGCCGCCATCCTCACGGCGGGCCTCGCCGGGGTGCGGAACGCATACCCGCTTGAGAGCCCCACAGAGGTGGACGTGGACGCCCTCTCGGAAGCTGAGCGCTCGAAGCTCGGCATACACCGTCTGCCCGGCAGCCTGTACGAGGCTCTCGAAGAAGCGGAGGGCAGCGCGGTGTTGCTCGAGGCGCTTGGCGAGCACACGTTCAACTCGTTACTCGAGAACAAGCGTATCGAGTGGGATGGGTACCGGTTCGCGGTCACCGACTATGAGATGAAGCGCTACCTGCCCATCCTGTAAGAGACGGCTGCCCGTCCGGTCGGACGGTCCCTGACATTACGCCCAACTGCGAAGGTCCACGGACGGGAGCGCCGTTGCCCCCATGAGATAGGCGTCGATGCCGTGGGCGGCCTGCCGCCCCTCTGCGATTGCCCACACGACGAGCGACTGGCCTCGCGCCATGTCTCCTGCGGCGAACACCCCGGGCACGCTGGTCATCTTGGACACGTCGGTCTTGACGTTGCCTCGTCCGTCGAGCTCAACGCCAAGCTGCTCCAGCAGCCCCTCGTGCTGGGGGTGCAGGAAACCCAACGCGAGCAGCACCAGCGACGCTTCCAACTCGAACTCGCTGCCGGGAATCTCGGTCATCGTGGGCCGGCCCGTCTCATCCGGCGGACCCCATTCGATGCGGGCTGCGTGGAGTCGCTCGACACGACCATTGCTGCCCGACAGACGCTTCGTGAGGATGGAGTAGTCGCGGACGCCGCCTTCCTCGTGGGCTGCGGAGCTGCGCAGGATGAGGGGCCACAGGGGCCACGGATTGTTCTTCGACCTGGACGTGGGCGGTTCCGGAAGGATCTCCCATTGCACGACCATCTCCGCACCCTGGCGGTGGGCGGTCCCCAGGCAGTCGGCGCCAGTGTCCCCGCCGCCCAGAATCATGACCCGCTTGCCCTCGGCCGTGATGCGCTGCTCGGGAGGCACTTCCAGGCCACGATTGATCCTGTTCTGTTGCGTCAGGTAGTCAAATGCCAGGTGTACGCCCTCGAGCTCCTCGCCCGGGACATTGAGCCGGCGAGCGATCGTCGAGCCGCCGGTCAGACAAACGGCGTCGTACTCGCGCTGCAGGTCATCCGCAGGAACGTCCACGCCGACGTTGCAACTCGTGCGGAATTCGATTCCCTCCGCTGCCATCAGTTCGACGCGTCGCTCGACGACGCTCTTGTCCAGCTTGAAGTCGGGGATGCCGAGCGTGAGCAGCCCCCCCACGTATTCGTCACGCTCGAAAACCGTGACCAGATGCCCGGCCCGGTTCAGCTGGACGGCGGCGGCCAGACCGGCGGGACCGGACCCAACGACAGCGACGCGCTTGCCGGTCCGCTTCTCGGGTGGGTGCGGCGTCATCCATCCTTCGTCGAAGCCGCGGTCCACGATGGCCTTCTCGATGTACTCGATCGTGACGGGCTCCTCGTTGATGGAGAGCACGCAGGAGGCCTCGCAAGGCGCGGGGCATATCCGGCCCGTGAACTCGGGAAAGTTGTTGGTTGCGTGCAGCGCCGCCAGCGCGTCCTGCCAACGCCCCCTGTACACGAGGTCGTTCCAGTCGGGGATGAGATTGCCCAACGGACAACCCTTGTGACAGAAAGGAAGCGCGCAGTTCATGCAGCGCGCGGCCTGTACCCGAGACTTGTCGTCGGACCAGGCCTCGTAGATCTCGAGGTAGTCCTTCGTTCGTTCTCCGGCGGGCCGGCGCTCAGGGGGCTCGCGCTCGAATTCTAGGAAGCCGGTTGTTTTACCCACTGCCGACCGCTTGGAGCGCCGCTTGCTTGCCCGCTTCGATCACGCGGCGGTAGTCCTTCGGGTAGACCTTGACGAACTTCGTCAGGAATGCGTCCCAGTCGTCCAGGACGCGCGCCGCGTTGGCGCTGCCTGTGTACTGGCGGTGCTTTTGGACCATCGCGCGGAGCTCCTCGATATCTTCTGGCTCGACCACCGGCTCGATGTCTACGAGCTCCTGGTTGCAGCGAATGTCGAAGTCGCCCGCCTCGTCGAGGACGTACGCGATGCCGCCGCTCATCCCGGCGGCGAAGTTCCGTCCTGTGGGGCCCAGCACTACCACGCGCCCGTTGGTCATGTACTCGCAACCGTGGTCGCCCACGCCTTCGATGACGGCGTGCGCGCCGCTGTTGCGGACACAGAAGCGTTCACCCGCCAGACCGCGGATGAACACCTCGCCGCCGGTGGAGCCGTAGAGGGCCACGTTGCCGACGATGATGTTCTCCTCAGCCACGAACGTCGACTGCCGGGGAGGGACCACTACCAGCCGCCCGCCGGAGACGCCCTTGCCGAAATAGTCGTTGGAGTCGCCCTCCAGCGTGAACGCGATGCCCTTGGCGAGGAACGCACCGAAGCTCTGGCCCGCGGAGCCGGTGAAGGTGACGTTGATAGTATCGTCGGGCAACCCGTCCTCGCCGTAGCGCTGGGCTATCTCGCCGCTGAGCATCGTGCCGACGGTCCGGTTGGCGTTGCGGATCGGAGACTCGAAGGAGACCGGCTCCTGGTGCGAGAGAGCCCGTTGCGAATGCGCGATCAATTCGTGGTCGAGCGCCCGCTCAAGGCCGTGGTCCTGGTCCTCGCAGTGGAAACGGGCGATGGAATCCGGCGCCTCGGGCTTCGCGAGCAGGTCGGTCAGGTCGATGTTCTTCGTCTTCCACCAATGGTCGATGACGGAGCTGGTCTCGAGCTTGTCGACCCGCCCCACCATCTCGTTGACCGTGCGGAACCCGAGCTGGGCCATGATCTCGCGCAGGTCCTCCGCCACGAAGAAGAAATAGTTGATCAGGTGCTCGGGTTCGCCCGCGAACCGCTTCCGCAGTTCCGGGTCCTGCGTCGCGACGCCTACCGAGCAGGTGTTGAGGTGACACTTACGCAGCATGATGCAGCCCTGCGTCACCAGGGAGGCGGTCGCGATGCCGAATTCGTCGGCCCCGAGGAGACAGGCGATCGCGACGTCGCGGCCCGTCTTTATCTGGCCGTCGGTCTGCACCACGATCCGGCCGCGGAGGTTGTTCTGGACGAGCACCTGCTGCGTCTCGGCGATGCCAAGCTCCCACGGCAATCCGGCGTGTTTGATGGACGACTCGGGCGATGCTCCGGTGCCTCCGGTATCGCCGCTGATGAGCACGACGTCTCCGTGCGCCTTCGACACTCCCGCGGCGATGGTTCCGACGCCAACTTCGGCCACCAGCTTCACGTGGATGCGGGCGCTTGGGTTGGCGTTCTTCAAGTCGTGGATCAGCTGCGCCAGGTCCTCGATCGAGTAGATGTCGTGGTGGGGTGGAGGCGAGATCAGCTCCACGCCCGGCGTGGAGTGGCGTATCCAGCCGATGTACTCGTCCACCTTGTGGCCCGGCAACTGTCCACCCTCGCCCGGCTTGGCCCCCTGCGCCATCTTGATCTGCAGGTCGGACGCGTTGACCAGGTAGTTCGTCGTGACCCCGAACCGGCCCGACGCCACCTGTTTGATGGCGCTGTGCCGCCGGTCTCCGTTTGAATCGGGGGTGTAGCGGCGGTAGTCCTCGCCTCCCTCGCCGCTGTTGCTGCGCGCGCCTATGCGGTTCATCGCGATCGCCAGCGATTCGTGCGCCTCGCGGCTGATGGAGCCGAGGGAGATTGCGCCCGTTGCGAACCGTTTGACGATCTCGACGGCCGGCTCGACCTCGTCGATCGGGATGGGCTCGGCCAGGGTCTTGAAATCGAGCAAGCCCCGGAGCGTGCAGAGGCGGCGCTCGTAACCGTTGGCGAGCTCCGCGAATTCGCGGTACGTGCGGGCGTCGTTGGTCCTGCTGGCGTATTGCAGCTTCGCGATGGTGTCCGGGTTCCACATGTGGTATTCCCCGTCGCGGCGCCAGTAGTAGAACCCGCCGGGGTCCAGATCGAGCGCCGCGTCGATCGCGACCTTGGGGAAGGCCTGCGCGTGACGGGCCAGCACATCCGCCTCGATGGCGTCGGTGTCGATGCCGCCGATCCGCGAAGCCGTCCACGTGAAGTACTCGTCCACCAGCCGTTGGCTCAGCCCGACCGCCTCGAAGATCTGAGCCCCGTGGTAGCTGTGTATCGTGGAGATCCCCATCTTGGAGATCACCTTCAGCAGACCCTTGTTCGTCGCCTTGATGTAGTTGTACACCGCCTCTGCCGCGTCCATCCCGTCGGGGAAGAGGCCCTGAAGGCACATGTGCTCCAGTGTCTCCAGCGTGAGGTACGGGCAGACCGCCCCCGCGCCATAGCCGATCAGCAAGGCCAGGTGGGCTATCTCGCGTGGCTCGGCGCTCTCTACGACGATTCCCACTTTCGTGCGCTCGCCCTCGCGAATGAGGTGGTGATGCACGCCGGCGGTCGCCAGCAGGCTGGGGATGGCCGCGTGATGCGGCCCCACGCCCCGGTCGGAGAGGATGAGGATCGTACAGCCGGCTTCGATAGCCTCCGACGCGCTGCGGCGCAGAGCGTCCATCGCACGGTCCATCGCGCCCGGCTCTTCGTCGGCTGGAAAGAGGAGCGACAGCGTCGCCGCCTTGATGCCGGGCCGGTCGACCGCCTTGATCTTGTCGAGGTCCCGCTCCGTGAGGACAGGGCTGGACAGCCGGAGTTGACGAGCGTGAAGAGGCGTCTCCTCGAACAGATTGCGCTGAGCGCCGAGGTTGATGCTGACCGAAGTCACGAGCTCCTCGCGGATCGCGTCCAGCGGCGGGTTGCTCACCTGGGCGAACAGCTGCTTGAAGTAGGTGAACAGGAGTTGCGGGCGATCGGAGAGTACGGCCAGGGCGGCGTCGTTACCCATGGAGCCGGTGGGCTCCGCGCCGTTGACCGCCATCGGTTCCAGCAGGATGCGGAGGTCCTCTTGTGTATACCCGAACGCCTGCTGCAGGTCGACCAACGACTCCTCGTCGGGCTCATGGCGACCGTTGGAGCCGGGCTCGGGGTCCGGAAGCGCGTCCAGGTGCACCAGGTTGTCCCGCAGCCACTCGCCGTAGGGCTGTCGAGCCGACAACTCCGACTTGATCGTGGCATCGTCGACGATGCCGCCGCGCTCCGGGTCCATCAGGAACATCCGTCCGGGGTGGATGCGCTCCTTGAACAGCACCTGCTCAGGCGGGACGTCGAGAACGCCCACCTCCGAGGCCATGACCAACTTGTCGTCGGTCGTGACGAGGTAACGGAAGGGACGCAGCCCGTTGCGGTCGAGCACCGCGCCAACGCGGTCGCCGTCGGTGAAGGCGATGAGGGCCGGGCCGTCCCAGGGTTCGACGAGGCAGGCGTGGTAGTCGTAGAAGTCGCGTTTGTCCTGAGACATCTGGACCTTCGGACCGGTGGCCTCGGGGATCAGCGCCATCATCGTGTGGTGCAATGGGCGCCCGGTGTGCAGCATGAGCTCGTAGGCGTTGTCAATGCACGCGGTGTCGCTCTGGCCCGGCCAGATGATGGGGAACAGCTTGTCGAGATCGTCGCCGAATTCCGGCGAGGCCATGGCGTTCTGGCGCGCCACCATCCAGTTGATGTTGCCCCGCAGCGTGTTGATCTCGCCGTTGTGGACGATGTAGCGATACGGGTGCGCCAGCTTCCATGAGCCCAGGGTGTTGGTGCTGAAGCGCGAATGCACGAGCGCGAATGAACTCGCCACGAGCGGGTCGGCCAGGTCTTTGTAGAAACCCCCGAGCTGGGTGCCCATGAGCAAGCCTTTGTAGACAATCAGCTTCGAGGAAAGGCTGCAGACGTAGAAGTCGCCTCCGTCGACAAGCCCCGCGTCGAGGACTTCGCGCTCAGCGACCTTGCGAATGACGAACAGCTTGCGCTCGAACGCCGCCGAGTCCGATCCGGGGGCCATACCGATGAACAACTGGCGGATCACCGGCTGACACTCCCGGGCGACATAGCCGATGACAGTCGGGTCCACAGGAACGTCGCGCCAGCCGAGGAACCGCTGGCCTTCCTGTTCAATGGCGCGCACGACAATCGCTTCGCACGCCTCGCGCTCTGCGCTATCCTGCGGCAGAAACACGACACCGGTCGCGTAGCCGCCGGGTCCCGGAAGGTCGATCCCCAGCTTCGCCGTCTCACGGCGCAGGAAGTCGTGCGGCATCTGGAGCAGCATCCCGGCGCCGTCGCCGGTCTCGGGGTCGCTGCCTGCCGCGCCGCGGTGCGCGAGATTGGTCAGCACCTCGAGCCCGTTCCGGACGATCTCATTGGACTTCACGCCGCGAACGTTCGCCACAACGCCTACTCCACAGGCGCTGTGCTCGAACTCGGGACGGTACAGCCCAAAGGGCTCGCCTTTCCAAACGTTTGCCACCGATCACTCCTCGGCCTGTCAGCGTTGAACGCAAACAGTGCGCCTCTCCTCCTCTTGGCGTGGAAGCCCAGAGGAAAAGAACGCTGCTCAGCCTTACAGGGTACGTTTACTCTCCAAGAGTAGCAGATTCCGCCCCGTGATAAAAGGCGTTGTATTCGTTCGGTAAGGTTAGTGACGCCCGGCCGCGTTTGACAGTCCCACGGCCGCTGCCGGATAATCACTCCTATAAAGGCTGGGATGGGGAGTAGTACTCCTTCCGGCGGGGCTTCAGAGAGCCGGGATTTGGTGAGAACCGGCGCCTGCGCGAAGGCCGAATGGACCCCTGAGCCTCGGTCCGAAACCTGCGATGGCAGGAGGTAGGCGCCGACGGGACCGCCCCGTTATAGGCGGACGGCATAACCCGCTTCACGGCGGCCGTGCCGGTAAGAGTCCCTCCGCTGCTGCGGAGGGAGAATAAGGGTGGCACCGCGGTAGCCCCGCCCCTTGTATGAGGAGCGGGGCTATTTTCATGTCCACGAAGGAAAGTGAGCGATGGCGGACTACGTTCCGACAAGCGAAGAGTTCAAGCGCCTGGTGCAGGAGGGCTACAACCTGATCCCGGTGTACCGGGAGGTCGTGGCCGATATGGAGACGCCGGTGTCCGCGTACCTGAAGATTGCAGGCGGCGGCGAGAGCGTGTCGTTCCTGCTGGAGAGCGTCGAAGGCGGCGAGCGGATGGCGCGCTTCAGCTTCATGGGCACGGAGCCCTACCGTGTGCTGCGGACGGGCGAGGGCGAACCGGACGGCCCCGGCGACCCGCTCCTCGCGGTGGAGGCGGAACTGGGACGCTTCCGCCCAGCACAGGTGGACGGACTGCCGCGCTTCGTCGGAGGCGCAGTGGGGTATCTCTCGTATGAGACCGTGCACTACTTCGAACCGTCGGCGTCGATGGCGGAGAAAGACCCGCAGGGGCTGCCGGAGTCCATATTCCTCTTCACGGACTCGCTGCTCGTCTTCGACCACCTGCGGCACTGCATCCAGGTCGTCGCCACGGCGTACGTTGACGGTTCACCGGACGAGGCATACGCGCGCGCTACACAGCGCGTGGACGAGCTGGTTGAGCGCCTCGCGCAACCACTGCCTCGGCAGTCGCAGTTGACGGGAGGTTCCACGGGCACGCAGCCATCGAGCAACTCCGGCACGGAGCACCTCGAGCACTCCAACAAGACGCCGGGCGAGTATCACGGCATGGTCGAGCGCTCCCGCGAGTACATCGTGGCTGGCGACATCATCCAGGTGGTGCCGTCGCAGCGGGTTGAGTTGCCGGTCACGTCGAGCGCGTTCGACCTCTATCGCTCGCTCCGTGCGGTGAACCCATCGCCGTACATGTACTACCTGTGGCTGGACGACTTCGCCATCGTCGGCGCCTCGCCGGAGATGCTCGTCCGCGCGGAGGACGGCCTCGTTGAGACACACCCCATCGCAGGGACGCGCCGGCGCGGCAAGGACGCCCGGGAAGATGAGGCGATGGAACGGGAACTGCTCGCGGACGAGAAAGAGCGCGCCGAGCACGTGATGCTGCTCGACCTCGGACGCAACGACATCGGGCGCGTGAGCAAACCCGGTACGGTGCAGGTGACGCAGATGCTGGAGGTGGAGCGGTATTCGCATGTGATGCACCTCGTCTCGCATGTCACGGGCGAACTGCGTGACGACCGCTCGGTGTTCGACGCGCTGCGGGCGTGCTTCCCGGCGGGGACGGTGTCGGGCGCGCCCAAGATACGGGCGATGCAGATCATCTCGGAGTTGGAGCGCGAGCGGCGGGGCGTCTATGCGGGCGCGGTGGGCTACTTCAGCTTCTCCGGCAACATGGACACGGCCATCGCGATCCGCACGATGGTCGTGAAGGACGGCAAGGCGTACCTGCAGGCGGGGGGCGGAGTGGTATTCGACTCGGACCCCGAGGCGGAGCGGATGGAGTCGTTCTACAAGATGAACGCGCTGCTGCGCGCCATCACGCAGGCCGACGCGGGGCGCGGGGCGTAACGCCCTGGGTTTCACAGGAGAACAAGATGCTGCTGCTCATCGACAATTACGACAGCTTCACCTACAACCTGTACCAGTTCCTCTGTGAACTGGGGTCCGACGTGCACGTGGTACGTAACGACGCCGTGACGTTGGACGACATCGAGCAGATGGCGCCGGAGCGCATCGTCGTCTCGCCGGGTCCGTGCACGCCGGAGGAGGCGGGTATCTCTACGGACGTCATCAGGCGGTTCGGCGGGCGCATGCCCATCCTCGGCGTCTGCCTGGGGCACCAGTGCATCGGCGTCGCGTACGGCGGCACGGTGAGCGGCGCCGGGGAGATAGTCCACGGTAAGATGAGCACGATCACGCACGACGGCAAGGGCGTGTTCGCTGGTCTGCCGAACCCGTTCCAGGGCATCCGCTACCACTCGCTCGCCATTGAGCCGGATGCCACGCCGGACGTGCTCGAAGTGACGGCTCACAGCGAGAGCGGCGTAATCATGGGTGTGCGGCACAAGGAGTTCGCCGTGGAGGGCATTCAGTTCCACCCGGAGTCCATCATGACGCAGAACGGCAAGGACCTGCTCCGGAACTTCCTGGAGGCGACCGCGTGACGACTACGGAGCCTGCCGGCGCGCCCCTGTCCTCGGAGTGGACGATGGACGTTCCCCCTCGCGAAGGTTGCGAGGTGGCCCAGGCGCGGCTCTCGGAACGCGGCTATCGGCTGGCCGAGCCGGTGGAGCAGGACGAGGAAGGGAACTGCCGGATGACGATGAGCCACGAGCGGACGCTGGGCGCACGCCAGCGGAACCAGGGCAAACTCATGCTCGTCGTGGCGGTCGCGCTCACACTCGTACTACTGGTGATGATGGCGCGGGAGATCGGAGGTCGGGAAATCGTGTCAGTGCCTCTGCTGGCGGCGGTACTCCTCGGTGGGATCGGGATGAATCGTCTACGGGTGCCTCTGCGGCACGAGCGCAGGACGATGGAAGTCACGGTCTCGCCGGCGACAGACGGCGGTTGCCGTGTGGTGGCGAAGGGTGAGACTTCGTCAGGCCCTACAGCTTTAACGGACGAACCGCCGACCAAGGCCCAGGTTGCTGCCGCGGAGGCGGCATTGGCGGAGGACATGCGGGCCGTGGAAGGAAACCGCGCTGCTACGGAGGATGCGCCGTGATTCAGGAAGCGATAGGCAAACTGGTGGCGCGGCAGGCGCTCTCGGAAGAAGAGTCAGCCGCCGTCGCGGAAGACATCATGACGGGCGAGGCTACGCCCGCGCAGATCGGTGCATTCCTGGTCGCGCTGCGTCTGACCGGCGAGACGGTGGAAGCGCTGACCGGCATGGCGCGCGTGATGCGTGAGAAGGCGCTCCACGTCGAAACCGACGGGCAGTTGGTCGACGTCGTAGGTACCGGCGGCGACGGGCTGCGGACATTCAACGTCTCCACCGCATCGGCGCTGACCGTCGCCGCGGCTGGTGTGAAGGTGGCGAAGCACGGGAACCGGGCTGCCTCCGGCAGCGTGGGAGCGGCGGACATCCTCGATGCGAGCGGCGTGAAGCTGGAGTTGAGCCCGGAGGCGGTAGGCCGGTGCATAGACGAGGTCGGCGTGGGTTTCATGTTCGCGCAGGCGTTCCACCCCGCGATGCGCTTCGCGGGCCCGCCCCGTCGTGAACTGGGGGTCCGCACCGTCTTCAACTTCCTTGGGCCGCTGACGAACCCTGCGGGAGCGCTCTACCAGCTGCTGGGCGTGGCACAGCCCGCCGACGCCCCGTACGACGTGGCCGAACTGATGGCGCACGTGCTTGGCGCGCTCGGCACCGAGCGTTCATGGGTCGTGCGCGGCGACGACGGGCTCGACGAGTTGACGACGACGGCCGCGTCGCAGGTTTGGGAGGTCTCGGCTGAAGGCGTGCGGCACTTCACGCTTACGCCGGAGGACGCTGGGCTGCCTGGTGGCAGCCTCGCTGACCTCCAGATCGATGGCGTGGAACAGGCGCGTGAGAAGTTCACGCGGGCGCTCTCGGCAGGCGACTCGCCGGAGAAGGACATGGTGCTGTTGAACTCGGCGGCGGCGCTCGTCGTGCGCGGCGTGGCGGACGACCTGCCGTCCGGCGTGGCGACGGCCCGCGCGGCGATAGACTCCGGCGGTGCGTTGGACAAGTTGCGGCAGCTGGCTGAGCTGAGCCAGTCGCTCGCGTAGCGGAAGCAATGAGTACGACAGGCACGATCCTCGACAAGATTCTGGAAGCGAAGCGCGCGGAACTCGTGCGCCGTCAGCGTGAGACGCCGCTCGCGACGCTGGAGTCGCAGGTGCGCGAGGCACCGTTCCCGCTCAACCTGTCCGGCGCGCTCTGGGGCGACCGTGTGCGCCTCATCGCCGAGACGAAGAAAGCGTCGCCATCCAAGGGGCTGCTCGCGCAGGAGTACGACCCCGCTGCACTGGCGTCGACGTACGCTGCGAACGGCGCGGCTGCCATATCAGTGCTCACGGAGGTCGACCACTTCCAGGGAAACCTGGCGCACCTCGCGGCGGTCAAGGCGGCGGTGGGGCCTGAAGGCGTGCCCGTGCTGCGGAAGGACTTCTTGTTCGACCCGTACCAGTTGCTGGAAGCGCGAGTGCACGGCGCGGATGCGGCGTTGCTCATCGTTGCGGCGCTCTCGCCGGAGCAGTTGCGGGAGATGCTGGACGCGGCGCAGCGGATCTGGCTGCAGTGCCTCGTTGAGGTGCATGACGAGCACGAACTGGAGACCGCGTTGAGCGCGGGTGCGGAGATCATCGGTGTCAACCACCGGGACCTCCGCACGTTCAAGGTGGACACCACGCTGACGGCACGGCTGCGCCCGCTCATCCCGCACGGGCGGATGGTGGTCGCGGAGAGCGGCATCAACTCGCGAGAGGACGTGGTCGCGCTCCGGCAGGCGGGCGTTCATGGCATACTGGTCGGCGAGGCGCTGATGACCGCGCCCGACGTGGGCGAGAAAGTCCGGGAACTCGCAGGAGTGCAGGCGTGACGCACGTGAAGATATGCGGCTTCCGCTCCGCCGAGCCGTTGCTCGCTGCGGTGGACGCGGGAGTAGACGCGGTGGGGCTCGTGTTCGTGCCGTCGGCGCGGAGATGCATGACGGCGGACGAGGCTCGCGCCGTGCTCGACGAGGCACGCGCCTCCGGTCGGGCGCTGCCGCCCATCGTCGGGCTGTTCGCGGACCAGCCAGTGGAGGAGGTTCGGGAAACCGTGGCATCGGTGGGGCTGGACGCGGTGCAGTTGTGTGGGAGCGAGGGCGTGGAGTACGCGTCGCAGCTCGGCGTTCCCGTCTACAAGGTGATCAGCATCGACGCGGAGACGCCTGTCAGCGCGCAGATGCCCCGCATCATGGTGCTGCAGCAGCGTCACGCGCTGGCGGGCCACCGGATCGTGCTCGATACGCAGGTGCCGGGCGAGTACGGCGGCACGGGTCAGCAGTTCGACTGGGACCTCGCTGCCGACTTTGCAGGGGCGTTCGAGATGAGCCTTGCGGGAGGTCTCGCACCGGAGAACGTGCAGGAGGCGGTGGAGCGGGTGCGCCCGTGGGGAGTCGACGTTTCCAGCGGCGTGGAGACGGACGGCGAGAAAGACCCGGCCAGGGTACGCGCGTTCGTAGAGACGGTGCGGGGGGTCGACGCTCGCAGGAAGAAGGGCGGCCTCGCCCGCCTGCTGGGCAGGCGCTGACGTGACGACGCTTCCCGACGACAAGGGACGGTTCGGCCAGTTCGGCGGCCAGTACGTGCCGGAGACGCTGATGCCGGCGCTTGCGGAGCTGACCGAAGCATGGGAAGAGGCCCGCGAGGATGCCGCGTTCCAGGAAGAGTTGGGACAACTGCTGCGCGACTACGTGGGCCGTCCGACGCCCCTGCACCATGCGCAGCGGCTCACTGAATACGCAGGTGGCGCGGAGATATACCTGAAGCGCGAGGACCTGGCGCACACCGGCGCGCACAAGATCAACAACGCGCTTGGGCAGGGACTGCTGGCGAAGCGCATGGGGAAGCGGCGCATCGTCGCGGAGACGGGCGCGGGCCAGCACGGTGTTGCGACAGCCACGGTCTGCGCGCTGCTCGGCATCGATTGCGTCGTCTACATGGGTGAAGAGGACATGCGCCGCCAGGCGCCGAACGTCTACCGGATGGGTATGCTTGGCGCGGAAGTGCGTCCCGTCACCGCGGGCAGCCGCACGCTGAAAGAGGCGATAAGCGAGACGATCCGCGACTGGGTCACCAACGTCCGGGACACGCACTACATCATCGGTAGCGTCGTGGGGCCGCACCCCTACCCCATGATGGTGCGCGACCTGCAGTCGGTGATCGGGCGCGAGTCGCGGGAGCAGATGCTGGAGCAGGCGGGACGCCTGCCTGACGCGGTCGTAGCGTGCGTTGGAGGCGGCTCCAACTCGCTGGGCCAGTTCCACTCGTTCATCCCGGACGAGGGTGTCCGCCTCATCGGGGTGGAGGCAGGGGGCGAAGGCGTGGAGACGGGCAAGCACGCCGCTTCCATTGGCGGCGGGAGCGTCGGAGTGCTGCACGGTTCGATGTCGTACATCGTGCAGGACGACGACGGCCAGATCCATGAGACACACAGCATCTCCGCAGGGCTGGACTACCCGGGCGTCGGGCCGGAGCACGCGTGGCTCCGGCAGAGCGGCAGGGCGGAGTACGTGAGCATCACGGACGACGAGGCGGTCGCGGCGTTCTACCTCACCTGCCAGCAGGAGGGCATCATACCCGCGCTGGAGTCGTCGCACGCGGTGGCATACACGGTGCAGACGCTCGCCTCCGACGTCGGAAAGGGCGGCGCGGTGTTGGTCTGCATGAGTGGCCGCGGCGACAAGGACATGGGCACCATCATGGAGCGCGACGCTGCCTCCTGAGCGTGCCGGCGTTGACAGCTTGGGGGGATGAACGGGAAGATAGGGGCTCGGGAGACCGCTTCTTTCGCGCTTCGCCGCGCGGGTAGAGAGCGGGTGGCAGGCAGGCTTTCCCTGAGGAGCGCATGGCCCCAGAGGGTTACGTCGTCAACTGGACGGCAGTAGTACTTGCGTTTGTGGTCGGCATCGTGGCGATGGGCCTCATGCTTGCCGCTTCGGCGTTACTCTCACCGCGCAGACCCTCGAAGACGAAGGGCATCGCCTACGAGTCGGGCATCCTCCCCACACCGCTGAACTGGACGCAGTTCAACGTCCGTTACTACATCTTCGCCATCCTCTTCCTCATCTTCGACGTGGAGGCCGTGTTCCTCTTCCCATGGGCGCTGGTCTTCGCGGACGAGGGGATACCGGGCTACGTGTTCTACGCGATGATGCTGTTCATCGCGGTTCTGCTGCTGGGCGTCGTCTACGCCTGGCGCAAGGGGGTGCTCCGATGGAGATAGAGCGCGGACAGGCGCTGCCGGTCTTCCGTCCGTCCTCGTGGGAGCGGCCCCGGGATGGGCGCTTCTTCGACTCGGACGAAGGCGGCGACATCTCCACGGCCAAGGGCAACTCGCCCGCCCCGAACCTGATCAGGAACGCTGCGCCGGGTGTGGTAACTGCGAGGCTGGACGACCTCGCTGCGCTGGGCAGGAGCAACTCGCTCTGGACGCTTACGTTCGGGCTCGCGTGCTGTGCCATCGAGATGATCTCGACGCACATGGCGCACCACGACCTGGATCGGTTCGGCGTCGTGACGTGGCCATCGCCCCGCCAGTCGGACGTGATGATCGTCGCGGGGACTGTGGTCAAGAAGATGGCCGAGCCCATCAAGCTGCTGTACGAGCAGATGCCGGACCCGAAATGGGTGATCGCGATGGGCACCTGCGCGACGAGCGGCGGACCGTACTACCGCTCCTACAGCGTCGTCATGGGCGTGGACCATCTCGTGCCGGTGGACGTGTATGTGCCCGGCTGCCCGCCCCGCCCCGAAGCGTTGATGGACGGCATCGTGAAGCTGCAACAGAAGATCAAGCGCGACGCGAAAGAGGGCGTGCGCAGCGCTCCGGTGATAGTCGGATCGGAGCCCGAGTCAGCTCCCGAGGCCGACGTCGAGGAGAGCAATGACTGAGCAGCAGCCCCCGGAGGAGCAGGCAGCCCCGCGCCCCGCAGCGCACAGGGGCCCGCCGATCGAGGTCGCGGAGGAAGTGCTCGACGCTCGCGGCGAGCACACCGCAGGCGCGCTCCGCCTCGCCTTGCGCGACATGGCGCTCGAGTCCGGCGGGCGCGACGATGTTCCCTGGGTGCGCATCGCCCGCGAGAACCTCGTTCGCGCCGCGGAGGCCTGCGTGCGCAGCCCCAACATCCGCATGGACATGCTGCACTGCATGTTCGCCGTGGACTACGAGGAGCGCATCGAGCTGAACTACGCGCTCTTCTCGCTGGGTAACGGCCACAAGGCGCTCCTGAAGGTGGATGTTCCTCCGGACGAGGCGCGAGTGCAATCGCTCACCGGCATGTGGGAGGCCGCGGGCTGGTACGAACGGGAGACGCACGATCTGTTCGGCGTGGAGTTCGATGGGAACCCGGACATGTCGCCGCTGATCCTGTACGAGGGATTCGAGGGCTACCCCGGCTTGCGGAGCTTTCCCCTGCACGACTACGAGGAGTGGTAGGCGTTACGGTGACGACGGAACAGGCATACGACACCGTAGACATGATGCTGAACATGGGGCCGCAGCATCCGGCGACCCATGGCGTGTTTCGCATGGTGCTGACGGTGGACGGCGAGCGCGTCGTTGACGTGACGCCTCACATCGGCTACCTGCACCGGGGTTCTGAGAAACTCGCGGAGAACGAGAGCTACGGCCAGGTCGTTACGCTGTTTGACCGCCTGGACTACGTCTCGAACCTGAACAACGAGCTGATCTTCTGCCGGGCAGCCGAGCGGCTCATGGGCATCGAACCCCCGGAGCGTGGGCAGTACATACGCGTCATCCTCGCGGAGCTGAACCGGCTGGCGAGCCATCTCCTCTTCATCGGCACCTATGCCATCGACCTGGGGGCGATGACGCCCATCATGTACGGGTTCCGGGAGCGCGAGCGTATCCAGAACATGTTCGAGTCCGTCACCGGCGCGCGCATGATGCATAACTTCATCCGCATCGGTGGGGTGAAGGAGGACGTGCCGTCGGACTTCGTACCGCGCGTACGGGCCCTGTTGGACGACGTTGAGCGCGGCGTACAGGAGTGCGACCGGCTCCTGACGTTCAACGAGGTCTTCCTCGCGCGGACGCGCGGGGTAGGCGTCATAGACCTCCCCACGGCGCTCTCCTGCGGCCTGACCGGCCCATCGCTGCGCGCCAGCGGCCTCGCTTACGACGTCCGCAAGGACTACCCGTACGAGGTCTACCCCTACCTCTCCTACAAGGTGCCGGTGGGCGAGAACGGCGACTGCTGGGACCGCTACTACATGCGCGTGCTGGAGTGCTACGAGTCGCTCTCCATGATCAGGCAGTGCCTCGACCAGATGGAGGAAGGGCCGGTGATGGCGCAGATGCGGCGCATCGCCAGGCCGCCCAAGGGCGAGGTGTACGTGCATGGCGAGAACCCCCGCGGCGACATCGGCGTCTTCCTGGTGAGTGACGGCACCGACAAGCCGTACCGCGTGAAGGTACGGCCACCGTCCTTCTGCAACCTCGTGTCCCTGCGCCCGATGATGCGCGACGCGTACATCGCGGATGCGGTGGCCATCCTGGGCTCGTTGGACATCGTGCTGGGCGAGGTGGACCGATGAGGTCGAAGCCTGTTCAGCTCGCGATAGCGGTCGTGCTGCTCGTGGGAGTCGGGGTGCTCGTCGCGGTCTTCACGCTCGCGCTGGCACTGCTGGGCGAACCGGGCGACAACGTGACGGTGCTCACCGTGGGCAAGATCGTCATCGCGCTGTTCGCGCTGTTGACGCTCATCACGACGCTCGGTATCTCGCTGGTCTGGCTGGAGCGTAAGCAGTTGGGCCGGATGCAGGGCCGTGTCGGCCCGACGCGTGTCGGCCCGTTCGGACTGCTGCAGGTGGTGGCGGACGGCATCAAACTGCTGATGAAGGAGGACGTTTCGCCGGGCTCCTCGTCGAAGGCCATCTTCTACGTGGCGCCCTTGCTGGTGTTCGTCCCGAGCTTCGTCGTCTGGCTCACCATCCCGCTGTCCGAGGATCTCGTGGTGCGGAGCCTGGACCTCGGCGTTTTCTTCTTCATCGCGGTCTCGGTGCTCAGCATCGTGGGGCTGATACTGGCCGGGTGGAGCTCCAACAGCAAGTACGCCATCCTCGGCGGCTTCCGCTCCGCCGCGCAGCTGGTCAGCTACGAGATCCCCCTCATCCTTGGCGTGCTGAGCGTCGTGATGGTCGCGGACTCGATGCGGTTCACGGACGTGGTGGCTGCTCAGGCGACGGTGCCGTACATCGCGCTGCTGCCGCTGGCTTTCGCCGTGTTCTTCATATCGGGCCTCGCCGAGGTCGGCAGAACTCCGTTCGACATCTATTTCGCGGAGTCGGAGGTCGTCGGCGGGCCGTTCGTCGAGTACAGCGGCGCGCACTGGGCGATATTCTTCCTTGCGGAGTACGTCAACACGTTCGTAGTGGCCGCACTGGGCGCGCTGCTCTTCCTGGGCGGCTGGGTATGGCCGTTCGGCGAGGTGGGCCAGGTGCCCGCGGTGGCGGTCTTCCTCGGCAAGACGTACTTCCTCGCCGTCGTCATCTTCTGGGTGCGCGCGACGCTGCCGCGTCTGCGGATAGACCAGCTGATGAACGTGGGCTGGAGACTGCTCATACCGCTCGGGTTCGCCAGCGTCATCCTGATCGCGGTGCAGCGCTTCTATGGCTGGCCGACCTGGACGCTGACGGTGATGTCGCTGGCGGCGCTGGTTCTTGCCGCGTGGGTGCAACTGCGCCTGCAGCGCAGGGACGCGGTCGCTACGGCGCAGCGTTACGCACAGCGGGCCGTGACGGTGCAACCGAGCAGACGCAGGCCGACACCGGAGAGTCAGCAGGCATGATAGGAACGATCAAAGGACTACTGACGACGGCGCGCTGGCTGCTGAAACGGCCCGTCACCGCGCACTACCCGGAGCAGCACCTGCCCGTGCAGCAACGCTACATGGGCTTCCCTGCCCTCCTGATGGACGACACGGCGGACGAACCGTTCTGCACGGGTTGCATGGTGTGCGTGCGCGAATGCCCGACGCAGTGCATGTCGGCGCAGATGCACGACAACCCGAAGTTCGCCGACGGCTCGAGCCACCGCCGCAAGATCATCAACGAGTTCGAGATCAACCTGAACCGCTGCATCCTCTGCGGGATCTGTGTGGACGTCTGTGCGTTCGACGCGATCGAGATGTCGTACGAACACGAACTGGCGAGCTACGCACGCACCGGCTCGCGCGCCGACCTGACGCTGTTGCTGGACCTGGGGCGGCGGTACATGGATATGAGCGGGTGGAGCCCGGAGAACCCTGAGAAGAACGTAGCGGAGGTCGCACTCGCGAAGAGGGCTGCCGCTGCTGCGGCCAAGGCGGCTTCCGCGGGCGACGCCGCTGCCACTGACGACCCAACCGAGGACGGGGAGTAGGCGTGGGACTCATCCTCTTCTACGCCGCCGCCACGCTCACGCTCTTCGCCTCATTCGGCGTTGTCGCCACGCGCAACATCGTCCACGCGGCGCTGTTCCTGCTTGCGGCATTGGCCGGAGTCGCGGGACTGTTCGTGCTGCTCTACGCCGAGTTCCTGGCGCTCGTGCAGCTGCTGATCTACGGCGGTGCCATCATCATCGTCATCCTGTTCGCGCTGATGCTCACGCGGTCGGGCGAGTACGAGGGCGAGACCGAGACACGCAGACGCCCGTTCGCCGCAGTAGCAGCCGCTCTCCTGTTCGGCCTCATGACGGCGGTCTTCGTGGCCGACGCGGAGCAGTTCAATACCAACACGCGCCAGGCGATCCCGTTCCGGACGCTTGCGGAGGACCTGTTCGCAGCGTGGGCCGTGCCGTTCGAGATAGCGTCGCTGGTGCTGCTTGTCGCGCTCATCGGGGCGGTCGTGATAGGCCGCGCGGGACGCGAGGAGGACGAGACGCTGCCGGAAGACGACGGACCTGACGACGCGCAGGAGCCCGTGCGCCGGGGAAGCCGCAGGCGGGCGGAACGCCGCCGGAGGGGCGTATGACGCTGCTCCACTTCCAGCTGCTGAGCGCGGCCATCTTCTGCATCGGCTTGTACGGCGTCTTGGCGAGGCGCAGCGCGGTGCTCGTGCTCATGTCCATCGAACTGATGCTCAACGCGGTGAACCTCCAGTTGGTCGCCTTCGGCGCGTTCAGCGGCTTCGGCACGTCCACGGGACAGGTGATAGCCGTGTTCGTCATCACCATCGCTGCGGCGGAGGTCGGCCTCGCGCTGGCCATCGTGATGCGGTTGTTCAGGAGCAGGGGCGGCGTGAATCTGGACGAGATCGATGTGATGAGGGGCTAGGCGTGGAACAGGCTTGGCTCATCCCGGTGTTCGGATTCGGAGCGTTCGCGTTCCTTGCGCTCTTCCGGAAGTACCTCCCCGGTCAGGGTAAGCACCTTTCGGTGCTGGCCATCATCGCCGCGTTCGTCGCGGTCTGGCCGGTGCTGTTCGACATGCTGGACAAAGGCGTGGGCGAGCACCACTTCCCCAGGGACTGGTTCAGCGCAGGGCCGCTCGAGGTGGGTTGGGGCATCATCGTCGACCCGCTGACGGTTGCGATGCTCGCGCTCATCACATTCGTGTCGGTCATCGTGCAGGTCTACTCGCTCGGCTACATGCGCCACGGCGGCACGGACGACTCCCGCATCGGCTGGTACTTCGCCGTGCACTCCCTGTTCAGCGCGAGCATGCTGATGCTCGTGCTGGCGGACAACCTGCTGCTGCTCTACGTGGCGTGGGAGTTGGTGGGACTCTGCTCCTATCTGCTCATCGGCTTCTGGTTCGAGCGGCGCTCGGCGGCCGAGGCTGCGAAGAAGGCGTTCGTCACCACGCGGATAGGCGACGTCGGCCTCCTCATCGGCGTCGTCCTGCTCATCGTCGAGTTCGACACGGTCGACATCGTGCAGATCATGAGCTCGCTTGGCGACCCAGGCGTGAACCAGGCGGTGGTGACCGCAAGCGCATTCCTCGTCTTCTTCGGCGCGATGGGCAAGTCGGCGCAGTTCCCGCTGCACGTCTGGCTGCCCGACGCGATGGAAGGCCCGACGCCCGTGAGCGCGCTGATCCACGCGGCCACAATGGTGACGGCGGGCGTGTTCCTCGTGGCGCGGCTCTTCCCGTTGTTCGACGCCGTGGAGAGCGCGCAGATGGCGGTCGCGGCTGTCGGCCTCGTGACCGCGCTCATGGGCGCGGCGATGGCCCTGGTGATGACGGACCTGAAGCGCGTCCTGGCCTACTCCACGATGAGCCACCTCGGGTTCATGATGCTCGCGCTCGGCGCGGGCGGCTACACGGCGGCCATCTTCCACCTACTCATGCACGGCGTGGCGAAGGCGATGCTCTTCCTCTCCGCCGGCTCCATCATGCACGCCGCCCACGAGGAGACGGACATCCGCAAGATGGGCGGCCTGCGGCAGCGGATGCCCATCACGTCCGCCGCGTTCACCGTCGGCGCGCTGGCGCTGGCCGGTATCCCGCCGCTCAACGCGTTCTGGAGCAAGGACGAGATCCTGCTGGCAGTCGCCGACGGCCTGAACCCGGTGTTCGTCGTGCTCTTCCTCGTCGCCATCGTGCTGAGCGCGCTCTACATGGGGCGCGCCGTGCTCGTCGTCTTCTTCGGCAGGTTGAAGCCGGAGAACCAGGATATCCACGAATCGCCGCGCGTCATGGCGTGGCCGCTCGCGCTCCTCGCGGTGCTTGCCGTCGTGACGGGGTTCATCGCCCTGCCCATCGGCTACGAGGGCATCGGCACGTTCCTCGTCGCTCCGGGTGACAAACCCCACGCCTTCGAGGTGGTCCCCGTGTGGCTCGTGGCGAGCATCGTGCTCGCGCTGGGCGGCCTTGGGCTCGCGTACGCGCTCTACGGAGACGAGGACACCTCGCGCGTCGACGCGCTCCGCGAGCGGTTCGCCAGCGTGCACGGCATCGTCGCGAACCGTTTCTACATGGACCACGCCTACCAGTGGACGATCGACAGGGTCGTGCTGTGGGCGAGCGGGAAGCTGGCCTGGTTCGACCGCAAGGTGGTCAACGACGTCGGCGTGAACGGCCCCGGTTGGAGCGCCGTGGAAACGGGCCGACGCCTGCGGTATCACGTGACGGGCCTCTTCGCGGACTACGGTCTTGGCATAGTCGTGGGTGTCGTGGCGCTCGGGGCATTGCTGTGGGTTGGGGGCATGACAGGATGAGTCGCGCGGAACCCTATCTGCTCGAGTGGCTCATCTACCTGCCGATGCTCACGGCGGCTGTGCTCATGGTGCTTCCGGCCGCATGGCGGACGACGGCGCGCTGGGTCGGCGTGGGCTCGGGTGCGCTGCTCATGATCGGCTCGGCCTGGGTGTTCATCGCCTTCGACTACTCGGCAGGCGCGGACACCTTCCAGATGATCAAGGTCTACACGTGGCTCGAGTCCGTGGGGATAGATTTCCGGCTGGGCGTGGACGGCATCGCCGCCCCGATGGTCCTGCTCACGGGTATCGTGGCGCTCACCGGTTCCGTGATCGCCGCGAATGTGGACAGGGACGCGAAGAGCTACTACATCCTGCTGTTCGTCCTCATCGCGGGCGTGTATGGGACGTTCGTGTCCATCGACCTCTTCTTCCTCTTCTTCTTCTACGAGCTGGCCATCGTGCCGATGTTCCTCCTCATCGCGGTATGGGGCTCCAGCTCCACGTTCGCCGACTTCGTGCGGACCAAGGAGTACGGCGCGCTGAAGCTCGTGCTCATGATCGTCGCGGCGAGCGTGCTGGTCTGGATAGGCATCATCGCCATCTACGTATGGGTCGACATAGGCACCTTCGACATCCTCCGGCTCCGCGACGCGGTACAGGATGGCGGACTGTCTTCCGGTGCGCAGAAGACGTTGTTCCCGCTCGTGATGGTGGGGTTCGGCCTGCTGGCGGGCCTTTGGCCGTTCCATACGTGGTCGCCGGATGGCCACGTCGCCGCCCCGACCTCGGTGAGCATGCTGCACGCCGGCGTGCTGATGAAGCTGGGCGCGTTCGGCATCATCCGCGTCGGCATGACGCTGCTGCCGGAAGGCATGGAGGCGTGGGCGCTCGTGCTCTTCATCCTGGGCACCGTGAACGTGGTCTACGGCGCGATATCGGCGATGGCGCAGACGGACCTGAAGTACGTCGTCGGCTACTCCAGCGTGAGCCACATGGGCTACGTCATCATGGGGATAGCGACGCTGGACAGCATCGGGCTCACGGGCGCGACGCTCCAGATGTTCTCCCACGGCATCATGACCGCCCTCTTCTTCGCCGTCGTCGGCGCGATATACGAGCGCGCACACACGCGCGACACGCTCATCCTCAACGGACTCGCGTCGAAGATGGGCTGGACGACCGCGTTCTTCGTCATAGCGGGCCTCACGTCGCTCGGCCTGCCGGGGCTGAGCGGCTTCATCGCGGAGGTGCTGGTGTTCATCGGCGCGTTCCGTACGCAACCGATACTCGGGGCGCTCGGTATCCTCGGCGCGGCGATCACGGCGGTCTACATCCTGCGACTCGTTGCGCGCGTCTTCTTCGGCCAGCGTGACCCGCAATGGGATGCCCTGCCCGACCTCACACCGCGTGAGATCGTGGCCTCCGGCGCGCTCGTGGTGCCGCTGGTGCTCGTGGGCATATGGCCCGCTCCTTTCCTCGACGTGATCAGGCCCGGCGTTGACGCCGTGCTCGGAGGTCTGTCCTAGCGATGCAGGTGGACTTCACACTCCTGATACCGGAGTTCATGCTCGCCGGACTTGGCGTGCTGGTGCTCGTCGTGGACTTCTCGGTCCCGTGGGCATCGCGCGGCGCGAAGAACGGCGTGCTCGCCGCGCTCACGGTCCTGGGCCTGGCGATGACATTCGCCGTCACGCTCTGGATGCAGTGGGACACGCACGAGATCCTGTACGAGCACCTGATCTACGTGGACCGCTACGCGTTGCTGTTCAAGGCGCTGGCTATGGCCATCGGGGCCGCGGTCGTGCTCATCTCCATGGAGTACGTTCACACCCGCATCCGCCATGCCGGGGAGTTCTACGCGCTCATCGTGTTCGCGGTGCTGGGCGCCGTCCTCATGGCGGGCGCGGCGGAGCTGCTGACGGCCTATATCGCCATCGAGCTGCTGGCGTTCTGCCTCTACGTGCTGGTCGCGCTGAGCCGGGGCGACTCCCGGTCGGGCGAGGCCGCGGTGAAATACATCCTGCTGGGCGCGATCTCGTCCGCGGTCATGCTGTTCGGCATCGCGCTGATATACGGCGCGATCGGGGAGACGGGCTTCCGGCGTTCGGAGCTGCTCCTGGAGGCGGTGTTCGGGCCGACGGTGGCGCTGGGACTGGGCATGTTCGTCGCCGGACTCGGTTTCAAACTTTCCATGGCGCCGTTCCACCTCTGGGCGCCGGACGTCTACGAGGGCGCGCCCACGCCGGTCACAGCGCTGGTGTCCGTCCTCTCCAAAGCGGCTGCGTTCGCGCTGACGCTGCGTTTCCTCGCCGAAGCGGGGAATGCGACGCTGGGAGAGTGGCAGCTGGCGCTTGCGATCCTTGCGGCGCTGACGATGACGGTGGGGACGTTCACTGCGCTGGTGCAGGAGAACATCAAGCGGCTGCTCGCCTACAGCAGCGTGGCCCAGGTGGGGTTCGTGCTGATCGGCATCATCGCGCTCAACGAGTCCGGCGCACGGGCCGCGCTGCTGCACATCGCGGGCTACTCGTTCACGAACCTTGCCGCGTTCGCGGTGGTGATCGCCGTTGAGGCGAAGACCGGCAAGGAGCGCATCGCCGACTACGCCGGGCTGGCGTCGCGTTCGCCGTTCCTCGCGATGGTGATGTCGGCGGCGATGTTTTCGCTCGCGGGACTGCCCATCTTCGCGGGCTTCGTCACGAAGTTCCTGCTCTTCACCTCCGCCGTCGAGGGCGGGCTCTTCTGGCTCATGGTGATCGCGGTCGTGAACAGCCTCGTCTCGCTCTACTACTACCTGCGCATCGTGCGGGAGATGTACGTGGGGGAGGCAGCCGAGACGGGACGTCTGCGCCTGCACGTCGCGGCGTCCGTGCCTGTCTGGTTCCTCTTCGCCGGCACTGTCTTCGTGGGCGTCTACCCCGCCCCGCTCATGGACGCCGCCGGAGCCGCGGTGGGCGCCCTCGCCCCGTTCCTGTAGGCGCACGTCATTCCTGCGAAGGCAGGAACCTTGCCCGGTGTAGGGGCGTCCCTTGTGGGCGCCCTTGTCTCCGTCATTCCCGCACAGGCGGGAATCCAGAGTGACCGGGCAGGTCACACGGTGGGGCGGCAGGGGGTTCTGCTCCCCTCGCCCGCTGGGAGAGGGCAACGCGCTTCAGCGCGTGGGTGAGGGTTGTCCCCGTGACATCCGCCCGTTGCGTGAACGATGCACACCTCCCTACCATGTTCCCATGACTACCCAGCTCGCTGGCGGACTGCCTCGTGCAACAGAAAGAAACAGGATGAGACACCCTCGTCGTCGCCCAAACTTGTAAACGTATGAGATTGTTGTTCCCTTGTTCGCGGGGAGCAGGCCACGGCCATGAAAATGCCTGTCACGGACGGAACAAGAATGTCAAAACGGCATCCCCGTTTACTCCTGGAAATCGCGAACAAGGATCTCAAGGCGCCCCCCGTTGACATTCTTGTTCAGGAGAGGCCGGGCTCCACGGGAGCAGTCCGCGTCGGCGGGCCATGGGAAGCGCTTGCCTGATAGAATCGAACGTGCCGCACGGGCCAGAGTATGACGAACCCGCCGACCAACACTTCGCACCCATCGGACGCTTCGGAACGCCCCCTGCTGATCTCGGTGATAGGAGGCGGCGCGCCGTCTGCCCGCGCCTACGAGCTGGCGGAGGCCGTGGGGCGGGAGCTCGCGCAACGCGGCGCGGTCGTGGTGTGCGGAGGGCTCGGCGGCGTGATGGAGGCCGCGTGCAAGGGGGCCAAGTCCGCGGGCGGCGTCACGATAGGGATGATGCCCGGGAGCGACCCGCGCGCCGCGAACCCGTGGGTAGACTACCCGGTGATGACCGGGATGGGCTACGCGCGGAACGTCATCGTGGTCAAGACGGGGCGCGCGGCTATCGCCGTGGACGGCGCATACGGCACGCTCTCCGAGATAGCCCACGCGCTGGGCGACGGAACGCCGGTCATCGGGCTCGAAACGTGGGAACTGGCGAGCGGCGACGGCTACCCCCTGGAGATCACGCGGGCGGACTCGCCCACAGACGCAGTGGAGAAGGCGATCGCCGCTGCGCATGAGCGCGACGCAAGGGAGCGCGCCGCGGCACACTGAACGGAGGAGAGAGGGATGGCGCGTATCGAGAGCGTGCGAGCGAGCGAGATGCTCGACTCGCGAGGGCTTCCCACCGTGGAAGCGGTCGTGACGTTGGACGACGGCGCAACCGGCTGGGCCGCCGTGCCCTCCGGCGCGAGCACCGGCACGCACGAGGCGCTGGAGCTGCGCGACGGCGACGCGGGCCGCTATGGCGGCAAGGGCACTCTCACCGCCGTGGCGAACGTGAACGGGAAGATAGCACCCCGGATCCGCGGACTCGACGCCGGCGACCAGCAGGCGGTGGACGCAGCGATGCTGGACCTGGACGGCACGCCGGACAAGTCCGGGCTCGGCGCGAACGCGATACTGGCGGTCTCGCTGGCGAACGCGCACGCCGCTGCACAGTCGGCCGGCCTGCCGCTCTACCGTTACCTCGGCGCGGGAGCACTGCTACCCACTCCCATGTTGAACCTGCTCAACGGCGGGCGTCACGCCGTGAACTCCACGGACTTCCAGGAGTTCATGGTGATGCCGGTGGGGTTCGACAGCTTCTCGGAGGGGCTGCGCTGCGGCGCCGAGGTCTACCAGGCACTGCGCGGCATCGTGCACGGACGCGGCATGTCCACGAACGTCGGCGACGAGGGCGGCGTTGCGCCGTCGCTCCCCACGAACGAGGCGGCGGTCGAACTGCTGGTCGAGGCGATCGAGAAGGCGGGCTACCGTCCCGGCGAGGACTGCGCGCTGGCGCTGGACGTGGCGGCCAGCGAATTCTTCGAGGGGGGCAGGTACGTGCTCGCTCGCGAGGGCGTCACCCTCACGAGCGCGGAGCTCGTCGGCTACTACGAGGAGTGGGTGTCGAAGTACCCCATCGTCAGCATCGAGGACGGTCTCGTGGAAGACGACTGGGAGGGCTGGGGTCTGCTGACCGAGCGGCTGGGGAGCCGCGTGCAACTGGTGGGCGACGACCTGTTCACGACGAACCCCGAGCGCATCGCGCGGGGCATCGCGGACGGCGCAGGCAACTCTGTGCTGGTGAAGCTGAACCAGATAGGCTCGCTCACCGAGACGCGCTCCGCCATCGACATGACGCATGATGCGGGCTGGAACGCGGTCATCAGCCACCGTTCCGGCGAGACCGAGGACACGACCATCGCGGATCTCGCGGTCGCGGTGTCGGCGGGACAGATCAAGACGGGCGCTCCGGCGCGCAGCGAGCGCGTCGCGAAGTACAACCGGCTGCTGCGCATCGAGGCTGAACTCGGCGGCATGGCGGAGTACGCGGGCGGCTCACCATTCGAACGTTTGCGGAGGTGACGAGATGGGTATCACGGGCATGGACCACGTGGAGGTCTGGGCGAAGGACATGCAGGAGTCGCTCGCGTTCTACACGGACGTGCTCGGCTTCCAGCACCTGCGTACCACGGTGGCGCACCGGCCGGACGGCACGGCGCACGAGCAGGCGTGCATCACGCTCGGCGGCATGATGATCGAGCTCATCGCCGCGCCCGCGGAGCGAGCGTCCGAGGAGGTGGACGTGGGGCGCATGGGGGTCAAGGCGATCGCGCTCACGGTGGAGGACATGGAGGCGACCGCCGCTGCACTGCGCGAGCGCGGCGTGACGTTCGTGCAGGAGCCGAAGTCGGGGTCGTCGTTCAACGGCTGGCGCGCGGAGATCCTCGACCCGAACGGCATCGGCATCGAGCTGCGGGAGTGGATCGACGACAGCATCCACAACGAAGCATGGCAACCGGCGAGCGACGCGGTCAGCAGGACGGCCTGACCCGCGCCTTGTTGTGCAGGCGAACGGTCTATAGCATGGAGGCCTCGGACGAGGCGATGCAAGGAGGAGAAAGAGGCGTATGAGCACGAGAGTTGGCATCAACGGCTTTGGGCGCATCGGCAGGCAGGTGCTCCGGGCGACGCTGGAACGGCACCCTGACGAGTTGGAAGTGGTCGCGGTGAACGACCTCGCGGCGCCGCAGGCGAACGCGCACCTCTTCAAGTACGATTCGAACTATGGGCGCTACCCCGGCACGGTGCAGGCCGTGGACGGCGGCATCGAGGTGGACGGGCGCCTCATCCAGTCGCTCTCGGAGCGCAACCCGGCCGACCTGCCGTGGGGAGACCTGGGCGTGGACATCGTCATCGAGTCGACCGGTATCTTCACGCAGCGCGAGAAAGCCGCGGGCCACATCGAAGCCGGAGCGAAGAAGGTCATCATCTCCGCGCCCGCCACCGGCGAGGACAAGACGCTCGTGCTGGGCGTGAACGCGGACGAGTACGACCCCGACGCGCACCACGTCCTCTCCAACGCGTCCTGCACGACCAACTGCGTGGCGCAGCTCATCAAGGTCCTCAACGACGAGTTCGGCATCCAGCACGGGTTGATGACCACCGTCCACGCCTACACGAACGACCAGCAGATCCTCGACCAGGTGCACTCGGACATGCGCCGCGCCCGCGCCGCCGCGTCCAACATCATCCCCACCAGCACCGGCGCCGCGAAGGTCGTCGGCGTGGTGATCCCGGAGCTGAACGGCAAACTGCATGGCATGGCGCTGCGAGTGCCCGTGCCCACGGGCTCCATCACCGACTTCGTCGCGGACGTCGGGCGCGACGTGACGAAGGAAGAGGTCAACGAGGCGTTCCGGAAGGCCGCCGAGGGCGCGCTGAATGGCATCCTCGAATACACCGAAGACCCCATCGTCAGCAGCGACATCAAGATGAACCCGGCCAGCTGCATCTTCGATGCCGACTCCACCATGGTGATGGAGGGCAACATGGTGAAGGTGCTCGGCTGGTACGACAACGAATGGGGTTACTCCTGCCGCACATCCGACCTTACGGCGATGATTGCGGAGAAAGGCCTCTAAGGCACGGCACTTCGCTGCGGGCCTGCGCATCGCATGTGTGCAGGCCCGCGCCCACGCCGTAGGTTCGCGGCCTGCCGTTCGTGAGCGATATGTCAACCGACGCGCTGCCTTCCCCGCCCAGCGCCACGGAGACTGAGCCGCAGGAGCGACCGTCGAGCGTGGCCGCCGAGCTCGCGCTGGTGCGCGGATGGCTCAGGGCCATGCCCGCGTGGGTCTTCATCCTCGTACTGATCGCTGCCGCCGCGCTCGGGCTGCGGATGAACGGCCTCGACTGGGACGGCGGCAGCCTCTACCACCCGGACGAACGCTCCATCTACCTCCGCGCGGACTGCATGTACCGGGTGCTGACCGAGGCCCCGGGGTGGGACTCGTGCCAGAACCGCGATTTCCCGGAGGACAGGCCGGGCTTCCCCGGCATCGGCACGTTCCTGGACAAGGACGCGAGCCCGCTCAATCCACACTGGTTCCCACTCGGCACTATCATCATCTACCTGCTGGTCGGCATCCGTTTCGTCTTGGAACCGTTCATGGACCAGGTGCGGCTGGAGGACCTGGCGTCGGCGGGGCGGGCGCTGGCGGCGTTCGCGGATACTGCCTCCGTAGTGCTGTTGTTCTTCCTGGGACGGCGGCTCTTCGGGCACGGCGCGGGTCTGCTCGCCGCAGCGCTCGGAGCCTTCACGGTCTTCAACATCCAGGTCACGCATTTCTACCGCCCGGAGTCGTTCGTGGTGCTGCTGGCGCTGATCGCCTTCTGGTGGATGCGGAACGTGCTGGAGCGTGGACACCTCCGCGACCACGCCGTTCTCGGCCTGGTCATCGGGATGACCTTCGCGTTCAGAGGCAGCAGCCTGCCGATACTCGCGCCGGTCGCCCTCACCTACGCTGCGCTCCTGTGGCGACAGTGGGAGACCGGCGAACGGGGCCGGCTGCTCGTACAGCCGCTGGTGCGGCCTGCTGCGCTCGCGTTCGGCGCTGCTCTCCTCACCTTCATCGTGCTGCAGCCGTACGCGCTGATCGACTACCGGAAGTACGTGGCGGACCTCGGTTGGGAAGGAATGGTCGCGCGCACCGCCGGGCTCGTGCCGTACACGCTCCAGTACGTCGGCATACCGCGCAACGGCCTTTACGAACTGCGGCAGACGGCGCTCTGGGCTTTGGGCCTGCCGCTTGGCGTCGTTGCGTGGGGAGGACTGGCTGCGTCCCTGATAGCGGGACTGCGGCGTCCGCGCATCGGCGAGTGGCTCCTCATCTCCTGGGTCGTCGTCCTCCTCGCGGGCATCGTGCCGCTCTTCGAGGTGAAGTTCCTACGCTACGTGGCCCCCACGTTGCTCGTGCTCGTCCTGCTCGGAAGCCACTGGCTCATGGAGGCGTACCGGTTCGCGCGGGCGCGAGGGATCGCGTGGGAGCGTGTCGTCAAAGCGGTGATGGCGTTCGTCGTGGCTTCGACCGCCTTCTACGCGCTCGCGTTCGCCTTGATCTACTTCACGGACCACCCGGGCATACAGGCGTCTGCCTGGATGAACGAGAACGTTCCGGCGCGTTCAAACGTCGTGACCGACAACCACTGGGACGAGGGCTTCCCCAACCTCGGACGGTTCAACGTCGACCAACTGCGCATGTACGAGGGCGATACGTTCAGCAAGGCGTCGGAGGTGGCCGCCCAGGTTGCCGATGCGGACTACATCATGTCGTACAGCAACCGGCCCTGGGGGAGCATCTCCCGGGTGCCGGAGCGCTACCCCTACAGTGCGGCGTACTACCGGGCGCTCTTCTCCGGCGAGCTTGGCTTCGAACTCGTGCGCGGCTTCGCCCGCTATCCCACCCTCACGGGTGTGTCGTTCGTGCACGACCCGTTCACCGTGGCGGGTATGGAGCGCCCGGAGAGTGTGCCGGGCGTGGAGACCGGTGCGCTTGCGCTCAACCTGGGCTACGCGGACGAGAACGTCACGAACTACGACCATCCCCTCGTGCTCGTGTGGCAGAACGTGGAACGCCTCGGTGAGCACGAGATCAGCGAAATCATGTTCCTGGGTGATCTCGACCCGCCGCCCGAGCGAGCGTTGCTGAGCGACAAAGACCGCGCCGTGCAGCAGGCGGGTGGCACGTGGACGGACATCTTCGACGAGGGTGGACTGAACGACTGGGCGCCCTGGCTCGTCTGGCTGGTCGCTATCGAAGTCATCTTCCTCGCCGGTCTCCCGCTCGCCGTGCGGCTGATGCGCTGGCTGCCCGACAGAGGCGTCGTGCTCGCGAAACCGCTGGCGCTGCTGCTGGTGTCGTGGCTGGTGTGGATGGGAGCGAGTCTCGGGGTGTGGACGTTCTCCCGCGCCACCGTGGGGCTCTCGATACTGCTGCTGGCGGCGGTCTCCGGCGTGCTGCTCTACCGCAACCGCTGGCTCATCGCGCTGGCGAAACGCCACTGGAAGTACATCGCGAGCGTGGAGGGGTTGTTCATCGCCGCGTACCTGGCATTTGTGCTGGTGCGGGCCGCGAACCCGGACCTCTGGCACGCCTGGCGCGGCGGCGAGAAGCCGATGGACATGGCGTACCTCATCGCCGTCGTGAAGTCGTCCACGTTCCCGCCCTACGACCCGTGGTACGCTGGAGGCTTCATCAACTACTACTACTACGGGTTCGTGCCGGTAGCGGCGCTGATACGGCTCACCGGTATCGTGCCGGAGGTCGCCTACAACTTGGCTTTGCCGATGCTGTTCGCGTTCACGCTGACCGGCGCGTTCAGCGTGGGCCACAACCTGGCGGAGGCGCTGCGGCAACGGAGCACGCAACTCGTACGCCGATGCAGCCCGGTCTGGGCCGGGGTGGGCGCTGCCCTCCTCGTAACGGTGCTGGCGAACGTGGATGGCGCAGCGCAGCTGCTGCAGGGCGCGTGGCGCAGCATCACGGATGAATCGTTCGGACGCTTCGACTTCTGGCGCAGCAGCCGCCTGATGCCGGACCAGATCGCCATCAACGAGTTCCCGTTCTGGACGTTCCTCTTCGGCGACCTTCACGCCCACCTCATATCGCTCCCATTCCAGGTGCTGGCGGTCGGGCTGGCAGCGAACCTCGTGCTGGGAGCGCGAAGGGTGCTACCGCTGCGAAGGCTGCTGCCCGCGCTCGTAGCGTTCGCGTTCGTCGTGGGGTCGTTCGCCGCGATCAACACGTGGGAGGTGCCTGCGTACGGCCTGCTGGGCCTCGCCGCGATCGCCATCGCGCTGTTCGTACGCGGCGGCCCGCCGGAGCCGATGACGATCGCGAAAGGGTTGCTGCTGGCCGTGTTGTTCTGGGGAGTGCTCTACGCGACGTGGCTGCCGTTCCACCAGCACTACGAGGTCCCCGCCTCGGGCGTGAAGCTGAGCGAGTGGCGCACCGTGCTCTGGCAGTACCTCGCCATACACGCATTGCTGCTGTTCGCCGCGCTCTCCTGGCTCGTGCTCGAGAGCCGGCAAGTGTTCAAACGTACCGCGCTGGAGAACGAGGACGCGGACGGCACGGGATGGCGTGGACGGACCGTGCCGGCGATCGGTTTGCTGCTGCTGGCGCTCGCGGGGGGCGCCTTCGTGTGGTCGGACACGTTGCGGGAGTGGCTGACGGCGGCGCTGCTGTCGCTGGCCATCCTGTGGGCGTCGATGGTCGCATTGGTCTGGCTCTTCCGGAGCAACGAGCGCGCTGCTCCGGTGCATCTGCTCCTGCTGGTGATGCTCGTCCTTGCGCTGGGTATCGGCGTCGGCGTGGACTTCGTGACCGTTGAGAACGACATAGACCGGATGAACACCGTGTTCAAGCTGTACCTGAACGCGTGGGTCTTGTTCGGCATCGTTGGCGGCGTTGGACTGTGGCACTTGTGGGCTTCAGGGGCGGTCCGCTTCCGCAGCAAGGGTGGGAAGATCTGGCTGGGCGCGCTGGCAGTCCTCGTGCTGGCGAGCGCTGTCTTCCCTGTGCTCGGCACGCGGGCCCGCCTCGCGGACAGATTCGATACGTCTGTCGGTGTGACGCTGGACGGGCGCGCGTACCAGTGGACAACGGTCTACGGCGATCCCGCCGAGCCGAACAGAGGGCTGCCCGAGGCGAGATACGCGTTGAGCTACGACGCCGAGGCCATAGACTTCATCCGTGCAAACGTCGAAGGGTCGCCCGTGTTCCTGGAAGGCGTTACCGCGCATGCGTACCGCTGGCCTCCGCGTGTGGCCAAGTACACCGGCCTGCCCGTGGTGGTCGGCTGGCAGTGGCACCAGATACAGCAGCGTGGCGCGGGCGGAGATGAACCCGCCGCCGTGCACGGACGCATCTACGACGTCAGCCTGATGTACGAGACCGAGAGTGAACGGCTCTTCCTCGACCTCGCGTCGGAATATGGCGTCGAGTACGTCTACGTCGGGCCTACGGAGCGCGTTTACTTCCCCAGGCCGGGACTGGAGAAATTCGACGCGATGGTGGGGTCGTCACTCAAGGTCTTCTTTGCCAACCAGGAGGTTACGGTCTATCGTGTGCTGGAGACCGGGACGTGACGTGGCGGTGCGGAGGCGCGGCAGGCAACGGTAGAATGGCGTATCCGTGCGCGAAGACGCGCAGCGACAGAACAGCCCGCAGAGGCAGGGAGAAGAACCTTGTTTGACCAAGAGACGGTAACGCTGATACGCGACATCCTCGTCAGCGCCTACCTCGTGGTGGGGATACTTGTCCTGATCGTTCTGCTGGTAGCGGCCTTCCTGCTGGTCAAGGCAGTCCGGCGCCTGCTCGGCTCCATGACGAAGACGGTCGACACTGTCAACGATACGTTGGACAACGTAAACAGGGCGTCCGGGGCCGTGTTGAACTACGTGTCTTCCCCGGCTGCCGAGGGGAGTACCGCATCGCTCGCAAACGGGCTGGGCATACTGATCAACTTCGTAGGCGGGTTGCGGGGTAAGACGAAGTAGCGCCGGCGGCTATAACAGTTCGCTGATGTGCTCGGCGGTCGTGAATACGGCCGTCGCGGCGAGTTCCTCCGGCCATTCGGCGGCTGTGGCGCGTGCTCTCTCTGCCACCGTTGGGTCGGCGAACACGAAGATCGCCTGCGTCAGCCCTGCCCTCCGGAATGATTGTGCAAGCTTGAGGATGCCCTCTGAAGAGGACGTTGCCCGTACTTCGACGCCGATTCTCTTTTCCCCGGCTTCCAGGAGCAGGTCAATGCGGATACCAGATAGCTCAGCCTCTCTTTGGCAGCGGTAGTGATGAAAGGTGGCGGTTTCTCTGACTCGTTCTGTGAGGAAGGACTCAGTGTCCGCGCGGGGATAGGAGCCAAACTTGATGAGTTGTGACGTCCGCTGTTCCACCAGGATGAGCGCTTCCGCCAGCGTAGGGTCGTCCTCGTGGCCCTCGATGTCCACAAGGAAGTAGTACTTGCCCAGCCCCAGCCGGGTTGGGCGTGACTCGATCTTGGTGAGATTGAGGTTGCGCTCCGCGAACTCCTTGAGCACGCCGAACAACTGGCCAGGTTTGTCCTCTGAGAACTCCATCGCCACTGAAGTGAGGTCGTTGCCGGTGCGGGGGTGATCGCTCTTGCCCAGCACCACGAACCGGGTGACGTTGTTGTCGTCGTCCTGGATGCCGTGAGCGACTATCTGCGCGCCGTAGAGCTCGGCGGACCGGCTCGGCGCGATGGCGGCGGCGGGCACGTCCGAGGCCATCGCCTGCTCCACTGCTTCCGCGGTGCTGAGCGACGCTGCGAGCTCGGCGTTCGGTAGGTGCTGCTCCAAGTACCCGCGGCACTGGCCGAGGGCTTGGGGGTGGGAATAGACGCGCTTAACCGCGGCCAGCACCACGCCGGGCTTCACCATCAGGTTGTGCACGATGTCCAGGGTCATCTCCTGGCGGATGTGCAGCCCTTCCTCGTGCAGCAACACGTCGAGCGTGTCGGTAACCGCGCCTTGGAGGCTGTTCTCGATGGGGCAGACGGCCTCATCCGCTTCGCCCCACAGGACGGACATCGCCGACGCGGTGATCGAGCGATAAGGGATGACGTCGGCACCTCGAGCGTAGTCGAGCGCCGCCTGTTCGGAGAACGTGCCCTGCGGCCCCAGGTATGCGATTTTCATCGCCACGCCTCTCCCGTGAGTGCGTGCCACAGTTCGTCTTCCTTCTCTGGCGGGGTGATGGCGACGATGGCATCGTCAGCCGCCAGTTCAGGATCGTTGACGACAGGCTTGAGTTCGCCGTTCTTGTGGATAACGGCGGTCAGCAACGTGCCCTGGGGCAGCTTGATGCGGGATACAGGCTGTCCCACTACCGGAGACCCGCTCGGGACGCGCATGGAAACGATGCCGCTCGATGCGCCGCGGAGCGGGAGCACGTGTACGAACGGACCGCCGGTGAGCTCCTCCTCAACGTGCGAGAGGATGAGTTCCGTGGTACTGATTGTGACGTCGACGCCCAGCGCGCGGAAGAGCGGTACGTGATCGGGGTCGGTGACCACGGCCATCGTCTTCGGCACGTTGAATGAGTACTTGGCGACCTGGCAGGCGGTGAGGTTCGTCGCGTCCTGGCCGGTCGTCGAGATGAGGATGTCGCACCGTTCTGCTCCGGCATCGCTCAACACGGTGGGCTCGGTGCCGTCGCTGGTGATGAGGATGGAGCCGAACTCCTCCGCTGCGTTGGCGCTCACGTAGGCATCGCGTTCGATGAGCGCCACCTCATGGCTCGCGGCGAGAAGCTCGCGGGTGAGGTAGAAGCCTATCTTGCCTGCGCCGACGACGATGACGTACACCTGCTACTGCTCCATCGCATCCAATACGAGTTCGATGAGCAACTGGTTCGGGTTCACAGTGGTGAGCCCCAGCCGCTCGTACATCTCACTCCTGGTCGGATCGTTGATGCGGCACACGACGTGCTCGATGCCGAACGTGGTGCGTGCCGACTGCGCCGCGAGCGCGTTGGTCGTGTCCCGTCCCGTGGCGGCGATGAACGCCTCCACCGACTCGATGCCTGTGCGCCGCAGCACCTCGTGAGAAGTGCCGTCGCCGACGTACATGCTGAGCCGGACCCGCGGACGCAGGCGCCGGAAGTTCTCGGCGTCCGTATCGAGTATCGTGACGCGGTCGCCGCGGTCGAGCAGCGCGTTCGCTGCCGTCGCCCCAAGCCTGCCGCAGCCGACGATCATCACATGGCGCGTCATGAGGAGCCTTCCGGTATGGGCTCAGGCTGCTGCTCCCGGTAGACGACGACGCGGCAGTGGCTGTGGCGCAGCACGTAAGGCACTATGTCCCCGAGCGATGGGCTGCCGTAGTGCTCGGTGTAGGGCATGCCCGCAACGATGACGTCGGTCTGGCGGTCGGCTGCCTCCCGCACGATGGCTGTCCCCGTGTCCCTGGCCTGCAGGATGTCGCCCTCTACCTTGCACTTGAGCGTCTTGCCGAACGCCTCCATGCGCTGCAGTAGATGCTCGCCGCGCGCGGTCTCGTTCGGCAACTCCGCGTCCAGCGGCAGTTTCCGCCCGACCTCGATGACGTAGAGCGCCCAGACCTGCCCCTTGTAAGGACGCACGAGGTCGCAAGCGATGGAGACGACGGCCTTGTCCATCGGAGTGCCGGTGACGAGAGCGAGGGCGCGTTCGATCTTTGCCATGCCTACTGAAGCCCGAAACGTTCGAGCGTGTCTTCCCTGCCCGCGAGGATGAGCAGGTCGCCTTCCTGCAGCACCTCGTCCTTGGATGGTGAGAGGATGGGTTCGCGCCCTCTGCGTATGGCGACGACCGCCGCGCCGTACTTGTCGCGCGCGGTGCTCAGGCCCGCCCGCTCCAGCGACAGGCCGGTCATCTCCTGGGGCACGTTCACCTTGCTGAACCCGAAGCCGCCGGCGAGTTCCATGTACTCCAGCACGTCGCGCTGGAAGAGGCTGTGCGCCGAACGCACGCCTGTTTCCTGCTCGGGGTACACGACGCGGTCTGCTCCCACTGCCGAGAGCGTCTTGCCGTGGATGTCGCTGATGGCGCGCGCCATCACCTGGGGTACTTCGAAGGTCTGCTTCAGGAGAACGGTGGTGAGGACGCTCGACTGGATGTCCGTACCGATTGCGACGGCGGCGGTGTCGAAGTTGCGGATGCCTACTTCCTCGAGGAACTCCATGGAGGTGGAGTCGCCCGTGACGGAATAGGTCACCTGTCCCATCATCATCTGGGTGAGCGACTCATCGCGGTCAACGGCAAGCACGTCGTGACCGATGCGGTACAGTTCATGTGCCAGGCTCATACCGAACCTGCCCATGCCGATGACGGCTACCTGGTGAGCCATAGCGTACCTCTCAACCGATTCTAACGCGTTCCTCTGCGTATCGGTACAGCGCCCGGCGTTGGCGAAGCGCCAGTCCGAGCGCGATCGTCAGCGGACCCAGCCGCCCCACGTACATCGCCAGCGTGATGATGAGCTTTCCGGGCGTGGAGAGGTCGGGCGTTATCCCGTGCGACAACCCCACGGTGCCGAAGGCCGACATCGTCTCGAACATCGTGTCACCGAACTCGAAGGTTCCTGCTTCGAGGTTCGACCGCTCGGAGACCATGAGCGCGATGATGAACAGCGACACGCCGATCACTCCCAGCACGAGCACGCCGAGCGCGCGGCTCACCTGGGAGTATGCGATCTCACGTCTTGCAAACTCGACGTTGGGCCGCCCTCGCACCGCTGCAATGGTCGCCACGATGATGACCATCGCCGTGTTGACCTTGATGCCTCCCGCCACCGACCCGGACGCCCCGCCGACGAACATCATCATCATGTAGAGGTAGCTCGTACCGGCCTCCACATGGCTGAAGTCGATGGAACTGAAACCTGCCGTGCGCGACGTGAACGCCTGGAACGCTCCGTTACTGATCTTGTCTCCCACGCTCATACCGCCGAGCGTCAGAGGATTCGTGACCTCGAAGAGGAGCACCGTAACGGCGCCCGTGGCCCACAGGCCAAGCGTTCCGAGCACGACCAGGCGCGTGTCCAGCGTCCAGCGGGTGAAGCCCTTGCGCCGCGCCAACTCGTTCATCACGGGATAGCTCATCGCGCCGAGAAGGATGCTCAGGCCGATGGTCCAGAGCACGGCGGGATCGGACCGGAAAGCAGACAGGCTGTGGGAGTCCGGGAAGATGGTGAACCCTGCGTTGTTGAACGCGGAGACGCTGTGGAAGAGGCTCTGCCAGAACGCCTCGATGGCCGGGTACTTGAACACGAGCCGGACGAACAGCAGCAGGAACGTTACGAGCTGCGCTCCCAGTGCGAAGCAGATGATGTAGCGCACGAGCCGCACCGCGCTGCCCAGCGCCTCGCCTCCCAGCGTCTCTCGTACGAGGAGCCGCTGGTTGAGGGTCACGCGCTTCCCCAGCACCGCCAGGACGACGATTCCCGCGCTCATGATGCCCAGCCCGCCCATGAGCATGAGGGCGGCGATGATGACCTGCCCGAACACACTCCAGTAGTCGCCGCTCGAGACGACGACCAGACCGGTGACGCAGACGGCGGAAGTGGCGGTGAAGAGTGCGGTAACGAAGCCGGCGCTCTCCGGCCCGGCTGCCGCGAACGGCAGCATGAGGAGTGCAGTGCCTGCCAGGATGAGGACTGCGAATCCTCCGGCGAGCGTCAGCAGCGCCGAGGACGATGAGGGCAGGGCGAAGCGGCGGCGCCGGTCCTGCGTGCGGATGCGCACGGGCGCGGTCTCTCTCTGGCGGGGGCGCCTGACGACACGGTCACCCGGACGGAGACGCCAGTTGTTGCGTCTCATCTCAAGCCCTCGATGAGCGCCGAGGGGACTGGGTTGGAGGTGTTCGTAGCGAACTCCAGCCGCTTGGCAGAACGGCACAGGAAATTCTAGCAGGCGTAGGGGGCGAGTCAACGGCTCCCGGCTGCGGGGTAGCGCGCATCGTCCTCCCATACGCCGCGATAGAATCGGCGCATGGCGCAGGATGGACAGGGAACGCTGGCCGGACTCGTGGGGAGAACGCCGCTCATCGAGCTGCGCAACCTCAGCCCCCGCACCGGCGTGCGGCTCTTCGCCAAGCTGGAGGGACAGAACCCCAGCGGCAGCGTGAAGGACCGGATAGCGGTGGCGATGCTGGACGCGGCAGAGGAAAGCGGCGCACTCCGGCCTGATGCGACGCTGGTGGAGGCGAGCACCGGGAACACTGCCATCGCGCTGGCAGCGCTCGCGCCCCGCAGAGGCTACCGCGTCAGGGTCGTCCTGCCGAAGGGCATCGTCCCCAGCATCGCGGACATCCTGGACCTCTACGGCGCTGAGATCGAGTGGTGCGAGCCGGAGGCGGGGATGCGTGGCGCCATCAGGCGGGTGCAGGAGCTGGCGGAGCAGCCCGGCTACTATGCGGTCGGCCAGTTCAGCGACCCGGCGAACGTACGCTGCCACTACGCCACGACGGGCGAAGAGATTGCTCGGGCGATGGAGCGCGTGGACGTGTTCATCGCCGGCATCGGCACGGGCGGCACGATCACCGGGGTCGGGCGACGCCTGCGGGAGCAGTGGCCGGACGTGCAGGTAGTAGGCGTCGAGCCGAGGCTGGGCGAACGGCTGCAGGGGCTGCGCAGCCTGTCGGAGGGCTACATCCCTCCGCTACTGGACCTCGGGATGCTGAACCGGCGCTTCCTCGTCGATAGCGCGAGCGCCATCGCTGCGGCGCGGGACGTGATGCGGGCGGAGGGCGTCTTCGCCGGGATATCGTCCGGCGCGGCGCTGCACACGGCCTTCCGCGTCGCGGAAGGGATGGAGAGCGGGAACATCGTCATGATGTTCTCGGACGGGGCGTGGAAATACCTGCCGTCGCGTCCGTGGGACGCCACCGGCGCGGACGCCGAGGCGCTCGACGAGGTGCACTGGTGGTAGGCAACTTCCCCCATCGAGGGGAAGGGATTTACGAAACGCCGAGCACCTGCTCCAGCGCGCGGCGGGTGAAGACGACGGACATGTCGCGCTTGTACCACGCGGAGCCGCGCGGGTCGTCGGTCGGGTCGACGATGTCCGCGACCGCCTGCGACGCCTCGCGCAGCGCGTCGAGCGTCGGGGCCTGTCCTGCCAGCGCCTCCTCGACGACCGAGGCGCGCACCGCGGTAGGCGCAACCGCTCCGAGCGCGACGCGTATATCGGCGATGCTGCCGCCCTCGACGCTGCCGATCGCGGCGACGGAGACGGTCGCGTAGTCGTCCTCGGTGCGGGGGAGGTACTTGATGTACGTCCACCCCGCGCCAGAGGGCTGAGCGGGGACGCGCAGCTCGGTCACGATCTCGTCCGACTCCAGCGTTGTCTCGTAGTAATCAGCGTATACCTCGCTGATGGGGATGACGCGCTCGCCGCGCGTGGATGTGGCAACGACGCTCGCGCCGAGGATGAGCAGTGATGGCGGGGGGTCCATCGCGGGGTCGGCCTGGGCGATGCCGCCGCCGACGGTGGCGACGTTGCGGATGCGGACGGTGGCGACGCGGCGGTAGGCTTCTGCCAGCAGGGGCGCATGCTCCTTCACGACAGAGGACCTCTCCATATCGCGCTGCGTGGTGAGCCCGCCGATGCGGAGCTCGCCGTTGGACACCTCGATGGAGTCGAGGCCGGGCACGCGGTGCAGGCTGACGATGTGGTCGGGCGCGATGAGCGACTGCTTCAGGAGCGTGGTGAGCGACGTGCCGCCCGCGAGCAGCTTGGCGTCTCCGTCGTGCTCGGCGAGCAGATCGAGCACGGCAGAGAGGGAATCGGGTGCGTGGAAGGTGAAGTCGTGCATGGCTACTTCGCCTCCGCAGCGGCCTGGATGGACTCGATGATCTGGTAGTAGCCGGTGCAGCGGCAGAGGTTCCCCATCATCCACTCCTTGATTTCTGCCTCGGAGGGGCTGGAGTTGTGCTCCAGCAGCGCCTTGGCGGCCATGATCTGGCCGGGAGTGCACGCGCCGCACTGGAAGCCGCCGTAGTTGATGAATGCCTCCTGCACGGGGTGGAGCGTGTCGCCGTCGGCGACGCCCTCGATGGTGGTGATGTTCGCGCCGTCGGCCCGCACGGCGAGCGTGATGCACGAGGCGGCGATCCTGCCGTCCAGTTCGATGGTGCACGCGCCGCAGACGCCGACGCTGCACGCCTCCTTGGTGCCGGTGAGGCCGAGGTCGTAGCGGATGAAGTCGACGAGGGTGCGGTAGGTAGGCACCTCGCGGGTGTATTCCTGGCCGTTGACGGTGACCGTGACGGTCTGCCTGACTGGAGTCGTGGTCATAGAGCCTCCCTCGCGGCCCGCGCCGGCCGCGTCCTGCTCGGCGGATGCTATCGCAGATACGCCTCGTTCGCCAACCAAGCGGGCCAACCTGCCGGAATTCTGGCCCCCTTGGTCGTCGCTGTGCGAGTAAATCGCATACTCAATCTGGCCCCCTTGGTCTCCTTGGTCGGGGGTGTTTCCAAGGCCGTGGCCTGCTTCACGCGACCAAGGCGTCCAAGAGGGCCATCGAAAACACTTTTCTCCCCGGAGCCACCCTCACTCCAACCCTCTCCCAGAGGGATAGGGGGCAGGCGGGTTGCTGTGAGCCATAGACGGGGTCTGTGGGTGCTGCGGGTAGGACGTTCATGCAACCAGCGTACGCGGCTGGGGCGCGACCACGAAAGGGGCGGGTGTCAGCAGAATGGGAACACAGGTGATTCGTCTATCTTTCGACTGAGGATGCAGTATATCCGAATATCTGAAGACCGATAATATCGATTCACCTGCATCCAGTTTTTGAATTTGACGCAAACACGTCGCGGTGCTACCGTGCCGGAACCAGTCCGTCGCCACAACGTGGCCGAGAGTGAACCCCGTAGGGGATAAGGCTGCACCTGTAGCCCTCAGATGACAGGACTGGAGGGTGTTCCGATGACAACCGATAGCACGCCTACGATAGTGGACTCTGACGGACACATCATCGAATCGATCGAGGAGATGGCGGAGTTCCTCGACCCGCCGATCCGGGATACGGCGCTCGGAACAGGCGGCATCGGCACAATCATCGAACTGAGCAAAACAAGCCTCTTCGGGACGCTCGACGGCCTGCATTTCACGAACGTCGTCCCCAGCGACAATGCAACCGCCCGCCGAGAGCGGATCAACGCCAGCGGTCACCGGATGGGCTCCGCCCAGGACTGGCAGGCGCTGCTCGACAAGTCAGGCATGGCGGAGACCGTCGTCTATACGACCGAGGGACTGCAGGTCGGCAAACTGAGAAACAGGGACTACGTCGTCGGCCTGTGCCGCGGGTACAACGACTACGTGGCGGACTGCTACCAGAGGTATGACAGCCGGATCCATCCCATCGCGCTGATTCCGATGCAGGATCCCGTGCGCGCGGCCCTCGAGCTCAGGCGAGCCGTCAAAGAGTTGGGGTTGCTGGGCGCGATGCTTCCTTCGACAGGCCTGGACCTCCACCTGGGGCACGAGTACTACTGGCCCGTCTACCAGGAAGCCTCAGACTTGGGCTGCATCCTCGCCGTCCACGGAGGCTCGAACGTCGGGATCGGCATCGACTCGTTCACCAGCCTCACCACCTCGGGGATCGTCCACCACCCCGTCCCGCTCTTGTACGCATTCGTATCCTTCATCTATGACGGCGTCTTCGAACGCTTCCCGGACATGCGCGTCGCGTTCCTCGAGGGCGGCTGCGCATGGGTGGCGCTGGCCCTGGACCGGATACAACGAGCAGCCGAATTCTCGGGGGCGCCACCTCGCCCGGCGGAAGAGTACCTCGCCGGCGGCAACATCCTCATCGGCTGTGAGGGTGTTGACCCTACGCTGCCGTACCTGGCGGGCAGGGTCGGAATCGAGCCCTTCGCCTACTCGTCCGACTACCCCCACGAGGTCGATTTCAAGTCCGCCATGGACGAGATCGAGGAGACCGTTAACGACGACGGGCTTTCAGACGACCAGAAAGCCGCAGTCCTGGGGGGGAACGCGAAGCGGTTCTACAGGCTCTAGCGCACCGCTCAGTACGGAGGGTTCGATGCCGGTTCTGCTGATTGGAGGAGGCCTCGTAGGCTCTCAGATCGCTGATATCCTGGTCAACAACGGCGAGGATGTTACCGTCTTCGACTACGCGCCCCAGCCGGAGTCCCTCGCCGAGAACGTGGATGTCAGCCGGCTCAGGGTGATCCAGGGCGACATCCTCAACCCACTCAGCATCGTCAGCGCGCTTCGCGACAGCAAGGCGGACCGGGTCGTGCACACCGCGGCGTATCCGATGCTCACGATCGGCGCCCAGCAGAATCCCTACGGGGCGATCCAGATAAACATCATGGGCACCGTCAACGTTCTCGAGTCCGCCCGGACGATGGGTGTCGAAAGAGTAGTGGTGGTGAGCTCGGGAGTCCTGGCCCAGAGCCTGACGGGAGGAGGAGACTCCGGCGACCCCGCCTTCGAAGAAGCATTCCCCCGGCCTTCCACCTTCTACGCGGCGACCAAACAGGCCGTCGAGAGCCTTGCGGCCAACTACACCGCCTGGTGCGGAGTAGACGTTCGTGCCGTTCGGTATGCGGCCATCGCGGGTCCGTGGAGTGGCCGTGGAGGCGGAGGGCCCAGCAACATGTTCCGCGACCTCGTCGAGGGCGCTCTGCTGAAGGGTGAGATTGAAGTGCCCTCGCGCCCGCTGGAGTGGGTCTACTCGAAGGACGCAGCCCGTGGCACCGTCCTCGCCCTGAGGGCGGACAACCTCACCGACCGCGTGTTCAACATCGGCATGGGGCGGATTACGAGTGCTGAGGAGTTGGCCGAGGCCATAGCGGCGGCTGTACCGGAGACGAAGACAAGCATCGCGCCGCCGGACCCGAATGCCGCCGCCATGTTCAATGCGGTTGCCTTGAATCTGGACCGCTCCCGCACTGTCCTGGGGTACGAACCCCATTTTGATGTCCCTGCCTGTGTACGCGACTACGTCGATTGGTTCGGTGCCAAGCGGATGTGACCTGCCCTGCGGTGACCGCAGGGATGAGGAGGCGATCATGCTGAGAAGGGTTCTCTTCCTGACAACGGTGTTCGTTCTGCTGTTGGGGCTGCTCGCCGCATGCGGAGGGGGGGACGAACCTACGCCAACCCCGGCGCCCGTGGCCACCGCTACACCGACGCCTCCTCCCGAGCCGGTGGAGCTGAACGTCATCATGGCGTGGGACAGGAGAGTGGAAGCGACCGTCGTATCCGGCGACCCCGTCATCGACGCCATAGCGCGGATCGGCGGAGACCGGGTCGTGATCAACAAGGTCGGCCCGGAGGCGGTGCCCTCCTTCCAGCAGATCCAGCCTCTGAAGGACGGCCTCTTCGATCTGAACTTCTCAACTGCCGGTTATCATGCCGGGCAGTCCAGCCTGGTCATCTCGTCGTCGCTCGCGAGGGGTTCCGCGGAGGAGAGGCGCACGTGCGGCCTGTCGGGCGCGTTGGAAGACCTCTACTCCGAGCAGATCGGGGTCAAGATGCTGGGAGAGTTCCCGATGGGGTTCGGGAACAAGGTCTACACGACCAAGCCGATGACGTCTCCCGACTTCAGCGGGCTGAAGCTGCGTGCCTCAGGGGGCACCTATGAGGCGTTCGTCGAAACCCTGGGCGGCGAGACGGTGACAATCGCCGTTCCGGAGATCTACTCCGGCCTCGAGAAGGGTGTCATCGACGGCATCATGTTCGGCGGAGTTGGAGCCGACGCCCTGGGGCTGGGTGAAGTGCTGAAGTACATGATCAAACCCGATCTCACGGAGGTGACGTCGGCACTGTTCGCGAATGAGGACAGTTGGAACGCGCTTCCCGATGACGTGAAGGATATTATCAACCAGGCCGTCAGCGAGGTGCAGGTGTCCGGCCGCGAGGCGGGGTTCGCGAGTTCCGACAGGGAGCGGGAGGCGCTGCTTGCCGCCGGCCTCGAGGAGGTCGTCTTCACCGGAGCAGACCTGGAGCTGTGGAACAGCACGTTCTACGAAGCCAACCTTGAGAACAACATCCGCACCGGCGACCCGGCGTACGCGTCGCGCATCGAGGAAGCGCTGACCTGCCTGACCGGTAGTTGATGCACACGCCATGGCCCACTGCGAGGTGCACCTACGGTGTTAGCGCTGAGAACGGCTGGCGGAGTCTCGAGCAGGTGGTTCGACCGCCTGCTCGAGGGCTGCGCTTACCTCAGTGGCGTCCTCGTTGGCCTCATGGCAGCCGGTATCGGCTACGAAGTATTCATGCGGCGCGTGCTCAACAACCCGACGTCCTGGGTAACGGACTTCAGTGAGTACGCCCTGCTGTTCATCACGTTCCTGAGCGCGCCGTGGCTGCTGCGTGAGGGCGGCCACGTGAGCATGACGGTCGTTACCGAACGGTTGAGCCAGACGAAGGCGTTGCTGCTTCGCCCGGTGGTCATGCTGATGGGCGCGGTTATCAGCGCGGTCATCTTCCACCGCACCGGTGTCGCCACGTGGGACCTCTACCAGGAAGGCACCATACTGTTCCGCACGATCAAGTTCCCTGAATTCTGGATATGGTGGGTCATGCCCTTCGGGATGCTGCTCATGACCATCCAATTCCTGCGGATGCTGAGCGGGAGCATCAGGGACCTCGCCGCCCACCTGGCACACGCGAAGGCGCCGGGATGAAGCCTGCACCTGCTCCAACCCGCGCTCAATGTGCGTTGAAGGGGGACTGAATGGAATGGTGGGGCTTCCTCGGCGTCATTCTCGCCCTGTTGGTCCTCTTCATGGTGATGGGCCTTCCGGTCGCCTTTGCCTTCGCCGGCGCCAACATCCTTGGACTGCTAATGGTCGCGGCAGGAACGAAGGGGCTCGTGGTCATTCCCGGCAGCATCTTCTCTTCGGTCTCGTCCTTCACGCTTGTCGCCATCCCCATGTTCTTCCTGCTTGGCGAAGTCCTGTTCCAGTCCCGGGTAATCGCGATGATCATCGACGTCATCGACAAGTGGATCGGGCAACTCCGTGCCCGTCTCTTGTTCGTCTCGATAGCCGCAGGGACAGGATTGGCCACCCTGAGCGGCGCAGGGCTCGCTGACACCGCGCTGCTTGGGACGACGCTCTACCCGGAGATGGCCAACCGTGGCTATGACAAGCGGTTGGGCCTGGGCACTATCGCCTCGATCGGCACGCTGGCATCAGTTATTCCCCCCAGTGCGCTCATGGTGCTCGCGGGAAGCTTCGCCCAGGTATCGATCAGTCGATTGTTGATCGGGGGGCTTATGCCGGGCCTGCTGATGGCGGCCCTCTACGCCATCTACATCCTGGTGCGGGTCAAGCTCAACCCGGCGCTGGCTCCAACCTACAGCGCTGCTACCGCCCCATGGAGCGAGAAGATCTCCGGTGCGGCAAAACTCTCGCCGATGTTCCTGATCGTCTTCATGGTCATGGGGTTCATCCTTCTTGGGATCACGACGCCGAGTGAGGCTGCGGCGACCGGCGCCCTTGCCGCGGTTGCGGTGGTCGCTCTCTACCGGCGGCTTACATTCGAGGTGATCCGAGAGTCCGTGATGGGTGCCACGAAGGTTTCGGGGATGATATTTCTCATCATCGCTGCCGCGGTTGCGCTCAGTCAGGTACTCGCACTCAGCGGCGCTACCACAGGTCTATTGCGGCTCGTGTCGGAGTTGGACGTATCACCGCTCGTCATCCTGTTGGTGATGCACCTGGTTATCTTCATTCTCGGCTTCTTCATCGACTCGGTGTCGATCATGGTAGTCGCTATTCCGATCTTCGGGCCGATCGCCACCGCACTGGGATTCGACCCCATATGGTTCTGGGTGTTGTTCATGATGGGGCTGAACAACGGAGGACTTACTCCGCCCTTCGGCCTCACGCTCTTCGTGCTGAAGAGTGTCGTCGCCGGAACGACCAAGGATGAGCCGACCATGATAGACATGTACTGGGCGGCCGTTCCTTACGTACTGATCAACATCCTGGCAATGGTGATCGTCGTCATCTTCCCCGAGATCATCCTGTGGCTACCGGGTTTGGTGCAGTGATGAGTGGCCCACGGCCTTCGCGGGAATGACGAGAAGGGGCAGGAACGAAGGGGTTACGTGGCGCTGAGCTGGTCGAGGATGCTGGACCAGTCCTTGCCGGAGCCGCCGCCGCTGCTGGCGACGATGGTGCCGTCGCGCCCGATGCCGACGTATCTGGCCTGCGAGCGGATGTTGTATGCCTGCTGCGTGCCCTGCTCAGCCTCAGCGAAGATCCAGTCGTAGCCCTCGCCCCTGGCGAACGAGTCCAGTTGGGCAGCGTTCTCGTTGAAGGCGACGAAGACGAACTCGACATCGTCCTTATAGTCGTCGTAGAGGGGGTCGAGCGTGCGAGCCTCGCCGCGGCAGGTCGGTCACCACGTGGCAAAGAAGTAGAGGAGGACGGCGCGGCCTCCGGCAGCCGATTCGAGGGTGGCAGTGGAGCCGTCCGGGAGGGCTATCGATGAATCGAAAGCACGGTCGCCGTGGTTGGAGCCGACGGCGACGTCGGTGCGCCAGCCTCCGGGGGCCATGCCATCCGAGGCGGCGGGCTTCGGCGTGGCGGTCGGTTCAGGCTCGGGGGTCGGGGTCGGTTGCGGTACCGGTGTCGCGGTGGGGTCGGCGCCGCAGGCAGCGAGCGTCGCCAGCAGCAGGAGCAGGGCTGCCCCCGCCCTGACGAGGCGCGATATGGATGCGCTGCGTGTGGTCATGCGTTCACTGCTCGGAGTAAGGCTAGGCGCGGGCGGGTGGGGTGTCAATGTGGGAGGGGTCACCCTCACCCGCTGCACTGTTGCGCGGTGACCTCTCCCTCAAGGGATAGGTGGGCTGCGAGGTTGCGCGCTAAAACGCGGGCCTGCGCAGGAACGACGGGGATTACGAGGCGCGGAGAGCGTCCAGGACGCCGCGCCAGTAGGACGCGCCGTCCGAGCCGTAGCCGCGCCTGTTGAGGATGATGCCGTCGCGCCCGATGGAGACCCACGACGACTGCGAGCGGACGTTGTAGTCGCGGACGAGCGACGCGGGGCCCTCGGCGAAGATCCAGTCGTAGCCCTCTCCCTTGGCGTACGAGTCCAGCCTGGAAGCGTTCTCGTTGAAGGCGACGTGGATGAACTCAATATTGTCCTTGTAGTTGTCGTAGAGGGTGTTCAGCGTGCGAGCCTCGCCGCGGCAGTTCGGTCACCAGGTGGCGAAGAAGTAGAGGAGGACGGTCTTGCCTCCGGCTGTGGATTCGATGGTGGCCGTCGAGCCGTCCGGGAGGGTCAACGGGGCGTCGGTTGCGCGGTCGCCTATGCCAGAGCCGGTGGCGATGTCGGTGCGCCAGCTGCTTGCAGGCGCAGGTTCGGGAGTAGGGGTGTTTGTGGGAACGGGCGTGGGCGTGTCGGTAGGTTGCGGCCTCGGTGTCGGGGTGTTCGTTGGGCGCGGCCTTGGTGTCGGCGTGGGCGTGTCGGTCGGCTGCGGCTCCGGCGTCGGAGTCGGCTGTGCAAGCACACCCTCGACCGTGCCTGCCCCAGCCAGCAGGTCGGGGGTGTCGGTCGGCTCCGGAACGGGCGTCGGGGTGTTGGTGGGGGCCGGCGTCGGCGTGTCGGCGGGAACCGGGGCAGGGGTGTCGGTCGGAGCTGGAACCGGCGTGTTCGTGGGCACCGACACCGGGGTGGGCGTCGCGCTCTCGCAGGCGGCGAACGCAAGCACGAGCAGCGCAACGGCAGCCGCTCGCAGGGGTGTCCATACGGATGTGGCGCGGGTGGTCATGCCAATTCACCCCCATCCTAACCTTCCCCCGTCAAGAGGGAAGGGATCAGACAGGGCAATCCATCACTTCTATTCTACGCGCTTTCGGGCGCGGCGGATTCACGTACTTTCGGGCGCGGGGACATCCCTGAAGGCGACAAGCTGCGCGGTGACGATGAGGCGCTGGTCGTACTTGAGGCGCGGGAAGCAGGTGACGAGCGAGATCCGGGCGTCGTCTGACGGGTAGAGCGCGAGGTCGTCGGCGTGCGTGGTGCTCGTGCCGTTCACGAGGTAGAGGTACTCGCGCCCGCCCGACATGAGGATGACATGCACATCGTCGCCATCGCGCAGCAGGTCGGCGATCTCGGGCAGGCGCAGGAAGACGTTGCCCTCGCCCTGTATCGGGTTCTCCAGGTGGCCGAAGTACCAACCGTTCCCCGCCGAGCCCGGGTTCGGTGTCGTGGGGATGTGGCCGACCGTGAACGCGGGAGTCTCGTACGCTGCGCTCGACGCGAGGTTGATGATGCTGAGCTCCTCCACCTCCGCGTCGACGTTGAGTTGGGGGATGACGATGCGCTCCGCCCTCCCGACGACCCCGGCGATGTGGGGCTGCCCCTCGTTGCTGAGGGGGATGAAGCCTTCCAGATCGGGCACGCCGAGATTGATCGCGCCCCGCGGGTCGGCCCACTGGCGGGCGGGCATGAGCGAGCCCGGATAGAGCTCCTGCGCGGCCGGGGACGGCCCCTCATGCGTCGTGCCGGCAGCGCGCGGCAGAGTCTCACTGACAGGCCCGGTGACGGTGACGTCGAGGCGGTCCAGATCGCGTCCCGCGAAGAAACCGTAGGCGTAATAGGCGGCGGCAGCGGCGAGCAGGAGCGCGCCCACAACGAGCAGCGCCACGCCGGTCGCGGACACGCGTCGTGGGCGCGGGACGTGAGAAGTCGTGGCTTTAGAGGGACTCATCATCAACCACTACGCACACCGGGCTGCGAGGTTGCGCGCTAAAGCGCGGGCCTTTGCAGGAACGACGGCGCAGGGGCTAGCGCCTGCCTGCTGTGGCGCCGTTGTTGATGGGCTCGTTGATGTAGACGTCGCCGTTGCGAATCTTGAGGTTGAAGCCGCAGTCGGGGTTGGTGCAGACCCATGCCTTGTAATGGATCGGCGCGCCCTGGCTACCGAAGTCCGAGAGCGGAACGAGGTCTCCTTCATTGCATGCCTGGCATGCGGGCAGTGCTGTTTCCACCATCATCCACCTCCTCCGTTCGTATGGCCGACCCGCGGTGTACCGGGGGGCGTACAACGCGGACGATGGTAGCACACCCGCACGATGCCCGTTGGCGGCCCCGTGGCGCGGCAGGGGGATGCTATACTCGGTGGACGGTGGACGGGGGCGGTTAGCTCAGTTGGTTAGAGCGTCGCGTTGACATCGCGGAGGCCAGAGGTTCGAGTCCTCTACCGCCCACCACGGTTCCCCTGGTTCATCCCCATCGCGCGTGCAACGCAGGACCCTACGCTTATCCGCCGCAGACCGCGGCGATGGGGCCTGAGTCGACGATGCTCTCGACGTGCACGGCGTCTCTGGTAGGATAACCCACGCAAACCAGATGCCTGCGTTTAGGCACCGCTACAAGGCGTCGCGCCTACATGAGGAGGCGAGTGATGGCGATTAATGTAGTCGTCGCCGTTACGGATTATGACTGGTTCGTGACGCTCAAGCAGCTTCCTGACCTAAGCGAGGTAAATTTCTGGGCACCATCGCCCAAGAACTTCCGGGCCTTACAACCGGGAGAGCTGTTCTTGTTCAAGTTACATGCCCCATATGACATGATTGTAGGTGGAGGAATCTTTGCCTACGCTAACCAATTTCCGTGTTCTCTTGCATGGGAGATATTCGGAGAGGCTAATGGAGCTCATTCTCTAGGGCAGATGCGTGAACGCATCATCAAATACCGCAGAGCGGATACGAACTACCAGAACGACTTCAACATTGGTTGCCGGATCCTAACGCAAACATTCTTTCTTGACGAATCTGACTGGATTCGCCCTCCCGAGAGCTGGGCCAAGAACATCGTTACTTTCAAGACCTACAATACTAATGACGAAGAAGGGCTCTATCTGTGGCAGGCAGCCCATGCTCATACGAGCAAGCGACTGAGCCAACAGTTAGCCGAAACAAGAGTACCCTACGGAGAACCCACTCTGGTCTTGCCTCGACTTGGCCAAGGAGCGTTCCGTTTCGTGGTTACAGATACATACCACCGTCGCTGCGCTGTCACACAAGAACGGACGCTACCTGCATTAGATGCAGCGCACATTTTCCCATATCATCTGGGTGGTGACCATGAAGTGAGCAACGGGCTCTTGCTGCGGCGAGACATCCATAGTCTGTTTGACGCTGGATACGTGACCGTCACACCGTCGTGGGAATTCGAGGTGAGTCGAGCCATTCGGGAAGAATTCGAGAATGGTCGCGACTACTACGCCTTGCACGGAACGCGGATACGAGTCCCAGATCGGCCCAACCTGCGCCCTGACCCTAGTGCGCTTGCTTGGCACAACGAGAACATCTACAAGGGGTGAAACCCTGAGCAGGGGTCGGCAGTTAGGAGGCGCTCATCGTGCCTTGTGACCGCAGACCACGGCGATGGGGCCTGAGTCGACGACGCTTTCGACGTCGAACGCTTCGGGGATGATGCCGGCACTCTTCCAGAAGTCGACGAGCATCCGCATGCCCTCGGTGGCCGGGTCGGGGAAGTCGCGGAAGCCGGCGTGGGTGACGTCGTAGGTCTCCTCTGCAATGGAGCGCGTAGTCTCGCCGTACTTCTCGTGGACCGCTATGCCGAAGTCACGGTCCTGCTTGTAGCGGCGCTGCCCCTCCAGGTAGCCGCGCAGGAAGCGATGCACAAGATCCGGCTCGGACTCGGTGAGCGAGCGCGGGGCCGCGATGCCGCCGATGGCGAAGTTCAGACCCATCTCCGCGTAGTCGTACAGCCACGGGCACCCGGCGTGCTTGGCCTGCACCGCAGTGGGCGGAGAGAGCGGCGTTGCTGCCACCTCGCCGTTCAGGACCGCTTGGAGGCGGGACTGGCTGCCGCCGACTGAGCGAAGCTCGCCCGAGCCGCCGAGTACGCGGTCGATGGTGAGCTGGCCGAGGAAGTCGGTGAGGTCGCCGGGATGACTCATGCCGAGGGGCCGGCCTCGCAGGGCGCCGAGCGTCATGCCGGGAGCGCCCACGAGGAACTGCTGGTTGACGCCGCCCGCGAGGAAGACGAGGTCCGCCCTGCCCTCCGCTCCCGCGAGCACGAGCGCGGGTGCCGCGAGGTTGCCGAAGACGATGGCGCCCGCCGCCAGCCCGGCCACGACCGCGTGCGCATCGCCCATCTTGGCGAGGGTGACGTCGAAGCCCTGTTCGCGCATCGCGCCCGATTCCAGCGCGGCAGCCAGGGGCGTTACTCCCTGGCCCTCGCTGGCGTATCCACAGGGAAGCGGTGTGTTCATGCCGGGAAGATAGCCGGGCACATCAGGCAACGCAATGCAGCACGCTTCGCAGGTGCAGGGACGTAGAATCGAGAGTCAGCCAGGCAGTTGAGCAGGAACCACGGTTGAAGCGCAGACAGGCAAGGATCCGACGGCTATCGCGCGAGTTGCCCAGGAAGAGAGGGGCGTGGCGCGGCGCGGCCATGGCGAGGGCGGTGCGCATCCTGCTCCAGGCGGGCGGCATCGACCTCGCGGGCTCGCTCGCCTATTTCACGATCCTGTCGCTCCTCCCGGCGGTGGCGCTGGCCATCATGGCGATAGCCTTTCTCGGAGACCCGGAAGTCCTCAGGGAGAGGCTGACAGAGGTGCTCCTCTACTACTTCCCGACGTCGCAGAGCCTGATACATGACGCCGTGGAGAACCTGCTCCGGGGTTCGCTGGCCATCGGGCTGGTGGCGTTTGCGAGCCTGGTCATGGGGGCCAACGGGCTGTTCATGGCTGCGACCAGGGCCCTGAACAGGGTCTTTGGCGTTGAGACGCAGAAAGTCCTCCGCATAACCGTTCTGCAAGTGACGCTTACGACGACCATCGTGCTCCTGTTGCTGCTGTCGATCGGAGTCTCGGCGTCGCTCCAGCTGGCGGTGCGCTTCAGCGAGGGAATAACCGAGTCGACCGGAGCGCTCTCCGGCATCGTCGTCCTTGCGCTGGGCGCCGTCTCGGCGCTGTTGCCCGCGTTCTTCACCATGGCGCTCTTCGCGCTGGTGTATTACCTCATGCCGAACGTCCGCCTGGAATGGAGGGACGCGATGTTCGGCGCGGTGACGGCCATCGTGCTGTTCGAGGCGGGCAAGCACCTGTTCTTCTGGTTCACGGGCCTTGCTGCCCAGCGGAACGCGGTCTACGGGCCTATCTCTTCATTCGTCCTGCTGCTGATGTGGGGGTACGTCGCGGGCATGATCTTCTTGTACGGCGCGGCGCTGACGAGGGCTGCGGGCGAGTTGCGACCACCGGAGACTCCGACACGGCGGCAGTAGGTTCCTGCCTTCGCAGGAACGACAGACAAGAGCGCTACCGCAACCATGGCAGGTGACAGGCAGGGGGGAGGCGCTACGGGACGGGCGTGGCCGTAGTAAAGTTGCGTCGATAGCGATATGACCTCTGCCTGAGGAGGGGGAGCACTGGCCACGGCAACGCAGAATCCCCGGTATGAGGCGCACGAGAACCCGCCCTGGCGGACCTCGTTCGGTTACGGCCTGCAGTTCAGCATGATCGCGTCCGCCACGTTGCTGGTGACGCCGGTCATCGTGGCGAATGCGTCGGACAGAGGCGAGCCGTACGTGACGTGGATGGTCTTCGCCTCGCTGCTGGCGGTTGGCCTCTCCACGCTGGTTCAGGTGCGCCGCCTGGGCCCATTGGGCGCGGGCGCGGTGATGCCGTTCTTCACGGCGGCCTTCGCCATCCCGTTCTGCATCACGGCGGTGGTGGACGGCGGTCCGGCGACGCTGACGACATTAGTGCTCGCCTCGGCGGCGTTCCAGTTCGTCGTCGCCAGGTGGCTGTTCATCCTGCGGCGGCTCGTCACGCCCGTCGTGAGCGGCACGGTGATGATGATCCTCTCCATCACGCTGGCGTCGGTCGTCTTCGGGCTCCTGGACGACGCGTCGATAGAGGAGCCGGTGGCCGCGCCGCTGACTGCGCTGGCGACGCTGACGGTCGTCACCGCGCTCACGATGCGGGGCAGCGTGCGGTTGCGCCTGTGGGCGCCGATGATCGGCATCGTGGTGGGCGTCCTTGTCGCTGCAGCGTTCGGTATCTACGACACCAGCCGGATCACGCAGTCCGCCTGGGTTGGGCTTCCCTCCGAGGCGCCGGGGCTGGCGCTGGACCTCGGGGTCGATTTCTGGACGCTGCTGCCGGCGTTCTTGTTCCTCGGCGTCATCATCGCGATCCAGGTGAACGGACAGGCGATAACGCACCAGCGCGTCTCCCAGCGTGAGGTGAAGGCCGTCGATTTCCGGCAGGTGCAAGGGGCGTTGACGGGCGCAGGCGTGAGCAATGCACTGGCGGGCGTGACCGGAGCTGTGCCCAATGCGGCGAACCCGGCCATCGTCTCCTTCATCCAGGTCACCGGCGTCGCTTCGCGCAGGATGGGCTACTCCATCGGCGCTATCTTCATCCTCGTGGCGTTCCTCCCGAAGCTGTCCGGGCTGTTGAGCAGCCTGCCGGGGCCCGTGATGGCGGGCTACCTCATCCTCGTCACCGGCATGTTGTTCGTGGACGGCGCGCGGACGGTGATCCAGTCCGAGCAGAACACGCAGAAGCTCATCGTTGCGGGCATCTCCTTCTGGATAGGCGCGTCGTTCCAGTTCGACCTGTTCACGCTTCCGCAGCTCGGTCCGGTGTTCGGGGCGCTGGTGAAGAGCGCCATCACCACCGGAGGAGTCGCCGCGATCGTAATGATCCTGTTCCTGGAGTTCACCAAGAAGCGGCGGATGCGCTTCGAGTCCAAGCTCGACGCCGAGGTGCTGCCGGACCTCTTCGCGTTCACGGAGCGGTTCGCCGAGAGCAGGGGATGGGACGAACCGATGAAAGAGCGGCTGAGCGCGGTTGCGGAGGAGACGCTGCTGACGCTCGCGCCGCTCGACCTGACGCTCGACCTGGACGCTGACGACGACGACCAGGAGACGCGCCGGCTGGTGGTGCTGGCGTCGAGCGAGGGACCGATAGCGGACCTAGAGTTCATCGGCGGCGGAGACGAAGAGAACATGGAGGACCGCATCCGGCAACTGCAGCAACACGACGAGGAGACTGTGTCAGAGAACGAGATATCACTGCGGCTGCTGCGGCGCTACGCCTCGTCGGTGCGGCACCAGCAGTTCCACGGCATGGACATCATCACGGTCCGCGTCGGCCCACCGGGAACGCGGTAGCCGGGACTCCGTCGGCAACGCGGTTTCCCGCGCAGGCAGCCCCGCATAAACTGTGCGTGAACGGACCTGCGGAGGTGTGGCATGAGCACCGATTCTTCCCAGAAAGTGCTGTGCGTTCTCTACGACGATCCAGTAAGCGGGTTCCCTCCCGCCTACGCCCGGGACAGAATCCCCACGCTCACGCACTACCCCGACGGTCAGACGCTGCCCTCGCCAACCGCCCGAGACTTCACCCCCGGTCATCTCCTGGGGTCCGTTTCGGGCGGGCTTGGGCTGGAGAAGTTCCTGACCGAGCGGGGGCATCGGTTCGTCGTCACCTCGGACAAGGACGGCCCCGACTCCGTTTTCGAGCGGGAGCTGCCCGACGCGGACATCGTCATCTCCCAACCCTTCTGGCCCGGGTACCTGACCGCCGAGCGCATAGCGAAGGCGCCCAACCTCAAGCTGGCCGTCACCGCGGGCATCGGGTCGGACCACGTCGACCTGCAGTCCGCCATCGACCGGGGCATCACGGTGTGCGAGGTGACGTGGTGCAACAGCGTCAGCGTCGCGGAGCACGCCGTGATGCAGATGCTGGCCCTGGTCAGGGACTACATCCCCCAGTACGGCTGGGTGGTCAGAGGCGGCTGGAACATCGCCGACGCGGTCTCCCGCTCGTACGATATCGAGGGGATGGACGTGGGCGTCGTGGCAGCCGGGAGGATAGGGCTCGGCGTGCTGAAGCGGATGAAGCCCTTCGACGTGAACCTCCACTACACGGACAGGCACCGGCTCTCCGCCGACGTGGAGCAGGAGCTCGGCCTGATGTTCCACGAGACCGTCGGATCACTGGTCAGCGTCTGCGACGTGGTCAGCATCCACTGCCCTCTGCACCCGGAGACCGAGCACATGTTCAATGACGCCCTGATCGGCAGGATGAAGCGTGGGTCGTACATCGTCAATACTGCCCGCGGCAAGATCTGCGACCGCGACGCCATCGTCAGGGCGCTGGAGAGCGGCCAGCTGGCAGGGTACGCGGGCGACGTCTGGTTCCCGCAGCCGCCTCCCAACGACCATCCCTGGCGGACGATGCCCAGCCACGCGATGACGCCGCACACCTCGGGCACTTCCCTTTCGGCGCAGGCCCGCTATGCGGCGGGTGTCCGGGAGATCCTGGAGTGCTGGTTCGAGGGACGGCCGATCCGGGACGAGTACCTCATCGTGCAGGGGGGCGGGCTTGCCGGGACGGGGGCGCATTCCTACAGCGAAGGCGACGCTACGGGCGGTTCGGAGGAAGCGGAGAAGTTCACAGCAGGATAGGCGGGACACGCATAGAGGGTCCGTGCACGGACCCGGTCCGGCTGCGATAGAGTACCGCTGAGGGGGATCGAAAATCATTAGAGCGGAGGAGATGCCATGGAGACGTGCAAGGCTGCCGTAATCACGGGGTTCAACGACCCGACCGAGATGCGGGACGTCCAGATGCCGGACCTGGAACCGACGGGGATGCTGGTGGAGGTCGAGGCCGCGACGCTCTGCGGAACGGACGTGCACATCTGGCACAACGCCGCGAACCCGAAGATGCTGCCCTACATTCCCGGCCACGAGACCGCGGGTCGCATCGTGGCGATCAACGGCGAGCGGTACGACGTGCACGGCGAAGAGCTCAAGGAGGGCGACCGCATCATCTCCGCGTACCGCTTCTGCGGGCACTGCTTCTACTGCTCCGTGTCGAACCAGCCCTCGCTCTGCGACGACAGCATCCGCTTCGGGCGCGGGCGCGCCGACCAACCGCCGTACCTGCTGGGCGGCTGTGCGGAGTACCACTACATCCCGCCCGGCACTGCCATCATCCCCATACCGGACGAGGTGACGTCGCCGCAGGCAGCCTCCGCCGCGTGCGCGCTCCGTACGGTGATGCACGGCTTCGAGCGGCTCGGGCCGATCTACCCCCACGACACGGTCGTCGTGCAGGGGTCGGGGCCCGTCGGCCTGTACGCGTCGGCGGTCGCACGCGATCGTGGCGCTGGCCGCGTGCTCGTGATCGGCGCGCCGCGCGTGCGACTGGACGTCGCCGAGGCGTGGGGCGCGGACGAGACGCTGGACATCGGCGACATGCCCGATGCGAAGGACCGGCACGAGTGGGTGATGGAGCGTACCGGGGGTCGCGGCGCGGACGTCGCCATCCAGTGCGTCTCCTTCGCGGTCATCCCGGAGGGGCTGGGTTTCCTGCGCCCCGGTGGACGCTACCTCTCCATCGGAGGAGGAGGCGGGCCGGTATCGATCAACGGCTTCGGGCAGCAGGTGACGATCGTGAGCGTGCGCTCCGGCGAGGGTCGGCACTACCACCAGGCGCTGGAGTTCCTGCGGACACGGGGTGGCTCGGTGCCGTTCGCGCGGATGCTGTCGCGTCCCTACTCGCTCAACGAGACGTCCGACGCGCTGCACGCCATGGCCGACTTCCGGGAGGTGAAGACGGTCATCCTGCCCCACAGCAACTAGGAGAGAAGCGATACATGGAACTGGGCGCGTTCTCCATCAGCCTGGCCGTGGCGGATATCGCGGCCTCGAGGGACTTCTACGAGCAGTTCGGGTTCGAGGTCGTCGGGGGCGACCCCTCCGAGGGCTGGCAGATACTCAGGAACGGCGACCACACGGTCGGCCTCTTCCAGGGGGTGTTCGAGAAGAACATCCTCACGTTCAATCCGGGTTGGGACAGCCGGGCGCGTCCGCTGGAAGCCTTTACGGACGTGCGTGAGCTGCAGCGGCAACTGAAGGCGAAGGGCGTGCAACTGGTGAGCGAAGCGGACGAGAACGGCACGGGGCCGGCTAGTTTCGTGGCGATCGACCCGGACGGCAACCCGATCCTGGTGGACCAGCATGTCTGACCCCAAGAACGCGATTATCGTTGGCAGGCGTAGACAGGAGGAACGCATGACGCTGGTACTGAGCGACGAAGACGTCGCACGTGTGCACCCGATGGCCGATTGCATCGAGGCGATGGAGACGGCTTACCGCGACCACGCACTCAGCGGGGCCGTGAACATCCCCCGCATCCGCTACATCAGCCCCACGACGGATGCTGACAAGGTATACGGCTCGAACATCCACATCGGCACGACGCCCTCGTATGACGCCGCGGCGATACGCATCGGCGGGAGCGCGCGCAGCACGAAGCCGAACGCCCAGGGCGAGCGCTCACCCAAGTTCGACAATCGCAACTGGGGATTCATCGTCCTGATCGACATGCAGACGGGGAGGCCGCTCGCCTTCATCCACGAGTTCTACCTGTCGGGGATACGGGTCGGGGCGACGTCAGGCGTTGCCGCCAAGTACCTCGCACCGCCGGGTGCGCAGACGGTTGGGATGTTCGGCAGCGGCAAGCTGGCGCGAACGGACCTGGAGGCGCTCGTGCAGGTGCGCACGGTGCGCAGCGTGAAGGTCTACAGCCCCACGAAGGAGCACCGCGAGGAGTTCGCCAGCGAGATGTCGCAGCAGCTGGAGGTCGAGGTCACGCCCGTAGACAACCCGCGCGAGGCGATGGAGGGCACGGAGATCGTCTGCTGCGCGACGAACGCGGGCTACGTGAGCGGCAAGCCGGTCTTCGACGGCGACTGGCTGGAGCCGGGGCAGTTCGTCATCTCGCTGCAGAACAGCGACGCCAACTTCAAGAAGTCCGAGGTGGACGACACGACGTTCGCCCGCAGCGCGTTCATCTGCATCAACGATCGCGACAGCGTCTACTCGAACAACCAGATCGAGCTGCTCGACCCCATCGAGCAGGGACTGGTCTCGTGGGACAGGATATGCACGCTGGGCGAGGTGGTGGCCGGAACGACCGCGCTGGAGGCGCAGCCCGGCGACATCGTCTACTACAAGAACAGCACCGGCATGGGGATACAGATGGCCGCAGCGGGCGCGCTCATCTACCGCAAGGCAGTCGAGGCCGGGGTCGGCCACGAGATCCCGACGGAGTGGTTCGGCAGCGACCTCACCTACTGGTACGACAAGGGGTTTTATCCTTCGGCGTAGGGCTTACGCGCCGTTCCGCGGCTCCCCGCGACCCCACAACGGGTGGCGGAACGTCGGGTTCGCGCCCGCGTGCCATGAGCGCTGCTGCGGGGCGGACGCCGCGACGATTGGTGCTTCCTCCTCCGTGGTTTGCAACGTCTGCTGCCGGCGCACCGGACGGCTCTGCGACAGGCTGTTCAAGTGGTCGGCGAGGTCGAACAGCGCGGCGAGGTTGTTCACCGGCAGCAGGTCGTCGATGTACGGCGCGGCAGCCTGCATCCCTACGGTCAGCGGCTCGTAGTCCTCGTTGCCCGCCAGAGGATTCAGCCATATCAGCCGGTTGCAGCTGCGCTGCAGCCGCGCCATCTCCCGGCTCAGCAACTCTGGCTCGCCGTGGTCCCACCCGTCCGACACGATGAGGACGATGGAGCCCCAGCCGAGCGTGCGCCGCGCCCAGCGGAAGTTGAACTCCTTGAGCACGTCGCCGATGCGCGTCCCGCCCGACCAGTCCGGCACTGCCTTTGCGACCTCTGAAACGGCGCGGTCGATGTCGCGCTGCCCCAGGTGCTTCGTGATGCGCGTGAGCCGCGTGGCGAAGAGGAATGCCTCGATCCGGTTGTCCAGGCCCGCGTAGAGGCTGTGGATGAAGTGGAGCAGCATCCGCGTGTACCGCTCCATGGAGCCGCTCACGTCGCAGACCACCACCAGCCTGCGCGGCTTCTCCTTGCGGCGTCGCGTCTCCAGTCGCACGAGCTCGCCGCCGAATCGTGCGTTGTGCCGCAGCGTCCTGCGCACGTCCAGCCCATGGCCTCTGCCTGGCTCCTTGCGCCGCGTGCGTCTGAGGCCGGGGTCCCACTGCAGCGACGCCATCAGTTGCCGCGCCTCCAGCATCTCCTCCGGCGTGAACTCCGCGAAGTCCCGCGTGCGCAGCACCTCCCGCGCGCTGAACGTGCGGGTGAGGTCGACGCGGTCGAAGCCCTCGTCCGGGTCGGCGGGTTCGGCGGAGTCGTCCGGCTCGCGGCCCGGCGACGGCGGCCCGGCGGACGGCCTGCGGTAGCGGCGCTGCTCACCCATCGAGCGCAGATCCATCGTCGAGGTGCTGTCCTTGCGCTGGCGCCAGAAGACGTCGAACGCCTCGTCGAACAACGGGAGGTCGTCCCTGCGGTGCACGAGCAGCGTCCGCAGCGCGGCGCGCACGTCGCCCCGCCGTTCGAGGCCGATGTCCTCCAGCACGCGGATGGCATCCAGCATCCGCCCGACGTGCACGTCGAGGCCGAGCCGCCGGAGCAGCCGTCCGAAGAGGAGGAGGTTGCCGAGGATGTAGCCGTCCGGCGCGTCAGCCACGCCTGCCCCCGCGCTGCGTGCCGCGGTGCATCGCGCGGTTCAGCAGTGCGCGCATCTGCTCGCCGCGCACCGCCTGCACGTCCTCGCGGTACTTCAGCATGATGCCGAGCGTGTCGTCGATGACGTCGGGGCTCAGTTCGGTCTCGTTCAGACTCACGAGCGCCGCCGTCCAGTCGAGCGTCTCTGCGACGCCCGGCACCTTGTACAGCTCCGTGCCGCGCAGCTCCTGCACGAACGCGGCGACCTGCCCCGCGAGCTTCTGCGACGCCTGCGGCACCTTGCTCCGCACGATCTGCGTCTCTTTGTCGAGGTCGGGGTAGTCGATCCAGTAGTAGAGGCAGCGGCGCTTGAGCGCGTCGTGTATCTCGCGCGTCCGGTTCGACGTGATGACGACGACGGGCGGCTCGTCAGCCGTGTACGTGCCGACCTCCGGTATCGTGATCTGGAAGTCGGAGAGCATCTCCAGCAGGTAGCCCTCGAACTCCTCGTCGGCGCGATCCAATTCGTCGATCAGAAGCACGACTGGGCCTTCGCTCCCATCGAGCGCCTGCAGGAGCGGCCGCTTGATGAGGAACTCCTCGCTGAACAGCTCACGCTCCGCCGCTGCCTTGTCGACGTTGCCGGACGCCTCGAGCAGCCGGATATGCAGCAGTTGCCGCGAGTAGTTCCACTCGTAGACCGCCTGGCTCACGTCCAGCCCCTCGTAGCACTGGAGCCGGATGAGGCGCGCGCCCAGCGCCGACGCCAGCACCTTGGCGACCTCCGTCTTGCCGACACCCGCCTCGCCCTCAAGGAAGAGCGGGCGCTTGAGCGTCAGTGCGAGGTAGACCGACATCGCCAGCGCGCGGTCTGCGACGTACAGTTCGCCGCGCAGCGCCTGCTGCAGTTCGTCGACGGACGCGGGCGCGGAACCGGTGCGCGTTTCGTCCAAGTGGGTCTCCTCCGGGATAGCGTGCTCTCGCAGATGCGCAGGGGGCGAGCCGAAGCCGCCCCCTGCGATTATCCCACGTTGCGGCGGAGCGGTCAGCCCGCGCGCGACGCTGCCGCGCCGAGCGCCCGGCGCACGTAGACCGCCGCCATCGCCCTGCGGTACTCGGCGGAGGCGAACACGTCGCCCATGGCGTCGCCGTTCAGGTCGCCCGCGACCGCCGCCGCGGCAGCGTCCAGCGCGGCGTCGCTCAGGTCCGAACCTGCCAGCGCCGCCTCGACGGACGACGCCCGCACCGGCGTCGTCTCGACGCCCCCGACCGCGACGCTCGCCGACGAGCACGCGCCGCCGCTCACCGCGAGCACCGCGGCGGCGCCGACCACGGCGTAGCGCGACGCCGGGTGCGGGAACTTGACGTACGCCGAGCCCGCGCCGGACGGGACCGACGGCACCGAGATGCTGGTGAGCACCTCGTTCTCCGCCAGCGCGTTCTCCAGCAGGCCGGTCGCGAAGTCGGCCGCGGCGATGCTGCGGTCGCCTCCCGGCCCCGTCACGTTGAACGTCGCGTCTAGCGCCGCAAGCACGGTCGGCTGGTCGGACGCGGGGTCGGCGTGTGAGACGCTGCCGCCGATGGTGCCGCGGTTCCGCACCGCCGGGTCGCCGACGAGCGCAGCAGCCTCAGCGAGCACCGGGGCGTGCTGCTGCACGAGGTCGGACGAGGCGATCTCCGCGTGCGTCGTCAGCGCGCCGATGGTGATGCCGCCGCCGCTGGCCGAGACGCCCTTGAGCGCCTCGATGCGCCCGATGTCCACGAGCACGGCGGGCGCCGCGAGCCGCAGTTTCATCAGCGGGAGGAGGCTGTGTCCGCCCGCCAGGAGCTTCGCGCCCTCGTTGTCGGAGAGCAGTTGCACCGCCTCGGCTACGGAGCCTGCGCGGTGGTAGGTGATCTGTGCTGGAAACATGGCCTAGCCTCCGTTCCGTGCGTCGTTGATCGCGCGCCAGACCTTCTCCGGCGTCAACGGCATGTCTACCCGGGTGACGCCCAACGGGCGCAGCGCGTCCATCACCGCGTTGTAGACGGTGGGAGTGGATGCGATGGTGCCCGCCTCGCCGATGCCCTTCACCCCCAGCGGGTGGTGCGGCGACGGCGTCGTGTTGGACGAGACCTCGATGTCCGGCAGCAGGTCCGCGCGGGGGAGCGCGTAGTCCAGCATCGAGCCGGTCACGAGCTGCCCGTCGTCGTCGTAGACCGCGCCTTCCCAGAGCGCCGGGCCGACGCCCTGTACGACGCCGCCATGCACCTGGCCTTCCACGATCATGGGGTTGATCTGCACACCGCAGTCGTCCACCGCGACGTAGCGCTGGAGGTCGATGCGGCCTGTCTCCGGGTCCACCTCCACGACGGCGATGTGCGCGCCGAACGGGTAGGTGAAGTTGGGCGGGTCGTAGAACGCGCTCGCCTCCAGCCCCGGCTCCATGCCCTCAGGCATGTTCCAGGCGACGTTGGCCATGAGCGCGATGTCCTGGATCGTCTTGTGCTGGTCGGGCGACCCGCGAACGTAGAAGCGCCCGTCTTCGTACTCGATGTCCTCAGGCGCGGCTTCGAGCAGGTGCGCGGCCAGCGCCCGCGACTTCTCCTTGATCTTGCGTGCGGCCACCGCGATCGCAGCACCGGACACCGCTGTGGTGCGGCTGCCGTACGTGCCCCATCCCATCGGAGTGTTGTCGGTGTCGCCGTGGATGACCTCCACGTCGTCGACCTCCACGCCGAGTTCGCCGGCGACGATCTGGGCGAATGTCGTCTCCTCACCCTGCCCGTGCGGGGAGGAGCCGACCATCACGTTCGCCTTGCCTGTGGGGTAGAAGCGGATGATGGCGCTCTCCCACAGTCCACCCTGGAAGCCGACCGCGCCCGCCACCTGTGACGGGCCGAGTCCGCATATCTCGACATAGGAGGAAACGCCGACGCCGACGCAGCGGCCATCCGCTCGTGCCTGGGCCTGCTCTGCCCGCAGCGCCTCGTAGCCCGCCGCGCTCAGGCAGGAGTCCAACGCCGACTCGTAGTCGCCGCTGTCGTAGGTGATGCCGGTGGCGACGTCGTGGCCGTTCTCGAACTTCGGTATGAGGTTCTTGCGGCGCACCTCCGCGGGGTCCTGTCCGACCGCCGCTGCCACCAGGTCGACCATGCGCTCGAGAAGCATCGTAGCCTCGGGGCGCCCTGCGCCTCGGTAGGCGTCCACCGGCGCGCCGTTGTTGAACACGCCGTAGACCGTGCCGCTGATGTTGGGGATGTTGTAGGGGCCGGAGTACATCAGCCCGTGCAGGATGGTGGGGACGCCCGGAGCGGCGGTCGAGAGGTATCCGCCCATGCCTGCGTAGACGGTGGTGCGGAGGCCGGTGATGACGCCGTCGCTCGTGGCCGCCATCTCCACCTCTTCGATGTGGTCGCGGCCCTGCGTCGTGATCAGGTAGTTCTCGCTGCGCGTCTCCGTCCACTTCACCGGCACGCCCAGCTTCATCGAGCAGAACGCCGTGATGGCCTCGTCCGCGTAGTACGGGATCTTGCTCCCGAACCCGCCGCCGACCTCCGGCGCGATCACGCGTATCTTGTGCTCTGGCACGCTGGTAACGACACACGTGACGAACCGGGCGATGTGCGGGTTCTGGGTGGTGTTCCACAGCGTCAGCTCGCCCATCGCCGCGCTCCACTGCGCGAGCGCCGACCGGGGCTCCATCGGGTTCGCGATGAGCCGAGGCAGCGTGATCGTGTCGCTGACGGTGACCGCCGCGTCCGCGAACGCCGCGTCCGTGTCGCCTCCCGCGAGTGCCCATGTGAACGCGATGTTGTTCGGCACGTCCTCGTGGAGTTGCGGTGCGCCGTCCTGCGCGGCCGCCTTCGGGCTGACGACGACGTCGAGCGGCTCGTAGTCGACCGAGATGTGCTCCAGCGCGTCCTCGGCCTGGTACCGCGTCTCCGCAACCACGACCGCGACCGCGTCGCCGACGTAGCGGACCTTGTCCTTCGCGATGGCCGGGTGCGCAGGAGTCTTCAAGTCTGAGCCGGGGATCAACCACGCACAGGGGAGGCCGTTCAGCACGCCGTCCGTGTCCTCACCGGTGTAGACGGCGACGACGCCGGGCTGGCCGGCCGCGCCGGTGGCGTCGACCGACTTGATGTTCGCGTGGGCGTAGGGGCTGCGGAGGATCGCCGCGTGGAGCGTCCCCGGCAGCTTGATGTCGTCGGTGTACGACGCCCGACCCGTGATGAGCCGTGGGTCTTCACGACGGCGGATACCGGAACCGAATATCCGAGTGGTCATGGCTTACCTCCCTCCCATCGCCTTGGCGGCGTCCTCGACGGCGCTCACGATGTTCTGATAGCCGGTGCACCGGCAGATGTTGCCCTCCAGCCCGTGACGTATCTCCTCACGCGTGGGAGACGGGTTCTTGCTGAGCAGCTCGTTCGCCGCCATGATCATGCCCGGCGTGCAGAAGCCGCACTGCAGCCCGTGGTTGTTCCAGAACGCCTCCTGCAGCGGGTGCAGGTCGACGCCGTCGGAGATGCCCTCGATCGTCGTGACCGAGGAGCCCGACGCCTGGACGGTGAGCACCGTGCACGACTTGGCCGAGACGCCGTCCAACTGCACCGTGCACGTGCCGCACTGGCTGGTGTCGCACCCCACTTTCGTCCCGGTCAGTCCCGCGTTCTCCCGGATGAAGTGGACGAGCAACTGTCTCTCCTCCACCTCTCCGGAGCAGGCCTTCCCGTTGATGGTTATCTCGACAGGAACTGTCACAGTCGACCTCCTCCCTCGACCGTCAGGTCGCGCGCCATGGGATTCGCACGCATGCGCCGTTGCGCCACTGCACACGCGTGCGCCTTGCGCGCGCAAGGGTATCTAACGCACAGGGTTTGTCAATCGGAGGAAAGCGTTAACGTTCCGTGTTTGAATGGCGGAACGAGGCTCGGGCGATGGCGATGCCCGACGCTGCTATAGTGGATGCAGCACGCTTCGAGGAGCCCCATGAAACTGAGTGGAGCGTACCGGTTCGACGTACCCAGAGCGCGCCTGTGGCAGACGCTGATGGACACGAGCGTCGTCGGCTCATGCATCCCCGGCGTTAGCGCGTTCACGCCCCTTGGCGGCGACCGCTACGAGATCGAGCTCTCGGTGCGCGTCGGCATCGTCTCAGGCTCGTACAAGGGGACGCTCGCCATCACGGACGCGGTCGAACCCGAGTCGTACCGCATGACGGTCGAGGGCTCCGGCGCGCGCACCGAGATCCGGGGCAGCGGGTCGCTGGCGCTCGCGGACGACGACGAAGGCACGGAGCTGAGCTTTGAGGGCGACGTACAGGTGACTGGCGTGCTGGCGCGGGTGGGCCAGCGTCTCATGGGCACCGTCGCGAAGTCGCAGATCGACCGCTTCTTCGACTGCCTGCGCGCGAAAGCGGCGGAGGGATAGCGCCATGACCGATGATCTGGTCGTCGAACGCGACGGAGCAGTCGCGACGCTGACTTTGAACCGCCCGGAGCAGCGGAACGCCATCTCGTACGACATGTGGGTGCGCTTCCCCGCGCTTCTCGCCGAGCTCGACGCCGACGAGGCAGTGCGCGCGGTCGTGTTGACGGGCGCGGGCGAGAAGGCGTTCTCGGCAGGTGCGGACATCAAGGATTTCGAGGAGACCCGCAGCACGCCGGAGCGCGCGCGGAACTACCGCCACGCGGTGAATGAGGCCTGTGACGCGCTGAATGCGCTCTCCAAGCCGACCATCGCCGCGATATGCGGCTACTGCCTCGGCGGCGGGCTGGAGCTTGCGGTGTGCGCAGACCTGCGCATCGCGTCGGCGGACGCGCAGTTCGGGCTGCCTGCGGCGAAACGCGGCATCGCTGTGTCGCACGCGCACATCGACCGCCTGATGCGCCTCGTCGGACCCGGCGAAGCGGCCTATTTCATGCTGACGGGACGCTCCGTCTCCGCGGAGCGCGCGCTGGCGTCGGGTATCGTGAGCGTGGTCGTGGACGGCGATGCGCTCATGGAAGAAGCGCGTGCGCTCGCCGAGGAGGTCGCGTCGCTCTCGCCGGTGTCGCACCGCACGCACAAGCAGGTGATACGCGACCTGCTGGAGTTCGGCGCGGCGGACCAGGTGCCGGCGGAGAAGGCGTCCATCATGGACGGCGCGGAGGCGAGCGAGGACTTCATGGAGGGCGTGCGCTCGTTCAGAGAGAAGCGTCCACCGGACTTCCCGGGCCGTTAGAGGGAAGCGATGAAGCGTGAGGATGCGGGAGTCGTCGGGGTCGTCTTCATCTTCGTCATCATCGCCGTCGTCCTCAACAGCCTCGGAGTGCTGGTGGACTCGGCGTTCGCCGTCGCAAGCCTGGGAGTCATCGCGACGGCCATGGCGCTGTTCGTCTACTGGTACGTCCGGTATGGACGCTAGCCTGCCAGGCGCCTCCTAGCGGATGACCTTGTTCCGGTTCGAGACGTAGTCCGCGACGACGTAGGAGCCGAGGCTGTGCGGGCTGGAGATGAACGCGCGGCCCTTGTTGATCTTCGTCATCAGCTGCACGAAGCGCAGCAGCGACGGGCTCTGGTCCAGCATGAACGTGTTGATGGTGATGTTGTCGCGCGTGCAGCGCATCACCTCGCGCATCGTCGCCTCGACGAGCCCGCCGCCCCGCCGCCCATAGTTCGCGCGCAGGTCGCTCTCCGTCCAGTTGTAGGTGGTGGGCTCCCCGTCGGTGATGAGGATGATCTGCTTGTTCGTGCCGCCCTGCCTGCCGAGTATCTGCCGTGACTGGCGCAGCACCTCCTGGAAATTCGTGCCTCCGCCGAACTCGACCCAGTACGTGTCGAGCAGCATGTGCGGTTGCAGCGGCAACACGAAGTAGGAGAAGGCGACGACCGTCACCTGGTCCTTGGGGAACTTCGAGCGGATGAGCGTATCGAGCGCCAGCCCGACGCGCTGCCCGGCCTGGAACGCGCCGTCCCAGAACATCGAATAGCTCATGTCGATGGCGATGACGGTGCAGGCGCGCGTCTGTGCGATGGTGCGGTCGATCTCGAAGTCGTCCGGTTTGATGCGGACGGGCGTGCCCGGCCCCTCGCGGAGCACGGCGTTGCTGACGGTCTTGAGTGTGTTCAGGTGGAGCGGGTCGCCGAACTCCCACCGCTTCGTCTCGTCCGTGATCTCGACGCCGACCCCGCTCTTCTCGCGGTTGTGGTCGCCGATGTCGCCGCCGCGGATGCGGTTGAAGATGTCGGTGAGCGCCTTGTCGCCGATCTTCCGCATCGCCTGCGGCGTGAGCTCCCAGCCGTTCTGACCACGCTTGCGGATGAGCCCCGCCTCCTCCAACTCTTTCGTGAGCCGCTGGAGTTCCTGCGCGTACTGCCGCGCCTCCTCGCCGAGCACCTTGCCGAGGTCGTCCGCGTCGATGTTGGTGGCGTCGTTGGTGCGGAGCGCGTGGCGCAGTTGCTGCTCCAGCTCTTCCATGTCGTTCAGGTCGCCCATGAGTTCGAGCGCCTGCTGCAGCGTGACGGGCTCGTCGCCGAACAGGCGGAAGTCGTTGTCCGGGAAGTTGTCGGGGTTCATCCGTTCGAGGTTCATGCCGAGTTCGAACAGGTCCCACGCCAGGCGGTTGTCCTGCAGGAGGCCGTCCATCATCTCCTCGAGCTGGCGGCGCATCTCCGGCGTCATCGAGTTCATGAGCGACTGCATCTGTGCCATCTGGTTGGACATGTACTCCATCAACTGGTCGAACGTCTCGATGCCCGGCGGGAACATGTGCCCCCACTTGTTCATGAAGTCGCTGATGTCCGGATCGTCGCCCTGCAGCTTCTGCTTCACGAGCTCGTTGAGGTCGCGCACCATCTCCGATATCTGCGCGAGGTCGGCCTGCGTCAGGTTCTGGAGGCTCTGCTGCAGCCCCTGGAAGTACTGCTGCAGGAACTGCTGCTGCAGCTCCTGCATGAGCGCGTCGAAGTCCTCGCGCGCCCCGCTGTCCATGAAGTCGTAGTCGCGCAGCTGCTTGATGCGCCCGCCCGCGCCTTGCGGCAGCGCATCGAGTTGGTTGAGGTGGCGGTTCGCCATCTGCCGCAGCATGTCGGTGAACTCGTCCGGCGGCGCGCCGCTCCCGCCGGGCTGACCGCCGCTCTCTGTGCTTTCGCCGTCCTGTCCGTCTCCGCCCTGCCCGCCATCGGGTGGCGGCGCGATCTCCTGCAGGCGCTGGTCGATGCCCTGGCGCTCCTTGTCGATGATGGCGTCGAGCCGTTCCTGGATGTCGTCGAAGATGGACGAGAGGTCGTAGCGGTCGAGGTTGCGCTGGCGGGCGTCGCGGAGCCGTTCGAGCAATTCCTGAAGCCCCTGGCCGCGCTGGCCCTCGCCGCGCATGCCGTAGCGCATCATGCGGTTGAGCGCGCCGCGCAGATCGTCTCCTTGCAGGATCTGCTCGGAGAGGCGGTCGAACAGATCGTCGGTCGTGGGGAGCGCGACGTCCTGCGAACCGTCCCATCGGGAGTAGCGGTAGATGGACATGGCGGAGAGAGTCTAGGCGCGCGCGTGCGCACGGTCAACGCGGGGTGTGATCGGGATCCCTCACAGGCTCGACGCGTACAACCCCGCCGCGAGCGCGAGGCCGGTCCACCCGTGCAGCTTCCCGCTCCGCACGAGCAGGCGGTTCATCGCGGGACGCTCATCCGCCGCGAACAGCGCCCGGGCTGCGCCCACGGCCCACGGCAGGGGCGCGAGCCCCAGCAGCGCCCAGAGACTCACCGCCCCGCCGAGCGCAGCACCCGCGATGCTCAGGTACGCCCCTGCCAGCAGCGCCGCGTACGCCCGGGTCGCCACTCGCGTTCCGGCGGCTGTGGCGAGGCTCCGCTTCCCGGCCTCCCGGTCCTCCTCCACGTCGCGGATGTTGTTCACGACGAGGATGGCCGTGACGATGAACGCGACCGGCAACGAAACGTAGAACGACGCCCATGTGAGCGTCTCCTGCTGCACGTAGTACGACGCCATCACCATCACCTGCCCCATGAACACGAACACCACCGGCTCGCCGAGGCCCAGCGTTCCCAGCGGCTTTGGCCCGCCCGCGTACAGGTACGCCGCAGCGACGCTCGCCACCCCCACCGCGAGGATAGGCCAGCCCACGTGCGCGACGATGATCAGCCCCGCGACCACGCCGTAGCCGAACGCCGCGCCCATCCCCAGCGCAACCGCCCGCTCTGAGAGCAGCCCCCGCTGGATGACCTTGTGCGGCGCGAGGAATTTCCCCTCGCCACCGGACTTGCGGTGGTCCGAGTACTCGTCCGTGAGGTTCGTGCCGATCTGGATGGCGACCGACCCCGTCAGCGCGAGCGCGAACAGCAGCCAGTCCAGCGCGCCCACGGTCGCCGCGAGCGCAGTTCCCACCAGCACCGGCGCCACCGACGCCGACAGCGAGAACGGGCGTGCCGCCCAGAACCAGGAGACGATCTTCGATTGCGGGGCAGGGGTGGCGGTCATGTCACCAGTTCTGCTTGCGGTACGCGCTGAAGTCCGGCGGGCGCTTCTCGTTGAAGGCGCGCACGCCCTCCTCCGCCTCGTCCGTGTTGTAGAACATCTGCACCGCCCCGTGCGCCATCTGCTGCAGCCCGTACGCCCAGTCCGTGTCCTGGTTGAACGACGCTTTCAGGAACCGCAGCGCTGTCGGGCTCATCTCCAGGATGCGCTCCGCCCACTCCTGCGCCTCCACCATCAACTGCTCCTGCGGCACCACCTTGTTCACCAGCCCCATCTCCAGCGCTTCCTGCGCCGGGTACTGTCGGCAGAGGTACCAGATCTCCCGCGCCTTCTTCTCCCCCACGATGCGCGCGAGGAACACCGTGCCGAACCCGGCGTCGAAACTCCCCACGCGCGGCCCCGACTGCCCGAAGATCGCGTTCTCCGACGCCAGCGAGAGGTCGCAGATGACGTGCAGCACGTGCCCGCCGCCGATGGCGTAGCCGTTGACCGCCGCGATAACCGGCTTGGGGATCATGCGGATGACGGTGTGCAGTTCTGTGATGCGGAGCTTGGTGTGGCCCGTGCCGTCCTGGTAGCCGTCCTTGCCGCGCACCTTCTGGTCGCCGCCGCTGGAGAACGCCTTGTCGCCCGCGCCCGTGAGGATGACCACGCCGACGTCATCGTCTTCCCAGGCGTCCTGGAAGGCCTCGATCATCTCATCGACCGTCAGCGGGCGGAAGGCGTTGCGCACCTGCGGACGGTTCATCGTGATGGTCGCGATGCCGCCGCTCTTCTCGTAGAGGATGTCCGTGTACGTCATGCGGGCAGTTTACGCGCCCCGCCCCGCACGGCAACAGGGAGACGACGCCTACAGGCCGTACGTCTCCAGGAAGCGCAGCCACACCTCGCTCAGCGTCGGGAACGACGGCGTCGCGTGCCACAGTCGGTCGAGCGTCACCTCGCCCACGATGGCGATGGTCGCCGCGTGCGTCAGCTCCCCGACCTCCGGCCCGGCGAACGTCGCGCCGACCAGCACCTGCCGGTCCTCGTCCACGATGAACTTCACGCCGCCGCTGAAATGCTCGCCGTGCAGCGGGGCGGCGGCGACCGGCCAGCCCATCTCGATGGCGCGGATGTTCAGGCCGCGCTCTCGGGCGGCGCGCTCCGTCAGCCCCACGCTCCCGATCTGCGGGTCCGTGAACACCACCGCGGGCACCATGCCGTTGTCCGCCCACGCGGAGGCGTCGAGCCCGCGGATGTGGTCGCCCGCCTGCCGCGCCTGGTACTTGCCCTGGTGCGTCAGCAACGCCCGCCCGTTTACGTCGCCCACGCCGTACAGCCATCCGCCGTCCACGCCCTCCACCTGCAGGTGGTCGTTCACCTTCACGTACCGCTGCGCGTCGACGCCGACGGTCTCCAGCCCGACGCCCTCCACGACGCCGATACGCCCCGCTGCCACGAGCAGTTCCTGGGCATACAGCGTCTCGCCGTTGTCCATCGTCACGCTCACGCCGTCGCTCGTGCGGGCAGCCGAGGCTACGACGCACCCGAACCGGAAGGTGACGCCCTGCGCCTCCAGCGAATCGACCACGGCCTGCATCGCGAACGGCTCGAAAGGCGTGTTCTCCAGCGCCATGCGTTCCAGCACGGTCACCTCCGCCGTGCCAAGCGACGTCCACGCCTGGGCCATCTCCAGCCCGACGACACCCGAGCCGATGATGATGAAGCTCTCCGGCACGCTCTTCGCCGATGTGACCTCCCGGCTCGTCCATGGCTCGGCCTCCGCCAACCCCTCGATGGGCGGGATGAAGCCAACCGACCCCGTCGCGAGCACGACCGCCTTGTTCGCCTCCAGTTCGATAGTGCCGCTCCCGTCTGCCATGTCCACGACGACACGCTTCTCACCGTCGAGCCGTCCCCAACCGCGGACGAGCGTCGCTCCTACGGAAGCGACCCATTGCTCCTGTCCGGCGTCGCTCCAGTGGCTCGCAAACGCGTCGCGAGCGCGCAGCGCGCGGGCCGCGTCCACGGTGCCGGTGACGGCGTCCCGCACGGCGGGCACGCGCTTCGCCGCGGCGAGCGCTTCGCCGGGACGGAGCAGCGCTTTGCTCGGCATGCACGCCCAGTACGAACACTCGCCGCCAACCAGTTCCGCTTCGACGATGGCGGTGCTCAGTCCCGCGGGCGCCGTGCGTCCGGCGACGTTCTCGCCGGCGGACCCGCCTCCGATGATGATGACGTCATACGCGTCGGTCATGTGGTGTCTCCTCTCCTGGCGTTGTCATGTTGAGCTCCGCTGCGCTTCGCTCGGAATGACAAGCAGGTCCGTCGGCTCAGCGCAGGCGTTCGCCGAAGAACGCGAGCGTCTTCTCCCATGCGTCGGCAGCAGCCTCCGCGTTGTGGCTGGCGCGGTCGTCACAGAAGAAGCCGTGCCCTGCGCCAGCATAGACGTGGAACGTGTGCTCCTTGCCGAGGGCGGTGAGCCGCTCGTCCAGCGCGCCCACCTGCTCCGTCGTGGGGTTCTGGTCCTCCTCGCCGAAGAAGCCCATCACCGGGATGGAGAGCGCTTCGGCCTCGCGCAGCGCGTGGAATGCCTCCGGCTGATCGTCGCCGGGGAACATGAAGCCGCCGTAGTAGACGGCCCCCGCCGACAGCCCGCGCGCACGTATCGCCGACTGCATCGTGACGCGGCCTCCGAGGCAGAAACCCACGATGCCTATCGCGCCGACGTTCGGGTCGCTGCGCAGGTAGTCGATCGCGGCCTGCACGTCCATGTCGATGGAGGCGTCGCCGAAGCCGCCGGAGCGCAGGTCCTCGCGCATCTCCTGCAGCTTGTCGTAAGGGGCGTAGCGCAGTCGTCCGGAGCGGTGGAAGAGGTCCGGCGCTGCGGCGACGTAGCCCTCGCTCGCGAACCGCTGCACGATGCCCTCGATGTTGGGGTTCACGCCGAACGCCTCCATGATGACGACGACCCCCGGGTGCGTGCCGCCGTCCGCGGGGCGCGACGTCGGCGTTGCCATCGTTCCGTCCGCCGTTTCGATGTCGACAACCTGCTCTATCGTGTCCATGTGAGTGCTCCTCCGTGCTCGTATGCGCTGATGAGCGCTGTTCGCTTCCCTGTGCGCAAGCCGCGATTATACCGGGCGCAGGTGCCGGTCGAAGAACGCGAGCGCCTCCTCCCACACCTCGGCTGCGCGTTCCGGGTGGTACGCCTCGCTCTCCGGCTGCGCGAAGGCGTGGTCGGCATCCTCAACCCACACGGCGCGGACGTGGTCTGCCGCATCCGGGAACGCGGCCCTGATCGCCTCGACGTTCGAGTACGGGTTGAAGCCGTCCAGCGCGGGGAAGAACATGAGCAGCGGGTTCGTCACGTTCCCCGCCCCGTGCACAGGCCACGGCGAATCCGGCACTGCGGGGTCGGACTCCAGCAGGCGCGTCGGGTAGAACGCCACCGTCGCGTCCACGACGCCGCCCAGCGTCGCGCCGAGGAACGAGATGCGCCCGCCGAGACAGAACCCGGTGAGCCCGACGCGGCCGTCGCTGCCCGAACGTGTGCGCAGGAACTCGGCCAGGCGCGTGATGTCCGCGCAGTGGCCGTCGTTGGTCATCCCAGCGCGGATGCGGGGCGTGGCGTCGGGGCCGCCGCCGAGTGCGGGCAGCGTCAGCAGGCGCCCGGCGCGGTGGAAGACGTCCGGCGCCGCGACGGTGTAGCCGTGTCCGGCGAGCCACCTGGCCTGCTCGCGCGCCTCCACGGTCAGGCCGACGGCGTCGTGCACCATGATGATGGACGGCAGCGGTCCCGCGTCCTCCGGCTCGTAGAGGAAGATGGCCATCTCCCCCTCGTCCACCGGCAGGTCGAACTCTTCCTCGCGTATCGCCATCTCCAACCTCCTCATTGGACCGCCGCTCGTCACTCGGCGAACGTGGCGGCGGCAGCCAGCTTACGCTACCATAGAGGAGGCGCGCCGGGGCGGGAGGATTGCCCGCGTGCTCTCGTACCGCTGCACATGACACCCCACGCAGGATTCTGGATAGTCGTCAGCCTGATGGCGCTGGCCGAAGCGGCCATCGTCGTCACTGCGCTGCGCATGCACGTGCGGCAGGACGCATCGCGCGGCATCCTGGGGACACGCGCCGCCGAGGTCGTCTGGACGTTGTTGCCCGTGGGACTCATCGCCGTCCTGGCCGTCATGTCGTACGGGGTGGCATAGGTAGATGGCGGTGCAGGGAGTACGCGCGGTGGACATCCGCCGCGCCGGGTGGCTCGCTCTCGTGGCGTCTGTGCTCACGCTCGGCCTCATCGCGTATGGCTCGTGGGTGCGCGTTTCCGGCTCCGGCCTCGGGTGTCCCGACTGGCCCCTCTGCGAGGGAGCGCTCGTCCCCGAGATTGAAGGAGCGACCGCCATCGAGTTCGGCCATCGCGTCTACGCAGGCGTCACGATGCTGCTCGTGGCAGCCTCCGCTGCTTTCGCTTTCCGCGCCCGCACGCATGACCGGCTCACCTCGCGATTGCTGGTCTGGGCGCTCGTGGCGATCCTCGTGCAGGCTGTGCTCGGGGGCATCACCGTGCTCACCGAACTGCACAGCATGGTGCGGCTGGCGCATCTGACGTTCTCCCTGCTCACTCTTGCGCTTCTCACCGGAGGCGCGGCACGAGCGCTCAAAGTGCGCTTCTCGCCGCCCCCGGATGTCAGGCGGTGGCGGGCGCTCGTCATCGCGGCAGCGTTCGTGGTGCTCGCCGGAGGAACGATCGTAGGCACCGGGCACAGCGCCGGATGCCCCGGCCTGCCGCTGTGCGATGCGCGCAGCGGCACGGAGGCCGCGTGGGTGCATCTCGTACACCGCGTGGCCGCAACGGCGTTGCTGCTGGCGCTGATATGGACGGCGTGGCAGGCGCGCCGAGTGGGGGGCTGGGCCTTCTGGGTGAGCGTGATCGCTGCGCTGCTGGCGGCGGCGCAGTTCACGGTGGGCGTGAGCGCGGTCTGGCTTCGGCTGCCGCAGGAGCTACGCATCATGCACCTCGGGCTGGCCGCCACGGTCTGGTGGATCATCGTGGCGCAGTTCAGCTTCGCGCTCCTGGGGCGGACGCGCTGATGGCGTCATTCCTCCGCCAGGTGACGGCCCTATGCAAACCGCGCATCGTGCTGTTGCTCGTGGTCACGGGAGCGGCGGGGGCATGGAAGGCGGCGGCGGGTTCGCCGGACGCGCTGGTGCTGCTGACGGTCGTTGTCGCGGGAGCGCTCGCCGCTGGCGGTGCGAACGCCATCAACCAGAGCCTGGACGCAGACATAGACACGGTGATGCGCCGTACAAGGGTGCGGCCGGTGCCCGCGCAACAGATCAGTGCGCGGAACGCCGCGCTCGTCGGGGTGGCGCTGGTGGCCGCAGCCACGGCGCTCATGGCAGCGGGAGCGAACCCGCTTGCGGCAGCTCTCACCTTCGCGGCCGCGGCGGTCTACGTGCTGGTCTACACGATGCTGCTCAAGCGGCGCTCGTGGAACAACATCGTCATCGGCGGCGCCGCGGGAGCGTTCCCTCCGCTCATCGGAGCGGCAGCGGTTTCCGGCGAGTTCACGGCGCTTGGCCTCTACATGTTCGCTTTCGTCTTTTTCTGGACGCCGCCCCACTTCTGGACGCTCTCCATGCTGTTGCGGGAGGACTACGCCGCCGCGAACGTGCCGATGCTGGCCGTGGTGGCGAGGCAGCGCGACACCGCACGGCAGGTGTTGCTGTACGTGGTGTTGCTGGCCGTGATGGCCTGGCTGCCACTCGCCGCAGGCTACGGCGGGCTGACGTTCGCGCTGGTGACGACGCTGCTGAGCGTGGTCTGGCTGCGCATGTCGTGGCCGTTGCTCGGCGGCGGAGATTCCCGGAACACGCTCGCGGCGTACAAGTATTCGTTGCTCTACCTCGCGCTCGTGTTCGTCACACTGGCGGTCGAGCCGATGCTGCCCTGGTACTCGTAGTTATGTAGAAGGGCGCCCATCCGGGCGCCCTTCCGTACAACTGAGTCCGTTCCGAACGGCGCAGGCTATTCCTCCGCGTTGTCCTCCTCCTCTTCGACCAGGAGAGACTCCTCGGGGTCAGCGACCCCGATCTCATCGTCATCGACGTCCGCGTTGCCTGCCTCCTCTCCCTCTTCTTCGTCCTCTTCGGTCGAAGCGGAGGCCGTGTTCGCAGGCTCTTCGAGGTCGTCGTCATCGTCATCGTCGTCAAGGAAGAGGTCGTCGTCATCACCCTCGTCATCGTCGTCCAGGGAGAAGTCCACATCCACCGCGGTGGGCGGCGCGTGCCCGTTATCGTCCTCGAAGTCGTCCATGCCGGGCACTTCACCCATGAGCCCCATGATGGCCTCGAAGTCGTCGCTGTCGCCCTCGGCGGACGGCAGGACCTCGGGGATGCCGAGGAGGCTGCGCCCCTCCGGAGATACATCGAGGCGGGCGGGGATGAGCCGTCCGATGATGACGTTCTCCTTGAGGCCGCGCAGATAGTCCACCTCGCCGGACATCGCCGCCTCGGTGAGGACGCGGGCCGTCTCCTGGAACGACGCCTTGGCGAGGAAGCTGTCCGTGTTGAGTGACGCACGGGTCACGCCCCGGAGTTCCGGCTTGCTGGTGGCGGGCTCGCCGCCCTCGGCGATGACGCGCTCGTTCACGCTCTGGAAGCGCGCGCGGTCGATCAGCTGGTTGGGGAGCAGTTCCGTGTCGCCGATGTTGTCGATGCGCACCCAGCGCAGCATCTGGCTGATGATGGTCTCGATGTGCTTGTCGTTGATCGACACCCCCTGGTTGCGGTACACGGTCTGCACCTGCTCGACCAGGTAGCTCTGCGTGGCTTCCATGCCCTCGATGCGGAGGATGTCGTGCGGGTCCTTGACGCCGCTGGTGAGCTTCTGGCCCGCGAGGACGGCGTCCCCCGTGCGGACGAGGCGCTGGTCGGTGGCGTCCACCTGGTGGTCACGCACCTCCGTCTCGAACGCGTCTATCTCGATGCCGCCGTCCACGACGCGGACGGCGCCCGAGACGCGGGCGAGCAGTGCGACGGGCGCAACCGCCTCGGACGAGTCTCCGGCCTCGGCGGCGTCCGCTGCGGGTTCGGCGATGACCTCACCTGCCTTGACGCGCTGCCCTTCCTTGACGGCGAGCGTGTGCGTGCCGGTGATGGCGTAGCTGTCCGTGAACGGCATGTGGCTCACGACACGGACGCAGGGCACGAACGAGACGGGAGGAACGAGCACCTGCGGGGCGTCGTCCGACTCGTAGTCGCCGATGAGCTGGCCGTTCTCGAACACCAGCACGTCGCCGTCTATCTCTGCGATGCGTGCCTTGCCCTTGGGCGAGCGCGCCTCGAACAGCTCCTCGACACGGGGCAGACCGGAGGTGATGTCCTTGCCCGCGATACCGCCCGTGTGGAACGTCCGCATGGTGAGCTGTGTGCCCGGCTCGCCGATGGACTGAGCCGCGATGATCCCGACGGCGTCGCCCAGGAGGACGAGCTGGCCCGTCGCGGGGCTCCGTCCGTAGCACTGCTGGCAGATGCCGCGGGGAGCCTCGCAGGTGAGCGGGCTTCGGACGCGCAGTTCGGTTATCCCGGCAGCCTCGATGGCTGCGGCCTGCGGCTCCTCGATCATCTCAGCTGCGTCCACGATCACTTCGCCCGTGTCCGGGTGGGCGATGGGGCCTGCGGCGACACGCCCGATGATGCGCTCGCTGAGCGGGGCGATCATCACATCTTCTTCGGAGGCTTGGGCGTGGATGAGGACGCCGCGGTCGGTGCCGCAGTCCTCCTCCAGCACGATGACCTCCTGCGCCACGTCGATGAGACGGCGCGTGAGATAGCCGGAGTCGGCGGTGCGCAGGGCGGTGTCTGCGAGACCCTTGCGAGCTCCGTGGGTGGAGATGAAGTACTCCAACACGCTCAGGCCCTCGCGGAAGCTGGACTTGATGGGCAGTTCGATGATGTCTCCGCGCGGGTTGCTCATCAGTCCGCGCATGGCGGCCATCTGCTTGATCTGGGCCTCGTTACCTCGTGCGCCTGAGTGGGCCATGGCGTAGATGCCGCCGAACTCAGGCAGGTGCTGCTGGATGACCTCGTCCATCCTGCCGGAGACGCGCTGCCAGGTGTTGACCGCCCGGACGTGTTTCTCACGCTCCGTGATGAGGCCCATCTCATACTGCTCTTCCAGCAGTTCCACCTCTTTATCCGCCTCCGCGATGATCTCCGCCTTCTCCGGCGGCACCTGGATGTCCGTGATGCCGATGGTCGTGCCGGAGACCGTGGCGTAGTGGAAGCCGACCTGCTTGATCTGGTCCAGCACCTCGGACGTGGTCGCGTTGCCGGTGAGCCGGTAGACCTCGGAAACGAGGTCGCGGAGTGCCTTCTTGTCCATCAGTACGTCGTAGCGGCGCAGCTCCTCGGGGAGCACTTCGTTGAAGATGATGCGGCCCGGGGTCGTCTCTATCCACGTGTCACCCTCGCCGGGGGCGTGCACAGAGATCGTGGAATGCAGTTCCAGTATCCCCGCGTCGTAGGCGATGAGCACGTCGTCAAAGTCGCGGTAACGCCCACCTTCGCCCTTCGCGTCAGGCTTCGTCTGTGTGAGGTAGTAGCAGCCCAGGACGATCTCGTACGTGGGCGCGACGAGCGGCTCACCGGAGCTGGGAGAGAGCATATTGTGCGTGCTCAGCATCACGTTACGGGCTTCCTGCACCGCCTCGCGGGAGAGCGGAACGTGCACAGCCATCTGGTCTCCGTCGAAGTCGGCGTTGAAGGCGGCGCAGACGAGCGGGTGCAGCTGGATGGCGCTGCCCTCGACGAGCGTGGGCATGAACGCCTGTATGCCCAGCCGGTGCAGGGTAGGCGCGCGGTTGAGCATGACGGGGCGGGTCTGGATGACCTCTTCGAGGATGTCCCAGACTTCGGGGCGGGCGCGCTCGACCATGCGCTTTGCGCTCTTGATGTTGTGCGCCATGCCCTGCATGACGAGCCGGTTCATGACGAACGGCTTGAAAAGCTCCAGCGCCATCTTCTTCGGCAGGCCGCATTCGTGGAGGCGGAGGGACGGTCCGACGACGATGACGGAGCGTCCACCGTAGTCCACGCGCTTGCCGAGCAGGTTCTGGCGGAAGCGCCCCTGCTTGCCGCGCAGCAGGTCTGAGAGGCTCTTGAGCTGGTGGTTGTGGCTGCCGACGATCGCGCGGCCCCGCCGACCGTTGTCGATCAGGTCGTCGACGGCTTCCTGGAGCATCCGCTTCTCGTTCCGGATGATGATGGCCGGAGCGCCGAGGTCCAGCAGCCTCTTCAGGCGGTTGTTCCGGTTGATGACCCTGCGGTAGAGGTCGTTCAGGTCGCTTGTGGCGAACCGCCCGCCGTCCAACTGCACCATGGGGCGCAGGTCCGGCGGCAGCACCGGGAGCGCGGTCATGATCATCCACTCCGGCTTGTTGCCGCTGCTGTGGAACGCCTCGATGACCTGGATGCGCTTGACAGCCTTCTTCCGGCGCTGGCCGGAGGTCGTGCGCACCTCTTCCTTCAGGCGTTGCATCTCCTCCGGCAGGTCGAGCGACCGCAGGATGTCGAGGATGGCCTCAGCGCCCATGCCGGCGCGGAAGACGTCGCCGTACTTGTCGGAGAGTTCGCGGTGGCGGCTCTCCGTGAGCAGCATCAAGGGCTTGAGGCTCTCCACCTCACCGGTCTCCTTCGCGAGGTCCTGCCCGAGTTCGGCGATCTGTTCGTCTCGAGCGTTCACGAGCGCGGTCAGCTGCTCATTCAGCGTCTTCCGCTTTGCCTCGTCTTCCTCCGACTCGGAACCCGTGAGGGACTCCAACTCGCCCTGGAGCGTGGCGATGCGCTCGTTCATCTGCTGCTCGAGGGTCTCCCGCTTCTCGTCGTGTTCGAGCTGCAACTCCTCGGTGCGCCGCGTCTGCAGCAGGGGGTCCACTCGCGTCACGATGTACTGTGCGAAGTAGAGCACGCGTTCCAGGTTGCGGGGAGAGACGTCGAGCAGCAAGCCAAGCCTGCTGGGGATGCCCTTGGCGAACCAGATGTGGGCGACGGGCGCAGCCAGCGCGATGTGCCCCATGCGCTCCCGGCGCACCTTGGCGCGGGCGACTTCCACGCCGCACCGGTCGCATATCACGCCCCGGTAGCGGATCTTCTTGTACTTGCCGCAGTAGCACTCCCAGTCCTTCGTCGGACCGAAGATGCGCTCGCAGAACAGGCCGTCCTTCTCGGGACGGAGAGTGCGGTAGTTGATGGTCTCCGGCTTGAGCACCTCGCCGTAAGACCACTGCTTGACCTGCTCCGGCGACGCGAGTGAGATCCGGATGGCGTTGAAGTCTGTCGCGTTCGGCATGTTCGCTGCTCTCCCCTGCGGGTTGCTTTCCCGCTGGTTATCGGTGCGGTGCGCTCACGGGGCCGGGGCCGCGTGTGCTGCTAGTCCGCGTTGCTCTCGCTCTCTTCTTCCGAGGCCTTGCGGGCGTAGGCGCCCAGGTCGATGCGCACGGTGGTGGTCACGTCTCCGTCCTGCTCTTCCAGCGGTGCGAAGTCCGCTTCCCACGATGGCGCGACGGGTTCGATCGCGATCGGCGCGACGGCCTCCAGTTCTTCTTCTTCCTCCTCGCCGGTGTAGGTGAACCGTGAGGAGACGACGCCCTGGTCTTCTTCGTAGCGAAGTTCGACGGCGAGGCCGAGGCTCTGCAGCTCCTTCAGCAATACGTTGAAGGACTCCGGCACACCGGGTTGCACGACCTCCTCCCCTTTCACGATGGCTTCATAGGTCTTCACGCGTCCGACAACGTCGTCCGACTTGACCGTGAGCATCTCCTGGAGGTTGTAGGCGGCGCTGTACGCTTCCAGCGCCCAGACCTCCATCTCTCCGAAGCGCTGCCCGCCGAACTGTGCCTTGCCGCCCAGCGGTTGCTGCGTGATGAGCGAGTAGGGGCCGGTCGACCGGGCGTGGATCTTGTCCTCCACCAGGTGGATGAGCTTCAGCATGTAGATGTAACCGACCGTTACCGGGTTGTCGAACGGTTCGCCGGTGCGACCGTCGTACAGAACCGACTTGCCGAGCACTGGGGCGGCCGCGTTGAGCGCGCGCCCCACGCGCAGCGCCTCACGGTAAAGGTCGTCGAACGACTCATCGCCGAGGTCCACCTTCGTGCCCGTTACCTCCCGGAACGTCTCCGCAAGGTCGTCCAGCCAGAGCCGGAGGCTTATCGACGAGGCGTAGTTGGAGTCCCGGTCGTTGTCGTCGAACGCGCGGTCGGCGTCGTAGCCACGCTCAGCGACCCATCCCCGGGCCTTCGCCCAGTCCGGCTCGTAGCCGTCTGAGGTGTCGAGGTCGCTGCCGAGCGCTCCGGCGCGTTCCAGCAGCCATGCACGGGCGAGCGCGTCGCGGATGTCCGCATCGGTCGCGCCGTCGAACACGGGCGTTGCCGCGCGGAAGCGCAGCTTGTGGGCTGCCAGCCCCAGGTGTGTCTCCAGTACCTGCCCGAGGTTCATGCGGGAGGGCACGCCGATAGGGTTGAGGATGATGTCCACGGAGGTGCCATCCGGCAGGTATGGCATGTCCTCCACCGGCATGATGCGGGAGACGACGCCCTTGTTGCCGTGACGCCCGGCCATCTTGTCGCCCTCGGAGAGGGTGCGGGTCTGAGCGACCCAGACGCGCACGAGCTTGTTCACGCCGGGGGAGAGGTCGTCCCCGTTCTCACGGGACATGACCCGGACGTCGATGATCTTGCCGCGTTCGCCATGAGGAACGCGGAGGGAGGTATCCTTCACGTCGCGCGCCTTCTCACCGAAGATGGCGCGGAGCAGCTTCTCCTCCGCCGTCAGCTCGGTTTCGCCCTTGGGCGTCACCTTGCCGACGAGGATGTCGCCGGGGCCGACCTCGGCGCCGATGCGGATGATGCCTTCCTCGTCCAGATTGTGGAGCGCGTCCTCTCCTACGCTGGGGATGTCCCGCGTGATCTCGCCCGGGCCGAGTTTCGTGTCACGAGACTCAACCTCGTAGCGCTCGATGTGGATGGACGTGAACTTGGAATCGCGCACGAGGTTCTCGGAGACGATGATGGCGTCCTCGAAGTTGTAGCCCTCCATCGCCATGAACGCGCAGAGCACGTTCTGGCCGAGTGCAAGGTCGCCCTCCTGGGTGGAGGAGCTGTCGGCGAGCGGGTCGTCCTCCGCCACGGCGTCTCCGACGGAGACGATGGCGCGTTGTGTGAGGCAGGTGCCCTGGTTGGAGCGGATGAACTTCCGCAGCACGTGGGTGTGCTCCTTGCCCTCGTTGTCCGTGATGACGACCACTTCGCCCGTTACGGAGGTGACGATACCGGAGGCCTTGGCGAGCACCATCTGCCCCGAGTCACGCGCGATGCGCTCCTCCATGCCCGTGCAGACGAGCGGGGCGTCCGGCTTGATGAGCGGAACGGCCTGCCGCTGCATGTTGGAGCCCATCAGCGCACGGTTTGCGTCGTCGTGCTCCAGGAACGGGATGAGCGCGGTGGAGACGCTGACGATCTGTATCGGCGCGACGTCCATGTAGTCGACGCGCTCGGGCGGCTCCATCAGGTAGTCCTCGGACACCCGGCACTCGACGCGGTCGCCGAGCAGCTGGAACTTGTCGTCCATCGGGGAGTTGGCCTGCGCCACGACGAACTTGTCCTCTTCGTCGGCGGGCAGGTAGACGATCTCGTCAGGATCGGCGGAGACGTAGGGATGCACTGCGATCATGCGCTTGGAAAGCGCCGCAAGCTTCTTGGCAGCGGCTGCGGAGACGACGTGGTTCGCCCGGACGATGGCCTTGCCGTCGTCGCCGGTCACCGTTTCGCTGACGGTACGGCCCTTCAGGTCGGGGTCATTGCTGGAGATGTCCTTCAGCACCTTCCGGTAGGGCGTCTCGATGAAGCCGTAGTCGTTGAGGCGCGCGTAGGTGGCGAGAGAGCCGAGCAGACCAATGTTCGGTCCTTCCGGCGTCTCGATGGGGCAGATGCGCCCGTAGTGGGAGTAGTGCACGTCGCGAACGTCGAAACCGGCGCGCTCGCGGGAGAGTCCGCCGGGGCCCAGCGCGGAGAGACGGCGCTTGTGCGTGAGCTCCGCCAGCGGGTTCGTCTGGTCCATGAACTGCGACAGCTGCGAGCCTCCGAAGAACTCGCGCACAGCGGCGACCACGGGACGGATGTTGATGAGCGCGCTCGGTGTGGCCTCGCCCTGGTCGAGGATCGTCATACGCTCCTTGACGACGCGCTCCATGCGGAGCAGGCCGACGCGAAGCTGGTTCATGATGAGTTCGCCCACCGCGCGGACGCGCCGGTTGCCCAGGTGGTCGATGTCGTCCGGGTTAGCCACACCATTGTTGATACGGATCATCATCCGGATCATCTCGATGATGTCGTCCTTGGTGAGCGTCCGGCTCTCCTGTGGCACGTTCTTGCCGGTGCGGCGGTTCATCTTGTAGCGCCCGACGCGGCCGAGGTCGTAGCGGCGCGGGTTGAAGAACAGGTTGTCCAGCAGCGTGCGCGCACTCTCCGCACTCGGCGGCTCGCCGGGGCGGAGCCTGCGGTAGACCTCCATCAGCGCCTGCGCCTCGTTCTGCACTCCCGTGTCGCGTTCCAGCGTGGTGCGGATGTACGGGTGTTCCGGGTCATCGTCCACGTCGGCGAACAGGTCGAGCAGTTCCGAGTCCTCCGCGAAGCCGATGGCGCGCAGGAACGTTGTTACGGGCAGCTTGCGCTTCCGGTCGATCTTCACCGAGATGACGTCGCGCGGGCTGGTCTCGAACTCGAGCCACGCGCCGCGGTAGGGGATGAGCTTGGAGAAGGAGACGTTGCGTCCGGTGCTGGGGTCCTGCACCCGGGTGAAGTAGGCGCCCGGCGAGCGCACCAGCTGACTCACCACGACGCGCTCCGCTCCATTGATGACGAACGTGCCCGTGGAGGTCATCATCGGGATGTCCCCGAAGAAGAGCGTCTGCTCCTTGACCTCGCCGGTCTCCTTCACTTCGAGCTCGACAGTGACGTAGAGCGGCGCCTCGTAGGTGACTTCCCGGGCGCGGCACTCCTCTTCCGAGTAGCGTGGCTCGCGGAAGGAGTGTGCACCGAAGCGCAGCTCGAACCGGTTGCCGGTCACGTCCTGCACCGGGTTGATCTCGTCGAGTACTTCGCGGATGCCCTGTGTCTTGAGCGCATCGAAGGACTCGATCTGGATGTTCACGAGGCTGGAAGGCTCCAGCACCTGGTGGGTACGTGCGTAGGACTTGACGGGATGCATCGGGGCGCGGTTGGCACGGGGCATTAACGACGTCATTGCTGGCTCGATACCTCCTCGCAGTGCATGGCCTGCGGATTCGCACAGACACGGAAAGAGGCCCAGCGGATATGCAACGCTAGACCTCGGTTAAGGCGGTTTAAGGGTTTCGGGGCTTCTGATGCTCAGGCGCGGTGAACAGCATCTGACTCATTCCGAGCTACACTAGCACGCTCGCGGAGTTTCGTCAAGGGGCAGATGCCATTAGCCCCGCAAAGCGGGGCTCTTTCGGAGCGTCTCTGCGCCACCAGGGCTAGTTGAGCCGCTCGAATATCGTCGAAACACCCTGCCCGCCCCCGACGCACATCGTCACGAGGCCGAACTGCCCGTCCGTGCGCGTCAGCTCCTCCATGATCTTCACGGTCATGATCGCGCCGGTCGCCCCCACCGGGTGCCCGAGCGAGATGCCGCTCCCGTTGACGTTCGTCCGCTCCCAGTCCATCTCCAGCTCGCGTATCACGTAGAGCGCCTGCGCCGCGAACGCCTCGTTCAACTCGACGAGATCCAGGTCGGTTATCGCCATTCCGGTCTTCTCCAGTACCTTGCGCGTGGACGGCACCGGCCCTATGCCCATCACCGAGGGGTCGACGCCCGACACGCCGCGGCCTACCCAGCGCAGGCGCGGCGTCAGCCCTTCGGCTTCCGCGCGTTCCCGCGACATCACCACCACCGCCGCGGCGCCGTCGTTGATGCCGGCGGAGTTGCCTGCCGTCACCGTGCCGCCCTCCTTGAAGATGGGGCGCAGCTTGGCCAGCCCTTCGAGGGTTGTGTCCGCACGGGGGTGTTCGTCCTGCGTGACCGCTACGGGGTCTCCCCGCCGCTGCGGGACGCTCACCGCCGCGATCTGCGCGTCGAAGTAGCCTTCCGCCTGCGCGTGGACGGCGCGCTGGTGGCTGTCGACAGCCATCTCGTCCTGCGCCTCTCTACTCACCTCGAACCGCGTTGCGACGTTCTCCGCGGTGACGCCCATGTGGTAGTCGTAGATGGGGCAAGTGAGGCCCAGCGTGAGGCCGTCCGTGACGCTGTAGTCGCCCATCCGAGGGCCCTCAAACCGGACGCCCTTCATGAGATACGGCACGCGGCTCATGCTGTCTGCGCCTCCTGCGACGACCACCTCCGACTCGCCGGTGGCGATGGCCTGCACGGCGAGGTTGATCGCCTCGAGTCCGGACGAGCACGCCCGGTTCACGGTCATAGCCGGGATGTGGTCCGGCAGCCCGGCCTTCAGCATCGCGCGGCGGGCGGTGTAGCCCGTCTCGTCGGCCTGGAGCACGTTGCCCATGATGACCTCGTCGACGTCCTCCGGGCTGATGCCCGCTCGCTCGACGGCTGCCTTGATGGCGACGGCGCCGAGGTCGGAGGCCGGTAGGTCCTTGAACGCGCCTCCGAACCGTCCCACAGGCGTCCGCGCGCCGCTTACGATGACCACGTCCTGCATGAGTTCGCTCCCCCGCTCGTACTTGAGCGGATTGTCCGTGTGCTCTTCTGTGCGTGTCAAATCGCGGACGAGCGCTAGTAGCGGACCAGCGCCACCACGTCGTGGCCCGGCAGCCGCGCCCGACCGTTCAGCGCCGTGAGCTCGATGAGCGTGAGGATGCCCGCGACGTTCGCTCCCGTCTGCTGCACGAGGTCTACCGCCGCCGCCATCGTTCCCCCGGTCGCGAGGACATCGTCCACGAGCAGCACGTTGTCGCCGGGCTGCAGACCGTCCTGGTGCAGCTCTATGGCGGCGTCGCCGTACTCCAGCTCATACTGTGCGGAGAACGTCTCGTGGGGCAGCTTGCCCTCCTTCCGCATCGGGACGAACCCCGCGCCCAGCTCGACAGCCAGCGGCGCGCCGAAGAGGAATCCACGGGCCTCGATCCCCGCGACGCGGTCGATGTGCTGCTGACGGAACGGCGCGGCGAGGTCCTGCACTACCGCGCGCAATGCTTCGCCGTCGCCCAGCAGCGGCGTGATGTCGCGGAAGAGGATCCCTGGCTGAGGGAAGTCGGGTATCGCCCGGATGAGGCTTGTGTAGTCCACTGTCATAGTTCGCTCCTGTCCGGGGCAGACCTTTGCATAATGCTGACGGAGGCGCAATCGGGGGCACCCTCGCCCGTCTCGCCCGCATGAGCGCCCACGAGTGTCCCTGTGCTACAATCGCCCAGCGCGCTCCGGCGTAGCCGTGGGGAACGTCGAGCCCCGCGGACATCTCTTAGACCGACAGAAAGGCAGGTCCCATGGTACAGATACAGTCCGACGCGCCTCGTGAGGTTGCGCCTCAGGGGGACGAGTCACTCAGCATGCGAGCGCTGCTTGAGGCAGGCGTCCACTTCGGTCATCAGACGCACAGGTGGAACCCCCGGATGCGGCGCTTTATTTTTGCCCAGCGGAATGGGATCCACATCGTTGACCTTCAGCAGACGATGGAACTGCTGGAGCAGGCGTGTGCGTTCGCAACCGAGGTTGCCGCCACGGGCAAGCGCATCCTCATGGTGGGAACGAAGAAGCAGGCGCAGGAGTCCGTCAAGGAAGAGGCCATCCGCGCCGGGCAGTACTACATCAACCAGCGCTGGCTCGGCGGCACCATCACCAACTTCGCCACCATCCAGACGCGTATCGACCACCTGGTGAACCTGGAAGAGCGCAAGGCTCGCGGCGAGTTCAACCGCCTCCTCAAGAAGGAAGCCCTGAAGCTCGACGCCTCCATCGAGAAGCTGAACCGCTACCTCGGCGGCATCAAGGACATGACCTCGCTCCCCGGCGCGCTCTTCATCGTGGACGTGGGCCGTGAGAACATCGCCGTCGCTGAGGCGCAGCGGGCGGGCATCCCCATCATCGCCCTCGTCGACACCGACTGCGACCCCACCGGCATCGACTGGCCCATCCCCGGCAACGACGACGCCATACGCTCCATCCGCCTCGTCTCCGGCCACATCGCGCGCTCCGCGCAGGCCGGCCACAACGAGTGGCTCGCGTCGCGCGGCGGCTACAGCCAGGTTGTGGACGAACCAGTGGAACCGGAAGAGGCCGCTGAGGGCGACGAGGAGCCCGTCTCAGAAGACGACTCCGCCGCCTCCGAGGACGAGGTTCCCCCGGCGGACGTGTCGCAGACTGATCAGCCTGAAGAGGCTGAGCAGGCTGAAGCGGAAGAGTAGACCCACTCCGTAGAGAAGCGAGGTAACCAGTGCAGGTTTCCACCGAGATGATCCGCACGCTCCGCGAGCGCACCGGGGCAGGCATCATGGACTCCAAGCGTGCGCTCGAAGCGGCAGACGGCGACGTCGACCAGGCGGAGCAGGCCCTGCGCGAGAAGGGTCTGGCCAAGGCGGCCTCCAAGTCCGACCGCGCCACTGCCGAGGGCGTCATCGACTCCTACATCCACGCGGGTAGCCGCATCGGCGCGATGGTCGAACTCAACTGCGAGACCGATTTCGTGGGCCGGACACCGGAGTTCCGCGAACTCGCCCACAACATCGCCATGCAGGTTGCTGCGATGGCTCCCCTCTACCTGGATGAGGAAGACCTACCTGAGGACGAAGAGGGCAGGCCGGAAGAGGTCTGCCTCCTCAAGCAGTCCTTCATCAAAGACCCGGGCAAGACGATCGGCGACCTGATCATGGACGTGCGAGCCAAGGTGGGGGAGAACATCAGGGTCGGGCGGTTCGCGCGGTTCGGGCTCGGGCAGTAGCACAGGAACCGAGCCCATGGCCGGACGTTCCACATACCAGCGGGTGGTGCTCAAACTGAGCGGTGAATCGCTGCGTGGACGCTCGCCTGACGGCATCGACTGGTCTGTCCTGGCCTACCTCGCCGGCGAAGTGAAGCAGGCCATCGAACTCGGAGTCGAGCTTTCGCTGGTCATCGGCGGCGGGAACATCTGGCGCGGCGCGGCGGCGGAGCGCCAGGGTATGGACCGGGCGACTGCGGACTACGCGGGCATGCTCGCGACGCTCATCAACGCGCTCGCCATGCAGGATGCGCTGGAGCGCGCTGGCGTGACGACGCGCACCCAGTCCGCGCTGGAGATACGCACTGTTGCGGAGCCGTACATCTACCGCCGCGCTCTTCGTCACCTGGAGAAGGGGCGGGTGGTCATCTTCGCGGCGGGCACGGGCAGCCCTTACATGACCACCGACACCACGGCCGCCCTGCGCTCTGTCGAGATGAGCGCCGACCTGCTCCTGATGGCCAAGAACAACGTGGACGGCGTCTACGACGCGGATCCCAGCGTTGAACCGAACGCGCAGAAGTTCGAGCACGTGAGCTACATAGAGATCCTGAACCGCCAACTGGAGGTGATGGACTACACGGCGCTCTCACTCTGCATGGAGAACGACTTGCCGATACGCGTGTTCGACGTGTTCAATCAGGGCTCCATCCAGCGCATCCTTGCCGGCGAGCACGTCGGCACGCTGGTGAGCGCGCAGCCGGTTACCGTCTGACCGGCAGGACGATCGGAGAGGTTCGCACATGGCTGACGACAACGAAGAGGTGCAACTCATCCTGGAGGACGCTGCGGAACGGATGGACAAGTCCGTCGAGGTACTCCGCCACGAGGCCGACACCATCCGCACGGGACGCGCCAACGCTGCCATGCTCGATTCCGTCCGGGTCGAACTGTACGGCACGGCGATGCCCCTCAACCAGGTCGCGACCATCAACGCGCCCGACCCGCGCCTGCTCGTCGTGCAGCCTTTCGACCGCTCGACGCTCAGCGCCATCGAGAAGGAACTGATGCGCGCCGACCTCGGCATGACGCCCAGTAACGACGGCACGGTGATCCGCCTGCCCATCCCCATGATGACCCAGGAGCGCCGGCAGGAGATGGTCAAGCGCCTGCACCGCTTCAGGGAGGAAGCGCACGTCGCCATCCGCAACGTCCGCCGCGATGCGCTCGAGCACCTGCGCGGGCTCGAGAAGAACAAGGAGATATCCCAGGACGAGCTCCGCCGCGATCAGGACCAGCTCCAGAAGACCACGGATCAGCACATCGCCAGGGCGGACGAGGTCAGCAACAAGAAGGAATCCGAGTTGATGGAGGTCTAGGCCGCTTATGACGCGTGCCGTACCTGAGAGGAGCGCATCGCTTCACGCAGATCCCGGCGCCCCCAGGCATATCGCCATCATCATGGACGGCAACGGCCGGTGGGCGAACGAGCGGGGGTTGCCGCGCCTCGCCGGTCACCGGGCGGGCGCCGACAATCTCCAAAGGGTCCTCCAGACGCTCGACTCCGCCGGCGTCGAGTTCGTGACTCTTTTTGCCTTCTCCACCGAGAACTGGAACCGCCCCACCTCCGAGGTCAACGGCCTCCTCGACCTCATGCAGTCCGTCATCGGCGAGTGCGTGGACGAACTGCACAAGCGCAACGTCTGCATCCGGCACCTCGGGGAGCTCGACCAGATACCCGCCAGCCTCGCCGACGCCACTCGCGAAGCGGTGAAACGCACCGCAAGCAACACCGGCATGAATCTCTGCGTCGCCTTCGACTACGGCGGACGCACGGAGATAGTCCGTGCCGTGCGTCGCGTTATCGCCGCTGGCGTCGCCCCGCACGACATCACCGAGGACCTCATCCGCGAGAACCTCTATCTGCCCGACGTACCCGATCCCGACCTCATCATCCGCACCGCCGGGGAGCAGCGCCTGAGCAACTTCCTCATCTGGCAGGCCGCCTACAGCGAGTACTACCAGACCCCCGCCTACTGGCCCGACTTTGACGATGTGGAAGTGGAGCGCGCGCTCAACGAGTACAAGCGCCGCCGCCGCCGGTTCGGCGCTCTGCCCGAAGAGGACTGATGGACGCCCGCCCGCGGAGCGAGTTGCGCCTCCGCGTCGCCAGTGCGGCAGTCGGACTCCCGCTCCTCTTCCTCGTCCTCTGGGCCGGCGGACTCGTATTCGCAGCGGTTGCCGTCGTCGCGGCGCTGATCGCGCTCCGCGAGATGCTCGACCTGCTGCGCCGCGCCCGGACGATACGCGGCGGAGGCCCCGTTGTCCTCGATGGCGTGCGCGTCCTAGCGGCCGTCGCCTGGGTTGCCCTGCCGTTCGCGGCGCTCATCGCTCTGCGCCTCGACGATGCCGGTTTGCAGTGGACGGCGCTGGCGTTCCTCGTGACGTTCGCGACCGACACGAGCGCCTACGCCGCCGGCAGGGCGGTAGGTCGCCGCAAACTCGCACCGTCCATCTCGCCAGGCAAAACGTGGGAGGGCGCTGTCGGCGGACTGCTCGGCGCTGCTGCCGCTGCTGCCGCGCTCGTCGTCCTGATCGATGACATCGAGAGCCGCCTCCTCCCCGCGATCGCACTGGGGCTGGGCGTCGGCGTCGTCGCGCAGGCGGGCGACCTGCTCGAATCGAAGGTCAAACGGCTGGCGGACGCGAAGGACTCGGGACGCCTCATCCCTGGCCACGGTGGCCTGTTGGACCGGCTGGACAGCCTGGTGCCCGTATTCCCCCTCGTCTACGTCGCCGCGCAGGTCTGGTGAAGCGCATGAATGGCCTGCGTGTGTTCCTAGGTGTGCTGACGCTCCTGCTGCTGGCAGGGGCCTTGGCGTGTGGGGAGGAGACTCCGTCGGGGCAGAAGGCCTTCGACGCCAACTGCGCGACCTGCCACGGCACGGGAGCACTGGGCACGGAGACTGGCCCTCCGCTCGTCCATGGTTACTACGTGCCGTGGCACCACGACGACCACTCCATACGGCGCGCAGTGCGCAACGGCGTTCCCCAGCATCACTGGTTCTTTGGCGACATGCCGCCTATAGTGGGGGTATCCGACGAGGAACTGGAGCAGATCATCTTGTACATCCGCGAGCAGCAGCGCGCAGGCGGCATCTACTGAAGGCGGACCGCAGGCCAGCCATGAAGAACATCGTCGTACTCGGCTCGACCGGCTCCATCGGCACGCAGACGTTGGACGTGGTGCGCGCCCTGCCGGGCGACTTCCGAGTCGCCGGGCTGTCGGCTGGGCGCAACCTCGACCTGCTCGCGGAACAGATCGCTGAGTTCAAACCGCGCATGGTCTGGTGCGAGGAAGGACGCGGCAGCGTCGGCGGCGATGGCGTCTCCCTCGTGCCGCCTGAGGAGATGGTCACCGAGTCCGACGTCGACCTCGTGATGGTTGCAACGACGGGCCGCGCGGGCCTCGTCCCCACGCTGAACGCGCTCCGCGCAGGGAAGGCCGTCGCGCTCTCCAACAAGGAGGTCGTCGTCATGGCGGGCGAGCTCGTCACCCGCGCCGCCGCGAAGCATGGTGCGCCGCTCCTGCCCGTCGACAGCGAGCCGTCCGCCATCTGGCAGTGCATGCGCGGCGAGGACGAGCCGGTGCGCAGGCTCATCATCACCGCGTCCGGCGGCCCGTTCCGCACGCGCCCGCTGGACGAGATAGTCGGCGTCACCCCCGCCGAGGCGCTCGCGCACCCCACCTGGGTCATGGGGCGCAAGATCACCATCGACTCCTCCACGCTGATGAACAAGGGTTTCGAGGTCATCGAGAGCCGCTGGCTGTTCGACATCCCGTTCGACCGGATCGAGGTCGTCGTCCATCCCCAGAGCGTGATCCACTCCATGATCGAGTGCGCGGACGGCTCGGTGAAGGCGCAGATGGGCCCGCCAGACATGCGGCTCCCCATACAGGCCGCGCTTGCGTACCCTGCCCGCCTCGACAACGGCAACCTGCCGCGCTACGACCCGCTCGCGTGGCCGTCGCTCACATTCGAACCCCTTGACCCCGCGCGCTACCCCTGCTTCGCCACCGCGGTTGCGGCGGGGCGCAGGGAGCAGACCTACCCGGCTGTGCTCAGCGCCGCCGACGAGGAGGCCGTGCACTACTTCCTCGACGGTCGCATCGGGTTCGGCGATATCCACCGCATCGTGCAGAGCGTGCTCGACAGGCACGAGTCGTTCGACGCTTCGACCCCCGAAGCCGTGCTCGAGGCCGACGCCTGGGCGCGCCGCGAGGCTGCGGCAGCGGCGGGCGTTGGCTGACGCTCCGCTACGGTCAGGGCTATGACCGTCCTTCTCTTCCTCATCGTCCTCGGTTCCCTCATCATCGTGCACGAGCTGGGGCACTTCTTCGCCGCGAGACTCGCCCGGGTGCAGGTGCTGGAGTTCGGCGTTGGCATGCCCCCACGCGCATTCGGTTTCACACGCGGAGGCACCACCTACTCGCTCAACTTCCTCCCCTTCGGCGGGTTCGTGCGGATGCTCGGCGAGGAGGACCCCTCCGCGCCCGCCAGTTTCGCGGGCAAGAGCGCCTGGCAGCGGCTGTTCATCCTCGGGGCGGGCTCCGCGATGAACGCCGTGCTCCCCGTGCTCCTGCTCACCGTTGTCTTCATGACCCCGCAGCCGGTGCCGGTGACCGACGTGACCGTACTCAGCGTCGCGCCCGGTTCTCCTGCCGAGCAGGCGGGCGTCGAGGCGGGAGACCTCATCCGCGACGCCGACGGCAGGCGCATCGACAACTCCTCAGACCTCCTCATGGCCATCAACCTCCGCCTGGGCGCGGACACGGCATGGACGGTCGAGCGTCGCGGGCGGCTCGTTGCGCTGCGCATCCCGGACGTACGCGTCGACCCGCCCGAAGGGCAGGGCGCCGTCGGCATCTTCCTCACCGACGCCCGGCTCACCGTCGCGTCGGTGGCGTCCGGCTCGATGGCTGCACAGAGCGGCCTGCTGCCTAACGACCTCCTCCTCTCCGTCGGCGAGCGTCGCGTACTCAACGAGGACAGCCCGCAGATCGCTCTCATCGCCGTCGTACAGGAGTCGCCCGCCGAGCCGGTCGAGGTGAGGGTGCTGCGCGACGGCGCCATCGTCACACTGGAACTGCCGCCGGACGAGGATGCGCTGGACGGCCTGGCCGTCGATGTCTACCCGGAGGAGACCCGCTCCATGGGCCCGCTCGCCGCATTCCGCGCGAGCTTCGTCCAGATCGGCGAGATACTCCTGCTCTTCCGCAACGAGGTCTCGCGCTGGGTAGCGGGCGCATCCTCCATCCAGGTAGCCGGGCCCATCGGCATCGCACAGATGACGGGCGACGTCGCCGAGTCCGGCATCAGCCCGCTCATCCTCTGGACGGCGCTCCTCTCCATCAATCTCGCCATCATCAACCTCATCCCCTTCCCCGCGTTGGACGGAGGGCGCATCGCATTCGTACTGGTGGAGATCGTGCGCGGCGGACGCCGCCTCGCGCCGGAGAAGGAGCGCTTCGTCCACGCCGCCGGTTTCGCGCTCCTCATCGGCGCGATAGTCATGATCTCCGTGAACGACATCCAGCGCCTCTTCGCATGAGCACCCGTTCTCTTCTCTTCAGGAGAGGGAATAAGGCCGCACGCAGTGCGTGCGACATGATGCGACGGCAACGCGACGAGCATCAGACGATTTCCAACACAGTTACGACAGTACGCGACAGCTGTGCGACAGTTCCTTTACTCCTGGACAGAAGACCGCCAGGAGTGGAACGGCAATCGTTTTCGGGAATTGTGTCGCAATGTGTCGCTTTCCTGGCGGAAAGACTTCGCGGCTCAGGCCCCGCCAAGCACAGCGTATCGTACGTACAGGCGTTCGTGTAAGTGGCGGGTGTCACACATCGGGCGGGTGTATCATAGGTGCCAGCAACCTGAGGGGAGCCGAGCATGGCACGCCGCGTAACCAAACCTGTGTGGGTGGGAGACGTCAAGATCGGCGGGGATGCCCCGGTCAGCGTCCAGTCCATGACCAAGACCGACACCCGTGACGTCGAGGCCACGGTCGCGCAGATACACGGCCTCGAGGAGGTCGGCTGCGAGATCATCCGCTGCGCCGTGCCGGACATGGAGGCCGCGCAGGCGCTCGGCGCCATCAAGCGCCAGGTCTCCATCCCCGTCGTCGCAGACATCCACTTCCACTACCAGCTCGCGCTCGAAGCACTCAACCAGGGCGTCGACTGCCTGCGGCTGAACCCCGGCAACATCCGTGACGCCGAGAAGGTGCGCACGGTCGTCCGTGAGGCGAAGGCCCGCCAGACCCCCATCCGCATCGGTGTCAACTTCGGCAGCCTGCCGCCGGTCGGCGCGATAGGCGTCACGCGCGGCCAGCACCGCCACGCTGACGGCGTCAACCGCCTCGTCAAGGGCTCGTCGGCCTCTGGCGAGGGTGAGGAGGTCTCCGTCGTCGACCACATGGTCGCGACCGGCCTCTGGGAGATACAACTGCTCGAGGACCTCGACTTCGACCTCATCAAGATATCGCTCAAGGCCTACGACATCGACACCACCGTGGAGGCGTACCGGAAGCTCGCGAAGATGGTGCCGTACCCCTTCCACCTCGGCATCACCGAGGCCGGCACCGCGCGCTCCGGCTCCATACGCAGCGCAATCGGCCTCGGAACGCTCCTCTACGACGGCATCGGCGACACCATCCGCGTCTCGCTCAGCGACGACTCACGTGAGGAGGTCGAGGTCGGCTACGAGATCCTGAAGGCGTTGGATCTCCGCAAGAAGGGCGTGCAGATGGTCGCCTGTCCCTCCTGCGGGCGCGCCGACGTGGACATCCGCAAGCTCGCCAACACCGTCGACGAGATGCTGAAGGGCATGGACACCTCGGTGAAGGTCGCCGTGATGGGCTGCGAGGTAAACGGCCCCGGCGAGGCGAAGGACGCGGACGTCGGCATAGCCGCGGGCAACGGGCGCGCCATCATCTTCCGCAAGGGTCAGAAGGCGCGCATCGTCGAGGAAGCGGACATGCTCAGCGCGCTCCTCGAAGAGGTCGAGACCGTCGCCGCTGCGATGGCCGAGTAGCTCCCGCTCCTACGCCCCGGCGTTTCCCCACTTGTCGTAGTACGTGACCTCGGAGATGGGCTTGCGGCGGCTGCCGCCCAGGTGGTCCGGCGGGGCCGGGTAGCCGATCGGGATCAGCGCCATCATCTCCCACTCGTCCGGCACGCCGAGCAGGGCTGCCACGTCCTCGTAGCAGTGCTGCCAGACCGTCGTGAGGCGCGTGCCGAGCCCGAACGACGCTGCTGCCAGCATCAGGTTCTGCACCGACGGATAGATTGACGCGCCGCGATACGACTCGCTGCCCCGCATCTTCCACCGCTCCACGCAGAACATCACCAGTGCCGGCACGTCCTCCATGGCGCCGCTGAAATGGGCGGGCGTCTCTCCGGGCGCGCTGGCCGACGTTCCGCCCGTCATTCGCTGTTGCGCCTCCAGGTACAGCTCGCCCATGCGCCGTTTCACTTCGCGGTCGCGTAGCACGATGAACCGCCACGGCTGGCGGTTGCTCCCGCTGGGAGCGCGCGTCGCCGCCTCCAGTATCCGGTCCAGTACGTCGTCCGGTATCGGATCGGGTTTGTAGTATGCGGTGCCCCGCTGGCTGCGGACGACATCTAGGAACTCCGGCATGGTGAGCCTCCAGTGCGTGCTACAGTTGCGCGGATTCTACCCTGACGGGCAGACGCAGGAGCGCAGTGGGCCCCATCGTAGCCATCCTCATCCGCCTTGCGGTGCCGGTCGCCATCATCCGGTGGCCGTTCGGCGGCATGATTGCCGCCATCGTTGCCGATGCCATGGACGTCGTCATCATCGGCCTGATCGGCGTGGGCGACTTCTCCAACTACACGTCGGCCGACAAACTGCTCGACACCTATATGCTCGCGTTCGCCGCCGCCGTATCGCTGCAGTGGGAGAACCGCCTCGCCCGATTCACGAGCATCGCGCTCTTCTGCTACCGCGTCGCCGGAGTAGTCGTCCTGGAGGTCACTAGCGCACGCTGGGTGCTGTTCGTCTTCCCCAACCTGTTCGAGTTGTTCTTCCTCTACCACCTCGCGACGGCGGGCAGGTTCCGCCGGTTCGAGGTGCGAGGATACGTGGGCCTCGCGCTCGTGCTGCTCCTGCTGCTCACGGTGAAGATGCCGCAGGAGTACGTGCTGCACGTGCTGGAGTTTGGTCCGTGGCAGTGGTTCCACATGGACGTGCTGGGCATCGGCTCAACGATTTAACGCAGAACGGCAGCACACACCAGGCGTGCTGCCGTTCTCCCGTATGCAGTTGTGGGAAAGCGCATGGATGCGCCGTTCTTCGACGCTATCGGGCCTTCACCACGAACGTCCCGCCAACCTTGTCGTGCAGGCCCTGCCGCCTCTCGTCAAACAGGATCATGATGACGATGATGATGGCGACGGCAAGCCCCACGAGTTGACCGATGCTTGCGCCTACCACGACGGTGAGGAGGCCACCCACCGCTCGCGCGATGACCTCCCTGATGAGCACAGGGCCGGCTCCGGCCTTGTTGCCGTCGCTGTCCACCACCTTCATGCCCATCGCCATCTTGCCCAGCGTGGCGCCGAAGGCAACGGTGAGGATGACGTAATAGGCCACCACGATGAGTGCCTGGATGAGGTTGTCTGTCCTGGAGACTTCACCCTCTTCAGTGAGAGCAAACTCGACGATCCCGATCGCGGTCAGGACTCCGACGATGACGGCCAGGATGATGACGTCGATTATGAACGCGATGAGACGTTGCAGGCGGCTTGCGTACTCCATGGTGCAACTCCTTGCTCCGACCTTGCCGGGATTGCTTGTGGTTCGGGATCCGGGGTGATGGGACGCCTATCGCGCCTTCACCACGAACGTTCCTCCTATCTTGTCGTGCCAGCCCTGTCGGTTGCCGTCGAACAGTATCCAGATGAAACCCAAGAAGACAACGATGGCTGAGACTATCTTCCCGATGGTCTCCCTGACGAGCACCTTCAGGAAGCCCGCCTTCTGGCCGCTTTCATCGACCACCCTCATCCCGAGCGCCATCTTGCCCAGTGTGGCCCCGAACGCGGCAGTAAGCAGGATGTAGTAGCCAAAGCTGATGACGGCTTCCAGGACTTGGTCTGTGGCGCTGGGCTCGCCTATGTCGATGACGCCGAGCGCATCCAGGACCACGATGACTACCGAGATAACGATGGCGTCGATGATGAACGCCGCGAAACGGTGCAGGCGGCCTGCGTACTCCATGGCGCGGCTCCTTCTGACCGAACGGGTCACGCGGAGCGTAGCACAGGGCCGAGCGGACGTGTCACCCTGAGACGTGGGCGATTTAAGCAGGAACACCCCGATGCGGAGCGCTCGAACAGGAAGGTTGGTAGCGGGGCCAGGACTCGAACCTGGGACCTTCGGGTTATGAGCCCGACGAGCTGCCACTGCTCCACCCCGCACCGAAGACACCGGAACACAAGGGAAGGCGAAGGCGGCGCCTTTGCAGGCTAACAAGGGAAATCGAACGAGCAGAGGAGCAGGAGCGTATATGGTCAAGTCCTCGGCCGATTAGTACCGCTCGGCTGAACGCATTGCTGCGCTTACACCCGCGGCCTATCGAGCAGATAGTCTCTCTGCGGCCTTACCCCCTCTCGGGGTGGGAAGTCTCATCTTGGGGCCGGCTTCGCACTTAGATGCTTTCAGCGCTTATCCGTTCCGTACATAGCTACCCGGCAGTGCCCCTGGCGGGACAACCGGAACACCAGAGGTACGTCCTTCCCGGTCCTCTCGTACTAGGGAAAGCTCCCCTCAAACTTCCTGCGCCCACAGCGGATAGAGACCGACCTGTCTCACGACGGTCTGAACCCAGCTCACG